>URCF01000006.1 GCA_900546365.1 uncultured Porphyromonadaceae bacterium
CGGCATTGTCGAGATACACCAGCTCCTTGCCGTGCACCTTGCGGCTCAGTATCGGGAAATCAGCCCGGCAGTCGGTGATGCTCATTGCTGTGGGGTTTTGGAATCATGGCAAGCCGACCCGCACGACCCGCACTGGCGCAGACCGCCCTGAAACCGCTTGTCCACAAGGTACTGCAGCCGCTCCCTCAATCCGGGGATGCGCACGGTGTCAATCACATCGGTCATGAACGCCTGCATCAGCATCACCCTCGCTTCGTGCTCCGGAATACCACGCGAGCGCATGTAGAACAGCGCCTCGCTGTCAAGCTGACCGGTGGTGGCTCCGTGGCTGCATTTCACATCGTCATTGTAGATCTCGAGCTGCGGCTTGGTGTGCATCTTGGCACCGGTGGATGCGAGCAGGTTGCGGTTGCTCTGATACGCTTCGGTGAACTGCGCACCGGGAGTCACGAGAATGCTCCCTTCGAACGCACCCGAAGCCACATCATCCACCACATACTTGAACAGCTGGGTGCTGTGGCCAGAATTGCCGATATGGGTCACGGTGGAATTATTGTCCACATGCTGCCCGCCGGAAGCAATTGCCATGCCGGCAAGCAATGTTTCGGTATGTGAGCCGGGGAGCATGATATTGTATTCATTGCGAGTGGAGCCACACTGCAGTGTCATACCGTTGACCAGCAGATTGCTGCCATCGGGCTGCGATGCGTAGAGCATGCTGTGGCGCCGGGTAGTGGCCGATGAATCCTCGATGTCGTAGAAGTCAAACACCGAGTTGCGGCCCATCACCACCTCCACCACCTGCGATGCGAGATAGCTTTGGTCGTTGTCCTGCACATGGTCGCACACCAGAAGACGCGCCTCGGCGTCATCCTCCAGCACCACCAGCACACGGCGGAAAGCAGCCAGAGGCGTGGGCGACGAGAATATGTTGACCAGCTGGAGCGGCTTCTCAAGCTTCACCCCTTTGGGCACATACAGAAACACTCCATCCTGACACAGCAGGCTGTTAAGGGCCACCGACACATTGGTTAGCGGTGCCAACGACCCGTAATAGCGCTTCACAAGCTCGGGATGCAGGGCGGCATTCTTGCACAGCGACCCGAAAATCACACCCTCCGGCAACCGTTGGTCAAGAGTGGCGGTGGGGTGGAACGAATCGTTCACCACCACTCCGAGCAGTGTGCTCAGGTTGGGCACATCGCACCGGAACGAGGCTGCCACATCCACCGGCAGGTTCATACGCATGATATTGACACCATAGTCGGGAGCGAACATCTCGGCAATGGAGGTCCGTTCATACCCCTCGGCGTCGGTGTGGGGCAGCGAGGCACCTGTCAGCACCTCGAGAGCCTTGGGGCGCAGAGCGTTGAGCACCGGAGCCGAGTTGGCGTCCACCTGCTGCTTATGCTCCAGATACAGCTCTGTATATTGTTTCAAACTGTTGTCGGCCATACTCATCCCTTTCAGTCAATTTCCGCCTTAATCCAATCGTAGCCGCGCTCCTCGAGTTCGAGAGCGAGCTCGGGGCCTCCGGTGCGCACAATCCTGCCCTTGTAGAGCACATGCACGAAGTCGGGTTTGATATAGTCAAGCAACCGCTGATAGTGGGTGATGACAATGGTGGCATTGCGCTCGGTGCGCAGCTTGTTGACACCGCCGGCCACAATGCGCAGCGCATCGATGTCAAGACCGGAGTCGGTTTCATCAAGGATTGACAGGCGTGGTTCGAGAACAGCCATCTGGAATATCTCGTTGCGCTTCTTCTCGCCGCCGGAAAAGCCTTCGTTCACCGCACGCGAAGCCAGCTTGTTGTCAAGCTCCACCACAGCGCGTTTCTGGCGCATCAGTTTCAGGAACTCGGTGGCGCTCAACGGCTCCTCATTGAAATATTTGCGTTTTGCATTGAGGGCGGCACGCATGAAGTTGACCATCGACACACCCGGAATCTCCACCGGATACTGGAACGACAGGAACAGCCCTTCATGGCTGCGGTCCTCGGGCGACAATGCCAGCAGATCCTTGCCGTGAAAATCCACATAGCCGCCATTGACAGTGAAGGCGGGGTTGCCGGCAAGCACCTCGCTTAAGGTGCTCTTGCCCGAACCGTTAGGCCCCATTATGGCATGAACCTCGCCGGGGCGCACTGTGAGGTTGATTCCTTTGAGTATCTCCTTGCCTTCAATTCCGGCGCGGAGGTCTGTGACTTTCAGAACTATTTCGCTCATCTTTTGATGCTGATTATTGTAATGACAAATTGTTATCCCACCGAACCTTCAAGGGTGATCTGGAGCAATTTCTGCGCTTCCACGGCAAACTCCATCGGAAGTTTGTTCATCACCTCCTTGGCATAGCCGTTGACTATCAGCCCCACGGCCTCCTCGGTGGGGATGCCGCGCTGATTGCAGTAGAATATCTGGTCCTCCGATATTTTGGAGGTTGTGGCCTCATGCTCCACCACGGCGGTGTCGTTGAGCACATCTATATATGGGAATGTGTGGGCACCGCAAGTGGAGCTCAGGAGCAAACTGTCGCACTGGGTGTAGTTGCGGCAGCCGTCCGCCTTCGGAGCCACCTTGACAAGTCCCCGGTAGGAGTTCTGGCTGTGCCCGGCCGATATACCTTTGGACACAATGGTACTCCGGGTGTTGCGTCCAAGATGAATCATCTTGGTGCCGGTGTCGGCCTGCTGGTAGTTGTTGGTGACAGCCACGGAGTAGAACTCGCCCACGGAACCGTCGCCGCTGAGCACACAGCTTGGATATTTCCAGGTGATGGCGGAGCCTGTTTCCACCTGCGTCCACGACAGTTTGGAGAAATCGCCGCGGCAGAGCCCGCGCTTGGTCACGAAATTATACACGCCGCCGCGGCCCTGCTTGTCACCGGCATACCAGTTCTGCACGGTGGAATATTTCACTTCGGCCCTGTCCTCCACTATTATCTCCACAATGGCGGCATGGAGCTGATTTTCATCACGCATAGGCGCGGTGCAACCCTCGAGATAGCTCACGTATGCATCGTCATCGGCCACAATGAGCGTACGCTCAAACTGTCCGGTGCCGGCGGCATTGATACGGAAATAGGTGCTGAGCTCCATCGGGCAGCGCACCCCTTTGGGGATATATACAAACGATCCGTCGGAGAACACCGCCGAGTTGAGCGCCGCATAGAAATTGTCGGTATAAGGCACCACCTTGCCCAGATATTTCCTCACAAGCTCGGGGTAATCTTTCACCGCCTCGGAGATGGAGCAGAATATCACTCCCAGCTCTGCAAGTTTGTCGCGATGGGTGGTCTTAACACTCACAGAGTCCATCACCGCATCCACAGCCACTCCGGTGAGCTTTTTCTGCTCGTCGAGCGATATGCCGAGCTTGCTGAAGGTGTCAAGCAGCTCGGGGTCCACATCGTCAAGGCTCTTGGGATTCTCCTTCACCTTGGGCGCGGCATAGTAGCTTATGGCCTGGAAATCAATCTCGGGAATATCTAGATGCGCCCATTTCGGAGGAGTAAGGGTGAGCCAGTGGCGAAAAGCCTTGAGCCTGAACTCCAGCAGCCATTCCGGTTCGCCCTTCTTGGCCGAGATGAACCGCACCACATCCTCGTTGAGACCTCTCGGAATGATGTCGGTGTCAATATCGGTGGTAAACCCGTATTTGTACTCGCCGGAGGTCACATCTTCAATCAGATTGCTGTCACCCTCCGGAGTTTTTTCCGGGTCACGCCTTTTATCGTTGTTCTCCTTATCGTTAATATCTTCATTCATGTTCTGCATACTTTTCTGCATTTACATCAACAACTTCCGCACATAAAAAGTTAGCTTGCCGACAACGCGCCTGTGAGCCATGGCATCAGCTCCATCACCCATGCGGCGGTGGAGGTGGCGGGCTCCCATGATGGCGACATGAGGTGCCACACATTCAGGGCAAGACTCAGGCCAAGTGCCCACTCAAGCACCGAGAACGCCGCACCGGCCAACGAGTTGAGCCACCCGAGACAGATGGTTTTCAATGCGCCGTGGAGCAGTCGCGACACCAGCCACACTGCAATCCATGTCACGGCGAACACTATCACATATCCGGCCATATTGGCGCCATAACCGGTCATTGACGACCCTTCGGGCTCAACACTCCCGGCAAAGAAATGCTCCGTGGCCCAGGGCCCGAACATACGGGCAGCCACCACGGCCAGCACCACGGCACCGATAGCCCCCGCCTGCCGCACAAATCCCCGGGAATACCCCAGAATGGCAGCGGCCACGAGCACCACATAAATCAATATGTCAATACCGTTCATTCAACTTTTCATTTATGCGTTGCAAAAGTAATAAATTTATAGGAATTATCGGAATTATACGAATCATAGGAATTACAGAAACTCCCCTCATCATCCGATTGGTAGATAAAATCATGGAGTTAAGCAAACAATTCATTAAAATTATGTTAAAACAAATCATAACTACCATGATTTTCAAAAAAATGTGTTTACATTTGCATGTGTGTTTTTCATAGTATTAGATTAAGATAAAGGTTTTAAGGGAAAGAGATGTCTCACGACATCTCTTTTTTTGTTACTTTTGCACCATGACACATTCCACCACACAAATGCACTGGGACAAGCTGATTTGCGACAAGCGTTTCGGTCTTGAAGAGTTCCACGACAACAAACCCGGCATCCGGAGCGATTTTCAGCGCGACTATGACAGGCTGGTGTTCTCATCCCCTTTCCGCCGGCTGCAAAACAAAACGCAGGTGTTCCCTCTGCCGGGCAGCATCTTCGTTCACAACAGACTGACCCACAGCATTGAGGTATCATGCGTTGGCCGTTCGCTCGCCACCGAGGTGGCCCTGCGGCTCAAGAGCAAATATGCCGGAGAGCCGTGGGTGGACAAGCTTGACGCCCTCGGCGAGATTGTGGCCGCCGGATGCCTGGCCCACGACCTCGGCAACCCTCCATTCGGACATTCGGGCGAAAAATCAATCGCCACATTTTTCAGCGAGGGCGCCGGCTCCTCATTGCAGTCGCTCCTCACCCCGCAGCAGTGGGCCGACCTTACACGATTCGAGGGAAATGCCAATGCGTTCCGCCTGCTCACCCATCAATTTGCCGGAAGGCGTCCCGGCGGATTCGCCATGACCTACAGCATGTTGGCCTCGATTGTCAAATACCCCTACGAGAGCACCCTTGCTGTGGACAAGCCGAAATTCGGATTCTTCACATCCGAGCGCGACAGCTTCATCAAGGTGGCCACCGAGCTGGGAATGCTGAACCAGTCCGGCCCCAATGGAGAGGTGCGCTATGCCCGCCATCCGCTGGTGTATCTGGTGGAGGCCGCCGACGATATATGCTATGAAGTGATGGACATCGAGGATGCCCATAAACTCGGCCTCATAGACACTAACACCGTCATCACCACTCTGCTCGGATTTTTCCCGCCGGAGCGCGTGGACAAGATGCAGCGGGCCATGGGGTATGTGGCCGACCACAACGAAAAAATCGGGTATCTGCGCTCATGCGTGATAGGAACCCTGGTGCAATGCTGCGCCGAAACATTCCTCAAACATGAAGAGGAGATTCTCCGCGGCGAATTTCCTGGCACCCTCATCAGCAGTATCCCGCCATTGGAGCGGGAAGGGTATGAGCGATGCAACACCTTGTCATGGGACAAGATCTACCGTGCTCCCGATGTGGTGGATATCGAGCTGGCCGGTACGAGTATCATCACTTTCCTGCTTGACAAACTCATCCACGCCATTCTCTATCCCCATCTCAACTATTCGCGTCTGCTACTGAGCCGTGTACCGCAGCAGTACGAGGTCAATGCCCCCACACTCTACGGCAAAATACAGGCGGCTGTGGACCATATCTCGGGTATGACCGATGTGTATGCCCTTGACCTGTATCAGAAACTGTCGGCTCAGAGCCTTAAGATACAGGTGTAATCCTGCCGGGCACCGGAAATCCGCAGCTTATAACCCATCGGCGTTTCCGGCACACAATAGCGCGGCATGGTGTCCACATCGCGCCCGCAGCTCGCATTGCCAACGCCACGGGTGGCTGCATCGATATGCACCACTGTGTAGGGGCGCGGACTCAGCTCCCATTGGTGGTTGGCGTTCATCAGGTCGGCATCGGTGTGGCGCAGCGCGGAGAACGACGGCAACCCTTCAGCCTCTATCAGCACACTCTCCCGGGTTTTGGGATTGCTGAACTGCACCTTGCGCAACTCCTGACGCTCGCCGGTGGTTTGCGGCTTCATATAATTCTCGCCCATCGAATCCACATCGGTCGAGTAGAGTCCGGCAGTCACGCCATCGCGGCGGTCGGTGGCGTTCTCCCACGGGCCCAGCGCATAGTACACCACTCGGTGCAGCTCGGGATTAAGCCCCATCTCAAGACCTACCCGGCGCAGGTCGGACCGCTTGGGATTGAACCGCACATCCATATCCACCACACCGTCGCAATAGAATGTATATTCAATATCGGTGTCGCACAAATCCCCTCCTCTATGGGTACGCACCGTCACCTCTCCTTTGGTATTTCGAGCATATTGAACCGTTCCCACCGGATACACACTATTAGAGGTGTCGGCAAACCTGTCGTTCTCAATCCACCGGTGGTTGGAATACACCGGTCCGTGGCCCGGCTCTATCACCTTGACTCCACCAATCTCGAGCGATTTCAGCTCCCCGGTTTTCTTGTCAAACTCCGCCCTCGTTTTTTGATTACGGGCATGGATTATCAAGCTGTTGTTATCTTCCTTCGCCATCACGCTCCCTGTTCTATCCCTCTTCGCTTGCAGGTGCGGCGGCGGTGTGAGAGCAAACTGGCGGGTCACCACCTTATGCCCCGCATCAGCATAGGGGGTGGCCATGCTCTGCTCCACTGACACATTGAGCAGCAATTCCTTGCCCGATGCGGCTTTCACGGCCAGCTCGGCCGGCAGCTCCAGCTCCATTGCGGCAGACACGCCGGGAGCCACATCGCCGAGCAACTTCTTGAAGGTGTTGATTCCAACGCCATCACATAGCAGCTCCGACCGCACGGTCATCCCCGACATATTGGTGAAGCTATACCCATTGCGCAGATACACCGTGGCCTTGCTGAGCGACTTGTCAACAGCCACACTGTCGATTTTCACCGGCGAGTACACCGCCTTCACCTCGGCCAGCTTGGCACTCGGCTCACGGGTGGCTGTCAAAATGCCGTTGGAGCAGAAATTTCCCTGATGCGGCCCGGGATAGTCGTAGCCGGTGGTGAGGCGGTATTCCCCTTTTTTCATCAGTTTGGGGTCATAGATGGCCTGGTCCACCCAATCCCACACGCATCCGCCGATGGTGGAGTTGGACTGCTCGATCACATCCCAGTACTCCTTGAAATTGCCCATCGCATTCCCCATCGCATGGGCATATTCGCACAGAAACATCGGCTTGTCGAGATTGGAAGTAGTGCGGTGCATCCACCCCTGGCCGGGGTACATCTTGCTGTAGAAATCGGAATATGCGTTGCCGCCGTAATCTTTATCGAAGCGGGTCCCTTCGTAATGCACCGGGCGGGTGGGGTCGAGCCGTTTCGCCTCTTCATAGCACCGGGCGAAATTGCTGCCGTTGCCGCACTCGTTGCCGAGGCTCCAGATTATCACCGACGGATGGTTGCGGTCGCGGAGCACCATACGGTTCAAACGGTCCACAAAAGCCGGCACCCAGCTCTCCATACCGCTGATGCTCTGGTTGGCATGGTCCTCGAGGTCGGCCTCATCACACACATACAATCCATAGTAGTCGCACATAGCCATCATCCGCGAATGTACAGGATAGTGGCTGGTGCGCAATGTGTTGACATTGCTCCGCTTCATCATCACCACATCCTGCAGCATCTCCTCGGTGGTCACCGCTCTGCCGTTCACCGGCGATGTGTCATGGCGGTTGACCCCCTTGAGCCACACGCGTTTGCCGTTGACATACAGCAGCGACCCTTTAATCTCCACCTTACGGATTCCCACAGGCACACTCAGCGCCATCTCCTCCGCTCCGCCCGACATCTGCACCACATCAAGGCGATACAGAGCCGGATTCTCGGCACTCCACAATTGCGGTTCGGCCACCTCTATCACTGAATCCGTCCCCGAATACAAAAGCTCTCCGGCGGGTGAATAGAACTTATAATGAGCCTCTTTGGCCACATCAGAGATTATCCGGGTGTCAATTTTCACCCGCGCTCCGGTCATATCCTCGTTCAGAGCGGTGGTCACATAAATATCCTCTATCCCGCTGTGGGGAAGGCTCAGAAGGTTCACATCTCGGAATATTCCACTCATCCTGAACATATCCTGACACTCCAGATACGACCCGTCGCTCCACCTGAACACCTCCACAGCCACACTGTTGCGCCCGGACCTGAGCATCGGCGTGATATTGAACTCGGCCACATTGTTGGCCCCCTGCGTGTAGCCCACGTACTCGCCGTTGACCCAGACATTGGCTGCCGAATAGATGCCGTTGAACTGCAGCAGCGTGCGCCTCGATAACCAATCCTCCGGCACACTGAACTCGCGCAGGTACGACCCCACTGGGTTGATGCCGTAGTTGGCCCCATTGTCGTTGAACCCGGCACGAGCGCGGATGATCGGCGGGGTGTTGGAGTGGGGATACTCCACATTGCAATATATCGGGGTGTCATACCCTTGCATCTCCCAGTTGGACGGCACCGGGATGGTGTCCCACCCCGAGGCGTCAAATCCGGGCTGCATGAAGTCAATCGGTCGCTGCGACGGCTCCGGCACAAGATGGAAGCGCCACTCGCCGTTGAGGCTCATCACCCTCGAGCTTTTCGGTGTGAGCCATGGCGTGGCGAGCATGGCCGTGTCAGCCAGCATCTCGGCCTCGTCGGCGTAGGGAGTGAATGTGGCATGCCCGGGCAACTTGTTGATGCCGAACACCTGCTCGTTTTCCCACACCGGATTGTTCTCCGCATACATCTCCGCCTCCACCATGTCGGCATTGTTGCCTGGTACTTTCACATCCGACAGTTTTATGGTTATCAAACCTCCCATCGGCTTCGCCACCAGTCCGGTGCCGCTGCTGTTCCACGCCAGCGAAGGGTCGTTGGCCGGACTGATATGATAACTGTTGTTGCCTGCCGGGGTAATCTTCCACAGCTGCGACTCGTCAGAACCGTTGGGCTCACCGAGCTCCAAAGAAGATCCGTTGGCGCGCAGGGCCATCCGGGCGAACGGATTGATTATGCGCCACGAGCCGCTGAGCTCGCTGATGGCCCACACATTCTCTTCCACGCCACCCGCCACTTCCAACGGCGCAATGGTGTAAAGTTCACCTTTCACAAACTCTGCGGCACTATTTGCACGCACCGCCACGGCGCATATCAGAGCAACGGCCACGGCAAGGATTCGGTATGTTTTTTTCATGGGCATCAACATGGAATTAATGACTGTTGCAAATATACTCACAATCATCAGCATACACAATAAATTGCAGATTTCGCACATTATGGCTACCTTTACGCTGAATTATGAAATGTATTTTCCCGACAACCATCATACTCCTGACCGCTTCAATAGCCGCCGGATGCTCCGGAGCCGCCAACAGCCACCAAAGCGATGACCCGCTCGCATGGCTGGAGGAAGACTCCGCCGCCCCCTACAACCACCCGCTGCCCGACATGCCCGAGCCTACGGAGAAAATCCGCATCCACAGCGTAGGACCGCTTGCTAAAGTGTTCAACGACAGCAACTATATCCACTGGGCCGATGCCGAAAAATCCGGCATCGCGCCGCTGTCCGACACCCGGTCCCACTTTTTCCCGGGCAAGGAGCTGGTGAAAATCACCTCATGCGAGGACTTCTATGTGGAGCCGCTCACCCATTCAAGCCCATATCTGGTGCCCGAAGCCGCAGCTATGCTCCACGAGGTGGGACGGCGCTTCCGCGACTCGCTACAGGCCCGCGGCGGAGGCGACTACCGCATCAAGGTGACAAGTGTGCTCCGCACTCCCGCTGGAGTGCGCAAACTCAGGCGCGCCAACCGCAATGCCATCGACTCATCGGTGCATCAGATGGCCACCACAGTGGATATCAGCTATTCGCGCTTCATGGCCTACGCTACCTCGCCGGCACGCAGTGCCGAGGACCTGAAAAACCTGCTCGGCGAAGTGCTCTTTGCCATGCGGCAGGAAGGCAAATGCTGGGTGAAATACGAACGCAAGCAGCCGTGCTACCATGTCACGGTGCGTCCTGCCATGGCTCTCTAAAATCCAATATTGACTCAAATGACTGAAACCACCTCTCATACTTCCGCCCTACCCCGGCTCAAAGGACGCCCTTGGTGGGTGAAACTCATCCTTTGGATTGTGGGTGTCGCGGCCGCTGTGGCCGTTATCCTGATTGGCATAACCACTCTGGCTGTATGGATTCTAACCCCGCCGCGGCTCACTCCGCTGGTGGAGAAAACAGCTTCGTCCTACCTCGATGCCGATGTCACCGCCTCGCGGGTTGAGCTAACCTATTGGAGTTCCTGGCCCAAACTGACGGTGGAGGTGGACTCGCTCGTTGTCGTGAGCCGTTCACTCGGACAGCTGTCGCCGCAGGAGCGACAAACGCTCCCCGCTGATGCCGACACCCTGCTGGCAATGGACCATTTCGAGGGTGGCATACATCTCCTCAACCTCCTCAAGAACAAGCTGTCGCTCTACAATGTGCAGCTCTGCCGCCCGCAGGTCAACCTCGTGGCCCTCGACTCGGTGCGCACCAACTACAATATCGTGCCCACTCAACCCGAGGAGGAGCCATCTTCCGGCTCTATGCCGATGCCCGCCATCTCCATCAACAAATTCGAGATTCTCGGCAACTTCCCCATCCGCTATTTCAATGCCGCCGATTCGCTCGATGTCGCCCTCACCATCCACCACTCATCGATTATAAGCTCCGATGAACCCACCTACGCACTCGATTTCAGCAGTCACGCCGACAGCCGCATACCAGCCTTCCCGGTGGACAGCCTGTATTTGGGCATGAACGGTGCCCTCACCTGGGACCCGTTTGTCAACCCCATGGCTCTCAAGCTTGACCGCTTTAACATCCGCGCCGGCAACCTCGCCATCGAGCTGTCGGCCAACATCGATGCCTCCGACTCGCTGAAAGTGCACACACTGGAGGTGAACGCTCCACACCTGCGCATTGCCGATGCCATCGACATCGTGCCACGCACCATGCGAGGCGAGCTCGCCAAACTCTCCACCGACCTCGAGCTTGGACTCAAACTGCAGCTTCTGCAACCCTACACTGTCAGCACCGACAAACTACCATGGCTAAAGGTGGAAATCGCCGTTCCCGACGGCTCTCTGTCTTACGACAAACTCCATCTCAACCGCATCAACGCACACATTGAGGCGATGGTCAACGGTGACAATCTTGACAAATCCACCATCGACATCAAAAAATTCACCGCCGTGGCCCGCTCAATGGGGTTCTCCGTCAGCGGCAAGGTGACCAACCCCATATCCAACCCCTCTGTGTCGGGCGAATTCAAAGGAGGTGTGTCACTCACCCGACTCCCGGACATCCTTTGGCGCAAACTCGGCATGAGGATGCAGGGATTGCTGATGGGCGAGGCCGACTTCAAACTGCGCAAAAACTGGCTAAACGCCAAAAATTTCCACAAAGTCAATATCAACGGACATCTCACTCTCACTGATTTCCAACTCTCCGACACTGTCAACGACCTGCAGGCCACGCTCCACAAAGCCTCGTTCGACCTCGGCTCACGCTCCGGATTCGAGTTCAACGGCCACAAGGTGGACTCGCTGCTCACCGCCTCTTTGCAAATCGACACCGTATGGATGGCATCGCAAGGAATCGCCCTCTCAGGCCGCGGACTGAAAGCCGGAATCGGCACACGCAATGTGGCCTCTTCGGTGGACACTTCGCAAATCAACCCCATCGGCGGCTCAATCAAGGCTGAACTGCTCTCCTTACGCAGCGACTCCGACACCATAAACATCCGCATACGCAACGCCTCCGTCAACGCCTCGCTTCGACGCTACAACAGCGATTCCCGGGCTCCTCTGCTCGGCCTCGGCATTGCCGCCGACCGCATCCGGTATGCCGACGCTCTCAACCGTGTCACCCTCCGCGAAGCATCGGTGGCCATGCAGCTCCACCCGCGCAAGCTCCGCCGGCTGAGCCCGAAGATGCAAGCCCGCTACGACTCTGTGGCTGCACTGTATCCCGACCTTGCTCCCGACAGCATCCTGGCTCTTGCCAGCCCCAGACGCGCCGCTGAGCCGTCAAGCGACCTTAACCGCGAGAATATCGACTTCGGTGTGGACGGCAAACTGCGTCAGGCACTGCGCCAATGGCAGCTCGAAGGGTCGCTGAAAGCCAGTCGCGGAAGATTGCTGACCCCGTTCCTGCCGCTGCGCAACCGCCTGAGCAACCTTGACATGACTTTCAACACCGACAGCATCACTCTGTCCGACACCCGCATCGACTGCGGTGAGAGCGACTTTACCCTCAACGGCAAGCTCAACAATATCTCCAGAGCCATCACTTCACGGCGCGGCACTCCCATCACCCTGGAGTTCAGCATGAACAGCGACACCATCAACATCAACCAGCTTACCGATGCCATTCTGGCCGGAGCGGCTTTCGCCGACAAACTCACCAAAGGCACCGTCACAATCTCCAACAGCGATAACGATGACGCCGTGCAGCAATCCATTGAGAATGTGGCTGCACCTGACCAACGCGCCGCCCTTGTTGTGCCGGCAAATATCCAGGCCAACCTCAGACTCAGAGCTGCCAATGTGCTGTATGGCGACCTCACACTCCATCAATGCCGCGGCGCAGTGGATGTGTACGACGGGGCTATCAGCATCTCACCGCTGAGCGCCCGCACTGCCATCGGCTCACTCTCGATGTCGGCGCTCTACTCGGCACCATCCATCGACAGCCTCAGCTTCGCCACCGGCATCAACATCAAGCGCCTACAGATTGGCGATGTGCTGAATATGGTCGGTGGCATCGACACCATCATGCCGCTGCTCAAATCGGTGGACGGTGTGGTGGACGCCGATCTCGCCTTGAGCACACGCCTCGACTCGATGCTCAACTTCGACCTCGCCTCTGTCGATCTCGCCCTCAAGCTCTCCGGCGACAGCCTTGTGCTGATGGACAACGACACTTTCCGTACCCTCGGGAAATGGCTGATGTTCAAGGACAAGAAGCACAACATGGTGGACCACATGACCGTGGAGATGATGGTAAAGGATTCCCGTCTCAACCTCTTCCCCTTCATCTTCAATATCGACCGCTACAAGCTCGGCGTGGTGGGCGGCAACGATATGGGATTAAACCTCGACTATCATGTGGCGGTGCTCAAATCGCCGCTACCGTTCAAATTCGGCATAAACATCAAGGGCACGCCCGACAACATGAAGATCAGGCTTGGCAAAGCCCGGCTGAACGAAAAGTCCGTGGCCTCCACACGACAGGTGACCGATACTCTGCGTATCAACCTTGTCAACGAAATTTCCCGCGCCTTCAAGGCCGGCATCAAGCGGCGCGGACGCAGCAATATCAGAGTCAACAGCTCCGCCGCCATCCCCACAATCTCCGGCGAGGAGGAAACCATGACCCATGCCGACTCGGTGGCGTTCATCCGTCAGGGGCTTATTGATGCCCCCGAACAGTTCGTGATGCCTGATTCCGTGGCTACTCCCGACAAAAAATCCAAAAAATCCAAACACTGATGTTTACTCAAGAGATACAATCCTTTCTCCAACGCCACAACTATATGACCGTGGAGCCAAAAGCCGCCCTCATCGACATGGACGGCACTCTCTACGACAGCATGCGCTTCCACTCCCGCGCATGGCACCTGATGTGCAACGAGGCCGGGATTCCCAACCGGGAGGATGAATTCTACCTCTACGAAGGGCGAACCGGAGCATCCACCATCAACCTGCTCTTTGACCGCACCTACGGACATCCGGCCACCGAGGAAGAAATCAAGCGGTTATACCATCGCAAAACAGAGCTGTTTCAGCAGATTGCCGAGATAATAAAAATGCCCGGCGCTGAACAACTGCTGCAATTCATGCAGCAGATTGAGATGCAGCGTATTCTCGTCACAGGCTCGGGACAACGCTCACTGATCGACCGCCTCAACCACGACTTCCCCGGAGCATTCACCCCGGCCACAATGATTACAGCACGCGATGTGAACCACGGCAAGCCTCATCCCGAACCGTACCAAATGGCTATGAAACTGGCAGGTGTACTCCCCTGGCAAAGTGTGGTGATTGAGAACGCTCCGCTCGGGGTGCAGGCCGGAGACGCGGCCGGAGCTTTCACCATCGGCATCACCACCGGACCGATTCCGCGCCGCGAGCTCGAGCAGGCAGGCGCCGCTCTCGTATTCGACTCCATGCAGGAACTGGCCGATAATTTCCCCGTACTTATCTACGCTTTGATCACCACTTCGCGCAATCTCAACTGATGCAAACCATATCTTTTACCCTATCTCCCGCCTCGGAACTGCAACGACAGATCACTCTCATGCAGCCCAAAGGCGGCATATTCGCGCTGTGCGACTCCAACACCGCTGAGCTTGTTTATCCGCAGCTGCGTGAGGAATGCCACGCGCTGACCGATGCTACTCTCATAGTCACCCCCGCAGGGGACGACAACAAAACCCTGCCACACCTTAGTGCCATATGGGAATATCTGCAGCGCAACGGAGCCACCCGCCATTCCCTGATGATTAACATTGGCGGCGGCATGGTAACCGACATGGGGGCGTTTGCCGCAGCCACTTTCAAGCGCGGCATGAAATGGATCAACCTTCCCACCACAGTGTTAGGTGCGGTGGATGCTGCTGTGGGAGGTAAAACCGGCATCAATTTCCACCAGTTCAAAAATGAGATAGGAGTGTTTGCCGAAGCGGAATCGGTAATAATATCCCCCGCATTTTTCGGCACCCTGCCAAGGCAGGAACTGCTGTCGGGATATGCTGAGATGATAAAGCACGCACTGCTCCAAGGTATTGATGACACTCTCGCGCTGCTCGAGCAGGATCCCGCCACTCTCTCGCAGTTGCAGATGCTTGAGCTGCTGGAGCGAAGCGTCAAAGTGAAGCAGCGCATAGTGGCCATAGACCCCCACGAACAAGGATTGCGCAAAGCGTTGAACCTCGGACACACATTTGGCCACGCATTTGAGTCGTGGCACCTCAAGTCAGGCACCCCGGTGCCACACGGCTACGCTGTGGCCTGGGGATTAGTGTGCGCCCTCGTGCTTAGCCATTTGAGGTTCAAATTCGACTCCGCCCTCCTTCGGCGTGTGGCCCGGTATGTGGAGCGCAACTACGGCACTCCCGCATTGCGGTGCAACCACTACAATGAGCTGATTGAGCTTATGCGCCACGACAAAAAGAACATTGACGCCGACCATATACAATTCACTCTACTCCACTCTCCCGGCAACCCGGAAATCGCCTGCGAGGCTTCCGATGATGACATCAAAGCCACCCTCGACCTCATGCGCGACCTGCTCCACATCTGAATTCCGGATTACAAATCATCCACAATAATGGTATAGGAAGCCTCGAAGGTGTGGCCCGGAGCAAGCTTGTTCACCCACTCCCTGTTGGCAAAATCACCTTCAAACCCCTCGCTGTCGGCGCGCCCCCACCACGGCTCTATGCACACAAACGGAGCATCCGCCTTCGGCGACCACAACCCCACAACCGGAGCATCGAACAGCAGCGTGAGATAAGGGGTGCGCTCCTTTGTGAGCATTGACACCCTCCGCACTTGCCTGTCGGCAAGGATTATGGCATCGCGCTCAAAGGTATGGCCGGTGAGCGGAAGCATCACCTCGGCATCCATCTCCACACCCACTCTCTCGGTGCTTACGCACCCTTTATGGCCTATCACCTGAGCGGTGAGCGGAGCAAACCCCATCTGAAAATATCCGTGAACATCGTCCGAGGCCACAAAACCGGGATAATTGAACGCCGGATGCGCTCCAATCTGGAAGCTCATCTCCTTGTTGTCCAAATTCTTCACACGCCACATCACCTCCAGCCTCGCCTCCTGCAGACGATACCCTATCTCGAGGCGGAACCGGCGCGGATATCTATTCAGTGTCTCCTCATTGCTTTCGAGCACGAACCAGGCCTCATCCTCGGGCACGCCTTCCATCGGCACAAATTCACAATCTCTGGCAAATCCATGCTGGCTCATCGGCCACTCCTTGCCATCCATACGGTAAACACCCTGCCACACGGCGCCCACTATCGGGAACAACACCGGCGAGCGGCGTCCCCAGAAACTTTTGTCACCATGCCAAAGATACTGGTAATGCGAGCGGTTATGCTCTATACTTTGAAGCTCTGCCCCATGACTGTCGATAGTCACGGTCAGCAAATCGTTATGTAATGTCTGTTTCATACCGCAAATTTATACTTTTTCCACAATAAGCGTATCCATCTTAGCTGAATCACGCCGGTATGTATGTTCAATTAACCAATTTGTAATTCGTGTAGCCCAATCCGGTCAAACATTCTGTCACATTCAGCACCTTTGAGTACTCAGCATTGGATGACACATAAATACCTATTGACACATTTTTGTCAAAACCATTCATTTTCATCCACGATTTCAGCTCTTCACGCAATTGGTATCTACTGAATATCATCGGGTTGTACCCTCCGGTTTTATTCTCACATGATATTTCACCAAATCTGGAAATTCTGATAACCACCTCATAGTTCCCATTCGAGGCCACATTTTCGACCTTTCTATCGTCCGAGCCATTCATGTACAACGCCGCAAACGGGCTTATTATTGATGCGCAACACAACACTATTCCGCAAACTCCAATCCATGTGGGTGTATTATTTCTAATAGCCAAAATAAGGCCTATTAAAGAAAATACGAAACCCATCATTCCCAATATAATACTCACTAACATTGCAATCATCAAAATATTGGCCACATGGTCACTATTATGAGACGCGCTAATAAATGCCGACCACATAATTATGAACACGGTGAGCGACAAACCGAAGCCAATCCAGGAAATCACTGATGTCGGTCTTTTAACTGGAGGGGGAAGTTGCATAGGTAAAAGTAATTATGGTTATAAGAACAAAGGTACTAAACAATGAGACAAATTACAAATCCACAAAATCAATCCGGGGGACGGCTCAGTGCCGTCCCCCGGAAGTTGTATCAGCGTATCAATATTTGTGGTCCCGTCACTGTCACAATAGGGAATTTCTCGCTCAACTGCTTGATTTTGTCGGCTATATCTCTATCAATCATCGATTTGCAATTCTAAAGTCGGATTTTATAATTGCAAAGATACTATTTTTTCTATTATCCAAAGGTCTCGGCCTACGATTTCACATAATAATTAAAAAAATCCGGGGGACGGCACAATGCCGTCCCCCGGAAGTTATATCAGTGTATCAATATTTGTGGTCAGTGCGAAGCTCCGCCGGAGTAATCGGCTTGGCATCCATCTTGCGCCACACATACCATATATAGGCCAATACAAACGGCACAAGTATCGACACATAGCTCATCACCTTGAGAGTGAACAATGTGGACGAGCTGTTGCGGATGGTGAGCGATGATGCCGTGTCGAGCAGCGACGGATAGTAGGCAGTGTTGTTGTACCCTGCCACGAAGAACAAGGTCAGCACCACCAGCACTGTGCCCACACCGCACAGCCATATCCCTTTGGTGAAAGTGGGTGACAACACGCTCCAGATTATTCCCCCGAGCACCAGCACCACACCGACAAGCAGCAGCAGGGCGGCCCACCACATCTGCAGATAGTTGGTGAGATATTTATAGCTCACCACTGTCATGGTACCGTCAGAATTGTACTCCACACCGTTGGCGGTAAGAAGCAGATATACAAACAGCAGGAACAGCACCACAAACACCGCGCCGTTCACAAGCACCGATTTGCGGTTTTTCGCCGACAGCTGCTTGTCACCGCCAAGGTTGCTCAGGAAATATAGCGATGCCTGGGTGCGGGCCAGGAACAGCACCATCACCCCGAGCACAAGGCAGCGCCAGTTGCCGATAGCCTCAAGGCCATGGGTAGGAGCCCATTGCGAAATCACGGGTGCCGAAGCATCAAGGATATTGGTTTTGGTGACAGTGAACTCCGCGCCGAAAAACATAGTGCCCACAGCCACTCCGAGGAGAATGCATCCGAAGCATCCGTTGAGAAACAGGAATGTATCGTAAGTGCGGGTACCGAAGATATTGCCCGGCTTTGAGCGGAACTCATAGCTCACAGCCTGCAGCACAAAGCTGATCAATATCAGCATCCATAGCCAGTAGGCCCCGCCGAAACTCGTGGAGTAGAACAGCGGAAACGAGGCGAAGAAGGCTCCGCCAAACACCACCAGGGTGGTGAACGCAAGCTCCCATTTGCGGCCAAGTGAATTGACCATCATCGACCGCTCGGTGGCATCAAGACGCTGAAGCAGCATCGATTGTCCGCCCTGCACAAACAGCAGGAACACCAGCACTGCGCCAAGCACAGCGATTAACAGCCACCAATAGTTTTGAAGATATTCTAATTCCATATTTTTCTATAATTGAGGGTTATTCATCGGTGGATTTCGAGCCTTTGGATATCTGCTTGAGCATAATCCCGATCTCGGCGGCAAGGAAAGCGGTAAACACCACGGCAAACATCCAGAATGTCAACTGCACCGACCCGGCGGAGATATCGCTCACGGCAGCGGTGACCGGCATGATGTCCTGAATGATCCACGGCTGACGGCCCACTTCGGCCACCACCCATCCGGCCTCGGAGCATACCCATACCAGCGGCACGCATATCATTCCGATCCACAATATCCATTTGCGGTCAAGCAGCGACGGACGCTTCACGGCTATCCAAAGCGCCAGAATCAGCACGAGCAGCAGCAGCGAGCCTATCCCCACCATGATGCGGAACGAATAGTAGGTCAATGCCACCGGAGGCACCGCCTGCGCAGGCGAGGTGAGGTAGCCGTAGCCGAAATATTTGTAATCCTCCTTCAATGCCTGAGCAGCGGAGTCGGCAGCAGCCTTGTTGCCGGCGGCGGTGGCGGCATCGAACGCACGCAGACTCTCATGTGCCCGCTTGCCCATAGCTATGCGGGTGGCATAGGAGTCATGGCGGATGGTGTCGCCCTGCGGGGTCAGTTCAATACCCTCTATCAGGTCGTTGATACCGGGCACAAACGCATGGGGGTTGTGGGTGGCAAGCAGCGACAACCCGTAAGGTATAGAGATGTCAAACAGATACGGCTCCTCATCATTCTCTGCTGTTTTCGCCGGATTGACAATCCCGATGGCTGAGATAGGCTGACCGCAACTGCCGTTGTACAGCCCCTCCATGGCAGCCAGCTTCATAGGCTGCACCTTGGCCACATCCACTGCCGAGCCGTCGCCAGTCCAGAGGGTCATTATCATACCCACGAGCCCCACTGTGGCTCCAACCTTGATTGATGAAAGGGCAAATTCCCGACGGCGGTTCTTGAGCAGGAACCAGCAGCTGACGCCTACCACGAACACGCCAGCGAGCACCCAGCCGCTGAACACTGCGTGGAAAAACTTGTGCATAGCCACCGGCGACAATACCACCGCCCAGAAGTCGGTCATCACGTTGCGCATCTGCGCCGGATCAAATTCCATACCCACAGGATATTGCATCCATGCGTTGGCTATCAATATCCACAATGCCGATATCGATGCCCCGATGGCGGTGAGCCACGTGGCGGCAAGGTGGAACCCCGGGCTGACTTTCTTCCAGCCGAAGAACATCACCGCAATGAATGTGCTCTCCATAAAGAAGGCCAGCAAACCCTCGATGGCCAGCGGTGCCCCGAATATGTCGCCCACAAACCAGGAGTAGTTGCTCCAGTTGGTGCCGAACTCAAACTCCAAAATTATACCAGTGGCCACGCCGACGGCAAAGTTGATGCCAAACAGCAGCATCCAGAATTTTGTGAGAGAAAGCCACTTGGGGCTTTTTGTACGGTAATAGATACTCTCCATAATGCCGACTATCACGGATATACCAAGCGTGAGAGGCACAAACAGCCAGTGATACATGGCTGTGAGCGCAAACTGCCACCGGCTCCAATCGACAACGGTCATCAAGTCGTCCATAAGCAATAAATAGTGTGAAGTTATATTATAAATCTGTTAGTTACGAGGGAGTTAACGTGTGGTCAAGACAGTACGCACCGCCTGCGCACGCTGCGTATCTGTGGAATATCGTTCCTGTAAAATATCGGGGAAAAAGAACAGCCTGAACACCAACATCAGCAGCACTACCTTGATGATTATCAAAGCCCAGAGCTTGCGTCCCACCGTCATCGAGCGGAACCCTTGCACATAGAAGCGCACTATCCGTGCCGCTATGGAGTTTTTCAGGTTCATAGAATTACAACTGCGCGAAGCTTCAAAATGTTGGCATCGCCTCAAGCTTTATATTTGCAAACTAACCACTTTTTTGTGAAACCACCAAAAAAAAGACTCACGGAAATCATCCGTGAGTCCACATTTTTCTACTCCGTGGGTGCTGAGGGATTCGAACCCCCGACCCTCTGCTTGTAAGGCAGATGCTCTGAACCAGCTGAGCTAAGCACCCGTGTTTCCGTTAAAGCGTTGCAAAGGTACGCAAACTTTTTAAACCACCAAAATTTTTCCACACTTTTTTCTTTTTTTCTCTGCCAACGCAGATCAGCCCCGCCGCCCACCGACAAATGGAGCTGCATCGCAGCGGCACAATTCCATCATGAAATTGTCATGGGCCGTAAACGAGGGTACAGGCTGAGTCCGGGCGCAGTATCTCGCTTGCAGCCCTTGATATATCTGCGGGTGTGATGGCGCGGTAGCGTGAGCACAGCTCATTGGGGTCTTCTCCGTGCATTTCGGCAAGCGCTATCTGCTGCGACTTGTGGATATAGCTCAGCTGTGAGAATATATGATTGCTCTCAAACCGGTTGACGACACGCTCCAGCTCCCCGGCGGTCACTTCTTCATTCACCAATCTGTTGATCTGCCCCCACAGGGCCTCCTCGGCTTTGCCGGTAAGCTCCGGCGACGACACATTGGCGTTGAGCATCAGGAATCCGGGATCCTCACTCCCGGCTATCGATGCATCGGCCATAATCAACCCGTCCACACCGCTCATCACCATACGGTACAATCGTGATGAATTGCCCGAAGCAAGTATGTCGGTAATCAGATCGGCGGCGATGTAATGCCCGCTGCCATATCCTCCCATCGGAAACGCTATGGTGAGTCTTGTGTGCGGCACACCGGCCTTCACCTCCTTGCGGCGCGGCGCGGTTATCAAAGGTTCGGCACTGATTGCCGGGGTGTCAAGCCCCCGCGGCGGGATTGACCCGAACCATCGCTCGGCCAGCTCAAACACCCGCTCCGGCTCCACATTGCCGCTCACAGCCAGCACGGCATTGTTGGGCGCGTAATGGCTCAGATAGAACTCCCTTACCTGCCCGGCGGTGACGCGTTCTATATGCTCGGGACTGAGCCCTATGGTGGGCCAGCGGTAGGGGTGAACCTTGTAGAGCAGCGCCCGCAGATGATGTCCGAGGTCACCGAACGGCTGGTTGAGACACGTTTGCTTGAACTCCTCCAACACCACCGACCGCTGCACCTCGAGGGCATGGTGCGACAGGTTGAGAGCCAGCATCCTGTCGCTCTCCAGCCAGAACGGAGTAGCTACATTCGCCGCAGGCACTACGTTGTAGAACATCGTGAAATCGTTGCTCGTCCAGGCGTTGCTCCATCCGCCGGCCATCTCCAGCGGCGAATCATAGTCGGGCGCATGCTCCGAGCCACCAAACATCAGATGCTCAAAAAGATGTGCCATACCTGTGGATGCGGCATCCTCATGCCGTGCTCCCACATTGTACAGCACAGTGACACAGGCCATCGAAGTGCAAGGGTCATGCTCGGCCACCACCCGCAGCCCGTTGCCTAATGTTCTACGCTCTATACGCATCAGAGCACCTTCACTTCCAGCACTTTCACATCCTCCTTGGGACGGTCGCCGCCATCGGTGGCCACTTTCTGGATGGAGTCAACCACCTCCATGCCGCCGATCACCTCGCCAAACACACTGTAGCTGCCGTCGAGGTGCGGAGTGCCGCCCACAGTGGTGTACGCCTCGCGCTGCTCGGGAGTGAACCCGAGCTGCCTGGTGGCCGCTATGGCTTCGGTTTGCTTCACAAGCGAATCCTGAAGCTGTTGCAGCCCATCACGGTCGCGGTTGCGGCGCAGAGCCATGATGGTGTCGCGCTGTCCGGCAGCCAGGGAGTCGAATATCTGCTGCATCTGCTGATGTTTGAGCCTGAGCTCCATCTGGTCAAGCTGACCGGGGGTATAAACCTTGCCGGTGACAATATAGAACTGCGAGCCAGACGAAGCCTTTTCGGGGTTCACATTGTCGCCCTGACGGGCAGCGGCGAGAGCGCCGCGCTTGTGGAAATATTTGGGATAAACAAATTCAGCAGGCACAGTGTAGTCAGGGTCGCCCATCCCCAGCGGCTGGCCGGGCTTGGCATTGCGGCTGTCGGGGTCGCCGCCCTGGATCATGAAGTCGCGAATCACGCGGTGAAACAGCGTGCCGTCATAATACCCCTCCTTGGCCAGCTTGAGAAAATTGGCGGTGTGCTTGGGGGTGTCGTCATACAGGCGGATTGTTATATCGCCCAGCGTAGTGCGCATGAGCACTGTGGCGGAAGTCGGTTGGGTCATTTTTTTTGATTTTTGTCCTGACCTTGCCGCAGTGAGCGCTCCGGCACACAGCAACAGGGCCAATAAATGGATTAAAGTGCGCGTCATTGTCAGATACCAACAGGATGAATACGCTTGTATATGCGGCGGAAATTGTCGCTCGCAGCGTTCAGCTCCTCAACATGCTCCATGTAGTCGGCACCCCAGAGAGCGGGAAGCAGGTCGCCGATATAGCGGTGCTCACGGTCCTTTTCTATGGCCGCGCCCACAAGGCGGGATATATCACCGGCATAAGCCACGGCATCTATGGCATTGAGATAGCGGGCGGCGCTGGCCGAGAACTGGCCGGTGGAGTCCACCACTATCATGTTGTCCACCAGCTCCTCCATAATGTCGCCGCAGTCGGCTATATGATTGGCTATGTACTCGTATGTAAGCAGTCCGTCGGGATCTTTGGAAAGCTGCTTTTTCAATTGTTCGTCCATTGCAAAATATTTGGCTACTACAATTCTTTTTATGGTATTATCTCATTGTCGGCAGGCAGGAGCGAGAGTCCGTCCACATCGTCCAGCTTCCGCCTCAACGCCTCGGCATGGTCGGCGCGGATGCGCAGAGCGATGGTGCAAGTGTTGTCAAACACCTGCTCCACCACCTTCACCTCCGGATCCTTGGCCACACGCATCACATCGTTGATGGCCATGTAGGGGAAGGTGGCGCGGACAATCGTGGTTTCATACCTCACCACCACCTCACCGGCCTCTATGGCGGCAAGGGCAGCGGCACGGTAGGCGGCTATCAGCCCCGAAGTGCCGAGCTTGATACCCCCGAAATAGCGCACCACCGCTATCAGCATGTACGACAGCTGCTGCGACCGTATCTGGCCGAGGATAGGCTTGCCGGCTGTGCCCGAGGGCTCACCGTTGTCGCTGCTCTGATATTCGGCACCGTCAGCACCGAGCGAATAGGCCCAGCACACATGCCTGGCATCATGATACTCGCGGGTTATACGTGCCAGTTCAGCCCTGGCCTCCTCCACCGTCCTCACCGGGACGGCGAAAGCCAGAAAGCGGCTCATCTTCTCACGCACCACGGCCTCGGCCGGGGCTGAAAGAGTGCGGTATTCACTCACTGCGGATGCCATGCGGTATTTGCCGGAGGGGGATTAAAGTATCAGCATCGCGTCGCCGTAGGCTCCGAACTGATATTTCTCTTTCACAGCCTCCTCATAGGCACGCATCACGAAGTCATACCCTCCGAATGCGGCCACCATCATCAGCATGGTGGAGTATGGCAGATGGAAGTTGCTCACCAGCGCATCGGTGACATTGAAATCGTAGGGCGGGAAGATGAACTTGTTGGTCCATCCGGCATATGTTTTCATATGGCCGCCCATGCTCACGGCACTCGCTATGCCGCGGAGCACGGATGTGCCCACGGCACACACGCGGTGATTGGCATCCTTCACACCGTTCACCAGATCCACAAGCACCTGTGTCACCTCCATCTCCTCCGAGTCCATGCGGTGCTTGGTGAGGTCCTCCACATCTATCTCGCGGAAGTTGCCAAGACCGGAATGGACGGTCAGGAAAGCCTGGTTGATACCTTTGATTTCCATGCGCTTCAGCAGCTCGCGGCTGAAATGCATCCCGGCGGCGGGAGCCACCACCGCACCCTCGCGCTCGGCAAAGATGGTTTGGTAGCGTTCGGCATCCTCAGGCTCCGGCTCGCGCCTGATGTAGGCGGGTAGCGGAGTTTCGCCAAGGCGGAACAAAGCCTGCTTGAACTCCTCGTGCGACCCATCGTAGAGGAACCGCAATGTGCGGCCACGCGAGGTGGTGTTGTCAATCACCTCGGCCACCATCGACTCATCGTCGCCGAAATACAGCTTGTTGCCGATACGGATTTTGCGGGCCGGCTCCACGAGCACATCCCAAAGTTTGTTCTCAGCATTCAGCTCACGCAGCAGGAACACCTCGATGCGTGCGCCGGTTTTCTCCTTGTTGCCGAACAAGCGGGCCGGGAACACTTTTGTGTCATTGAACACAAAAATATCGCCGTCGGAGAAAAAGTTGATGATATCCTTGAACACCCGATGCTCTATCTCGCCGGTGGCGCGGTGAAGCACCATCATCCGCGCTTCGTCGCGCTGTGCCGACGGATGCTGCGCTATCAGCTCCTCGGGCAAACGGAATTTGAATTGTGACAGTTTCATACTGTTGCTATAGTAGTAGTTAGTTTGATTCGTTAAGTTGTTTGGGGGTGGGTTCATACCAGTCGGGGTAGCTCACAGGCACTTCGCGCAGCAGCTCCACCATCTGGTCAACACTCATGCACTGCGCTTCGTTCACATCCCCCACCCTTGTGCGACGCAGCGCCGTAAGATGGGCTCCCGAACCGAGTGCCTGCCCGATATCGCGGGCGAGTGCGCGTATATAGGTGCCTTTGCTACACACCACACGCACCGTGATGCTCTGCTGCGAATATTCCAGCAGCTCTATTTCGTCGATGGTGAGAGTTTTGGCTTTCAGCTCCACCTCCTTGCCGCTGCGGGCCATCTTGTAGGCGCGATGGCCGTCCACCTTGCAGGCCGAATACGACGGTGGCACCTGCTCTATCGAGCCGTGAAACTGTGTGAGCACCTCCTCCACCAGCCCGCGGGTGATATGCCCGGTGGGATAGGTGGCATCCACCTCGGTTTCGAGGTCGTAGCTCGGCGTGGTGGCGCCCAGAGCCATGGTGGCCACATACTCCTTCACTCCGGCCTGCAGCTCCTCGATGCGCTTTGTGGCGCGGCCTGTGGTGACTATCATCACCCCGGTGGCCAGCGGGTCGAGCGTGCCGGCATGTCCCACCTTAAGCTTCTTCATCTTGAGGCGGCGCAACAGTGTGCCCCGCACACGCTTCACCACATCAAACGAGGTCCAGCCCAGCGGCTTGTCAAGATACAATATCTCTCCGGAAAGAAAATCCATACCCTACCAGACCAGACATACAGCACCAGCTATGGCGCAATATACTGCAAACCACACCAGTTTGCCTTTCTTCACGAGCTCTATCATCCATTTGCAGGCCACGCATCCCACCACAAAGGCAGCGATGAACCCCACCACTATCGGCATCATCTCCACGCCGCCGGATTCAGCTGCTCCGCTCTTGCCGAGCATCTTCACCACATCCAGCATTGCCTCGCCGAGAATAGGGATAATGACCATGAAGAATGAGAACTGGGCCAGCTTGTCGCGGCGGTCGCCGAGCAGCAAACCTGTGGCTATGGTGCTTCCGGAACGGCTCAGACCCGGTAGCACGGCCACCGCCTGGGCACATCCTATCACAAAAGCATCCATCCACCCGATCTCGCGGTGGCCGAAATCGCTTCCCGACACCTTATCCCCGGCCATCTCATGCCTGCGGAAAAAGTAGGCAAACGCCAAAAGGGCGGCAGTGACAAGCAGACACACGCCCACCACTCCGAGACCGGAGCCGAAAAATCCTTCCACCACATCTTTGAAGCAGAGGCCCACTATGGCCACCGGGATGCACGACACAAGTATCTTGCACACATAATAGAATTTATCATCCCGGGCTACAGTGAAAAACGAGCGACACAGCGGCAGGAACTCTTTCCACAGCACCACGATGGTGCTCAGCACAGTGGCCACGTGCAGCGCCACATCAAACTCCAGCGCATCGGCGCCGTTGAGCTCCAGTCCCAGAATTTCGCGGCATATCTCAAGATGGCCGCTTGAGCTTATGGGCAGATACTCGGCCAGTCCTTGCACAATGCCCATTATAAGTGCGTCAATCCAATCCATCGCCCTTATGCTTTGTCGTTACTGCATCCGGAGTCGTCGCTCTGCTTGCCGCCATTGCTCTTGGCGGGCCACATTATGCCTACTCCCATGAATATGAACCCGAGAAACGCCACTGTGGGTCCCACCACTATGCGTCGGGTTGAAAAGATGTCGGGATTGAACGCTGTGTCGGTGGAGCCGGGACCGCACATCAGCAGAAATCCGATCACAATCACGGCTGCGGCTGCGGCCATGAGGATGAAATTGATGCGCATCAGCGGCTTCTGGTCGTCCCGCTCCCGCTCAAGACGGTCGGCTGGACTTTTCTTAGTGGTTAATGGTTTCTTTGCCATAGATTCTTTAATATATATGAGGAGATTACTATTCTGTTTTTTTCACTTAAACAAATCGTCATATCCCAGCTTGAGATACTTGTTGGTGGCCAACAGCGCGGCTCCTGTGCAGAGCAGTATGCCGCATATCCACACCCCGCCGAGCACCCACGCGGCCTGCCACAGCGGCACAGCGGTGCCCACCATCGGCATCAGGTCCTGCAGATACCACAGCACCCCGCACAGCACACACACGGCCAGGCCTCCGGCTATCGCACCATGTACCAGGGCATCCACCACAAACGGCCGGCGGATGAATCCTGCGGTGGCCCCCACCAGCTTCATGGTGTTGATCACAAACCGCCGGGAATAAACGCTCAACCGCACTGTGTTGTTAATCAACGCCAACGATATGAGCAGCAGCACAGCCCCGACAATCAGCAATGCCATGGTCATGGCATGGGTCACGGTGTTGACATTATCTATCATCTCGGTGTGCAGGGTGATGTCGCTCACTTCCGCACTCTCCATCAGCCCTGCGGTGATAGCCTCAAGGGAGTCCACCACGGCCCACGGCTCATGTACCGCCACCTCTATTTCCGGCAGGAAAGGGTTCACATCCGGCAGCGGTGTGTTGTCACCCACCATCGTCTGCCACCGCTCCATCACCTGGTCGGCACTCACAAGTCCCACCTTCAAGGCGTAGGGCTCGGCGGCGACAGCCTTGACAAGCGAATCGGCCTGCTGCGGCGTAACATTCTCATTGAGAATAGCCACAAATCCCGCCTGCTCATGTATGTCACGGCTGATATTCCGTCCGGCCACCACCGTCAGGGCCACAAGACCCAGCACAAGGAGCATCAGTGTCACACTCACGGTCAATGTGACCCGCATCCGAAACCTCGAGCCGCCACAGCGGCGCTGCATATTGTTACTCATAAGCTGTTGAATGGGCATAGAAGCCCAAAATTTCGTGCAAAAATAATAAATCAACACTCCCCTTGCCAAGAAAAAAACACAAAACTTTCCTAACGCAAAAAATTTCACCGCTTGCAATTGCACAATCCAAACATTATGAGTACCTTTGTGCGCAATTTTTCCGCACCGGGCTTGACGAAAGAGAGTGACCGCTGTTTTTGGACACTCCGCCCGACGGGTTAACCATTCAATCGTATCATTAAATGTACGCAATTGTAGAAATTCAAGGACAGCAGTTCAAGGCCGAAGCCAACAAGTTCTTGTATGTTCATTATCTCGGCGATGCCACCAAAGAAGGAGACAAGGTGGAATTTGACCGCGTGCTCCTCGCTGAAGCCGACGGCACTGTGAAAGTGGGTGCTCCCACAGTGGAAGGTGCCAAAGTAGTGTGTGAAGTGCTCACCCCCCTCGTGAAGGGTGACAAGGTTATCGTTTTCAAGAAAAAACGCCGCAAAGGCTATCGTCGCAAAAACGGTCACCGTCAGTGCTTCTCCAAAGTGTTAATTAAAGAAGTAGTTGCTTAACCCCTAAAATCTTACAACAATGGCACATAAAAAAGGTGTAGGTAGTTCTAAGAACGGTCGTGAATCAGAAAGCAAACGACTTGGCGTGAAGATTTTCGGTGGTCAGAAATGCAAAGCCGGCAACATCATCAAGCGCCAGCGTGGCACAGTGCACCATCCCGGTGAGAACGTAGGTCTGGGCAAAGACCACACCATTTACGCTCTCGTTGACGGCACAGTGCTCTTCACCGAAGGCAAAAACGGCCGCAAGTACATCAACGTGACCCCCGCAGAGGCTTAAACCTCCGGTCACTGACACAACATTAACGCTCAACAGCCCGGAACTCCGGGCTGTTGCTTTTTTATCATACGACTTATAGAATTATCGGAATTACCACCCCACCCTACAAAGTGATCCGTCGGGTGGAAGTGCCGGCCTTGAGCAGGAATATACCCCGGGTGGAGAGCTTGTAGCGGTACACCCCCGGCTTGAGCGTATCCTGGACTATCACCTGACCAAGCAGAGTGAACAGCTTCACATGGGTGGTTTGACGCACCAACACATACACATATCCTTCGTGCACCACTACGCTCACATCATCAGGCTGGGACACTTGCTCCACCTGCACAGGGAAACGCTCCGACTCCTCCCATGTGCGCGAGGCTCCGGAAGCACCTGCCGCCACAGCAACAGCCAATGCAAAGCATAATATGTGTTTACGAATGTTCATTGATTTGCAAAGTTAATGATTTTTTCAATACAATTGGCCAACACACCCTATTTTAACAAAGTGGTGGCCGGCACCCCTGAATGCCGACCACCACGCTTTTATAAATGTTTGATTGGAGAAATCTCTACTTCACCATCACTTTGGCCACTGTGCCTCCGGCTTTGACAAGATACATACCCGAGGCCACCGGAATGGTCTGATAGCCCTTGGAACGGATGATATACAGCATCTTGCCGTCAACGCCACTCACACATATTTCCATACCGGCGGGGGCTTTCACCCTGATTCCGCGGGCCACAGTGGTGATGCTCACCTCATCGGAATCAGCTTCCACACCGTCAATCGACGAGCTGCCGTCAATGGTCACATCCACCACAGG
Organism: uncultured Porphyromonadaceae bacterium; assembly: GCA_900546365.1. Lineage (GTDB taxonomy): Bacteria > Bacteroidota > Bacteroidia > Bacteroidales > Muribaculaceae > Paramuribaculum. The sequence continues at coordinate 29,515 of URCF01000006.1, forward strand.
CGAGAATATCGATTCACCGGCATCATACACCGCTGTCACAGCGTAGGAATAGGTGCGGTTGAACTCAAGGCCGTTGTCCACATACTCGTAGTCGCCCACTTCGGTGGGAGTGATCTTGACCCCATCGCGATACACATTGAAGCCCCAAAGCTCAAGGTCGGTGTGGCGGGGTGCGTATGTGATGTCATCAATCATCAAGCCTGTTTGCTGGCTCGACACACACCGGATGGCAAAGAACTTGCTTCCGGCAGGCAGCGCGAAGCTGTAGCGGCTCCATTCGTTGTAGGAAGTGACGGAAACCGGAGAGTCACCCGACACACAGGTGAAATCATCCAGATCCGGACTGCCCGAGGATGCCCACACTTCAAACCGCTCGTTGAGGTCGGTGGTGTACGCACACTTGGCGTAGAACGATATGGTCTGAGCATCGCCCGACAATTGCGGGGATATGAGCCAGTCATCGTTCTGTGTGCGGCATGCGAAGCTCACGAAGCACTGATTGCCGGAACGGGGTTTCAACACGGCTCCTCCGCCCGACTGAGGTGCATTGAACACGATGAATGCCTGAGGTTGGCCGGCGTTATCCCACTGGAGAACTCCGCTGCCGAGGCTGATCATTGTGGTCACCTGACCATCTTTGTCCACAGTGGTCCAATCGCCGATATTGTCAATGGCGAACGGTGTATATGTTTCAACATCATCGGTCAATGTTTCCACATGGGGATACACAGTGGCTTCCTCCCACACAATGCGGGCAGACTGAACATCAGGGCTGTCGCCGATAATCTCGGTCACATACGGGAGCATGGGGGCGGTGAGATATATGGTGGTTTCGATGACATTGTTGTCCTCGGCACCATCCTCGGCACACTGCACCACACCGCGCAGATACATCGGACGCTCGTTGTTTTCAAGACCCGGGGTGATGGTGAACGGCACAAGGACGGTGGCGCCGGCATCGAGCGAAGCTACGCTCTCTGTGCCCACGAGCTCATCATCGGCATACAGCTGCACCGTTATGCCGCCGACAGCGGAAGTGCCGATATTGGCCACCTCCACATCGTAGGCGTTGGAGGTGCCGATCAAGCATTTCTCACCGCCTACAATACGCTGGGCCTTGATTTCCTTCTCGGGCTGGTCGCCGGTGATTGACATATTGTCGAGATGCACCTGACCCTTGTAATTGGTGGTGGAAGCATTGAACACCACCGACAGGCGGTTGCTCTTGGCATACTTTTCGGGAATTTCCACAGTGTATTGCTCCCAGCCGTTTTCGGTGCCGTACACGGCATACTGGGTGGGCAATATCTCGCGGCCGTTCTCCTCGGACACAAACCCGAGCTGCACATACGACCCCTGGGTGTTGGTGTCGGTGCTGCGGTACAGGTGGAAGGTAATTTTCACATTGTCAAAGCTCGACACATCTATGCGGGGCGACACATAGTCACCATAGCTGTAGCCGTAGCGCGAACCGCAGAACGACACTTGTCCATAGTCACCGTCCTGACACACTGCGCGTGGGTCATAGGCCACATCGCTGTTAATCACCCATGTGGAACCGGAGGAACAGTTTTCAGGTTGCCATATGTAGTTCTGCTGGCTCTGGCGGGCCCATGACTCGTTGAACGGTAGTGGGTAAGACAGGCCCATCAGCACATTATCCGATGTAGTGGCTTCGCCTTGACCGCCACTGGTGGACGGAACAATACGGTATGACATATAACCCTGACGGCGTTCGTTGGGGATAGCTTCGCTGCAACCGTTGTCATAGTAGCTGTTGCCGCTCACGCCCTGTGCAATGAGGGTGGAGGTATAGTCAACCACACGATATATGTCGTATGTGAGGTCGGTCTCACTGAGGATGCCGCCGTTCACTCCGGTCATCGATTCAGGATATTTCCATTCAAGCAGAGCCTCGCTCCAGCCGTTGCGCGGAGTGACGGTGAAGTTCTCCACTGCTCTGGGCACATCGGCATAGGTGTTGATGCTGACAGAAGCACGCATACCTGCTCCGGCGGCGTTGGAGGCCACAACCATGTAGGTTTTCATACCCGATCCGTAGTTGTTGTCCACATACTTTAACGCTGCACCGGGTGCGGGAGCGCTGATGGTGGTGAGGAGCTCACCGTCGGCATTGTTGCGGTATATCTTTATGTCGTTGATTGATGTCAGCGGCTTACCTTCGGCAGTGAGTGTGGGTGCGATGAACGACAGCTCCACACCCTGGGCGGTTTTTTCCGCTGTCAGATTGTTCACCTCCGCGGGGATGGCGGTGGTGCCGTAAACCGACACATAGATATTGTCGAGATACATGTGGTCGGTGTTGTTGCTCACATTGTGGAAACCGATACGCTTGTCGGTGGCACCCGGAATAAACAGGCACTCCACATTCAGAGGCTGCGATGCCGAATATCCGGGTGTCTCATACTCGCGGGTGTGCACTTTGTGGGTAAGCTTGTCAACGGTGGCATTAGAGCCGAGCACCACATCGATTTTGTTTACACCGCCCATATAGCCGTAGGTGTCGAACTGCAGACGGTAAACCTTGCCCTGCTCAAATTCCAGTGTGGGGGTAATCAACCAGTCGTCGGCATCGCCTTTGGCCACAGTGGGGGTACAATAATACATAGCGGCGCGGGAGTTGGGCTGGAAGTACCAGCGGAATCCGTACTCGTCGTGCTCGTCGTTATTGGCATCTATCACAGTGAACGGCCACATAGCCTCGCCGGAATAGGTGAACGGCTCAAGATATGGCATTGGCCACGGTGTGCCGCTGAGGAACAGTTCCGAAATAGCATCCTGGCTCACTACTTCGCCTATTTTCGCGCTTACCCTGATCTGGGTCACGCCCATATTGCGGTTTTCAAATTTATAGTCAAGCTCGGAAGCAATGAGGTCACTGCCAATCACCACCTTGTCGGGCATAAGGGTCACATCGTAGCGCAACAGCGACTCATCGATATATCCGCCGTTCACACTCTTTGCAGGATCCCAGTTGATATGGATTTGATCGCCGTCGTCGTTTACATCAACGGTGAGGTTGGTGGGGGCGGCGGGAGTATCCGTTCCGGCAAACACTTCTATCTGTGCGGGCACGCTCTTATGATCGTTGCTGTAGCAATATACCTTTACCAAGTGTGATTCACTGGAAGCGAGTTCCACAACATCACTATGGAAATCAGCGCCGGGTGTGAGTCCCGACTCGTTGGCCACCTCTACTCCGTCAATCACAGCTTCCACGCGGAGGGTGCCGCTGAGTGTGGTGCCGTCATAGGCCTGGGTGGGCAGCTTGCACACCACTTTTCCTTCCACAGTGCTCCCCGGCTCAAACACAAACTGCAGATCAGCAGCAGCTTTCGGAGCCTTAGCATGGCAGTCCTTCAAAGCCAGACCGGCAAGAATCTCGAGATTCTCGAAATTCTGCACCAGTTCCGCGGCTCCGGTGGTGGTGTTTATCTCAAAAAGCCCGTTGGTCCAAGTGCGCTCGTAGCTTGCGTTTTCCGTATAGGTTTGCGCCACAAGATACAACTTGCCTGTGCGGAGGTCGAAAGTGAGCGAGGAGAGCGACCCGGTGTACAGATTGATATCCATCGGAGCCACCAATGTCACCTCGGCACTCTCTTTGTCAATCTTATAAAGATTGGTGGGTATGGAAATGCCCTGCGGTGTTCCCACACCCCACAGCTGACCTTCACCGTCGGCGGCAAGACTGTAGATACGCTCGCTGAGGGGGCCTACACTGGTCATCTCACCGGTGCTGAGGTCCACAGTTTTGAGCTGCAGCTCATTGCCCATGTATTTATTCTTGCCCACGGCAAAAACTTTACCCGACACATAGTCAACGGTCATATCTTCGGCCACATTCGGGTTACCGTTGCCAAACGAGCCTACCGACTCACCACGCCAGGTATCGACATCGTAGCGCCACACCGACGAGGTGTAGTTGGAATAAGTGCAATTGCTCGGCACTTTCACCGTATAATAATAGCCATCGTAGTAAACACCGGCATCCGCCACTTTGGCTGACTCCACTTTCGACAACCGGTTGAAATAGCTGTCGGCTCCGGGGGTTAGTTCATAGATGGCAAACTGCATGTTGGCAGTGCCTGTGCTGGTCCACGCCTGACTCTGGTTTATGGTGGCCATAAATTTCAACTCCGTAGGCTGCTCGTCAGCGGCTTTGGGCACTGCAAGAGGTGCAAAATGCTTCACCGTGGCACCTGTCACCGCCAATGCTACGGCAATCCCTGCACTAAGTAACAATGATTTGTTCATATACTATTTGTTATTGTGATTTGAATTGATTTTCAAAATTTCATTACCCACCTTCACCAAGTACACTCCGCCGGCAGCGGCGACACTCGCCTCGCAACCGGGCTCAATGGAGGCGTTGGCCACCAGTATGCCGGACACGGTGCTCACAAGGTAGCGCACCGCCGCATCAGAGTTGTTGGTGAGCAGGATATTGCCTCCGTCCATACGCACTTCCACGCCGCCCACCTTGGCAACGCTGTCGATGGCACCAAACCCGGTCACCACCTCTATTTCGTTGGACTCAAGGCTACGCACATCGTCTGCCGATATGGCCGACACGGTGTAGAAATAGTGTACCCCCGGGGTGAGACCAGTCACTTCATGGCTGGTGGACAGAGATTTGAACGCTTCGTAGCCATCTACATACTGACGGCTTGTAGCTCCGTTGTAGTACAATGTCACATCATCCACGAACAGCGAGCCCGAAGTGCGCTCAAACTGAAGCTGCACAGCTTTGCATCCCGACGGCATGGCGGGAGTGGAGGATTCATTCACCACGATTGTTTCGGCGGCGCTCACCAGCTTGGAGGCATCAAATGAGGCCACTTCGGTCCAGCTTCCGTTGATCAGGCCCATCAGCTTGAGGGTGCCCGAGGTGGACGCGGCGGCCTTGGCCCAGAAGGAGATGCCGTTGACATCCACATCATAGGTGCGGGTGCGCAGCAGATCGTTGTTGGCCGACAGGCGCAGCGACGGACGGGAGGCACCGTAAGTGCCGGCCATACCGCTCGTGGCTGTGGCATTGGTGTACCACCCTTCGGGAAGCGAGGAGAGACCACCGGTGAAGTCACACTCCTCGGTGGTGGGTTCGTTGAAAATTTTTGTATATACGTTCAGCTCATAGCTTACGGCATTATCCATCTCCTGCCACCGGGCCACAAACGAGTTGCTCTCCACACTTTCGGCAGGAAGGGCCTCCACCGCCAGCATATCAAATGTGGGAGGCGTGGTGCTGACCTTCACACGCTGCGAGTTGGCACTCTTTTTGTCGCCGCTCACCGCACGCACCACATAGCTGTAGGCCGTGGCAGGTGTAAGTCCGGTGATATCCAGATAGCAGTCGTCCAGTCCATCGGTCTGCTTGGTGAAGCTCTCCATCGGAATCACCTCATCACCCTTGAAGAGGTCAATTTCATAATTATATATCTCACTGCGTCCGGTCCAGTTGGCGCGGAAGCTGAGCGGAGACACTTCAGTAGCTTCCAGAGCCTCCACAGCGGCAATACGGTCACCGCCGCCGAGGATGTCAAACGATATCACACCATCCTGTTCGTGGATATTGGTAATAGGCTTTTCAACCCTCACATTGGTCCATGTGCGCATCGACGGTGTGGTGTTGTCGGTGAACGAGGTGACATTGCTTGTGCCCGGGAATGGGTCGCCCGACCAGGAACTCTGGTCAGCAAGACCGTCAGCCTCCACTATATCCACCCTCAGATGCTGCGACTTGGTGACGGAATTGACCTGATTGTCTTTCCACAACTGGGGGTCGAAATCTATATGCCACACCAGCATACCGTGGCCCGGGATGTAAGAGTCCCAGCCGCGCTTCTGACGATTCTCGAGCAGATAATATTCATTTTCGGAGATTGTAGTGATCATCAACGCCTCATCATCGGCACTCGACTGCACATCATTAAAAGATTTCAGCACCACAGTTTCCCCCACAGTCAGCTCACGCGGATTGATCCATTTGAGACAAGCGCGGTCATACACGCTCATATAAGGCGGTGTGTTGCCGTCATTCAGATACGGACCCACATCCATCAGCTCGAAATGGCCGGGAGTGAACGAAGTGGTGCCGTCCGTGGCATACAGGTCGGGCAAGCCGAGCACATGGCTGAACTCATGGCAGAATGTGCCGATACCGGTGCGCACCGAGCCCGAAGTGCCCTGTATCTCATTGGTGCACGCGTAGTTGCCCACCTGCACTCCGTCAAGTATCAGTTTGATACCTCCGTAGGTCCATATATTGGCCGCGTGAGGCCAGATAGTGTGGGACGGGGCTCCGCTGTTCTGTCCGTAGCCGGCATAGAACACAAATACATTGTCCACCATGCCGTCGCCATCCTCATCGTAGAGCGAGAAATCCACCTGACCATCTATCAGCTTGCAGGCATCAGCTATCATCTCGTAGGGGTTGGCATCGTGCAGGTTGGCTGTCTCGCGACCGTAGTAGGCCATACTGTTGGGGAGTGTCACGGGACCGAACACATCAAACTCCGGTGTGAACAGTCCGCGGCTGTTCTCTACAAAGTAGTCGCGGGCACTGCCGGTGGCGCCATTGTAGCTGTAACCATCCTGTGTCATGAGGTTGGTGAACGCCTGCAGCGGGTTGGATGTCACGAATTTTTGATCGGGAAACTCCACAAGCAGTATCAACGCCCTGGGCGAACCGATTGACGGATAGGCTGTGAACAGGTCGGTGAACTGACCTCCGGCCTTAGTGTCCTTGGCATTGGCAAGCTGGCGCTCAGCCACACCCTGAAGCTCCTTCATGGCGGTGGCATCAACAGATCTCAGATATTCCAGCTCCGAGGCACCGCGCAACGCGGGACTGTGCGCCACCACACCGCTCGACATCAGTCGTGCACCGCTCTTCTTGGCATAGCACAGATTGCCCTGCTCATCAGCCACCAGCAGATGATTGTCCTCAGTGGTGTAGTAGTGCATATTCTCGTCACCATGCAGCCGCACGGTCATTTGGCTCCCGTCGGCAAGAGTCACAGTGACAGGAGTAGGAATGGCCGGGATGGCATTGACCACCTGCGGACACACTCCAACAGCGGCCACCAAAGTCAGTCCGGCAATAATAGTAGATATTTTCATAAGCATAATTCTGTAATATTTTACAAAAATAGCACCATTTCATCAAATTTCAAACATTTTGCTTTAAATTTAAAAAATCATCACCCATTTTGCCACCGCCCAAACCCCATCTACCCATCAAATCATAGGACTCATAAGACTTATAGGACTTATCCGACTCATAAGACTCATCCGACTCCCCACCCCCAAAAAACAGCAAGCAGCCGAACCCCGGAGGGCTCGGCTGCTGACAATTCTGTTTAACTATTTCTGTTAGTCGGCGAACTTGGCCTTGATGAACTCGCGGTTCATGCGGGCTATGTTGCTCAGAGGCTCGTTCTTGGGGCACTCTGCGGCACAAGCACCTGTGTTGGTGCAGTTGCCGAAGCCGAGCTCATCCATCTTCTTGACCATGGCGCGGGCGCGACGGGCACGCTCCACCTGACCCTGGGGCAGAAGGGCAAACTGGCTCACCTTGGAGGCTACGAACAGCATTGCGGAACCGTTCTTACAAGCAGCCACGCAAGCACCGCAACCGATACATGTGGCAGCATCCATGGCCACATCAGCCACCTCTTTGGAGATAGGAGTTGCGTTGGCATCGGGAGCACCACCGCAGTTGAACGACACATAACCGCCGGCCTGCTGAATCTGGTCGAATGCGTTACGGTTCACCATAAGGTCGCGTACCACGGGGAACGCAGCCGAGCGCCAGGGCTCGATGGTGATGGTGTCGCCGTTCTTGAACTTACGCATATGGAGCTGACAGGTGGTGATACCCTGCACAGGGCCGTGGGGATGGCCGTTGATATACAGGGAGCACATGCCGCAGATACCTTCGCGGCAGTCGCTGTCGAACACCACCGGCTCCTCGTTTTTCTCCACGAGCTGCTGGTTGAGCATATCAAGCATCTCCAGGAAGCTGCTCCCGGTAGATACGTTGTCGAGATGATAATTGACGAACTGACCCTTTTCCTTAGGACCACGCTGACGCCAAATTTTCAAGTTTACGCTTATTGTTGTTTCCATTGAAGTCTTTGAATTTTAGAGATACGTGGTAATCGGGATTACGACTTGTAGTTGCGGGTTTGCACCTTGATGGCCTCATATTTGAGCGGCTCTTTGAGGAGCACGGGCTTTTCGTTGTCGCCGGTGTACTTCCAGCAGCTCACATACATATAGTGCTCATCGTCGCGGGCGGCTTCGCCGTCGGCAGTCTGGTACTCCTCGCGGAAGTGAGCGCCGCACGATTCGTTGCGGTGAAGAGCGTCGATTGCCATCATCTTGGCCATTGTCAGGAAGTCCTCGAGACGGAGAGCCTTTTCAAGCTCGGTGTTGAGGTCGTCGGCGCTGCCCACGATGCGGAGGTCGGTGTAGAACTCTTTCTTCACATCCTCAAGCTCGTCGAGAGCTTTTACGAGGCTCTGGAGTGTGCGGCCCATGCCCACAAGATTCCACATCACATGACCGAGACGCTTGTGAATCTGGTCGGGGCTCTTGGTACCCTTGATGTTCATGAGCTTGTTGATGCGCTCGCGCACGCCCTTTTCAGCCTCGTCAAATTCGGGGTGAGTGGTGTCGAAAGTGCTGCGGGCCACCTTGATCTGGTCGCTGAGATAGTTCTGCATAGTGTAGGGAAGCACGAAGTAACCGTCGGCCAGACCCTGCATGAGCGCGGAGGCACCGAGACGGTTGGCACCGTGGTCGGAGAAGTTACATTCGCCGATCGCGAACAGACCCTTGATGGAAGTCTGGAGCTCGTAGTCAACCCATATACCGCCCATGGTGTAGTGGGAGGCGGGGAAGATCATCATAGGTGTTTCGTAGGGGTTGTCGTCCGAAATCATCTGATACATATCGAACAGGTTGCCGTAGCGGTCACGAACCACATCAGCACCGAGACGGTCGATAGCATACTTGAAGTCGAGATACACAGCATTGCCGGTACCTACGCCATAGCCGGCATCGCAACGCTCCTTGGCGGCACGCGAAGCAATGTCGCGGGGGCAGAGGTTACCGAAAGCGGGGTAGCGGCGCTCCAGATAGAAGTCGCGGTCCTCATCGGGAATATCGGTCGGTTTTTTCTTGCCGGCGCGGATAGCTTCGGCGTCCTCTTTCTTTTTGGGCACCCAGATACGGCCGTCGTTGCGGAGCGACTCACTCATGAGGGTGAGCTTGCTCTGGTCCTCACCGTGCACGGGGATACAGGTGGGGTGGATCTGAGTGAAAGCGAGGTTGGAGAGGTAGGCACCCTTCTTGAACACCTGGATGGCGGCGGAGCCGTTGCAGCCCATGGCGTTGGTGCTTAGGAAGAATGTGCGGCCATAACCACCGGTAGCGAGCACCACTGCATGTGCAGCGTAACGCTCGAGCTCACCTGTGATGAGGTTGCGGACAATGATACCGCGTGCGCGGCCGTCGATGATCACCACATCAAGCATCTCGCGGCGGTTGAACGAGCGGACGGTGCCCTTGTTGATCTGACGGTTAAGCGAAGCGTAAGCGCCGAGCAGCAGCTGCTGACCGGTTTGACCCTTGGCGTAGAAAGTGCGGCTCACCTGGGCGCCACCGAACGAGCGGTTGGCGAGGAGGCCACCGTATTCACGTGCGAAAGGCACACCCTGCTGCACGCACTGGTCAATGATATTGTTGCTCACCTCGGCGAGACGGTACACATTGGCCTCACGTGAACGGAAGTCGCCACCTTTTACAGTGTCGTAGAACAGGCGGTAAACAGAGTCACCGTCGTTCTGATAATCCTTGGCTGCATTGATACCACCCTGAGCGGCGATAGAGTGAGCGCGGCGGGGTGAGTCCTGGATGCAGAAGTTATATACATTGAAGCCAAGCTCGGCAAGAGTGGAGGCTGCGGAAGCTCCGGCAAGGCCTGTGCCCACAACGATGATGTCGAGATTGCGCTTGTTGGCGGGGTTCACCAGCTTCTGGTGGGCCTTGTAGTTAGTCCACTTCTCGGCTACGGGACCCTCGGGAATTTTGGAGTCAATCTGATATTCGGGAAGTTTTGACGACTCGATGTCGGCATAGTCCTTCATGATGGGGGTAGAGTCTATCATACCCTCAAGTTTGCTTAAATCTGCCATATCTGTGATTGGTGTGTAGTTCGGTTAATAATTATTCAGCCACCGGAGCGTTGGGGCATTGAACGCAGCCAACGGTGTTGGCATCAGCACCCTCGGAGGCGTACTCAACATACTGCTCCAGGAGAGCGGGGCATTTGAGGTATGCCTTGTTATTGGCATTGACAGTGAACACAACAGCCTGGGCGATGAACAGAGCCACCACGATGGAAGTCCACCAGCAGGCAATGCTCTTGAGGCGGGGCAACCAGATGTCGTTTTCCCAGCCGCAGCTCTGGAACATGCTCCAGAAGCCATGGTTCATGTGGAACCAGAGAGCCACAAAGCCAATCACATACACCACGGGAGTCCACCACTGCGAGAAAGCAGCCTGAATGAACAGGGTGCCGGCCTGGGGAGGCACGGGAAGACCGTCGATAGTGGCCGGGCAGTGCATGATTTCTGCAAGCTGCATCTTGGCCCAGAACTGGATGAGGTGAAGAACGAGGAAGGCCAGAATCACGATGCCGAGCACCAGCATGTTCTGCGAGGACCATTCCACCCCTTTGGGCTTGGTCACCACAGCATAGCGGTCGGCGCCGCGGGCTTTACGGTTCTGGAGAGTTAACCACACTGCATAGCAGATGTGGATGATGAATAAAGCAGCCAAACCCATTGATGCCACTAAAGCATACCAGTTGGCGCCCAGGAAATTGCAAATCTCGTTATAAGCACTCGGCCAGAAGATTGCAACACCGTTCATCACACAGTGAAAGGTCACAAAAAGGACCAAGCAGGCTCCGGTAATTGCCATTACGAGCTTGCGTCCTACAGATGAGCTTGTTAACCACATAGCGTTTCTGAATTTTTTAAGGTTATTGTTGATTATTGGATGTAGTCTATCGCTAATTAACTGCAAATTTAATGCAATTTAACGAACCAAGCCAACAATTACGGAAAAAAATCTCCATAATCCACCCCTTTTACTCTTTTTTCATGATTACCTTTGTACCCGTCATGACACGCAACACCACCATATCCATACTCAAAGGCATAGCCATAATCCTAATGGTCATAGGCCATGCTGAAGCCCCGGAGCTGCTCACCAATTTCATCTACACATTCCATATGCCGCTGTTTTTCATGGCGGCAGGGGATTTTTTCGACCGCAAGTATCTTGCCTCGCCCGCCACTTTTGTCTCCAAGCGCATCAAGGGGCTCTACATCCCATTCCTGAAATGGAGCATTCTATTTCTGCTGCTCCACAACGTGTGGCACCACTTCGGCATACTCAACGAATCGTTCGGCAACTGGACCGGCGGCGTCACCCACCCCTACACACTCAAAACCGCCGCCACACGGCTCATGCTGATCATCACATCCATGAGCGGCTATGACGAGTTCATTGCCGGAGCATTCTGGTTTTTCAGGGGGCTGCTGGTGGCAAGCGTCATGTTTCTGCTGCTTTACAAAGCGATTGACTCCACAGGCCGCTTCTCGCCCAACGGAGCCGTGCTCACCATCTGCCTTGCAGCCGTGGGATTCACAGCATGGCACATATATTGCGGGGCAAAACTCCCCATCCCCAACGGCGGGTGGCGCGAGACATGGGGAGTGTTCTTTTTCGGCGCGGGGGTGCTGTTCCGGCAGTATCAGCCCGCCATCAGGCAGCATTGGGGTTTGTGCACGCTATATTTTCTGCTGCTTTGCGGAGCTGCATGGCTCCACCTGTCGGGAATGAACAACCGCGGGCTGTGGCGCGATCTCTGGTCCCTTCCCCTCACCGGCACTCTCGGCTTCCTGATGGTGCATTACATCGCCTCGCTCATCGACCGCCACGACAACCGACTGCGCTCGCTGCTGGTGTTCATCGGCAACAACACCATGAGCATCTTCGTGTGGCATATCCTCGCCTTCAAGGCCGTGAGCCTCATCAAGATATGGCACTACGGCCTCGAATGGGAGCAGATAGGATGCCACATGGTGGTTCACCACGCCAACCACTCCGACCTCTACTGGGTGCTCTACTCCGTGGCCGGCGTCGCCATCCCCCTGCTTGTCACCCTCGCCTGGCGCCGCCTGCGCCGAAAAGCAGCGGGCACCGACACAGCCGTGTCAATGCCCGCATGAATGGGGGAAAGATATAACATCTCATTCGTTAAATTTTTCTGAGAACAATTCTACTATAAAGTTCCCATGAATGCCCTTGATAACTTTGCTTCTCTGATTGCTCAATTTCCAGCACTGATGAAGTTAGTGTCAATACCTTTACAAAACCGGCTTGGCCCGGATACTCCGGGTTGGACAAATATAATTTGCCATCTTCATATCTATAGTTCATAGAACCATCAAATTCCCAATCATCGTTATAGGAATCATATTTATAACTTGAGACAGTGCCATCGGATGCAAAGACAATCCTAAGGCGCGTATAATCCTCCCATTCCTCGCTGTCTCCGGAATCCATCACACCATCGTTTTTCTCCCAATAGATTCGCCTTTCGCTCTGCCATGTGCCGATAAGCTCCCCTGCATTGTTGTTTTCGTTATCGTCATCGCTACATGAGCTAAACACAAAGAGGCACATCAGCATCGCCATTATGCCCGATAATTTCAATAGTTTCATACTAAAAATTTGATTAATTGGTTTCAAAAATGCAAAATTAACACACAATCAATCATTTACCCCCCCCCATTGTTAATTTTTGTTAACAAAATGTGGGCTTTGTTATTTTTACAAACCACAGCCCTTAACTTGCTCGACACTGTCTGCCTGCACCGAAAAGCAGCGGGCACCGACACAGCCGTGTCAATGCCCGCATGATGGTGCGTATAGTCGTATAATGTCTTTATCCTTCAGGATTTGTGGATGAGGGCTGTGGCCATGGCAGCAATGCCTTCCTTGCGTCCTGTGAATCCAAGCTTCTCAGTAGTGGTTGCTTTCACAGACACCCTGTCGATATCCACTTTCAAGTCGCAGGCAATGTTTTGCCGCATCTGCTCTATGTACGGGAGCATCTTGGGTGCCTGGGCTATGATGGTGATATCGGCGTTGCCTACAACAAACCCATTGGTTGCCAACAGATCCACCACCTTGCGTAGCAGCACACGCGAGTCGGCGCCTTCCCATTCGGCGCCGGTGTCGGGAAAATGATAGCCGATGTCGCGCATGGCGGCTGCTCCGAGCAGCGCGTCGGCCAACGCATGAAGTGCCACATCGGCGTCGCTGTGGCCCAGCAATCCAAGTTCGTATGGAATCTCCACACCGCACACCACCAGGCGGCGGTTTTCGGCAAAGCGGTGCACATCAAACCCGCTGCCAACCCTTATGTCGGGAATTGTGACGCTCATCGTTTGCCAAGCAGCTCCTTGAGGCCGTCCATATCAAAGGTGAGAGTGAAGCGGAGTGTCTGGTCAAGCGGAGAGGATTGCGCGGTGGCAATCATATAGGCGGCATCAAGGCGCACCACGTTGAGCGAGAATCCGGCACCCATACTGAAATATTTGCGGTTACCTTTCATGGCGCTCTCATAGTTGTAGCCGGCACGCACAAAGAACTGCTGGTTGTAGTTGTACTCCGCGCCGAGACTCCAGTTGATCTCTTTCAGCTCCTCCTTGAAGCCGCCGGGAGCGTCACCGAAAGACTTGAAGATACCTGTGATAGGCGACATATTCTCCCATTTCTCAAGTGCTTCATCGTACTCGCGGTCCACATCGAGCTCATCCTTTCCTTCGCCTTCGTAATCTTTACGACGGGGACGGGTGGGCACGAGCATCTTGTTGAGGTCAAGGTTGACAGCGAGGTTGTGATAGTCGGCCAGCGGAAACATGAACGAGGTGCCGATACGGAGATTGGTGGGAAGAAATGCTGGATCGTTGCCGTTGTTGTACGACACCTTGGTACCGATATTGGAGATGTTCCAACCCCACGCCCACTGACATTCGTTGCGGCCCACCATCGGGTAGGTCACGAAATAACCGGCGATGTCGGCGGCAAAGGCACTTGCACCGGAACTTTGGTCACCCGCATAGGAGTCGGAAAAACCGAGGTCGGAGTAGATGTAGCGGAACACCACGCCCATGGAGAATTTCTCACTCAGCTTTCGCGAATAGCCTATATCAAACGACATTTCGTAGGGGTTCAATGTTTGTGCGGCGGCATAGTTGTCGGGGTTGTTGGTGGTCACCTCACCGAGCGAGAAATAGCGCAGGGAGGCCGACACAGCCTGATTGTCGCCCGATCCTATCTTCCAGTAACCGGCAAGGTTGGCCAGGAAAATGTCGTTGACCAACTTGCGCAGCCAGGGGGTGTAGCTGATACTTGCCGCGGCGGTGCTGTAGGCAAACGCATATTTCGAGGGGTTCCAGTATTGCGAGTTGGCATCGGGGTCGGTGGCTGCGCCGAGGTCACCCATCGACGCACCGCGTGCATCGGGAGCGATGCTGAGCGAAGTGACACCGGTCTGCACCGGATTGAAGTCATCCTTGTCCTGCGCATAGAGGCCGGGCACTGCCACAAGCACGCCGAGAGCCACGCATATTGCCTTGAGAATATTGTTCATTGATGGTGGTATAATCGATATTGATGTTGTGCAACAAGATAGTTTATCAATTATATAACTCCAAACGGTGCGGATTATTGCCACGCCGGGTAAAAAACAAGCGTGCGCCCCTGTGGAGGAACGCACGCGTTATATTAGTATGCATGGCTGAAGTCACTTCACTTCCCAGGTCTCGCCGGCAAGAATCATGGAGCGGAGTGAGTCAAACCCTTTCTTGGCTCTCACCTCTTCCACCTGACGGTCCACCTCGTCATTGTAGGTGGGGGCGTCCACATCGCGAATCACGCCGATGGCCAAAGGAAGTTCCCTTCCGTCCATCATAGCCAGCTGCTGATGGAGGAAATTGCTCGGGGTGTGGGCATCATGCACCAGCACATCGTCGATGGTGTAGCCGTCCTTGCCCACCTCCACAGCCTTGAGGAGGAACCCGTTCTGCACCAGTCCCATCTCCTTGTTTTTGCCGAAGAGCATCTTCTCTCCGTGCACCAGATGGATGGTGCGCTCGGCGCGGTGCTCGCGGTCGGTGATGAAGTTATGGACACCGTTGTTGAAAATCACACAGTTCTGGAGCAGCTCCACCACCGAAGTGCCTTTGTGTAGCGCGGCGGCGGTGAGCACCTCCTGCGACACCCCAAGCTCCACATCGATGGTGCGGGCAAAGAAGTTGCCGCGTGCACCAAACACCAGTTCGGCGGGGATGAAGGGGTCCTCGGTGGTGCCGTAAGGCGAGGATTTGGACACAAAGCCGCGGTCGGAGGTAGGCGAATACTGTCCTTTTGTGAGACCGTAGATTTTGTTGTTGAGCAGCAGCATGTTGATGTCGATGTTGCGTCGTACGGCATGAATGAAATGGTTGCCGCCGATGGCCAGGCCGTCGCCGTCGCCCGAAATCTGCCATACGGTCATCTCCGGGTTGGCCACCTTGAAGCCTGTGGCGATGGCAGCCGCACGGCCATGAATGGTGTGAAACCCATAGGTGTTCATATAGTAGGGCAAGCGCGAGGAACAGCCAATGCCCGAAATCACAGCAGTTTTATGAGGTGCCACACCCACAGCGGCCATAGCCTTGTGGAGGGAGTTGAGAATAGCGTGGTCGCCACAACCGGGGCACCAGCGCACCGGTTGGTCGCTCTTATAATTGGCGGGGGTATATTGCTGATTGTCCATCGGTTCTGTTATTTATTCATTATTTGAAGCATTGCGTCAATAATCTCTTTGACCAGGAACGGCTGTCCCTGCACCTTGTTGATGCGCTCGATATGCACGCCGGGGAATTTGCCCTGCAGATAGTCGGCAAACTGTCCGGTGTTGAGCTCAGCCACCACCACGGTTTTGAACTTGCCAAGCAGCTCGGCAGTGTTGGCCGGGAGGGGATTGATATAGCGGAAATGAGTGAACGCCACCTTTTTGCCGGCTTTTCTAAGTTCGGCAGCGGCGGTGCGCAGATGTCCGTATGTACCACCCCATCCGGTGAGCAGGATATCGGCATCCTCATCGCCGAGCAGCTCAAGAGCAGGGATATCGTCGGCTATGCGGGCAATCTTCTCCTTGCGGGTGTACACCATCTTCTCATGATTGGCGGCATCGGTGCTGATAGCTCCGGTGAGATAATCTTTCTCCAAACCTCCCAGACGGTGTGCGGCACCCTCGGTGCCGGGAATAGCCCAGTAGCGCACCTTGTTGTCCTCGCGGCGTTCGTATGGACGCCATCCGCCGGCATCGATACGCTCCTGCGGCAAGTATGGCGGCTTGATGGCGGGATATTCATCAGCCTCGGGAACACGCCATGCGGATGAACCGTTGCCGATGAACGCATCGCTCAGCAGAATCACCGGAGTCATGTGCTCCATGGCGATTCTTGCGGCCTCGAACGCCATGGTGAAGCAATCGGTGGGGCTTGCCGGAGCCACCACGCACACGGGCGACTCACCGTTGCGGCCATACAGGGCCTGCATGAGGTCGGTCTGTTCGGTCTTGGTGGGCAAGCCGGTGGAAGGGCCGCCGCGCTGCACATCAATCACCACGAGCGGAAGCTCTGCAATCACAGCAAGGCCGATACCTTCGCTTTTCAGCGCGAGGCCGGGGCCGGAGGTGGAAGTGACAGCCAGATCGCCGGCAAACGAGGCACCGATGGCCGAGCAAACGCCTGCAATCTCGTCCTCCATCTGCACAGCCTTCACACCCAAATCCTTGCGTTTGGCCAGCTCATGGAGAATGTCGGTGGCGGGAGTGATGGGATAGCTGCCGAGGAACAGCGGCCGGCCACTCTTTTCGGAAGCCATAATCAAGCCCCAGGCGGTGGCGGTGTTGCCGTTGATGTCGGTGTAAACACCCGGGCGGGCAGCCTCGCTCTCAACGCGATAGGTGCTCACCCCGGCATGTATGTTGCTGCCGTAGTCGAAGCCGGACTGAAGCACCTTGGCATTGGCCTCATAGATGGCCGGCTTTTTGGCAAATTTGTTTTTCAAGAATTTAAGCACACTCTCCATCGGGCGGTCGAACAGCCAGCACACCAGACCGAGCGCGAAGAAGTTGCGGCACTTGAGCACACTCTTGTTGTCGAGTCCGGAACCCTCGAGAGCGGCCTTGGTCATGGATGTGACGGGCACCTCGAGCACCTGAGCGGTGATTCCGAGCTCCTTGATGGGGTCATCGGTGGCATAAAGAGCCTTCTTGAGGTCGGCTTCCTTGAACGAGTCGATGTCAAGGATTATCACACCGCCATGCTTCACATAGCGTGCGTTCTGCTTCAGCGCGGCTGCATTCATCGCCACAAGCACATCACATTGGTCGCCGGGAGTGTGAACCCCCTTGCCCACGCTCACCTGGAATCCCGACACACCGCCGAGCGAACCCTGCGGGGCGCGGATTTCAGCCGGATAATCGGGAAAGGTGGACACCTCGTTGCCCAAGCCGGCCGACACATTGGTGAAGATATTACCCACAAGCTGCATTCCGTCGCCCGAGTCGCCCGAGAAACGAACCACAACCTTGTTAAGTGTCTTAACTTTGGTTTCTTCTAACATGATTATTTATGCGGATTTTATTTATTTTTTCTTGGTATTAGCTAATTGCACGGCAAATATATTGAATATTTATCATTCGGCAATAATTTTTTCGTCCGCCTTGATGGCACTATTCCGACCTGTTCACGCCCAAGAAGCGGAGGGGGAGTCCGTGGACGCTGCTGAGAATGGTGCCCTGGGAATAGACTGTGCGTCCGTTAAGGATGGTCATCTCCACGCGGCAGTTGAGGGAGAGTCCCTCAAGGGGCGTCCAGCCGCAGCGGCTCACCACCCAGTCGGGGGTGATGGTGTAAGGTTCGCAATCGTCGTCGGCTATCACGAGGTCGGCGTAGTATCCCTCGCGGATAAATCCCCTGCGGTCAATGCCATACACCAGCGCGGGATTGTGGCACATGGCCTGCACTATCCGCTCGAGTGTGAATTCATGCTCGCTGCACATCTGCATCATCACGGGGAGCGAGAACTGAATCATCGGCATTCCGGACACGGCCTTCAGCACGCTCCCTTGCTTCTCCGCGGGCAGATGCGGGGCATGGTCGGTGGCGATGGTGTCGATCACGCTGTCGGCCACAGCGCGGCGGAGGGCATCCCTGTCCTCGGGGCGCTTTATGGCGGGATTGCACTTGATGCGCGATCCCATCACCGGGTATGCCTCATCCGTGAAGATGAGATATTGCGGGCATGTCTCGGCCGTGATGCGCTTCTTCTCCACCGGTCCGGGTGAGAAATACTGAAGCTCGTCGGCAGTGGAGATATGGCACACATGGAGCCGCGCTCCGGTGGCCTTTGCCAGCTCCACGGCAGCGGCGGTAGCACGGCGGCACACCTCATGGTTGCGTATCACGGGGTGGAAAGCTATCTCCAGCTCCTCGCCATAGCGGTCCACCACGGCCTTGCGACGCTCGGCTATGAGCTGCTCGTCCTCGGCGTGGACGGCAATAAGCGCGGGCACCTCGGTGAAGATACGTTTGATGATGCTGTTGTCATTGACAAGCATATTGCCCGTGGATGAGCCGAGAAACAGCTTAACGCCGGCACACCCGGAGTAGTCCACCTTGAGTAGGGTGTCGATATTGCTGTTGGTGGCGCCGATGAAAAAACCGTAGTTGGCCGTAGCCACAGCAGCCGCACGCTCTTTTTTCTGCTCCAGAGCCTCGAGAGTGACAGTGGCGGGGTTGGTGTTGGGCATGTCGATGAAAGAGGTGACACCTCCGGCGGCAGCGGCATGGCTTTCGGTGGCCATATCACCCTTGTGGGTCAGCCCGGGGTCGCGGAAATGCACATGGGTGTCAATCACACCGGGGAGTAGCAGTTTGCCGCGGGCATCAATCATGCGGTCGGCGGTCACATCTTCGGGCAGAGGCCCGCGCCCCACGCGGCTTATCAGCTCGCCGTCAACGAGCACCCAACCGTTGAACATTTCGCCTTCGTTGACAATCCGGGCGTTGTGAATCAGCATCGTAGCCATCTGTTATTGCACTTTTTTGTATTTATTGCCGAGGCTGTCGAGCTTGAGGCGAATCACGCCAAACACAGCCTCGCTGAATATGCCGCTCGACATCTTGCTTGTGCCAAGCACACGGTTGACAAACACAATGGGCACCTCCTTGATATCGAATCCCATCTTGTAGGCGGTGAATTTCATCTCAATCTGGAATGCATACCCTTTGAAACGGATGGCATCGAGATCCATAGCCTCGAGCACCCGGCGACGGTAGCATACAAACCCCGCGGTGGTGTCGCGCACCGGCATCCCGGTGACTATCCTCACGTATGCGCTGGCATAGTAGGACATAAGCACACGCCCCATGGGCCAGTTCACCACATTGACGCCGGTGACATAACGCGAACCGATGGCCACATCGGCCCCCTCTTTGGCGCAAGCGTCATAGAGCGCCAGCAGGTCAGCGGGGTTGTGGGAAAAGTCGGCATCCATCTCAAACACATACTCATATTGCGGCCTCGCAAGTGCCCATTTGAAACCGGCGATATAGGCTGTGCCGAGACCGAGCTTGCCTTTGCGCTCGAGCAGATGCACTCTGTCGGGCCATTGCTCCATCTTCTCGCGCACAATAGCGGCAGTGCCGTCGGGCGAGCCATCGTCAATCACCAGCAGATTGAAGCTGCGCGGCAACCGCATCACCGCATCGATGACTGCGGCGATATTCTCTTTTTCATTATAGGTGGGTATCAGCACCAAAGAGTCCACCTTGGCGGCATCCACATTCAGGTCGGGCTCGGGGAGTGGCTGAAAGAAATTCTTGCGATACATATTTATTATGGTATGTTTTTTGTCTGTCAAAATTTATATGTTGCTCCAAGGAGGCCGTTGATGCCCTGCGATGGAACACCGCCAATCAGCAGGTGGCGTCGGCAGAGCAGATTCTCCCCACGCACAAACGCGCTCCATTGGTCGGTGATGCGGTAGAGCGCACCCACCTTGAGGTTGGAAATCGTGCCGAGGGAAAAGCTCTCGCTGGTATTGGGGCAAATCTGCGCCCTCCCCTGCCGGTATTCCCACCCGACGGTGACATCGAGCTGCTTGAGGGGGCACACACGCAGATCTGCACTCACCAGATGTTTGGCACGGTCGCGCCACAGATAATACCCTCTTGAGGGTCCTTGCGGAGCGGTTTCATACGCCAGTTTCAGCTCCATTTTGGTGCCATAGCGGTAGCCCAAGGCACCGCGGAGCCGGTAGCCGCGCATTTTAGTGGGAGTGAAAATGGTGAGTCCGTCCTCCGGCACCACCGGCATCAGCCAGTCGTTGGCGGCGGCGTAGAGCCACGACACCTCCACCGACACACCGCGCATCGGACCGAAAGTGACACCA
This sequence comes from uncultured Porphyromonadaceae bacterium, assembly GCA_900546365.1. Taxonomy (GTDB): domain Bacteria; phylum Bacteroidota; class Bacteroidia; order Bacteroidales; family Muribaculaceae; genus Paramuribaculum. The sequence continues at coordinate 50,135 of URCF01000006.1, forward strand.
CCCTCCACTGTCACAGGCACATGGGAGTTCTTGAACGCCATGCTCGACAAGCTGTAGGGGGTAACATCAAACAGTGATGTGAGAGTGTTCTGCCATTCGCCGCCTCCGGCTTTGCCATAGACAGCGAGCAGCGACAAGGGGCGCCATGTGAGGTTGACATCCGGGGCAATATGAATAGCTTTGCCGGAGTTGACAGTCACCTGAGCCTTCACCCCGGCGCGAAGATCCACCTGAGCCATGGAAAGTTTGTAGTACGGCGCAAGGGTCACCAGCCCGTGGGTGTGGCGGCCGGTCTGAGTCATATCATACCATCCCTGAGGGGAGTCGGGGGAGTAGGAGCGGAGAAATTCGGCATGTGTGTGGCGTGAATTGCTGAGCAGATTGGCCTCCACGGCGATTCCGGCACGCTGGGTATCGCCGATTTTTGACGACACACCGCCCTGGACGCTCACCTTTGTTTCATGCGCGGGACGCATACGCTCCATCTCCGCACTGCCATCGGGGAGAGTGTTGGGAATTTCAAGGTCGGGAGAAAAAGAGTAGCTGAAAAATCCCACGCCGGCACCCACGCCGTAGGAGAGGGTGGAGGAGCTGCCGGTGTACATGCCGCTGAAATTGAACCGGTGCATCTGCTGCCGGCCCGTAGAGTCGGCACTTGCCGGGGTGGAGTAGCGGCCGAAAGTGTAGTCCACGCCGAAGTCAAGGAAGCGGTCGGCGCTCAGGGCATGGTGGAGGCTGGCGGCAGCGGTGACGCTGTTGCTCCGCTGCCACTGCCCGTTGAGCTGCGAGTCGCGGTAGTGTCCCTTATAGGCAGTGCCGTTGTACTGCACCCACGCATTGAGACGTGTGCGGTCGTTGTTGATGAACTTGTATCCTGCCGACACCCCGAGATTATAGACCGGAGCAATCCCGAGCGCCACATATCCGTTATGCAAGGATGTGGCGATGGAGTCCCCCCACGCCACAGGGGCGAGAGTGGTGATGGATGGCCTGACAGTGGCAAACACGCTTCTGTCGCTGTAGTCGAGCTGCGGGCGGGGGAGCTGTGGCATCACAAACCTTGGAGCAAACCTGAGCATGGTCACATCTGTTTGCTCCGGCACTACCTCGTGCTCCACGGTAATCTCTTTGCGCAGGGTCTGCGCACTTGCGGCAGTTGCCACCATAGCGGTCAACAGCACCGCCGCTGTATGTCGGATATCAATCATTGTTGAGTCGGATATCAATCATTTCAAATATGTCGGCTTCCTGGCCGGGATAATTGCTCTTGAGGGTGCGGAGATACTCGTCGGCCTCAAATTTCTGACCCTGCTGACGCAGGATGTCGCTCAGCAGTATGAACGCCCTTGCGAGCCAGTACTGATTGTCGGGTTCGGCATCGATGAGCGTGTTGACCACGCTGCGGGCCTCGTTGAGCTTGCCGCGCTTCATCAGGCTCTCACCCAGATACACTGCACTCTTGGCACCGTATTCCGACTGGGGGGAGGCGGCAATAGAGCGCCACAGACGGTCGGCATCGGCATATTTACCGAGCCGGTCGAGTGCCAAAGCCCTGTTGAACTCCACCTCATCCACCATCGCGCCGCCTGCACTGCTGGTGGCCAGAAGACGGTCGGTGACATCGGCCAGCTCGGCCCAACGGTCGAGAGCCACCGCCGTGCGCATCATTCCCAGCCGGGCCTCGAGCTGGGTGCGGGCGCCACCGGTGCGGCTTTCAAGCGCGGAGTATGTGTTGTAGGCAATTTCAGTTTTTCCAAGCGCGGCCTCGCTCTGCCCCTTGATCAGCATCGCATCCTCGGCCACCTCGCTGTCGGGGTAGGAGAGAGTGAGGCGCGAGGCATACTCCAGAGCCTCCGGCCACCGCTTGTGCTCGGCTGCGTTTTCGGCCAGATAGTAGAGAGCCTGCGGCTCATAGACACCGCGGGGATATTCAGCGACAAACACCTTGAGACGGGACACATCGGCGTGGTCCATATAGCTGCTCTCGGCGGCCATGAATGCGGCGGCCTCGATGTCGGAAGCGTTGATCTGCGGAGCGTTGGGCACCGAGTTGACAAACTCGGTCAGCTCCCCAAGCCGTCCGGCCTCGGCACACACCTTGAACAGGTCTTCAAGAGCCACCTTTGCTTCCTCGCTGGTGGGATAGGTGTAAATCACCTTTTTATATGTTTCGATAGCATTGTCGCGCTCACCGGCGCTCATCTGCGTGATGGCCAGCTGGAGATAGCCGTTGCGGCCGTAGCTTGTCTGGGGATATGCACGGACAAGTTTCTTGTAGGCGGCGATGGCATTTGTATTCTCGTCCAACGCCCCGTATGCCTCGGCCTGCTCGAGCATAGCCGCGGGCACCAGCGCGGAGTTGGGGTAGCTCGCTATCACCTCATCAAGCATCGCGATCTTGCCACGGTGGTCGCGGCTGTACCCTTTCATCAGGGCCTGCTGATACATGGCATAATCGCCCGCCGAGGGGTCGGTGGCATAGGCCTTGGCGTAGTAGGTCTGCGCCTGAGTGAAGTGCGACTGCATGTATTCGCAGTCGCCGGCGCGGTTCATAGCGTCGGCTTTCAGGCGGGTGTCGGAGGCTGGAGCGATATCGAACGCTTTGCGAAACCAACCCAGGGCACCGTTGTAATCCTCAAGCATATATGCGGCATACCCGGCACCGTAGCAGGCGATGGCCATATTGGGGTCGTCATCGCCGCCGGAACGGATATACGATTGATAGCCGGAGAGGGATTTGCCATACTCCCCGAGGTCGTATTGGCAAGCTGCGGCCCGCAGCCGGCATATCCTGGCAACAGAGCTGTCACCACCATGCAGGGTGGCACCTTCATCAAAGAGCGACAGGGCCCCGGCATACTGTCCGGCACCATACGCACGCGTGCCGAGCATATACAATGCCTGCTGGCGTGCCACACGTGCCGCGCTGCTCGACTGTGCCGCATCGGTGGCTGTGAGGCGCACCACACTGTCGTAGTCCTGATTGGAGAGGTATCCCTCGAGCGCGAGGTCGCGCACGGTGGGAGTGTATTGCGAATGTGGGAAGCGGGTCAGAAACTCCTCCAGCATGGTGACGGTGCGCGAGAACGGCGACCTGCCGCCGCTCATCAGGGCCACTATATAGTTGTAGAAAGCTGTTTCGGTGACATTGCTCACACAATCCATATTGTAGGCACGCTCAAACATCAGCAGGGCGGCATCGGTGTCGCCGCGCTTCACATAGCTTTGTCCAAGATAGAGGCAAGCACTCTGCCCAAGGGCATCCGGCTCGTTGACAGCCTTCTGGAGCAACGGCACGGCAGCATTGTAGCGTCCGGCCTCATATTCCGACACTCCGAGCATATAATAAGCGCTTGGCTGAGGGTCAGTGGCCTCGGCGGCATATTGCCACAAAAACGGGATGGCATCGTTGCGCTTGCCGAGATTGAACAGGCTCTCGCCGGCAATACGGTTGGCCTCGGCGCGGAACTGCCCCACCCGTCCAGATGCGAGCACCTGCTGCGCCAGCTTGGCAGCCTCGGCATATTCGCCACGCATAAAATATATCTGGCTCCGGTAGTAGCCGGTGGCGCTGCCCGGCTCGGTGGAGGTGTCCACATCTTTCCATGCCTCGAGAGCGGCAGAATAAGCCCCCTCACTATATTTTATATAGCCGATATAGAACCGTGCAGCATTGGCATAGGAGCCTCCGCGCCGCACTATCGCCTCCATGCGCTGCACAGCGGCATCGTTTTCGCCGAGCATCATCATACAGTATGCGGTACGGTATTCAAGATCCTCGAGCAGATTGCCACTCAGCATCCGCTCGTCCACCTTGGCATAGGCGGTCAAAGCCGCGCCATAAGCGCCGCGGGTGAAATGATAGTCGCCGATGGCGGCCTTTACCTCCGCCACCCTCGTGCTGCCGCCATACATCTCCACAAAAGTCTCGAGAAGCCCGAGCGCCTCATCGTCGCCACTGTAGAGGGTGCTCATCGCCATATAGAACAAGGCATCCTCGCTCTGCGCCTCGGAGGGGTTGAGCCGCCGCAGCTGAAGCAGCTGGTCGAGGCAGCCGTCGAAGTTGCGGTCGTTGTACATCGCTATTCCACGCGCCATATATCCCGCAGCATCAGGCATATTGAGCTGCGCGGATGTTTGCACGGCACCGATGGCGGCTGTCGCTGCCACGGCCATTAGTATCGGTAGTTTCATCATTGGTGCAAAGATAACTATTTTTAATCACGCTTGATGCTACTCTGTTGCAAATTTTCGCTACCTTTGCACTCGTAGTGAAAACATCTTCCTCCATATTATGGATGCGCTCGTTGATAGCCGGGGCTGCCGCTCTGGCCTTGGCAGCGTGCGCCAGCATGGGACGCCCCCAGGGCGGCCCGCGTGACACCGAGCCACCGGTGTTTGTGAGCAGCAACCCGTTGCCGGGCGAGCTGAATGTGAAACGCAACCGTATCCGCGTGACTTTCAACGAGAATGTCAATGTCAACGATGCGTCCAACAAAATTCTTGTGTCGCCTGTGCAGAGCGAGATGCCATCGTTCTCATCCGCCGGACGGCATATAGATGTGGAGCTCCGCGATACCCTCATCCCCAACACCACCTACACCATTGATTTCACCGATGCCATAGCCGACCTCAACGAGGGGAACCCGCTGGACGGATTCGCGCTGGATTTCTCCACCGGTCCTGTGCTCGACTCGCTGCGCATTTCAGGAATGGTGTTCGAGGCCGAGACTCTCGAACCGGCGCAAGGGATGATTGTCGGTGCGTACTCCAACCTCAGCGACACCGCCATCACCACCCTCCCGATGGAGCGTATCACCAAAACCAACCAGCTGGGTCAGTTCACCTTGCGCAACCTCAAGCCCGGGAGCTACCACCTGTTTGCGCTTGATGACCGCAACCGCGACAACCATTGGGACCGTACTGAAGATGTGGCCTTCTACCCCGTGGCCATAACACCCACCGCCGAGAATTTCACTGTGACCGACACTCTCAAGAACTCTCTTGGCGGCGACTCGATAGTGATGCGCACTCTCACCCGCTACTCCCCCAACGACATACTCCTCACATGGTTCAACGAGGATTACAAGGCACAATACCTGGTGAAAAGCGACCGCCGCGAGCGCAGCATCATATCGATAGAGATGGGTGCGCCGAGCGACACTTTCCCCGTTCTGCGCCTGCTCAACTCGCCCCGCGCCGGCAGCCTGCTGTCGCAAGTGGCGGTGCTCAACTCATCCCCCACCCGCGACACCATCGACTATTGGCTCACCGACTCCACGGTGTTCAACCTCGACTCGCTCACCATCGAGGCCACATATCTGCGCACCGACACCCTTGACCAACTCTCCTGGACCACCGACACCCTGCAGCTCAATCTGCGCGGCTCCAAAACACGCGCCGCAGAGCTGAAAAGTCAAAAAGAGGAGGCCGAGAAGCGCGAGAAACTTCTGGCCAAAGGCGACACCCTTCCCCCGCCGGCCACTCCCCTGCTGATACTCAAGGCTGTCACCGGCAATACCCACGACATTCCATCGCCGCTGCTCATCAACGCAGCCAAACCGGTGGCCTCCATCAATCCCGAGGCCGTGCATCTTCAAATCAAGGAAGACACCTTGTGGATTGACATCGAACCACCTACGCTCTATCTCCCCGACTCGTTGCGCCCCATGGAGATGCGCATCGACTACCAGTGGGAGCCGGGTGAACAGTATCGCCTGACCATCGACTCGCTCGGCATCACCGACCTGTATGGCGACTCCAACGGCCCGTTCAACCATGATTTCACTGTGCGCAAGGTGGAGGATTACTCCAACATCATTTTCCATATCACCGGTCTCGATAGTCCGGGTGTGGTGCAGCTCCTCTCCAACGGCGACAAGCCGATCAAGCAGGCTCCGGTGGAGAACGGCACGGCGGTGTTCCGCTATGTGCTGCCGGGCAAATATTTCGCCCGGCTGTTTGCCGACCGCGACTCCTCCGGCACCTACACCAAGGGGTCGCTGACACACAACAGACTGCCCGAAGATGTGTATTATTTCCCAAAACGCATCACTCTCAAGAAAAACTGGGACCTCGAGCAGCAATGGGACATCAACGAGCAGCCGGTGGATCTCCAGAAACCCAACGAAATCAAGAAAAACAAGCCCAAGCCCAAGCCCGGCGAACTCCCGCCGCAGCAGGAATATTATGAAGAGGAAGAAAACGACTTCTTCAATCCCGGCTTCGGACAGAACTCCAACTCCCGCCTCAACTCCAACAGCAACCTTGGTCGCAATGTGCGGCAACGCAACCTCTGAACCCATGGACAAGCCCAACCCTACACCCCTATCCCATAAGGCCATACTTCCGGAGCCCACCCTCAGCAGGCTCCCGTGGTATCTGTCGTATGTGTCGCAGCTCCGCGCCAAAGGGGTGGAGTATGTGTCGTCCACGGCCATCTCCAAAGCCATAGGGGTGGATGCCTCGCAGATAGCCAAGGATCTGTCGCATATCTCCCTCCGCGGCAAAACGCGCATAGGGTATGATGTGGCCTCGCTTGAAGCCACACTGGTCAATTTTCTGGGATTCACACGCGTACACAAGGCTGTGATTGTAGGCGTCGGTTCGCTCGGCTCCGCTCTCATCGCCGACAGCGGACTGGCCCGCTTCGGGCTCAACATCGAGGCGGGGTTTGACATCAACCCAAAGGTGGTGGGCACACGCATCTGCAATGTGCCTGTTCTCCATATATCGCAGCTTGATGAATGGCGCCGACGGCTCGGTGCCGAGATAGGAGTGGTGACAGTGCCCGCTGACAAGGCCCAGGACACAGCCGACACCCTTGTAAAAGCGGGAGTGAAAGCGATATGGAACTTCGCGCCATGCCGCCTGCATGTGCAGCCGGGGATAGTGGTGCAGGACACTTCCATCTACGCCCACCTCGCAGTGATGTACAACCGTCTTTCCCTTCTTCCGCAGTCCAACAAATGAAGATAGTAGCATACTCCCGAATACCGGGCGAAACCATACCGCAGCCGCTTCCCGTTGACATAATCCCCGACTCGGCGATAGTGCCGTACAACCGCCCTGTGTTCCTGCCTGATTTCACCCGGTCGTGGGCCGCCGACATCTGTCCTGCCTACCGTATTTCGCGCCTCGGCAAAGGGATTACCCCCAAGTTCGCGCCGCGCTACTATGATGCCATGACTCTTGCTCTGCGCCTCATCCCCACACAGATCCTGCAGCAGCTGCACAACAGGATGCAACCCACAGGAGTGGCCGGAGTTTTCGACAATTGCCTACCGCTCGGACAATGGATACCGCTCACAGACACTCCGCCCGACCTACATATACAGGCTCCGGGCATTGATCTGCAGATCACGCACCGGCACTGCGACATCGACCATACACTCGCAGCAATCAGCGAGATTGCCACACTCAAAACCGGCGATATAATCCTCCCATGCCGGCTACCGTTGGCCACGGTTATGACTCCTGACACCGACTTCACCATCGAGCTCAACGACACTCCGGTGCTACCTATACGATTGCGCTGACATCCTTGAACGCATACAGCTTGCTCCCGCCGCTGCTGTCGGTGAGCCTCAAATGGCCTGTGGGCATCACGGTGTCAATCCGCGCCATGATTCTCCGGCCTGTGGCAGGCTCAAGATAAGGGTAAAACCCCTCGCGCCGCCACAGATGCGCCAGATAGCGCCGGTGTAGCTCATCCCACAGCTCCGGATTGTCATACATATTCACGATTTCGAGCAGCTGCCCGGCAAGCAACGCCACACACTCCTCCACACTATATCTCTTGCCTGTGATCTGCGCCACCGACACCGGATTGGGCGCATCCGACACAAACTCCAGCTGATTGATATTCACACCCACACCGGCAATAGTGTGGGCTATGCGGCCTCCCATCAGCGAATGTTCTATCAATATGCCGCAGATCTTGCGGTCGCCCACATATATGTCGTTGGGCCATTTGACGCTCACATCCTCCGCGGCGACATCGCCGAGCAACCCGCGGAGAAACCCCACAATCCCCAGCGACACCATCTCTGAGAGCATGAACTGCTCAGCCGGGCGCACCGATTCAGGCCTGAACAGCATCGACATAGTGATATTCTCGCCGGGAGCCGCCTCCCAGCTGTTGCCTCGCTGTCCTCGACCGGAGGTCTGCTTCTCAAGGGCTATCACCGCACCATGGGGCAACGCGCCCGCACGGGCTGAAAGAATGCTGTTGGACGAACCGCCCTCGGGCAGCCATTCGATGGATGGGGTGGAAATCATGTCGCTCATGCCCGCAAAATTACACATTTTTCTCCACCCACAGCAAAAAAGCGATGCACAGCCCCAGCCATGCACCGCTTATTCAGTTTTTATTCAGTATGATTCAATACACCATCTTCTTCACCTGCGAGCCTTGCTTGCGGATGTATAGATGGCCGGGCTGCGGATGGTCGATGCGTTGCCCCTGGAGGTTGTAATACACCGGCTGCTCGCAGGGAGTCTCGGTAGCGGCCACCTCATACACGCCTGTATATTCGCCCGGCTCAAACCCCTCGATGGTCTTGAAATGCCCCCACACCGGGTCGAGGCGATACAAATCCTCGCTTCCCGCCGGCACCTTCAGCACACAATCCTCATTGTCCGTGACAGTCGCGTAATCCATATAGCTACTGTCATATTGGATATTGCCGAATTCGTAAAATCCCGGAGGCGTAGTGTTGTAGCATATCACCTCCTTGAGGTTTGGACAACGGGCTATAATATAGTTGGAGCTATACTCCAAGGGACCATCACCCATACCTCCTCCTTCGGCACCGGATTCATTATACCAGCAGTATCCACCGCGGCTATGTCCCAGTCGCTCTACCGGCGGGAAATAGACCCGTTCGAGGTTGGGGCAATCAGCGATATTTTCGAATGACACACTGAACACTCTGTTGGGAAAACGAATCTCTGTTCCTTTAAAGCCTGCGAGTCCCTTGATAAAGAAATGCAATCTTTCATCGCGCTGCTGCGGGCGATCATTGCTGAGGAACTCAATTGTCTCTATATTGGAGTTGGCGAAAGCCTGACTTCTCACTCTCCACATATTGCCTCCTAATATCACTTTCTTGAATGGAGCCCCATACAGAGCATAGTAGTTGAGTGTGTATAAGTCCGGCAGTTCCAAAACCTGAGTGTTTTCCACAACTGTGCCCTCAAAAACATAGCCTCCAAGTTCCTGTATGCTTTTGGGCAGGTCAAGCCTCAGGCTGCCGCAATTATTGATGGCCGCAGCTCCAATATACTTGATGCTCTCGGGAAGCGTCAGCCATGTCAAACCGGTACAGTTGCAGAACGCGCAGTAATCTATCTCTCTCACTGTATAAACCTTATCATTGTACCTCACCTCCTTTGGTATGGAAAGAGGCCCTCGGTACGACACCTGCTTGGTTTTGTACTTGCCTGTACTGCTGTGGTGTTCGTAAGTATATCTTGAGGTCACCTTCACATTTGCACCATCCTCTCCGTCAATATAACTGTAGTAGATGCCGTCAACCTTGAAATCATATCTCTCCTGCGCTCCGACACCTAAAGCCATTGCCGCTATCGCTAATAAAAACAATATCTTCTTCATATCAATTCGTTTATTATCTATTTAATTCAATTATTTACAACCAATGTCATGTTTGACTGCGGGTATCCGTCAACCATCAACGATGCCACGACGATGCCGCCCGGACAGTACATATTGACAGTCTGCTTTTTATCAACAATCGTCATATCCACTTCCGCCTGCGACAATATCGCGCCCGACCACATATCAACAATCACAAGAGATGTTTTCCTGTTTTTATCTCTTGATGTAATCATGAGGTCAATCTCTATGCGCGAACCGCCATGGGGATTACGATATGCTATCAGATGGCTTCCGAACGAGCCGTTCCCCGGGCCGTCATCATGCCGTCCACGATGGATATACGGAATCTTATTGTGGTTATATACTGCAATATCCACATCGTCAGGCCGGTCAGTGTAATAGAATGCTTCTGTGCCATAATAGCGACACTGATAATTGTTGATTGAATCGTTGAACGCTATATAGGCGGGTTCATCAAGAACAACGCTCAATCCGGTGTTGTCCCGTCCCAAAGTCACACCGGTCATCTGTGTCGGCATTTCCGTGTTGAACGACAGTCCCGGGTCAGCAAAACAATGCGTTACCCGACGAGTATAAAAATCTGTTGAAAGACTGTCTGCTGCGCCACATACATTATCTATTGGCAGACCATTAATGCTGAAATCCAAAATTTCGCCCAATCGATGTAACGGTAATGTTCCGCCGTTTTGAGCGTATTCATCAAGATATGGGTTATTATTATATATGTCGAAGTTTAGTCGCGGCTCAGGCCAAAGCGCATTAAAGAACAAAGATGTCAGTTGGTCATTGATACCGCTGAGACCTGTATATGTTTGTGCATACACACCAATTGCTCCTCCATTTTGGTGGGTCAGCATATTGCGCGTAAAGCAATCATCATCAGTATGGTTCCCGGTTTGACATGTTATACTGAATATAAGAGGTAACTTACTCTGATTATTCAGTTGGTTAATCATATCCGACCCAAAATAGCCTTTCCTTTCGTATCCAGTCTCATTGGAGTGACCTACGCACCATCTGTCAGAAAAACCATGACCACGATACAACGCATATACTCTACCGTTATTTATAGCGTCACGAATATCCGTTGGTCCATGCCACCAAATAGATATGTCCGGCGCAAAATCAACTGGAATGGAGTCTCCAGAACTATATTTTGTACTCCATCGAGCGGGTAAGCCTACATCATATAGATATGCGGTATATAGTCTATCTATGGAAATGTCTGTCACGCTTTCGACATGTTCCCGGACATCCTCGCAAGTTTTAACAAAACGACGGTCCTCTTCTCTGTCAGGACCATCAAGTTCTTGTATATAGGGATAGGGGGGGGCAATTCCTAAATGTTTTTCATCCTGAAAATAGCCGAAATGCATGGCTTTTTTATAGAAGTCTGCATCCAGCACCGGGCTTTTCTCATAGTTGATAGTCTTGTCTATCACAGTTTGCAGTTGTTCTACCGTCCTGACCGGCCATCTGCCACGATAGATGTCGGGAATTATATCATCATCCCCATCCAAACATCCATATTGAAAGTCCGTGATATAATCATAAACTTCATAATCTTTACGGCTTTCAATATATTTTTTATATCGTTTTTCCTCTCCGGGCACCTTGGAGTGGTCACCCACTATCAGAAGATACATAAATGTATTGTTCATGAGAAACTGGTTGAAAACCGTCTCTTTGATTTTGTCGGGAGTCCAGTCATTGTCATATATAGCTGTCACATTGTACCCCAGCTGCTCCTTCCATTTTATGAAGTCACCGAGCGATTCCTCAAACTCAGGAACTGACAGTATCAGGTAGCCCGCATCAACTGCAGTGCATGTGCTGCTGTTGAGGCTATATGTGGCAATACCGTCATCGCTTGCGGCCTCATTATTAGGGTTCAGCAACGATCCCGGTTCGCGATATACCGCCTTGGCGCGGTTGCTTCCCCCATAGCTGATTTTATAGACCAGTTCGCTATAAGCTCTGACCGTCTGTTGTGAATAGTTGTATTGCAGAGGCTGCACCAAAATCCGCGCAACCGGTTGCAATCTGTACATCCCATCGGCCATCTTTTCCACCGGTGACTGGGGCATCATGCCGCTGAATGGATGGACAGCCTCGACATTGCCGGGGGTATGAATCGTTGTATCGCTGTCCGCAATTGGGAATCGGGCCGGCCCAATTCTGTACTCGTAATCCCTGTAGGTGGATGACACAATGGCAACGGTCGGCTCACTCCCTTTCGGCAGCACGAATGAATCGGAGTGGTAAGGAAGCTCAGGGGAGCCCGGCGTGGTCAGGGACGCAAAACCGGGCAAGTTCCAACGCACATATCCGGGGAACAGTTCGTCATCCACCACATCGGCGTGGTGGAACTTGTAAGTGACCAGGATTCCGTCAGAGAGTTTTTCTACTGAGCGTTCAACTGCCTCAGGGGTTGGGGCGGCAATCGGGATGCCGGTGCTGAGGTTGATAGTAGTGGCTGATGCACAGCATGTTGCCATCGCAAGAAGAATGGAGGGAATGATCTTCATGGAGTCGGTAGATTGGTTAGTTGTTGATAATCGGCTGCAAGTTAACAATTAAATGGCGAAAAATCAACCGAATGACTCAAAAAACAACCAAATACACAATTTTTTTGTATCTTTGGGGCTGTCAACAATTTTGCTATGAATATTCTTCATTCCACCACATTAGCTCTTGCACTTGTGTGCGGTGCGCAATCCACTGTGGCACAGTCGGAACAGCCGTCAACGCAGCGCGACAGCGTGTTCAGCTACAGTGCTGAGGCGCAGGCCACGTTCTCGTCGGGCAACCATGCCCCTCTGTGGCTCGGAGCCAACAAGTATGGCCTGTCATCACAGCGACCCAACTACGGAATCCTCCGCGCCGGAGTGTTCCGCCATATCGACTATAAGCCCCGGTTTTCGTGGGGCGCGGCAGTGGACCTCGCCACCGGTTACGACCTCACATCACCGTTTGTCATCCAGCAGCTGTATGGCGCAGTGCGCTGGCGATCCCTGCAGCTCGTTGTGGGTTCGCGGGAACATACCGAAGGGTTTGTTGACGACCGCCTCAGCTCGGGCGACCTTCTGCTGAGCCCCAATGCGAGGCCGATACCGCAGGGTCGCCTTGAGATGCCGCATTTCGAGCCGGTGCCGTTCACCAAAGGGTGGTTGGCAGTGAAGGGATATGTGTCGTTCGGACTGTTCACCGACAGCCATTGGCAACACTCATGGGTGGATATGTCGCTTCCGGGCGCCAAGCGTTCCGACCACAGGCTGTACCATTCCAAGGGACTGTTCATCCGGATAGGCCGCGATGACAAATTCCCTCTCAGCTTCGAGGGAGGCCTGGAGATGGCGGCTCAGTTTGGCGGCTCGGTCTATAAGCGTTCGCTCACCGCGCCCTACGAGCTTACGCTCATCAAGATGCCTAACGGGTGGAAACATTGGGCCAAGGTGGTCATCCCCATGGGTGGCAACCAAGGCGGCGGTAACGGACTGATAGGCGAAGAGACGAACGTGACCGGCAACCATACCGGACAATGGTCGGCAGCACTCAAATGGGACGACAAGGAACGCGACTGGAGCGCAAGACTCTACTACCAGCATTTCTTCGAGGACCACTCGATGATGTTTTTCGACTATATGTGGCGCGACATGCTGCTGGGCCTCGAGGTGAAGCTCCCCTCCAACCCTATAGCCACCAAGGTGGTGTATGAATATATCAACACACGCGACCAGAGCGCACCCATCTACTGGGACCACACCGCATACGTGCCCGAGCAGGTGAGCGGCCGCGACAATTACTACAATCATTATCTCGATGTGGGGTCAAGCCACTGGGGCAACGGCCTCGGCAACCCCCTGCTCGTGTCGCCAATCTACAATTCCAACCACGAGCTCTATTTCTACCACAACCGCATCAAGGGCCACCATATAGGCGTGGAAGGCAACCCCACCAAGCAGATAGGGTACCGGATGCTGCTGTCGCTGTGGCGCAGCTGGGGCACCTACGATATGCCCACTTCCGAAATCATGCACAGCTTCAGCGCATTGTGGGAGATAGACTATCACCCCGCCAAGCTCAGCGGATGGAGCGGAAGCCTCGGCCTCGGCCTTGATGCCGGAGCACTGCTCAGCCCGAGCTTCGGTGTCCAGTTATCAATCAAAAAAACAGGATGGCTATGAAACATAAAACCCTCACCACCATACTCCTCACCACCATACTGATACTGCTGGGACAGAGCTGCCGCGTGCGCTCCATCAACGGCGAACTCGACGCTCAATGGCAAATCACCTCCATAGTGTATGCCGACGGCACCCAGGCCGAGCTGCTGCCCAACGGCCTGTATGTGTCGTTCTACCGCCACACCATCCAGTTCTACACCCCGCCCGCCGTGTGGGAGAACCGCCCCACCGGCAATATGGTGTATGACGAAAACACGCAGATGATAGCTGTGGAGATGCCCTACTGGGCACCGGAATTTCACAACTGGGGTCTTGACATCCCCGCCGACGGGCAAGCCAAACCGTACACCACCACCCTTCAGGTGCTGTCGCTGTCCGACAAATATCTCACCCTGCGCACGCCCGAAGGAACCGTCATATCGCTCCGCAAATATTGAACGGCACAGAAATTTGTTGTAATTTTGCCGTCATGATTGCCAAAATAGTCCACAACTGCCGTATATGGATGGTGCTCGCGCTGCTGCTCCTGCCGTTAGGGGCATGCCACATCGAAGTGACTCTCAACGGAGCCGCCATTGACTACAATGTGTATCACACCATCCGTGTGGCCAACTTCCCCATACGCGCAGCGCTGGTGTATCCACCGCTGCAGCAGATGTTTGAGAACGAATTGCTCAACTACATCACGCGCAACACCCGCCTGCGTACAGTGGACGGCGCCTCCGACCTCCAGCTCGAGGGTGAAATCATAGGTTACTCCCTGTCGCCGCAGGCTGTGACCGAAAACGCCTACGCCTCCAAAACACGCCTCACCATCCAGGTACGCATCAAATATCTTGACAACAAGCAGCAAGGCAAGGATATCGACCAAACCTTCAGCGCCTATCAGGATTTTGACAGCTCACAGATGCTCACAGATGTGCAGGACCAACTGTGCCAAACCATCTGCGAGGAGCTTGTGCAACTAATATTCAACGCCACCCTCGGCAACTGGTAGTCAGCCTCATGAACAGTCCGCTTGAATCATTTCTCGACACGCTGAGCCAAAACACCGCTCCCGATCCGGCGCTCACCAACGCGCTCGCAGAGCTGTATCCATACTTCACACTTCCCGCAGCGGTGGAGCTCAGACGGTGCCACCCCGAAGGCGAACGCCGTCAGCAGCTGATGGCCCGCGTGGCTCTCAATGCCGCCGACGCGCACACTCTGTTCCGGCTCATCGACCCCGAGGGAACACGCTTCGCACGGTTCTATCCCGACACATCAGCCACCCAAACCCCATCCACCGAAGACGCACTCGACACATTCATGCAAAACTACGGCAACCCCGACCCCAAAGAGCAGGCATTGCTTGAAAAACTGATATTCAACCCTGTGGCCACCGACTACGCCTCAGTGCTCATCAAAGAGCAGCAGGAAGCACCCGAAACAGAGGCAGCCACCCCGATGTCGGAACAGGACAGCATGCTTGACGCATTTCTCGCATCATATCCCGCCGAAGCACCACACGCTCCCGCCCCGGCACCTAAGCCGCAGCCGGCAACCAAACCCCACAAGGTGCCGGCTCCCGATCCCGACTCACCATTGAGTGAAAGTCTGGCCAAATTCTACATCAAACGCCACCGTTACGACAAGGCTTACGAAATTATAAGTCAATTAAGTTTGAATTTTCCGGAAAAAAGTATTTACTTTGCAGACCAATTACGCTTTCTGCGCAAATTGATTGCCAGCCAGCGATTGGCCAACAACAAATAAACCGTTATTTTTAACACCAATTACATTAACACTACAATATGTTTGCACTTTTAGTAGTCCTCACCCTCATAGCATCCGTGCTTCTGATCGGCGTAGTTCTCATGCAGAAATCCAAAGGCGGCGGTTTGTCGTCCACCTTTGCCGGTTCCAACAACATCATGGGCGTTCGCCGTACCACCAACTTCATCGAGAAGGCCACCTGGACCCTCGCCGGCGTGATTTGCGTGCTGGCCATCCTCGCCACCTTCTTCATGCCCACCGCCATCACCCCCAACCAGTCGCGTGTCAACCCCACCGAGCAAGTGGAAGGCGGTGACTACAACACTCCCGCACCCGAGGCTGCCCAGGCTCCCGCCCCCGCTCCTCAGGCTGCTCCCGCTGAATAAGCACCCGTCATTCCCAAAAATGATATATGCAAAAAGGGTGTGCCCGTAAAGGCACACCCTATTGCTGCATCCACCCATGGACAAAAATCAGTAGCGCGTCACAATCCTCGCTCCCGGCACACCGGATAGCGACACCTCGCGCATTACACCTTCCACCAGCTCACGGCTGCGGCGCAGATACACTTCGCTCGCCTTGGCATCGATTCCGGCCAACGCCTCGCCCAGCACATCAAGAGCCAGAGCGTGCTGTATGGCGTGGACCCACATCAGGGCGCAGGGAGTGGGCTGGTGCTCGATGTCCATGGTAAGAAAGTCACCGCTGCCATCCGCACACCCGCAGGAGCAGTCGGTCAAGCACCCCATCATGCGCACGCAGATGCGTCCGAACGAGGCATGGACCATCAGCTTTACAGCCTCGGCGCGGTCGCGGCTCAACACACGGTCGGTGTCGCGTCCCAGATGGTAGCGCAGTGCTGTTTCGGCCAGCACCTCGTCCACCACCGCACTCACTTTCACACTCAATCGGGTGACTGTGGCTTCACTCTTATTCACATCATCATTCATAATCATAACATCGGATATTATACAGGTTTTGCTTTTCATTGGCAAAACTACAATGCCACTGTGCAATAATGCCAACCACAAACCTAAATAAACGTTAAGGGCTAAGTCTGGGCTATTTTGATATTGCGCTGCTGCAGAAAGCTATGGAAAGTGTCAAGGAGATCGCGGAGAGCCACACTTGCGTTGCGTGTCTGCGCCTCGAAGAGAGCCGCGGAACTGTCGGACCGTGCGAGCTGTCCCTGCAAAGCGCCGCTGACACCTGATATCTGCTGGAGCAACTTCAACTCAATGTCAAGCAGCTGTCCGGCACCGGAATGTTCGCCGCTCCCCACCACCTGACGCGGCTCCACCCCTGCCGCGGTGCGCTGATACGGGATTACCGAGTTGGTGTCGGCCCACATCCGTCCAATGTCGCGCCAAGTGATGCCGTCGGGCTTCTGGTCCACCGGGAAGAGGAGCACACCTTTGGCCGAGGAGCCGAGCACATGATCCATCAGCGTGATGAGCCTGTTGACATAGCGCTGTTGGTCCACCACATCCTCCACAAACGAATGTACCTCGCCATCGATCAGCGGATACATCTTGACCATGAACGGGTGTGACCCGTGGCCGTATGGCGAATCAAACTCGTCGAGCAGCTCACCGCCCGGAGCGAAAAAGCGACAATGCCAGCGCATGGTGGTGCGTGGGCGGAGCTCAATCTCCGGTTCATTGGCCCTGCGCCGCTCGCTGTTGATGCGTCTCACCGTCTGCGCCTGTGCCGGAAGGATGGAAAAGAGTGAGGCCGACTTGCGGTCGTGACATTTGACAATGTTGCGGCTCTCGAGCGTCCACACCTCTATCACCCGGCACCGCCCCGAGGCCGCGGAATAGAAGTCGGCGGAAATCTCCGAGCCGAGGCCGGGATGGGAAGCTCCCTCCAGGCGGTCGTAAATGCCGTTGAGCCACTTCGCCTTTGCCGGAGATGAGGAGCCAAACCGCATCAGCACCTCGCGGCGGCTCATATCGTGGAGCATCCCCACAAGCTCAATGTCGAGAGCGCGGGCATCGCGGAACGGATTGACGAAAAACATCTCCGGACTCACATTGTCCACCCACACTCCGCAGCCACCGAGCCGGTGCTCCGTGACCACACGCTGGATGGCGCACCCCGAAATCAGGAACTCCTCAAGCATGCGGCTGTCGAGCTCGTCAAGCGAATTGCGCATGGCCACTTCCGGCTCCACCGCCACCGCATTGTTTCCTGCCTGCGGAAGTGAATTGCGGAAATTTCCCACCACGCATTTCACCATCTGCCTTATCATATTGTTGGTGAGCGGCCGGTTGCCGTTAGCCGAGGCAAGCTCACCCTCGGTGATCATCTCCCCCGAAGGACCGGCCACAGGGTCATCCCACTGCTGTCCGTAGGTGAAATGCTTGTAGCGAGTCCGCCTTTTGCGGAGGTCGGCACCAGCCATATACGCCTCGGCGGCAAGTTGCAAATAATCATTGTTCATAAGCTAACATTTTTTATAATCCACTCAATCATAGGATCAGTGAGCGCAAACAGCTCGTTGCCAACCGGCATAGTCACCACCTCCAGCCGCTCGATGGCATCGCCCTGGGGATGCGGCGAATAGAGATAGAGAGTGGAGCCATGAGCCACCGCCACAGGGTTGCAGGCACCGCCGCGACTCCATTGATTGCCTTGCGCCACCACCGAAGGGTGGTCGGCTGCAACAGGCATCACGCTGCGCATCCAGCTGCTCAGCTTCACCCACCCCAATCTTACAGTGGCGTCAGGGAGCAGCACTGAGCCACATCCATCGGGAAGCACCACGAGCGAGCATTTGCTGGCTACATCCGTCAGCGGCAACTCCTCGGGCAACATTTCGGCGAGTGCCCTCGCGTAGCAGTTTTTCACCTCGGTGGCAAAAATCCCGGCGAGATCCACTCCATCGGTGCGCGTCACCGAGCAGTCGGCACGCAGGGGGACGAACCCCCTGCGCATAGCCACACGCTCAGCCAATTGGTCAAGTGGAAGTTTGACAACAGGCCACATCACTCAGGCACAATTCTAACGTGAGCCTTGGGGTGACGGAGCACAAGACAGCTTGCCTCAGTGACCACAAGAGCATCCACATTGCGCACACCGCTCTTCTTGAGGTCAAGATGCTCCACCTTGAACGGCACATGCACATACTTGGTCATATACTCCGGGTCGATAATCATACCGCTGCTCTCCATGCCACACTGGTCGAAAATCTCGGCATGGACCACATAGAGAGTGCCGAACTTCGAGCGTATCTCCTGAAAATCAATACCCCAGCGGGTGGTGGATTGTGATGCGCCCACTACACGGGTATATTCCAGATTGTTGATAGCCTCGATGAGCGCCGATCCGGCCACCAGCACCTTCTTGTTGCTCCCCGCGGCATCGCCGGTGAAAGCCGTGCGCATGATACGCACGAGGTCGGCCATCGTAAAATTCTCGTAATCAATCGACTCCTCGGAACCCGCCTGCATCCATATGCCCTGGGTGAACAGCACTTCGTCCATCTTGCGCGGATCGGTGATACGCGCTTTGGTGCCGAACAGGAAATTTTTCTCCATGCCCATGCGCATATCCATAATAGCCACCTCTTCCTGATCGTTGAAGCTCCACCCCACCTCCTTGGCCGAAAGCTTGGCGAAAGTGCTCTGCTCGATCTGAGCCTTGAAAATCTGACAGAAGTTGGTTGACTTCTTGGGAAGTGCCTCATACTGGGGTGTCTGCACATCAAGCTCGGCGGCGGCACGCCCCATCCTCACAAGACGCTTGCCGAGGTTGATACCCTCCACCACGGAAGTTTCATTGCCGGCAGCGTTGAGAATCACCACCTTGAGGCCATTGTCAGTTTTGTCCATCACATAGAGCTGAACGCTGCCGGTGCTTTTGCCGTTGGCATCTTTTCCATACACCGAAGGTACGAGGATGGTTTCGGTAGCTGAGAAGAGATTGTCGTTGTCGGTTTTGAGCAGATATATAGCAAGCCCGGCCATATCACCATCTGTACCGGCGGTCATGCTTTTGGAGCGGGACGACACCGCCTTGGAGTCAACGGAGTAGTACTCTACCACCATCGACTTGGCATTGCGGGCACCCACCATTCGCGAAATCTGGTCGATAGGAGTGGCCATGGGGCGCACTTTCACCACGCGCTTGTCGATTTCACTGAGCAGCAGGTCGGGCGAGCCTTCACGGATGGCAGGAGTGGTGAGGGGACCGTCCACCAGATGCGCACCGCCGTTGGTGCCTGTCACAATTTTAGGATCTTGATTCATCATGTTCATAGCTTGGTTGTTAAAAAAGTTGATTGGATTGATTTAATTGACAATCAGTCCCATACACCGGGACGGATTTTTGAGAGAAACCCACATGCGGGGTCGGGGGCCGTTTCGCGGTCCATGGCCGTGCGGCGGGGATTTTCCCACAAACCGGGAGTGTTCATGGAGATTTCGGCCAGTTCATTGCGACCGCGAAGATAGCCACGCGCTTCGGCCTCGGCCACAAGCCTGTTGACCTCCTGGCGCTCCACAACATCGGGTGCGGGAACGGCGGGCACCGGGGCGGTCGGTGCGGATTCAGGGGAGGAATCAGCGGGGGCGGCAGTGACCTGTGGTTCCGGTGCCGAAGCGGCGGGTTCGGGGGGAGTAGGGGTTGGAGCGGTGGACAAAGTATCCACAGCTTCGTCAGTGTTTTTCTTTTTCATCAGATAAGAATTAAAGGTTAGGAAAGATGTGTGTTGGTTTTGTGATGGCAAAGATACATTGGCAAAAACACCATTGTCAAGTGCTTTTGCTATTTTTAACAATTAGAGATTTGTCTAACCGGACCTATTTTTTTGATTGTCAGAGGGTGCGGATGCGCCAGTTGGCGGGATAAAGATTGTTGGCGCGGTTGCCGAGGTTTTTCACAAAGCCGAGCGGCAACGACCGGTATGTGAGCAGAACGAGGCCTCGCGGAGAATCCTCCGGAAGCTGAATCGCCTCGCGGCGCAGATAGTTGAGAGCCATGTCGAGGTCAATTTCAACTTCGGCAAATGCCCCCCGATGGAGCATCATGCTCATGGCCAGCTCCTGGGTGGGGATAAGCGAACGACCCTTGACAACGGCTACCGGGATGCGCGGGCGCAGAGTGTCGTCAGATTGATATCCGGATGGTGTGGCGAAGATTGTGTCGCCGTCATATTCCAATGCAGGCTGATATTGCGGGTCAAGCCAATGCTTGAGTTCCCGGGCGGCATCCGGCAGAGTGGTGCTCCGTCCCTGGCGGTGCTTGGAAGAGCCGCCTCGCCGGGTGGCGTCGTCGTCATGCGGTTTGCGCAAAACGGCCATGAAAAGCCCTTCGCCACGCAGCAGATGCGGAAAAAACCGGTATGCCGGGAAGGAATCGTCCAACGCCGGATGTATGCCCCAGCCATCAGGCACGGCGACATGAACCGGCTCGGCACCGTAGCGGCTTGCCATATGCCGGAGAATATCCTCATTCTCCTCGCGGTTGAAGGTGCATGTGCTGTAGATCAGATACCCGCCGGGGCGAAGCGCGGGCCATAGATTGCTGATGATTTCGCGCTGGCGGTCGGCACATTGCCCAACAAGCGCGGTGCTCCATTGCGCAACTGCTTCGGCATCCTTGCGCATCATCCCCTCGCCGGAGCACGGCACATCGGCGGCAATGATGTCAAACCGCCGGGGATGGTCAAGAAACTGCCCGGTGGAGCCTTGGGTGACACAGACATAAGGATAGCCCCATTTGGAGAGGTTTTCACGCAATATGGCGGCGCGGCGCGGGTCGTACTCATTAGCCACCACGCGGCTTCCCATCGGCAGTGCCGAGATGGCCGCTGTGGTTTTGCCACCGGGAGCGGCGCAGGCATCAAGATAATCCACCGGTCCATCCAGCCCCAGCTGCCCGATGACATAGGCTATGAACATCGAGGAGGCATCCTGCACATAGTAGCGCCCTTGATGAAAAGCGGGGTCGAGAGTGAACTGCGGACGCTGCCCGAGATACTCCCCCATGGCGCACCACGGCACAAGGTCGGCACCGGCGGCGGGAGCGCCACCCTTGAGCGGGTTGTGGCGCACCGACACCACAGGGTCGGTGGAGCTCAAAGCCTGAACCAGAGCCGTAGCCAATCCGCTGTCCACCTCGGCAAGGCGTTGGGTGAACAGCGGCGGGATATTGCGTGAGGCACTCATCAGATTGAGAGACGGCGGAGAGTCTCGAGGAGGTTGCGGTTGATAGGTTTGTCGTTTTTGATGGCTTTGGTGAACGGCACATACACGATCTCATCGTTGCGGATACCGATCATCACATTGCGCTGGTCATCGAGCAGAGCGTCGATGGCGGCCGCGCCCATACGCGAGGCAAGGATACGGTCGTGGGCTGTGGGGCTTCCACCGCGCTGGAGGTGACCGAGGATAGACACACGCACATCATAGCCGGGATACTCAGTCTTCACACGCTCTGCCAAGCCCATGGCACCGCCGGTAACGGGGCTTTCGGCCACAAGCACAATAGAGGAGTTTTTGCTCTTGCGGAAGCCATTCTGTATAAGTTCGGCCAGCTGGTCCACCTGAGTGCTGATCTCGGGGATAATGGCAGCTTCGGCACCGGAAGCGATAGCGCCGTTTAGAGCCAGGAAGCCGGCATCGCGACCCATCACCTCAATGAAGAACAGGCGCTCGTGGCTGGTGGCTGTGTCGCGGATTTTATCTACACATTCCATGATGGTGTTGAGAGCGGTATCGTAGCCGATGGTGGTGTCAGTGCCGTAGAGATCGTTGTCAATAGTGCCGGGCAGACCGATGATGGGGAAATTGAACTCCTTGGCAAAGATGCGTGCACCGGTGAGCGAGCCGTCACCGCCAATCACCACGAGAGCATCGATTTCGTGACGCCTCATGTTGTCATACGCGAGCTGGCGGCCTTCTGGTGTCTGGAACTCAGGACAGCGGGCGGTCTTGAGGATTGTGCCACCCATCTGTATGATGTTGGACACATTTTGAGTTTTGAACTCCTGAATCTCATCGGAAATGAGTCCTTTGTAGCCACGGTAGATACCTTTGACCTTGAAACCGCTGAAGATGGCCGAGCGGGTGACGGCGCGGATGGCGGCATTCATGCCGGGGGCATCGCCACCGGAAGTGAGAATACCAATGCACTTGATGTCCATAACTATAAATTGAGGGTGTTTACTTGATCTAAAACATATTTGGAGGCACCACGCCAAGGGAGGGTGCCGAAATATTTCTTATAGCGGATGTTCACCGGTTTGCCCGACCCCTGGAGTCGCTGGAGATGATTGACAAGAGCGGGGTCTGCCACGGAGAAAGAGAGGTTGTGGGAATAGATGCGGGTAGTGTCGGTGAGGGCAGATTCCGACACCACATCCACCTCGTAGGTTTTGAACACCACCCCGCGCTTCTCCACCGCCGTCACATACCCTTTGACATGGCAGTCGGTGGCGTAGGGGTTGAGATAGCGTATCCAGAACGCTGCGGCGAGAATCACCACCGCACACACAATGGTCCACCCCACCAGCCTGCGCAAGCGGGAGTGGCGTGGCTTGGATACCGGCGCCACAGAGTCGTTGCCGAACGATATCACGGGTCGCTGCTGCGAAGCCTGCTCATCCGCAGGAGTCCCTTCCTCGGTGAAATAGTCGGGTTTGTTATCGTCAATCAGCATCGGCATGGAGTTTGTTTCGCCGCTTTCCGGCAGCAATGCACACGAAAGTGAATATCCCAAGAAGTATCAGGAGCATGGTTTGCGAACCCATCACAAGGTTGGCAAACGACACCCTGTAGGTGTATGTGAGCTCGGGGATGGAGGCAGCATAGATGCCGAGCCCCCACACTATGGCATACTGCCACGGACCGAGGCCGCCGTTGCTGGGCACTCCCATGGCAATGCTCGAGAGCACGAAGCACACCAGCACCGCCACAATGCCGTAGTCGCCCACCACCTGCGCGGTGGCCGGAAACGCGAAGAACGCCACGAAAAGCTGCATGAAGTAACACCCCCAGATGCAGAATGTGAGCAACAGCCATCGCCCTTTGCCGGGCATGGTGGCAATGACTGCAAACCCGGCCCAAAGCCCCTTGCAGAAATCCTTGATTTTGACAATCAGCATATTGTTGGGCATCGAGCGGAACACCACCACCACGGCTCCCACCGCAAGGATGACGCCAAGCCACAGCCATGGACTGGTCATGATGTCCATCAGATGCTCGAATGTAGTGCTATTCTGCATCAGATACTCTCCGAGAGCCGAACCAGCGAGCACGAACGTGATGGCGGTGAGCAGCGCCACAGTCACCGTGTCGGCAAGTCGTTCGGCCACCATCGAGCCAAACACTTCGGTGAACGAGGCTTTCTGACGCTGGGCTATATAGGTGGTGCGCCACAGCTCGCCGAGCCTCGGGAGCACAAGATTGACAGCGTATGTGCCGAATATGCTGAGAGTCAAAACGAACAGCGGCACCTTGATATTGAGAGCCTTGAGCTGTATGCTCCAGCGCATAGCCCTGAAAATGTGGGAGAAGATGCTGATGAAGAGTGCGAGAACTATCCACCAGTAGTTGCAATAGTTGCGGATGATGGAAGCCATTTCGTTGACATCCACGCCGGTGAGCAGCAGATAGCATAGTCCGACGGTGATGATGAGTGGCACTCCGTATTTCATGAAATACGACAGCACCTTCTTGAATCCTGAGTGCTGCGCGGGAGCAGTTGCTGATGAATCGGAAATAGCCATAAATCTGCAGGTGATGAATGTTACGCCTGCAAATATACAAAGAATTTATAAATGTTTATAAATATTGCGTCATATCCCCAGACGCACGCCCACCTTGGCCACGCCCTGTATGCCATATCCAGCTTCGGCAAATAGCCCCAGATGGGGTGTGACATCATACTGCACTCCTATCGGACTTACCTGAAATCCGAAGCGGGTAGAGTTGTAACCCGGCTCCCACTGCGGGCTCATGTAGGCGATGAGCACCCCCACGCCAAGGTGGCTGTAGAGCGTGAGTCCGCCGCGGGAATACCATTCGTAGCGGGCATTGACCAGCAGGCCGTGCCATGTGACATCACCGCCATACTGCTGCCACACATTGTCGGCTGAGGATGAGGATATGGTGTACCCCATTCCTATCCACAGCTTTGGAGCGAAACGGTGGTCGATGGTGAAGGAGAATGTGCCCCAGGAATGGTTCATGCCGTTCCAATGGTTGGAGTAGGCGGGTATATGTTCCATGGCACTTTCGGCACCGTAACCAACGGAAATTTCGGTATCACGGGCGGAGGCGCCCGACGGGGCAGCAACGGCAGCAAGCATGGCCAAGCCAATAGCAATTAGGGAATACGATTTCATTTCGGAACGATTTTTAGCACTAATTTTTAATTATAACAACTAAAAGGTGTGAATTGTGCCGATTGTAGCGATTAAAGTTTTATATTTGCAATTGCAATACGAGACAAATCTAATTACCAAAAACAATACCAATATGAACAAGTACCCCAAAATCGGTATCCGCCCCACCATTGACGGTCGTCAGGGTGGCGTGCGAGAAAGCCTTGAAGAAAAAACCATGAGTCTGGCCAAAGCTGTGGCGCAACTGATCAGCAGCAATCTGCGCAACGGCGACGGCTCCCCGGTGGAATGCGTGATTGCGGACACCACCATAGGCCGTGTGGCCGAAGCCGCCGCCTGTGCCGAGAAATTCGAGCGCGAGGGCGTTGGCGCCACCATCACCGTCACCTCCTGCTGGTGCTACGGCTCCGAAACAATGGATATGAATCCGCATTGGCCCAAGGCTGTGTGGGGGTTCAACGGCACAGAGCGTCCCGGCGCGGTATATCTGGCAGCCGTGCTCGCCGCCCATGCCCAGAAAGGGTTGCCCGCCTTTGGCATCTATGGCCGTAATGTACAAGACCTTGACGACAACACCATTCCCGACGATGTAGCCGAAAAACTGTTGCGGTTTGCCCGCTCTGCCATGGCTGTGGCACGGATGCGCGGCAAGAGCTACCTGTCGATAGGCAGCATGTGCATGGGTATAGCAGGATCGATTGTTGACCCCAATTTCTTCCAGGAATATCTGGGCATGCGCAACGAGTCGGTGGATGAAACTGAAATCCTGCGCCGCATGGAGGAAGGAATCTACGACCATGAAGAGTATGCCAAAGCCATGGCGTGGACCGAAAAATATTGCAAGGTAAACGAGGGCGAGGATTTCAAAAACCGTCCCGAAAAGCGCAAAAGCCGCGAGGAAAAAGACAAAGACTGGGAGTTTGTGGTGAAGATGATGCTCATTGTCCGCGACCTCATGACCGGCAACCCCAGGCTCAAAGAGATGGGATTCAAGGAAGAGGCACTGGGTCACAACGCCATAGCCGGCGGATTCCAGGGTCAGCGTCAATGGACCGACTGGAAACCCAACGGCGACTACACCGAAGCGCTGATGAACACTTCGTTTGACTGGAACGGCATCAGGGAAGCATTTGTGCTCGCCACCGAGAACGATGCCTGCAACGGCGTGGCGATGCTGTTTGGCCACCTGCTCACCGGCACCGGTCAGCTCTTCTCGGATGTGCGCACCTACTGGAGTCCCGAGGCTGTGAAACGCGTCACCGGCAAAGAGCTCACAGGCCGTGCCGCAGGCGGTATCATCCACCTCATCAACTCCGGCGCCACCACCCTAGATGCCACAGGCGAAAGCCTCAACGATGCCGGTGAGCATTGCATGAAGCCTTCGTGGGAGATGACTGAAAAAGATATGGAAGCGTGCCTGAAAGCCACCACCTGGTACCCCGCTGACAGAGACTATTTCCGCGGCGGCGGCTTCTCTAGCAATTTCCTGAGCCACGGCGGTATGCCGGTGACCATGACGCGCCTCAACCTTGTGAAAGGACTCGGTCCGGTGCTCCAGATCGCTGAAGGGTGGACCGTGGAGATAGACCCCGAAATCAACAAGGCTCTCGACATGCGCACCGACCCCACATGGCCCACCACATGGTTTGTGCCCCGTCTGTGCGACAAGCCGGCGTTCAAGGATGTGTACTCGGTGATGAACAACTGGGGTGCCAACCATGGTGCCATCTCCTACGGCCATATCGGCCAGGACCTCATCACCCTGGCTTCCATGCTCCGCATTCCGGTGTGCATGCACAATCTGGACGACGACAAGATTTTCCGTCCCTCGGCATGGAACGCCTTCGGCATGGACAAGGAAGGCTCGGACTACCGCGCCTGCAAGAATTACGGACCTATCTATAAATAACCTTCCGCCATGATAACATCACAGCTTATAGATCTTTTTGTAGCGCAAGCCCGGCGCATTGGAAACCACGGCCTTACCATCTGCTCGTCGGGCAACCTCTCGTGGCGCGTGGGCGATGAAGCCATCATCTCGGGCACCGGCTCATGGGTGCCCGAGCTCACCGCCGACAAGGTGTCGGTGTGCAGGGTGAGCGACGGCATGGTGCTCAACGGTGTGAGGCCGTCGATGGAGTCCACATTCCACCTCGGTGTGCTCCGCGCACGCCCTGATGTGAATGTGGTGCTGCATTTCCAGAGCCCCTACGCCACAGCCGTGGCTTGTATGGACAAGCGTCCGAATAATTTCAATTTCACCGCTGAGATGCCTCTGCATGTGGGCGAGGAGATTCCGGAAGTGCCATATTTCCGGCCCGGAAGTCCCGAGTTGGCCGAGCATGTGGTAGCCGCCCTCAAGGAGCATAATTCGTGCCTGCTGCTCAAGCACGGGCAGGTGGTGTGCGGCAAAGATTTCAACCAGGCTCTCGAGCGGGCCATGTTCATGGAGATGGGCTACCGCATTGCGGTGCTCAACGGCTCCAATGTCAATCCGCTCACCCAAAGCGAAATCAACAATCTTGAAGCTTACTTTTTAGGCAAGCAGGGCAAATGAACGGCACTTTTTTAGCAGCAGACTTCGGTGCAGGGAGCGGGCGTATAATCGCCGGCACCCTGCACCGCGGCAAGCTGGTGCTCGAGGAGATCCACCGGTTCGCCAACCGCAGAGTGAAGCTTGGACAACATATCTACTGGGACCTGCCGATGCTTTACGGCGAGATGCTGGAAGGGTTGCGCAAAAGTGCGGAGCGATACAGCGATATCGTAAGCATCGGCATCGACACCTGGGGCGTGGATTTCGGTCTGGTGGACATCAACGGTGCCCCGCTGGGGCTGCCGGTATGCTACCGCGACAGCTCCACCGACCCCTACCCGGCCCTGCTGGAGGAGATGGTGGGCGCACAGCGGCTCTATCAGGAATCGGGACTGCAGCCAATGGCCATCAACAGCGTGTACAGGCTCATGTCCATGATGAATGAGAACGACCCTAAGCTCAACGCCGCGAACCACCTGCTGTTCATGCCCGACCTCCTGGCCTACTTCCTTTGCGGCCGCGCTGCAAATGAATACACCATAGCCTCCACCTCACAGCTGCTTGATGCCCGCACGCGACAATGGAACCCCGAACTGATGTCGCGGCTCAACCTGCGCAGCAACATATTCGGTCCGCTTGTGCAGCCGGGCACAACATTAGGCCCTATTCTCCCGGATGTGGCCGAACTCACCGGGCTGAGCGAACAGGTGCAGATAGTGGCCGTGGGAGGCCACGACACCGCATGCGCGGTTCATGCAGCCGCCACCACACCCCAATACACCCCCGGCAGCACAGCTTTTCTCAGTTCCGGCACATGGTCGCTGCTGGGTGTGGAGCTCGACGAGCCGGTGACAAGCGAGGAAGCCCGCATTGCAGGGTTTGCAAACGAAGGAGGCACCTGCGGCCGAATCCATTTCCTTCAAAACATCACCGGGCTCTGGATTCTCCAGCAGCTTGTGGAGCAATGGAAGCGAGAGGGAGAGGAAACATCCTACCCGCGCCTTGTGGAGATGGCCGGACAGTCAGACTACCGCAGCATCATTGATGTTGACAATCCATGCTTCACCAATCCCCGGAGCATGAGCGACGCCATACGGCAATATTGCACCGGCCACGGCATCGTGCCACCCTCCTCTCAGGCCGACATGGTGCGCTGCGTGCTGGAGTCACTGGCCGACCGCTATCGCCGCGGCATAGAGCAGCTCAATGCCCTCATCCCCCGACCCGTAAGCCGCATCCATATTATCGGAGGAGGGTCACGCAACACTCTGCTCAACGAGCTCACCGCCCGCGCCACCGGACTTGAGGTGACTGTCGGGCCGGCAGAGGCAACCGCTGTCGGCAACATCCTCATCCAGGCCGAAGCATGCGGTGCGTTACACCATTCTGACAGCAACATTGAAATCATAGAACCATGAAATCCAAACCTACATCCGCGCCGCTGGTACCACGCCGCTACGCGGTTACTTTCGTGCTTATCACCCTGCTGTTCGCATTGTGGGGATTCGCCAACGACATCACCAACCCCATGGTGGCAGCTTTCCAGACAGTGATGGAGCTGTCGGCGGCCAAAGCCTCGATGGTGCAGTTTGCCTTCTACGGCGGATATGCCACCATGGCTGTGCCGGCGGCACTGTTCATCCGACGGTTCAACTACAAAAGCGGAGTGCTCCTCGGGCTCGGGCTGTACGCCATCGGTGCGTTTCTGTTCATCCCCGCGGCACAATACCAGCAATTTTCTTTTTTCTGCATATCGCTGTATGTGCTCACCTTCGGATTGGCATTTCTTGAAACTTCCGCCAACCCCTTCATCCTGTCGCTCGGTGACAAAGCGACAGCCACCCGACGCCTCAACCTTGCGCAGGCGTTCAATCCGGTCGGCTCGCTGTCGGGCATGGCTGTGGCATCGTTCATTGTGCTGCCTCAGCTCGCCTCGGAGATACGCAACAACGCGGGTCAACTGATATTCTCCACACTGCCCGAGAGCGAGAAAGCGGCTATAAGGGTGCACGACCTCGCCGTAATCCGCGACCCATACGTGGCACTCGGTCTGGTGGTGCTCGTGATATTTCTGGTGATTCTGTGCGTGAAGATGCCGTCCACCGACCACCGTGGCGAGAAAGTGAGCTCCATGGACTCGCTGCGTCGGCTCTGGAAGAACCATCACTACACCTGGGGCGTGTTCACGCAGATGTTCTACGTGGCGGCACAGATTATGGTGTGGACCTTCATCATCCAGTATGCCGACAATCTCGGCATTGACAAAGCCACTGCCCAGCTCTACAATATCGTGGCCATGAGCCTTGCCCTCACCTTCAGGTTTGTGGGCACATATCTGATGAAATATTTCAACCCCCACACCATGCTCACCATTTTCGGCATCGGAGCCTCGGTGTGCACCCTCGGCGCCATCCTGTGGGTGGGGATGGGAGGTTTGATATGCCTTGTGGCCATCAGCGCATTCATGTCCATCATGTTTCCCACCATCTACGGCATAGCGCTGGAAAATGTGCACGAACGCGACACCTCGCTGGGAGCGGCATTCCTGGTAATGGCTATTGTGGGCGGTGCACTGATGCCACCGCTGCAGGGACTTGTCATCGACCAACAGCAGCTGCTTGGACTTCCGGCAGTGAATGTGTCATTCGCACTGCCTCTTGTATGCTTCATAATAGTGGCTGCATACGGAAAGACGGCCTCCAACATATCACAATCAAGAACCGATAGCAAATAAATATTTATGACAACCAATCATTCCACACAATCCAAAGTCTATCCATGGGTGGTTGTAGGCCTCCTGTGGGTGGTGGCTTTGCTCAACTATATGGACCGCCAGATGCTCTCGACCATGCAGGTGTCGATGGGCGAAACCATTCATCCTATCCTCGACCCGGTGAATTTCGGCCGTTTGATGGCTATCTTTCTATGGATCTACGGCTTCATGAGTCCCATATCCGGTGCCATCGCCGATAAGCTCAACCGCAAATGGCTCATTGTCGGCAGCCTCGGCGTGTGGTCGGCTGTCACCCTTCTGATGGGGTATTGCTCCACTTTTGACCAAATCTACTGGCTTCGCGCCCTGATGGGTGTGAGCGAAGCGCTCTATATACCCGCCGCCCTAAGCCTCATAGCCGACTATTTCACCGGCCGAGGACGCTCCCTGGCTGTGGGCATACACATGACCGGACTCTACATGGGTCAGGCTCTCGGTGGCTTCGGTGCCACTGTGGCCCACGCCTACTCATGGCAGCAGACATTCCATGTGTTCGGTATCATCGGCATTGCCTACGCAGTGGTGCTGATTCTCGTGCTGCGCGATGTGCGCCGCACTCCCGCCGAACAGAAGGAAGCGAACACACCGCTGGGCGTCACCCTCAAGAGCATGCTCCAAGGGTTTGGGATGGTGTTCTCAATGATAGCGTTCTGGGTGATTCTCTTCTTCTTCGCATCCTCATCACTACCCGGCTGGGCCACCAAAAACTGGCTCCCCACCCTGTTTGCCAACTCGCTCGGCATATCTCCCGCTGAAGCCGGACCGCTGGCCACCATCACCATCGCGGCAAGCTCGTTTGTAGGCGTGATGGTAGGCGGCCCGCTCTCCGACCGATGGGTGCGCCGCAATGTCAGGGGCCGCATCTACACCTCAGCCATAGGTATGGCCATGATGGTGCCGGCACTGGTTCTTATCGGCCTCGGCCACAACATCTATGCCGCCATAGGCGCAGGTCTTTTCTTCGGCCTCGGCTACGGTATGTTCGACGCCAACAATATGCCTATCCTCTGCCAGTTCGTGCCCTCGCGCCTGCGTGCTTCGGCCTACGGTGTGATGAACATGGTGGGAGTATTTGCCGGTGCCGCCACCACCTCCGTGCTCGGATCATGGGCCAAGGATGGCAACCTCGGCCTCGGCTTCGCTCTGATGGCTGTGGTGATATTCATAGCCATGGCACTGCAGCTCACACTCCTCCGTCCCACTTCCGACAACAAAGAATAACAACCTAACTATTCAATACTACAATGGAAAAAATCAATGGGCTTATCGATGCCCCTTTTACCCCGTTTCATGAAAACGGCGATGTCAACCTCGCTCCTATCCCGGCCTACGCCACCATGCTCAAGAATAATGGACTCAAAGGCGTGTTTGTCAACGGTTCGTCCGGAGAAGGATATATGCTCACCGATGACGAGCGCATGGCTATAGCCGAAGCCTGGATTGACGCCACAAAAGATTTTGAGGATTTCAAAGTGATTGTACATGTGGGAAGCTGCTGCCTGCGCTCCGCCAAAAAGCTCGCCGAGCACGCTGCCAAAATCGGGGCCTACGGTATCGGTGCCATGGCTCCTCCTTTCCCCAAAATCGGTCGCGTGGAAGAGCTGGTGAAATATATCGAAGGGATTGTGGAAGGCGCTCCCGAACTGCCGTTCTACTACTACCATATCCCCGCTTTCAACGGTGCTTTCCTGCCGATGCTCGACCTGCTCAAGGCTGTGGATGGCCGTGTGCCCTCCTTTGCCGGTATCAAATACACCTTCGAGAGCCTGTATGAGTACAACCAGTGCCGCCTGTACAAAAACGGCAAATACGATATGCTCCACGGTCAGGACGAAACAATTCTGCCTTGTCTCGCCATGGGCGGTGCCAATGGCGGCATCGGTGGCACCACCAACTACAATGGCCGCGAACTCGTGGCTATCCTCGATGCCTGGAAGCGCGGCGATATCGAGGCTGCCCGCGAGCATCAGAACTTTGCCCAGGATGTGATCAACGTGATCTGCCGCTACCGTGGCAACATTGTCGGCGGCAAGCGCATCATGAAGCTCATCGGCCTTGACCTCGGCCCCAACCGCGTGCCGTTCCGCACCGTCACCCCCGAAGAGGAGGAAGCGATGAAACGCGAACTTGAGGAAATCAACTTCTTTGAACGCTGCAATAAATTCTGATATGTGGAATCTTGACACAAAACAGTATCTCAACGACTGGAATGCCCGCTATCGCGCTGACCTTGTTGACAATATTCTCCCTTTCTGGCTCCGCCACGGCTTCGACCGTGAGAACGGCGGAGTGTACACCTGCCTCGACCGCGAGGGCAACCTTATGGACAGCACCAAATCAGTGTGGTTCCAGGGCCGATGCGCATTCGTGTATTCATTTGCCTATAACAATGTGAACCGCGACCCGGAGTATCTTGAATTTGCCCTCAGCTGCATAAAATTCATTGAGGAGCACTGCTTTGACACCGATGGTCGCATGTATTTTGAAGTGACCGCCGACGGCAAGCCCCTGCGCAAGCGTCGCTATGTGTTCTCCGAATGTTTCGCTGCCATAGCCATGGCCGAATATTCGCTGGCCACCGGCAACAAGGAATACGCCGCAAAATCGCTCAAACTGTTCAAGGATATATGCCGGTTCATCGACACCCCGGGCATCCTCGAGCCGAAATATCTTCCCACGCTCCAGGCCCAGGGACATTCGGTGACAATGATACTCATCAACACCGCCGCCGTGATCCGCAAGGTTATATCCGACCCTATCCTTGAAGAACGGATCAACACCTCTCTCCATGCCATCGAGCAATATTTCCTGCATCCGGAATTCAAGGCTCTCCTGGAGATGGTGGGACCCGAAGGCGAACTTATCGACACCATCAACGGCCGCGTGATCAACCCAGGCCACTGTATCGAAACAGCATGGTTCCTTCTTGAGGAGGCACGCCACCGCGGCGACAAGCATATCACCGACCTCGCTCTCAAGATACTCGACTGGTCGTGGGAATGGGGATGGGACGATGAGTTCGGCGGAATCATCAACTTCCGCGACTGCCGCCATTTCCCTGCTCAGGACTATTCTCAGGACATGAAGTTCTGGTGGCCACAGACCGAAGCCATAATTGCCACCCTCTATGCCCACTACGCCACCGGCGACAACAAATACCTTGAAATGCACCGTCTGGCCAACGAATGGGCCTACGAGCATCTGCCCGATGAGGCTTTCGGCGAATGGTTCGGCTATCTCCACCGCGACGGCTCTGTAGCCCAGTCGGCCAAGGGTAATATCTTCAAAGGCCCGTTCCATATTCCGCGTATGCTTATCAAGAGTCAGATGCTCATAAATGACATACTTCAGAAATAAAGTCCTTATAATTGCCACATTGCTTATGCTCGGGAGCGCTTCCGCCTCCCGGGCACAAGTGAAGGTGGCCTGCCTCGGCAACAGCATCACCTACGGTGCCACCCTTGAATCACCGGCCACGCAGAGCTACCCCTCGCAGCTGGCAGGGATGCTGGGTGACAGCTATGAGGTGCGCAACTTCGGACATTCCGGCGCAGCAGTGCTCCGCAAAGGGCACCACCCCTACACAGAATCTCCGGAATTTGCCGCCGCCTTGAACTACAAGCCCGACATCGCGGTGCTCCACCTCGGGGTCAACGACACCGACCCGCGCTCATGGCCCAACTACAGCTATGAGTTCACCGCCGACTATATGTATATCATCAACCGGCTGCGCGAAGCAAATCCTGATGTGAGGATTCTCATCTCGCGGCTCTCGCCGCTACGTGCGTCGCATCCGCGATTCCGGTCAGGCACAAGGATTTGGCGCCTCGAAGCTCAGAACCTCATTGAGCGGGTGGCTCAGGAAGCTGATGTGGAGCTGATTGATTTCAACGCTCCGCTCGTCAACCGCCAGAACCTGCTGCCCGACGGCATCCACCCCAACATCGAAGGTTCCCGACTGCTCGCCCGCGAGGCTTACCGGGGCATCACCGGCCACTACGGCCCGCTGCGCATGCCCGCCGTTTACTCCTCGGGCATGGTGCTCCCTCACAGCCGCTACCTCACCCTCGAAGGCACCACCGAGGCTCACAGCCCCGTGAGCCTGAGCATTGATGGCCACACATACCGAACCATAGCCTCCAACCGCGGGGAATGGAGCGTCACCATCCCGCCACTCACCCCGGGCAAAGAGTATGGCATCACTGTGACCGACGGCTCCGACACCATCAGGCTCGACCGCGTGCTCGCCGGAGTGGTATTCATCGCCAGCGGGCAATCCAACATGGCCTTCACCCTCGGCGAGGATATCAATGGCCGCAACGCCATCAGCAATTGCGCTGACTCCCTGCTGCGGTTCTACACCATGCAACCGAGGTTTGCCACCTACGATGTGGCCTGGAGCAAGAGCGAAGTGGACTCGGTGAACAATCTTGACTATTTCAAGCCGGCCCATTGGCAGGCTGTCAACCCCGCCAATGCCGCGCCCGTATCCGCCGTGGCCTACTATTTCGCCAAAGAGCTGCGCGACTCCCTCAAAATCCCCGTGGGGATAATCCAGAATGCCGTGGGCGGTGCCACAATGGGGTCGTGGGTGGATATCAACACCCTCGAGCAGGAGATGCCTGAAATCCTCCTCAGCTGGCATACCAACGACTATGTGCAGCCGTGGGCTCAGCAACGGGCCATACGCAACAGCGGTCCCAAAGGGCGGCACCCCTACGAACCGTCCTACCTGTTCAGCGCAGGGGTAACTCCCCTCGGCCACTACCCGGTGGACGGGGTGATATGGTATCAAGGCGAGAGCAACGCCCACAATATCGAGCTACATTCCGACCTGTTCAAAGCTATGGCCGGCAGCTGGAGGAAATATTTCCGCAATCCCCGCCTTCCGATTTATTTCGCCCAGCTCAGCTCTCTCAACCGACCCTCATGGCCCACGTTCCGCAATTCTCAGCGCATTTTGGCCAAGGAGGTGGCATACTCAGGCATGGCCGTCACTCACGATTGCGGTGACTCGCTCGATGTGCACCCGCGCCGCAAGCAGCCGGTGGGCCACCGCATGGCTCTGCTGGCACTCAACCACTCTTTCGGGCTCAACATCACCTCATCCGGCCCTGAGCCGGTGAAAGCTGAGATTGTGGCCGAAGGTGTGCAACTCACTTTCAACAATGCAGAAGGTCTCACAGTGGCATCAGGCTCCGAACCAATCACATTTGAAGTGGCCGGATACAACAAGCTGTTCTCCCCGGCCAAAGCTAAAATCATCAACGACAAAATTATTCTTTACGATATGGACACCCCCAATCCGCGCTTTGTGCGCTACGGTTGGCAACCTTTCACCCGCGCCAACCTGATCAATGCCGACTCCATTCCGGCTTCCACTTTTGAAATCGAGGTGACCAACGCCCCGCTGCGGGAGATGGAACATGGCATTGAAGCCGGCCTGTCGGGATGCTTCGCCGCTCCCGTCGGCTCCAGACTGGTGATTGCCGGAGGTTGCAATTTCCCCGGCGACCCGTTTGCCCCCGGCGCATCCAAGGTTTTCTATAAAGGTATATACGCCGCCGACACTGCCGATATGGTGTGGAAACTCGTCGGAGAGCTTCCCCAACCTATGGCCTACGGAGCCACAGCTGTCACACCCAAAGGTGCGGTGCTGATCGGAGGCACCTCCGCATCCGAGCCTCTCCGCTCCGTAATGCTTATGACCCTGAACGGTGACAAGGCTCAGCTGCAACAGCTGCCCGAGCTTCCCGAAGCTGTGGACAACGCCTATGCCGCCGCGATAGGCAACAAGGTGTACCTGGCCGGTGGCAACCTCAACTCCACCCCCTCGCGCACGCTGTTCATGCTCGACCTTGATGCCGACACCCCCCGATGGACCAAGCTCAAGGATATGCCCGGCAACCCCCGCGTGCAGCCGGTGATGGCCACGGCTATCGATGCCGAGGGACAGGAATGTCTATATATATTCGGCGGATTTGCCGGACGCCATGGCAAGCACGAGCCATCGCTCGAACTTGACGGACTATGCTACAACCCCGCCAAAAACAAATGGACCAAAATCTCCGGCCCGACAGATCCCGACGGCACTCCTCTTGCGGTGGGCGGCGGTGCTGCCTGCACCACTTCGTCCGGCATCATTGCAGTGTGTGGAGGTGTGAACAAGGATGTGTTCCTTGAGGCCCTGCGCAACCAGGCTCCCGACTATCTCAGCCACGACCCGCAATGGTACCGGTTCAACCCATGGACCCTACGCTTCGATGCCGCCACCCGGTCATGGCTTGAGCCTATCCCCACCGCTGAAGCCACTTCCCGCGCCGGCGCATCGGTTTTCGCAGGCCCCGACAACTCATTCTTCATTTATGGCGGCGAGCTCAAACCGCGTGTGCGCTCGTCGGAAACATCCCGTGTATCATTATGATTGACAAAACCATCGACCTCTCTGTGAGCAACTACGGCACTGCCTCACAGCTGGAATATTCCATGGCTATCCTGCCATGGGGAGCCACCGAGCCCCACAATCAGCATCTGCCGTATCTCACCGACGCCATCCTGTCGCACGATGTGGCTGTGGATGCCGCACAAATCGCCTTCAAGCAGTTCGGCATCCGCGCAATGGTGCTCCCGGCCATACCGCTCGGTGCGCAGAACCCCGGCCAACGCGACCTCAAATTCTGCATCCACTACCACCATTCCACACAGTACGCCGTGCTCACCGACATTGTGGCATCGCTTTATCATCAAGGCATCCACAGACTGCTGATTGTCAACGGCCACGGTGGCAACAGCTTCAAAAGCATGATCCGCGACCTCGCCGTGGACTATCCCGATATGCTGATTGCCTCCAGCGAATGGTTCAAAGTGTGCCCCGCAAAGGAGTTTTTTGACCAACCCGGCGACCATGCCGACGAACTTGAGTCGTCGGTGATGATGCACTACCATCCCGAGCTGGTCAACATCAACGAGGCCGGACCGGGCAAATCCGCATCATGGGCCTCCGAGCAGCTTCAGCAGGGAGTGGCTTGGATTCCGCGGAAATGGACCTCCGTGAGCCGCGACACAGGAATAGGCAACCCCGCGCTCGCCACAGCCGAAAAAGGCAAGAAATTTGCCCTCGCAGTGGCCCAACGCTATGCCCTTCTCATCCGCGACCTCTGCACCCTTCCATCGCTCTACACCCCCATCCCCGACTGACAAATCGCATCCCGATACCCCCAGCAAAGCACCGGCCTCAACCGGTGCTTTGCTGTTTTATAACCCTCCCGCAACTCCCGACCCTCCCAACAATTCAGCCTGATACAAAACCATTTCCCTTGTCAGGGTGTTTTGATGTTACAAAAATGTTACAGACACACCCCCTATCATTCGCTAAAACTGTTTGTTTATGGATAAAAAATGTTTTTCACGATTTTAGCGGCCGGAGTGGCTGCTATGTCGCTGAGTGCCCGCCAACTTGATCCCTCAGAAGCACTGAGACGTGCAGAGATGAGTGTGACACCCTCCGAGCATACACCGCTCTCTATGACCACGGGCCGGCAACCGATGACGCTAAGGTACACTGCCACTGACCGCACCGATGATTTGAATACGGTGTATGTGTTCAGCCGCGGTGACAATGGCGGATTTGTGGTTGTGGCTGCGGACGACACCGCTCCCTTCCCGCTGCTCGGATACGCCGACAGCGGCGAGTTTGATGCTGCCAATATGCCCCCCGCCATGGAATGGTGGCTCGGCGAATACAGCAGCGAGCTGGCCTCCCTCGCCAAAAACGATATTGAGCCGCTACTCGAGGAAGAGGAGGAGGACACCCGCGCCTCCATCGCCCCTATCGTGAAAACCATGTGGAACCAGACCACTCCATTCAACAACTACTGCCCCACAGTGCGGGGTGTACGCTGTCCGTCAGGATGTGTGGCCACTGCCATGGCTCAAGTGATGAGCGTGTTCAAATACCCGGAAAAGGGTATTGGCGAACACTCCTACACTCCCTACGATGTGGGGTACCCGCTCACCATGAGCTTCGAGAACACCACCTTCGAATGGGACAAAATGCTCGACAGCTACGATGAGGATTCCCCCGCTGAAAACGATGAAGCGGTGGCCAATCTTATGTACGCCCTCGGCGTGTCGGTCAACATGCAGTACACTCCCACCTCTTCGGGCGGCTCTATCGAAACCGCCGCCGTGAGCCTCGTGAAATATTTCAACTACGACGAGGGGCTGCAGGTGTATCAGCGCGATTTTTACGAGCTGGAACGATGGATCAACGCCATCTATGCCGAGCTGGAAGCAGGACGACCGGTGCTCTACGGCGGCAGGAACGGCTCTGTGGGCCACTGCTTTGTGCTCGACGGATACCGCACCGGTGAGTATTTCCATGTCAACTGGGGCTGGGGCGGCATGAGCGATGGCTATTTCCGCATCACCTCTCTCAACCCTGCCCTGCAAGGCGTGGGTGGCAGTGCCGAAGGGTACAACCGCAGCCAGGAGATGGTGATAGGCATACAGCCGCCCGTAGGTGCCGATAAAGTGGCGCCAAGAGTGGTGTTGCGTGGTGACCTCACCACAGACAACAAAACTTATATGCGCACTGACAACGGCTCCGTGGCTTTCCGATGCAACATCGGATTTATATGCCAGAGCGTGGAGACTATCACGCTCCAGATGGGCGTCAAGTGCGTCAACGAGGCCACCGGCGACAGTGTGCTGGTGATGAACGACGAATGGCACTCGATGTCAATGAACTCCGGACTGATGACATACAATATCAATATGGCTGACCTGCCGCAAACCGGGGTGTACAATGTCACTTCGGGCTTCAAGACCGAGGACGGGACATGGTACGACTGCCTTGTGCGGCTCAACCAGTCGGGCACTCTTAAAATGACAGCCACCGAAGAGACTCTCGCTTTCGGACCTGTGGACGATGACCCCGAAATCAGTGTGGAGGACTTCGAGCTCGCATCGCCTGTATATAGCGGCAAGCCAGTGCTCGTCAACGCCTCGCTCCATGTGGAGGGCCGCGAACTGCTCGACAATGTGCGCCCCGTGCTGCTCTCCACCGACAATGGAACAGTAGTGGCTCTCGGCGAGATTGTGGAGGTGGATGTACCAGCCGGAGAAACTGTGGCTTTCAGCTGGGAAGGCACCATGTCGCCGAGTTTCAAAACCGGCAATTACAAACTGCAACTCAAGAGCGACGGCTACGGCCTCATCGGCCCGAGCGTGGATGTGACAGTCAAACCCACCCCCACTTCCACACCCGAAGTCATCGGAAGCGTGGAGATTGACGGCGGCACTCACGGACAGTCCGCTGACGACATTGCCCATGTGGGCACCAACGCGAGAGTGAAAATCAGCGTCACCTGTACCCAGGGCTACTTCGCTTCTCCCGCCTGCGCCTGGATCTACTACGACGATTCGCGACAGGTGCGCGGCCTCGGCAACAAGTTCATCGCCATCGACTCCGCCCAAACCTACACCCGCGACTTCACCGCTTGGCTCGGCGACCTCAAGGATGACCATGTGTACATGCTCAAACCATGGGCTCTGAACTACGGCGTGATAGGCAACCCGATATATTTCCAAAAAGGACTTACAGGCATTGAGCAG
Organism: uncultured Porphyromonadaceae bacterium; assembly: GCA_900546365.1. Taxonomy (GTDB): domain Bacteria; phylum Bacteroidota; class Bacteroidia; order Bacteroidales; family Muribaculaceae; genus Paramuribaculum. The sequence goes on from URCF01000006.1 coordinate 89,993, forward strand.
ATCAAGGCCGAGGATGTGGGTATATGGCCCAACCCGGCTGTGAGCAATGTGACTCTCACCGTTGACCGACCGATTGAGCGGATAGATATTTTCTCGCTCTCAGGTGCTCCGGCCAACAGGGTGGACGGAGCGATGCAAACCTCCGTGGAGTTCAATGTGGACACTCTCCCGCCGGGACTCTACATTGTCAAAGCCACCTGCCACGACGGCTCCGTGCGCTCCTACAAACTTATCAAACGATAAGAGCCTAACCCCGGGGAGCCATGGCGGCGAGCAGACGGTGGCCAATGCGGCAGAACAGGCATTTGCGCTTCTCACAATACTGACGACGGAGCTGAATCAAAGCCTGGGAAGCGAAAGCATCACCTGCTTTGATGCCTGACCGCACAAACGGCTCCACCACAGAATTTTTCTCTGCCGGCAATTGCTGGAGAATACCTACGGCACGGTCCATCAGGGCCGTGTCGTCGTGTGTGTGGCCGTAGGCATACAGCAGCGGCACCACAGCATTGATCGTAAGCAGGTTGATTGAGCTGAAGCTCAGCGGAGAGATGACCCTTGGCGAACTTGCTCCAAAACTGTAACGTGTGTGCCAGTACTCGGACAGCCTCACATCAAACAGCAACCGGGCATCCTCAACACTTTTCACATCCAGCACCCTGCTCATAAGCTGAAATCCGCCTGTAAGCATTGCCGCCAGCAGCGCTATGCGCCGCTGAGGAAACATCGGCGGTCTCATCCGGGCCATCTTCCACCCGAGCGACCCGGGACGCTTCAGACCGAATTTATGTGCCATGAACGCATATTCCTGCCTGAGCTTATTGGCATACGGATCATCGTCGGGCGCATCGTCAAGCAGTCCGCTCTGCCCGAACAGCAATGCCTCCACCGCCAGCTGAGAGTTGCTGTGCTTGCCTATCACATTGAGCGGCAAGCTCAAGGCAAGGCGCTCGAAAGGGTCGCCGTTGATGCTGAACCCGAGGCTTCGGGCGATTGTGGCGTAGCAGGCTGTCTGCCAATCGCCGTTGAGCCGCTGAAGCAGCGACAATATACGTTCCTCCTTGTCGTAGAGCCTCTCAAACCCCAGTGCCGAGAGCCATGCGGTAATATGCACCGCGGGGATTGACGGTATCTGCGATGCACACGGCAGGGAGGTGTCGGCACAGCTTACAAGCTCGTCGTAGCGGCGGGAGAATTCCGGCGAGCATGGCATGAGCAGCTGAGGGATAACCTCACCGTTGGAGCGCGTTATATCGGCATCATCCTTGTCCACCACATGGAGTATCACCGAATCGTAGGCGGCATCGCCGTCATGATGATGGCGGTGCCAATCGGATGCCTTGACATGAATCTCCACATCGCCGGCCCACAGATGGCCTCCGATGGAGATTTTGGCATTGAAAAAATCAGGGCCTGAGTTTGTGTTGTGCAATCCCGGGTCAATGATGCGCACCGCACGCCCGTCGGTGGTACGCAGGCGCTCCTGCGGCCACAGACGGTGCTTCCACAGATATTGCATAAGCCGCTCCATAACCCGGGAAACGGTGTCCGGCTCAGAGCCGCGAGGCGGCGCGCTTGAACTCTATCATATCCAAGGCTGTGTGGGCTGCCTCTACACCTTTGTGGCCATGGGCACCACCTATACGCTCGCGGGCCTGCTCCTCATCGTTGACCGTGAGCAAGCCGAATATCACCGGTGTGTCGCAATCGGCATTGAGGGTCGTGACCCCTTGAGTCACCGACTGACACACATAATCGAAATGCGGAGTGTCGCCGCGCACCACGCATCCGAACACTATCACGGCATCAAACAACGACTGCTCGATGAGCTGCGAGGCGGCAAAAGTGAGCTCCACGGCTCCGGGCACCTCAAAGCAGCACACATCATCCTGCTTCAGTCCCGCCTCGTGGAGGGTTTTGACGGCTCCGTCGCGGAGCGGATAGGTGAACTGCGAGTTCCATTTCGCGGTGACAATTGCCACACGCGCATCTTCTATGTCGCTGTGAGTGTGAAATGTGGGAGTGTTGGTTGACATGACTGGTGATTGGGATTAGCGTGGAAATATTTTGTGCCAGAAAGCGAGAATGTCGGTGGAGCCGTGCTTGGCATTGTAGAGGATATCCACAATGCGCCGGTGCTGGGCGTCGGCATTGAGCTTGGTGGCTTTATGGAGCAATGTGTTGAGCAGGTGCACCCCCTTGTCGCGGGTGGTTTTGAGCTCAAGGAGTGCCTCACCGAGGTCAATTGACAGCTCAAGCTGCTGCAATCCGAACTCAGGCTGGAGCTTGCCCAGATATTTGAGTGCGCGGGTGAAATATTGCACGGCCTCGCGCTGACGCGACATCTTGGCGAGTGTGCGGCCCTCCTGTGCGAGCGATTCTATGAGCCTCATTGCTGCGCCCTCCACACCCTCGGCTGCCTCGGTGAGGTAGGCGGCTGTTGCTTCATGGGCGTGGGCCAACGCCGCTGTCTGACGCTCACGTGAGCGGTAGATCTGAGTGGCGGCATTGACGCTCATCAGGTGGGCGGGGCCGTAGCGGTCGGGGTTGATACGGGCCAGTCGCTCGAATATATGCATCGATTTGTCGATTTCGCGCTCGGCCTGCTTGAACTCGCCTTTGTCAAAATGCACAAGGCTTAGGTCATAGAGCAGTGCTCCGAGCGTGAGCTGGAACGGCTCATCCTTGCGCCGCGCCTCGATGGCAAGCAGATTGAGGGTGGCGGCAGCGGAGCGCAGAGCCTCCTCGGTGTCGCCGTTGTGGATATACACCGCCGTGAGTATCTGCATCAAAGCAGCATGGATATCGAGCAGGTGGCCCTGTTCCTCACCCATACGCTGCACTATGGAGTCAAACGAGGTGATCTGCTCCACGGTGGCCGGCACACCCTTCTCCAGAGCCATTCGCCGGGCGGCAGCACGGAGATAATCGTATGCGGCGTTGAATTTCAGCTCGCCAAGGGCATGACGGAGCTCGGCGCGGTTGAACTCGCCGGCGGTTTGCTCCATTATCGGCTCGATGTCAAAAGACAGCGGCAGGAATAGCGGTTCTAACGAGCTGTTTTTCATCGTTGTGTCAATGGTTTATGATAGCTGAGCGGGCGGCGGCATCGGCGCCGGCGGCGGTGAGTGAAGCTATGGCGCGGAGCTGCTCTTCGGTCAGCGACAGCGGCTCGGCTGGCTCTGTGCGGCGGATGTCGAGGCTCTCCAAAGCTGTGGCCAGCGATGCGAGTTCTCCGGCCTGCCATATCAGCGACTGCGGAGCCTCGGAGACCGGTGCCGAGGCCGACAGATTGTGATGGTGGATAGAGAGGGAGTTGGTGGCCAAGTTGAAGTACACCATTGTGGGACAATAGAACCGCACATGCTCCTTGTAGCATTTATCGGCATCAGAGTCCGCAAACAGCATCATGGTGTCAGTGGGCGACAGCACCGTAATGTCGGCACGCTCCATCAGCTCGAGAATCACCGGCGTGGCGCGGGTGATGCGCGGCACCTCATGGGGTGTGAGCAGTGGGGTATAGACGGCAATGGCGTTGCGGTCGGCAATATGGTCAAGGAGATCGGTCAGAAACTGATGATAGCGCGGCGACAGGATGGTGGGTGAGCCTAAAATCACCACATCGTCCGGATCAATCCGCGGCCACGAGGCATCGAAGCGCTCCTCAGGCTGCGAAACATAGAGTATCGGAGCTGCATCCGTGCCCACAAACAATGCCGAAGGGGTGGGCTCTCCGGTGCTCACACGGTCGATACACTGAGTGTTGACACCGGATGATTCAAGCACTCTGCACAGCAGCGAGCCAACGGCATCGCGGGCCATCTCACCTATCATCCACACCGGCTTGGCCTGCTGCCCGAGAAGCATGGCGCAGTTCTGAAGCGCGGAGCCGGGCATCCACTTCACAGGAGCCCCCGGTATGGTGTCGGCCGGCATCATTATGTCAATGCGGCACGGTCCGATAACAATATATTTTCTCATAGTGCTGCGGTGAGGTGTTTACTGGCGCGACTTATGTCCAAGATAGCCGCCATGGTGGCGCTTGGCGTAATCGGCCTTGGTGAATCCGGTGAGGCGCATCACATTCACCACCAGCACATCACCTATCACTGTCATCATAGTGGTGGAGGTGGTGGGAGTGAGCCCCAGCGGGCACACTTCCGGACTTCCGCCGGTGAACAATGTGGCATCGGCTTTGTGAGCCAGCTCACTGTCGGCTTTGCCGGTGATGACGATGGCGGGAATTTCAGGATAGAGGTTTCGGGCCAACTCGATGAGATCAAGAATCTCGCGGGTGCGCCCTGAGTTGGACACCAGAAGCATCACATCGTTGGGCTGGAGCACGCCGAGGTCGCCGTGCTGGGCCTCCGAGGGGTGGAGATTGACAGCCGGAGTACCTGTGGATGAGAATGTTGTGGCTATATTCATGGCTATCTGTCCGGCCTTGCCCATGCCTGAGGTGACAAGCTTGCCGCCCTTGCGGTGCACATGCTCTATTATCAGCTCCACGGCCCGGTCATAGTCGGCCGAATACGGTATGTTTTCTATAGCTTTGCTCTCCTCATGGAGTATCTGGTGCATTGATTGCTCTATGGTCATGGCTGTAAATGACAATTTATAATGCAAAGATACTCATATTTGACCTGCCGCCAAACTAATTTCAGGTTTTTATGACGCATACTCAGCCTCGTTCCCTCAGAAGCGACACCCCAACCACCACAAATGTTAAATAAACAAAAAAAACACGTAATCAGTTCAATTTAATTTGCATTTTAAAGCTATCTTTAGCATGACATAACATCCCTAATTCTTTTATCATGAACAAATTATTATTTCTCTCGCTTTCCTTGATTGCAGCATCATTGCAAGCCGAACCGCCACATAAGATTATCGATGGCGTCGATTATATAATTGACGGAAATACCGCGATTGCAACATCGCCAATGGATGAATCGGCAAAGTCCGCGCAGGATATTATCATACGCCAAAGCGTGGAATATGACGGCACAGAATACCCCGTATCTCAATTCTGGGGATACTGTGTAGCATACGATGGGCAACGCATACACCTCCCTGAAGGAATCACCACCATACAGGGAGAATCGTTCGGAGCCAGGATTGATGCACTGCCATCCTCAATTGAGAACATCATGAGCGGATCACTGCGTGAGGTGACCCTACCCGCTGATCTGTATCTGCCCAATATCCGCATCCTCGGGCCAAACGCACTTAATGCCACCGGTGGGACAACACTCCGACTTGGTCCGTCGTTAAAGCTGCTTGGAACCGATGCGTTCAATACTGCCATGACGAAAGTGGAATTTGACTGCAGCGATGGCAATGAGCCACTTGACTTAGGATGGAACAGCCTCAACCACTTTCCCGGTCAAGAGCTGCTTTTACCCAAAAGGAATCAGTTGAAAATCAGCGACTGCGTCATGGAGTATTCTGACAACATCGAGCGCATTCTGTTTCCGAACATCGCAAAAATAGAATATGGCGGTGCTGATGCCTACAACTATCTGGCAAATGTGATTGAACTCAACGGCTGCTTTTTCAGAGAATGCCCGAACCTCAGGGAGATTGTGTGCCTCGGAGCAGAGCCTATTGAAATCACCAACACCGACCTTATTTTCTCATATCCGGTAAGCAACGCCACAGAATTCCGCATCGTTGACAAGCCGGAAAATATCATCCTCAAAGTACCGGCCGGGAGCGAAACCCTCTACCGTTCACATCCGCTATGGGGCAAGTTCAAGACCATTTACGGGTTTGAGAACGGAGATTACACCGCCATCGAGACAATCATTTGCGAGCCAACGGAATCAGAATCCACCTACTACAATCTTCAAGGAATCAAAGTAGCTTGTCCTATCAAGGGACAACTCTACATCCGCGATAGCGGGCGCAGTATTGAGAAAATAGTCTATTAGACACCTGTCAGGATTGCGGGGCGGCGGTGTGGGCGGTGACTATTGGTCGTCCCTCCCACTCCTGCACGCTCTCAATCCATTCGGGGTCGATATCGATTCCTTTGCGCAGCTTGGGGTCAAATCCGGCCATCACGGTGTGGGTGATGCACTTGGTTTCGCCGGTATCGGCGTTGACCATCCGCTGCTCGAGGGTGAACGATCGCCCGGAGCACGCACCGACGGTGGTCCACACCTCCAGCGGCTCATTGAAATAGGCCGGGCTATAGAAATCGCAGTCGATATGCACCACCACAGCCTTTATCTCCAGCTGCCCTTTGAAGCGTGCGGGAGCTGTGGCCTCGAGATATTTGATTTTGGCCAGGTCCATTATCGACAGGTAGGCATTGTTGTTCAGATGTCCCAGCAGGTCGATGTCGCTGAAGCGGGTCTGCACTTTGATATGATGGCGGAAAGGATGCTTCGCTTCCGGCACCCTCGGATTGGTGGATGGTAGATAGTTGAATGGTCGGTCCATGACAGTCAATGAAATACTATTTGCGATATAACATCCGAGCCGGCCGCTTTGTTGAGCTGCTCCACCAGCGAGGAGCGGTGAAACGACAGCTCGTTCTTCAGCACCGCCGAGCTTAGATACACATGCATCACCCCCCCTTCGGCCACATAGCGCCGGGTGGTGTAGCGGTTCACCCCGGTCCCCACAATCTCGGGCCACATATACAATGCCCGCTGCTCGGCCATGGCGGTGTCAAGACCGTCGCGCCGCAGCGATTCCGCTATTATATCTCCTATCAGCCTGGGGTCGGTACGCTTCATTGCTCGGGAGTGAATGTGCCGTTGCTCACGCTCCACAGACGGTGGTCGCCTCCGGTGGCGCGGTCCACGATGCTGTGCAGATGACTCCGGTCGGTGTCGGTGATGAATATTTGTCCGAACTCATCGGAGGTGACGAGGTTCATGATACGCTCCACTCGCCCTGCATCAAGCTTGTCGAATATATCGTCGAGAAGCAACAGCGGCCTCAGACCACTGGCACGGTGAAGAAATTCATACTGGGCCATGCGGAGTGCCACGGTGAAGGTTTTGCACTGTCCCTGCGAACCGGTGCGCCTCATCGGCATCCCGTCAAGCTGCATCTCTATGTCATCGCGGTGCGGTCCCACGGATGTGTGGCGCACTATCTCGTCATGGCGGCGTGCGCTGTCAAGCAGCTGCAGCAGCCCTCCGGTGCTGGAGTCGAGCGAGGAAATGTAGCGCAACCACACACTCTCGTCAGTGCCGGCTATCGAAGCATAGCGGCGGTGGAATATCTCACCCAACTCGCGTGTCCATTCGGCCCTTGACGAATGAATCACAGCGGCGGCGGCATCCATCACACACTCCACAGCACCATACAGATTGTGGTCCACCACTCCGTCGCGCAGCAGCTTGTTGCGCTGCTCCAGCGCCCCGTTGTAGCGTATCAGCGCATCCAGATAGCGCGGGCTGCTCTGCGATATCACCATATCCATCCAGCGGCGGCGTTCCTCGCCCGAGCCGCGGATGAGGTCGATATCCTGCGGGGCTGCCATCACCAGCGGAAATGTGCCTATATGCGATGACAGCTTCACATACTCCTTGCCGCCACGCTTGAGAGTCTTGCGCTTGCCACGCTTGAGGCCGAGGGTCAGCTCCTCGGCGGCGTTGCGGCGCGAATACACGCCTTTGGCAATGGCAAACTCCTCGCCCGAGCGTATCACCATGGCATCGGGAGCCCCTGAAAAACTTTTGCAGAAGCTGAGCATGAATATGGCATCGAGCAGATTGCTCTTGCCCATGCCGTTATTGCCCAGGAAGCAGTTGATTTTGTTGGAAAACTGAAGCTGTGCCTGCGGTATGTTTTTGAAATTCGTGAGTGTGAGCGAGTGGAGTTGCATATCGGATACAAAGGTAGCGAATAATCGGCAATAATCCGTGAACCTGCCGATGTAAAACAACATGATGAAACAAAAGGGTAGTCTCCCGACTACCCTTAAGCTTCAAATACACAATTATCTATAAAACAACTATTATTTCTAATTTCAATCCTCAGTGCAATGAGGCGATATCCATCGGCTCAATTGCGAGAGCAAAATTACAACAATAGGATATATCAGACAAGAGGGAGAAGCAATTTTAACATAATTTTTATTGCCAAAATCCGCTCCACAAGCCGGATTCAAGCTGTTTGTTAACATTTTAACCGTTAAAATATTTTACCGCAGAAATTGCGTCCCAACCCCCTGCTGCGCCGAAATTCCGCCATTATAACATATATTCACAAATAACCCGCCGCGTGTACATTCCTAAAAAAAAGCTCGCCGGGTGGGCGAGCTTTTTCTACTATGAATTTTGAAAAAAGGGAGGATTCAGCTGTTGTATCAGTCAATCATTTCGTCAGCCTCGTAGCCGCCCATTTCGCGGATGGCGTTCTTGAGCATAACGTACTGCTGGAAGAGGTGGTTGACGGGAACCTCACCGGTGGTGTAGTCGTGCATCGGGCTCTTGAGGAAGAAGCTCAGGAAGCGCTGGATGCCGTAGCGGCCGGCGCGGGCTGCGAGGTCGCTCAGGAGCACGAGGTCAAGACACAGAGGAGCGGCAAGGATGGAGTCGCGGCACAGGAAGTTGATCTTGATCTGCATGGGATAGCCCATCCAGCCGAAGATGTCGATGTTGTCCCAGCCTTCCTTGTTGTCGTTGCGGGGAGGATAGTAGTTGATACGCACCTTGTGGTAGTAGTCGGTATAGAGATCGGGCTGCTCTTCGGGCACGAGGATGGACTCGAGGGTGGAGAGCTTGGACACCTCTTTGGTGCGGAAGTTGGCGGGCTCGTCGAGCACCAGACCGTCACGGTTGCCGAGGATGTTGGTAGAGAACCAACCGCTCAGACCGAGGCAACGGGTGCCGATGATGGGAGCGAAGCCGGATTTAACAAGTGTCTGACCGGTTTTGAAGTCCTTACCGGCGATAGGCATCTGTGTTTTGGTTGAGAGTTCCCACATTGCGGGGATGTCAACGGTGGTGTTGGGAGCACCCATGATGAAGGGAGCACCTTCGCTGAGGGCAGCGTAAGCATAGCACATCGAGGGAGCGATATGCTCTTTGTCGTCAGCCTTCATTGCAGCTTCGAGAGCTTCGAGAGTGCCGTGCACCTTCTCGTCAACGGGCACATATACTTCGGTGGAAGCAGCCCAGAGCACAACGATGCGATCGCAGCCGTGCTCTTTCTTGAAGTTGCGGATATCCTCGCGGATCTGGTTGGTCATATCCCAACGGTCGGTGCAGGATTTCACGTTTTCGCCATCAAGACGCTTAGCGTAGTTGTGGTCGAAAGCGGCCTTCATGGGCACAATCTTCTCGAGCTCGTCCTTGACGGGGTTGATATCCTTTTCCTTGAGCACTTCGCAGTTGATTGCGCTCTCGTATGCGTTGGCGGGATACACATCCCATGCACCAAACACGATATCATTGAGGTCTGTGATGGGGACTATCTCATTGTATTTCAGATATTTCTTTTCTGCGCCCTGGCCTACACGGATTTTGTCATACTGGGTCATCGAGCCTACGGGTTTGGCGAGGCCTTTGCGGGTCATGAGCACACCGGTCATAAATGTAGAAGATACTGCGCCGAGTCCTACAACGAGAACACCAAGCTTACCTTCTGCGGGCTTTACGTTAGTTTTTTTCATGAGTGAGTTGAAAGAATAATGTTTTAATTTATTGATTTCTAAGTTAAGTAAGTGCCATTATCATGATAGGCCGCAAGTGCCTATAGGGGAAATAGCGTGTAAAAGTACGCCTAATTTTTCAATTGCAAAATAAAATATATTCTAAAGTTGGGGATAATTTGGTTAAATTTTGAAAATTACACCTCAATTTAGTGAACATAGTTTAATTTTGGTTCGTTTTCACCACCCAAATGTAACCAAATGCAAATTGCGCATACGGTCACAATATTGGCAGAAATGGCTTATCAGTTGGCCAAGCTGAGCAGTTCGCTGAGCGACGCGATGATGGAGGGGTGCATCTGCGCATCCTCATCGGCGGTCCACCCTTTCCCCTTGAGCCACGCCACATGGCATCCGAGACTCTCGGCGGGAACGATATCCTTTTTGTAGCTGTCACCCACCACCAGCACCTCCTCAGGGCGCAGCCCGAGGGCATCCACGCCAAGGCGGAATATCTGAGGGTCGGGTTTGCGCACTCCCACCACTGCGCTCTCTATTATAGAGCGGAAATAACGGCGCAGGTCAAAATCCTCCAGCACCGACTCCACATTGCCATAGAAGTTGGACACAAGCACCATCGGATAGCGCTCATAGAGAGCGTCAAGCACCGGACGGGCATCGGCTATGGAATTTTTGGCCGCGTCGTAGCAATAGTCGGCCACAGGCTTGGCCCACAGCTCCGCGGCATCGGCGGGGAGATGGGATTGGTCGGCGAGCCATTGCAGCTCTATGCGCATCTTGATGAGCAGCAGGTCGGCAAAGGTGTGGTGCGGCAAGATATGGCGTGTGCGGGCCAGCTCACGCTCGGCAAACACATACGCCTCGCGGAAGGTGGGTTTGTCCACCGGCACTCCAGCGGCCTGATAGCCGTCCCATATCACTTCGCTCCAGTGCACACCCCGGCTGTCGATGGTGCCTCCGTAGTCAAATATTATACCTTTTATAATATCAATATTTTCCATCTTTCAATTCTTTTGTGAAGAACCGGCATATCTTTTCGTGGCGCACCACCATCATCACCAGCAGGCCGTTGAGCACTGAAAGTTCGAATGCGAAGTAGAGCCACGGCATCTGGAGCAGCAATGAAGCAAACAGGGCTATCGTGCGCCAGTTGAACGACAGGATATTGGTGTATTTCATCAGCGGCAGGCTGCGTTTGCGGAACGCTTCGCGGAAGCTCACCGGTATCACTCCGGAGGGGAACCGCTGCTTGAGCTCGCGGCGGAGAGCCTGCATGGCGGGAGCGGTGGCTTCCTGCTGCACTGTGTAGTTGGTGTAGGTGGCGAGGGTGAGCTTCTGCCAGAAGTGCCCTTTCCAGGGGATGCTGCGCAGTTTCTCTTTAAGCTCGGCGGCATTCTCCAGCTCGCTCCCCTCCTCGCCTTTGAGGAAGTAAAGGTGGAACTGGCGGTAGTAGTCGGCCATGGCGGCCTGCTTGGCATGGCATATGCCGGTCACCACGGCTATCACCCATATCAGCCAGGGATAATCCATGAAGAACTGGCTGGTCACATTCTCGCGCAGGCAGATGGCCACATAGATGGTGGCGAACCAGAAGTCGCCGCTCAGGCCATCAAGGATGCGGCCAAGGCGCGAATACTGCTTGGTCATGCGGGCGAGCTGGCCGTCGGCACTGTCAAACGAGTTGGCCCACACCAGCAGCAGCATACCCAGTATGTTGATCCAAAGATTATTGAAGTAGAAAGCCACGCCCGCACCTACGCCCAGGAATATCGAGGCTATGGTGATGGCGTTGGGGGTGACACCGAGCTTCTTGGCCAAACATGCCCAGGCGTACCCTATGGGACGGTAGAAGGCGAGGTCGATATGCTCCTCGGTGTCCATGGACTTGAGCGAGGCACGGTAGCCGCTCTGCTCGGATGGGGAGGTTGTGGTCATTTGCGTTCCTTGATTGCGGTGAGAATACATTTTGCTATATGCGGCGCAGCCTCCACGCGGCACGGAGCGAAACTGGGCCAGTCGTTGAAGTCGATGATGCGGATGGAGCCGTCGGGATCCACTATGCAGTCGCCGCCGTAGATTTTCACATCAAGCGTTTCGCTGGCGCTCTGGCATATCGACTGGAGATACTCCTTGCTGAACTCTATGCCGCGGCTCTTGCCGTTGATGGCCTCGAGACCATATTTGCTGTGGCCTTCATCGTAGGGGTAGAACCACCAGAAGAACGGAGTGCCCTGCACGCCGTAGAACTTCACCAGGTCGCCCACAAGATGGCGGTTGATGACAGCCCGCTTTATGCCGCGCAGAAAATACTCCTGCAGCACCTCCTGCGCCTCCTCAGGATGGCGCACATAGCTCACATCCTCCTTGTGCATGGCATGGAAGTCGCCGCGCTTGATCCATGCACCGGTGAATTTTGCCTTCACCAGCAGCTCCTTCACACCTTCATCGGTGTTGACAATCAAACTCTCGGGATATGGGATGTTGGACCCGAGAAGGATGCGTGTCATCCGCTCGCGGGTGCAGTTCTCGATGCCGTAGCCCGAATTGATCACAAGACAGCCCTTGTCCTCAGCCTCCTGCAGCAGCTGTATGGACCGCTGCTCGCGACACATGTTGACAATGATGCTCTCCTTGACGGAGCCGGCCATCCATTGCTCCTCGCTATACACGTTGACCTCACAGCCACGCTTGCGCAGCTGGTCGGCCACGAGATTGAATATGGCGGCATCATTGCCTATATGGTTGGGCGAATATGCGCCCGCACGCATGATGCCTGCAATCTTGATTTCTGACATTGATTTGGTTATCTTGGTTATTTGATGAACTGCTCGGCCACAGCTATGTCGCCGGCGTGGTCCACATCTATTATCTTGTCAAACGGATACGCTCTCAGGTTGAGGCCGCTCTCCACCAGCGCACGCTGATAGTTGCGCATCCTCGACACGCCCTGCTCCATGCACCGCTCCAGCACTGCAAGCGCCGGGGCTGTGAGGCCGTACACTCCTCCGGATATATATTTCACACCATCCCAGGGTGAATCCTTGAAGGCGGTGATGCGCAGATCGGAGTCCACATCGATATACAGCGGCTTCTCGTCGTCAATAAACGAGGTCACGGCCATATAGCCGTCCATGGTCCGGTCGGCCTCAAACGCCTCCACATATCTGCGGAACTCATCCTCGCGGAATATGGTGTCAACGGTGGTGAGACAGAATTTACCGAACTTGAAATTGCGGCTCACCTCATAGAAGCTGTGCATGCTGCTCGGGGTGGACTTGACGATGAGATGCAAAGGCACCGGCAGCTTAAGTTGCTCGAGATACTCACGCACCCGGGTCATCTGCTCGTTCACTATCACCGATATCGACTCGGCATTGCAGCGCAGGAAGATATCAATGAGCCGTTGTATCATGGGGGTGCCGTTGAGCTGCACCAGCGGCTTGGGGAGCTGCACTCCCTCCTGCACAAGACGGCTGCCCTCGCCGGCGGCGATTATAGCGTAGTTCATAATGAAAGCGGGATATATTATTATAATTATATAGGTGTGCTACTCATCCTTGGTGAGGTCGAGCACCACATTATCCGATTTATTCTTTTCGTGATAAAGCTTACGCAAAGGGTTGCGGTGGGCGCGGGCATGGCTGCGGCGGTTGCGCCACACATCGATGGCGGTGTATATGGCCTGACGCATGCTCTCGGCAGAGGCTGTGCCCTGCCCTGCTATGTCAAACCCCGTGCCATGATCGGGCGAAGTGCGCGCATACTCCAGTCCGGCAGTGAAGTTCACCCCGGCATCCATCGCCAAGGTTTTGAACGGTGCAAGGCCCTGATCATGATACATGGCCAGCACTCCGTCAAATTTCGTGTACGCCCCGCTACCCCAAAATCCATCGGCGGCATACGGACCGTAGCAATGTATCTTGGCACCCTGCGCCTCTTCGATGGCGGGGGTGATGGCCTGTTCCTCCTCCTTGCCGAGCAGCCCCTGCTCCCCGGCGTGAGGGTTGAGCGCCAGCACGGCAATGCGGGGATGTCCTATGCCGAAATCCTTTTCAAGGCTGAGATTCAGCGCTTCAATCTTCTCAAGCACAGCCTCCTTGGTGATGGCTCCGGGAATGTCGGCCATGGCGGTGTGAGTGGTGACGAGAGCCACTCTTATGCGGTCGGTGCAGAGTATCATCAGCGCCTTGTTGCCGTCGCCCACCGATGCCTCCAGATATTCCGTGTGACCCGGGAAGGTGAAATGCTCGCTTTGGATAGCTTTTTTGCTGATAGGAGCTGTGACAAGCACATCTATCTCCCCGGCGCGGAGGTCGGCGACCGCACGCTCAAGCGACACGAAAGCGGCCTCGCCGGCGGCTTTGCTCTCCACGCCCGGCTCCACAGCCGTATCCTCGGGCACCACATTGATCAGGTTGTACTCACCATCGGCCACCCCGGAAATGTCAGCGCACTGGTGCCACTGGATGGGGGCAGTGCCCACAGCCTTGCGGTAGAAAGCGGCTATCTTGCCGCTGCCATAAAGCACAGGAGTGCAGAGCTCAAGGATGCGGTTGTCCTCCAAAGCCTTGAGTATCACCTCATACCCTATGCCGTTTATATCGCCCTGGGTTATCCCTACGCGAATCTTTTTATCTGCCATAACAATTGGTTCAATATTGAATATGCATGGCCCTTTTGAGCCAAAATATGAATTTACGCGTAAAATTACGCATTTTTTCCAATTCCACCCCCCCAATTCACACAAAAAAGCCGGGAAACACCGGATGGTGCTCCCGACTTGCGATTTTCAATAGTGTGAATTATAGTATCAGCGTGTGAATATCACATAAGAATTTTGCAAAGCACCGGTGATTTTATATAAATTCCACAACTCTCAGACTCCATTCGATAATAAAGTCACTTTCAGAGGGAGATGCAAATGCCGGGGATTTGAACATTTCACAAAATTTATAAAGCGTAATTGATGAAAAAGGCATAACTTTGCAGCTTGATGCGCTATGCGCCGTAAATATCAACTATATTAAAAGCATGAAAAGATACAACCTGATCAACAATTGTCTTGGTTGGTTTTGCTTCGTGGTGGCTGCGGTGAGCTATCTGCTCACTGTGGAGCCCACAGCAAGCTTCTGGGACTGTCCCGAGTTCATTCTGCAAGCTTTCAAGCTTGAAGTTGGCCACCCGCCGGGCAACCCTATATTCATGCTCGCGGCACGATTTTTTGTCAATTTTGCCGGCGGCGACATCTCCAAAATAGCCTTGATGGTCAACTCTATGTCGGCTCTGCTGAGCGCGGCCACCATTCTGCTACTGTTCTGGACCATCACCCATCTGGTGCGCCGGCTGGTGGTGAGCGACAATGCCTCCGGGGTGTCTCCGCTGAAAATGCTGGTGATTTTCGGCAGCGGTTTCTGCGGTGCCATGATGTATGCCTGGAGCGACACGTTCTGGTTCTCAGCCGTTGAGGGCGAGGTGTATGCTTTCTCCTCGTTCTGCACTGCGCTGGTGTTCTGGCTCATCCTCAAATGGGAAAACCGCGCCGACCGTCCCCACAGCGACAAATATCTGATACTGATAGCCTATATCATTGGCATAAGCATAGGCGTGCATCTGCTCAACCTCCTCTGTATCCCGGCCATCGTGCTGGTGATTTACTACCGCAAATGGGCCAAAACCTCTGCTGTCGGTTCACTGATAGCACTGGGTGTGTCGTTTGTGATTGTAGGCCTGATTCTCTACGGTCTTGTGCCCGGATTCATCGAGGTGTCGCAAGGGTTTGAACTGTTCTGTGTCAACACCCTCGGCATGAGCTTCAACATGGGTGTGCTGGTATATGCCATCATCCTTGTGGCTTCGCTGATATGGTGCATCCGCGCGCTCTACAAGCAGGAGAGCCCCAACGCCATCCGCGTGTCATTCCTCCTCAGCGTCATCCTCTCGGGCATACCGTTCATTGGCGACGGTGCCTTGATTCCCACCATCATCATCTGCGGACTGGCGGTGTATCTGTGGGTGGCCAAAAAGCTCCCCGTGAGGATTCTCAACATCGCGGCGGTAAGCATACTGGTGATTTTCGCCGGCTACTCCTCCTACGCTCTGCTGCTGATCCGCTCATCGGCCCACACCCCGATGAACCAGAATGCCCCCGACAACGTGTTTGCCCTGTCGTCCTACCTCAACCGCGAGCAGTACGGCGACCGCCCCTTGTTCTACGGCGAGACCCTCAACTCAGGCATAGTGTATGAAGTGGGGTCGGACGACACCACCACTCCACTCGCCACCGAAGGCAAGGAGCTGTATGCCAAGCAGGTGAAAACCCAGCCCGGCGAAAAGGACAAATACCTGATGACCGGACGAAAAAAGAAATATGTGATGACTCCGGAGCTCAACATGGTGCTCCCGCGCATCTATAGTCCTGAGCACCAAACCGCCTACGCCGACTGGCTCGGCGAACCCGGCGGACGCGTGACCGGCTCGCCTGTCACTGCCACCGAATATGTGGACGCCAACGGCAACAAACTCCAGACCTCCACCAAAATACGCCCCACTTTTGCCGAAAATATGCAGTTCCTCCTCGGCTACCAGCTCAACCACATGTACTGGCGCTATTTCTTGTGGAACTTCGCCGGAAGACAAAACGACATCCAGGGCAACGGTGCTGTCAACCAAGGCAACTGGATCAGCGGAATTCCGTTTATCGACAACCCTCGCCTCGGCGACCAGAGCCTGCTCCCCTACGACCAAGGCGAAGGAAATGCTGGACACAATGTGTTCTATATGCTTCCTCTCCTGCTCGGCATAATCGGCCTTGGATGGCAGGCATTCACCTCCAAGCGCGGCATTGAGCAGTTCTGGGTGGTGTTCTTCCTCTTCTTCATGACCGGTATCGCCATTGTGCTCTACCTCAACCAAACACCCACACAGCCTCGTGAGCGTGACTATGCCTACGCCGGTTCGTTCTACGCTTTCGCCATCTGGGTGGGAATGGGTGTGGCCGGACTGTGGCGCCTCGGCACCATGCTGCTCCGCAACAAGAAACAGGCTTGCGCTCTGGCCGACAATGAGGCTACCAATGAACCCGAAGGCCCTTGCAAACGCAACTCGATAATCTGTGCCATGGTGGCTGCTGTGGTAGGAGTGTTTGTGCCGCTGCAAGTGGTGTCGCAGACATGGGACGACCACGACCGCTCGGGCCGCTATACAACCCGCGACTTCGGCAACAACTACCTTGAGTCGCTGGATGAAAACGCCATCATATTCACCAACGGCGACAACGACACCTTCCCCTTGTGGTATGCACAGGAGGTGGAGGGACGCCGCACCGATGTGAAAGTGGTGAACCTTTCGTATCTCACCACCGACTGGTATGTGGACCAGATTCGCCGCCCGAGCTACGACGCTCCGGGTATTGACATGCAGGCCAAACCGCAGGATTACGCCTACGACCGCATGCAGTTTGCCTACATCATACAGCCTGACACCACCCCCACAGATGCACGCCAGAGCCTCCGCGAACTTTATGCCCCCGATGCACGCAAAAATTCGTGGGGTGTGCCCGTGCTCAAGCATCCTGTGATGTATATGCCGGTGGACGAGCAGGCAGCTATCGCAGCCGGCCGGGTGAGCGCCGCCGACTCGGCACGTATCCAGCCTGCCCTGCTGCTCGACATGACCAGACAGCCGGAGCGCGGACTGCGCCTGAGCCAGATTATCGGCCTCGACATGATCTCCACCTCCCTGGCCAACGGCTGGAACCGCCCGATATATTTCGCCATGACTGTGCCCGACCAATACTATATGGGACTCTCGCCATACCTGCGCAACACCGGTCTGGCCTACGAGGTGACCCCAATCTACAATCCCGCACAGGCCACTGCCATCAACACCGACAAGATGTATCGCAACGTGACCGAACGGTTTGCTTGGGGCGGCCTCGACAAGGTGACCAAGCCCGGTCAGATATATCTTGACGAAACAGTGCGCCGTATGGTGACTACCAACCGCTCGGCAATGCTCGACCTCGCCATCGCCCTCGTGCAGGAGGGTTATGGCACTCAGGTGAAGATTGACTCCCTCGCCCACTCCGAGAAGGAGCTTAAGGAGCTCACCGCATACCGCGATGACCGCTTCAACAAGGCGCGCAATGTGCTCGACCTCATCCGCACCAAGCTGCCGGTGGAGGCTATGCCCTACGCTGTGCAGGTGGGTCAGCAGATTGGTGAAGAGTATGCCACCCTCGGCGTGCTCACAGGCAACAAGGCCGACACCGAGAAGGGTCTCAAGATCATCCGCGACGAGATTGAACGGTATGCGGCAAACGTGGTGTACTACCAGAGCCTCAACGCTTGGCAATACGCCTCGCTGCCACGCGCCGACATGTATATCGACCGCTACCACCTGATGGAGCTGCTGCAAAGCTATGTGAGCTTCGGCGGCGACTATGATGAGATCACCCGATGGCTCACGGAGCGCGGCGTCAATCTCGCACGCCAGCAAGCCTATCTACAGCAGCAGGAGCAGTATCAGCAGTCGGTTGATATGCCGCAGGAAATTGTGGAAGAATAATACTCTGCCCGATGTTCATCGAACAGCCCCCACTGCTCTACCGCCTGCTCTTCCCCGAGGCCACATGGCGCATCAAGCGACGCAACCGCAAGGTGGTGTATCTCACTTTCGACGACGGCCCCGTGCCGGAGGTCACCCCCTGGGTGCTTGACATCCTCGACAAGCACAACATAAAAGCCACCTTCTTCATGGTGGGCGACAATGTGCGGCGCAACCCTGCGCTTTTTGAGGAAGTGAAGCGCCGCGGACACTCCTACGGCAACCACACCATGCACCATCTCCAGGGGATGCACACCGGACGCCGGCAATACATGCGCGACATCACCGAGGCCGATGCACTGATTGACAGCTCGCTGTTCCGTCCGCCCCACGGACTTATGCGGTGGAGCCAGGCCGCTGCCATCAAAAACCATTACAACATCGTGATGTACGACCTCGTGGCACGCGACTACTCTCGCCGCCAAACTCCCGAGCAAGTACTCAAAAATGTGAAAAAATATGCCCGCAACGGCTCCATCATTGTGTTTCACGACTCGCTTAAGGCGCAAGCCAACCTCCGCGCCACTCTTGAAGACGCCATAGTATGGCTTAAGGAGCAAGGTTATGAGTTCTGCCCCATCCAGATGCTCTGACACTGTCAAGGAGATTCTGCTCGGGCATGGTGCCTGCCGCGTGGCTATTGCATCGGTGAGCCCCGTGGACCCGCAGGCGCAAGAGCTGTATGCCCGCTGGTTAGAGGCGGGAAACCATGGCTCCATGCAGTATCTTGAAAACTATCCAGACATCAGACGCAACCCACAGCTACTGCTGCCGGGAGCAAGGAGCATTATCTGCTGCGCCTTCGCCTACCACCCCGCGCCCGTAAACGCCCCTCTACGCATCGCTTCATACGCGTTGGGCACAGATTATCACCTCGCCATCCGCGAGCGGCTGGAGCGGGCTGCAAATGCCCTCAGAGAGCTGCTCGGAGGTGACACAAGAGTATGCGTTGACACTGCACCGCTGCGCGAGCGGTATTGGGCGGTGCGCTCCGGACTCGGAGTGATGGGGATGAACAACCATGTCATAATCCCCGGAATCGGCAGCTACATACTCCTTGGCGAAATTCTGACCACT
This sequence comes from uncultured Porphyromonadaceae bacterium, assembly GCA_900546365.1. Classification (GTDB taxonomy): domain Bacteria; phylum Bacteroidota; class Bacteroidia; order Bacteroidales; family Muribaculaceae; genus Paramuribaculum. Next base: position 109,311 of record URCF01000006.1, read on the forward strand.
GCCGAGCTGCCCCCCGACACTCCGATGGACGGCGACTGCGGACAATGCGGACGGTGCGTCAAAGCATGCCCCACCGGCGCCCTGCAGCCCGACGGAAGCGTGGACGCACGCAAATGCCTGTCGTATCTCACCATCGAGCACCGCGGCGCGTTTGAACCCGACACCGACCTCCATGGATGCCTCTACGGATGCGACAGATGCGCCGCCGCATGTCCCCACAACCGCCACGCCGACACCACCGGGACAATTCCCGAACTACAGCCTCGCCAAGAGCTGTTGAAGCTCACTCTCGAAGAGTGCCTCACAATGAGCCAGCAACAATTCTCCACCCTTTTCCGCCATAGCGCCATCAAGCGCACCAAGCTCGCCGGCCTGCGCCGCAACGCCGAGCAGATAGCTAAAAAGTCGCATGGGTCCGAAGGCCCACACGACTTATAAGATTTATAGGATTTATAAGATTTATCGGATTTAAATCCTACTTATCCTCGTCAATAGAAAATTCGTCAGGAAGATCCTCATCAAAATCAAGAGCATCGAGCTCATCCTCAGCCACATCATCGGCAGTAATGGCATCTATTTCACTTGTGGCCTGTTTCTTGACCATAGGCTTGTTTCCCTTGGCCTTGAGCGCATCCATGATCAGCGCCTCCAGTTCATCGGCAAGCTCAGGGTTATCGGCTATCACCTGACGCGCAGCCTCGCGTCCCTGGGCTATCTTGGTGCCGTTGTAGCTGAACCATGAGCCGCTTTTCTTGACGATTCCGAGCTCCACGCCAAGGTCTATAATCTCACCGGTGTGAGAGATACCCTCGCCAAAGAGGATGTCGAAAGTAGCGCCCTTGAAAGGAGGTGCCACCTTGTTCTTCACCACCTTCACACGGGTGGTGCGGCCGAGGATATTCTCCTCCTTGCCATCCTTGATTTTGGCACCGCCGCGGATATCGATACGCACCGAGCTGTAGAACTTCAAGGCATTGCCGCCGGTGGTGGTTTCAGATGGACCGAACATTGTGCCGCCGATTTTCTCACGCAGCTGGTTGATGAAAATGCAGCAGGTGTTGGTGCGGGAGATGACGCCTGTGAGCTTGCGCATGGCCTGCGACATCAGTCGTGCCTGAAGGCCCACATTGCGGTCACCCATCTCACCCTCGATTTCCGACTTGGGAGTGAGAGCGGCCACAGAGTCCACCACAAGTATGTCGATGGCGGATGAGCGGATGAGCTGCTCGGCAATCTCGAGAGCCTGCTCGCCGGTGTCGGGCTGGGCAATAAGCAGATTGTTGACATCCACACCCAGACCCTCGGCATAGAAGCGGTCAAAAGCATGCTCGGCATCGATTATGGCGGCCACTCCGCCGTTTTTCTGAGCCTGCGCGATGGCATGGATGGCGAGAGTTGTTTTACCGGACGATTCCGGGCCGAAAATCTCCACGATACGGCCGCGGGGATAACCACCCACACCGAGAGCGTAGTTCAGGCCGATGGAACCGGTAGGAATCACCTCCACATCGTCCACCACATCATCGCCGAGCTTCATCACGGCACCGCGGCCATAGTTCTTCTCTATTTTGTCAAGCGCGGCCTGCAGGGCACTGAGCTTGGTATTCTGTGTGCCTGTGGCCTCCTTGGCGCTTTTCTTGGTTTCTTTCTTTGCCATATTGAATAGATATATGATTGTTTTTTATTTCCTAACACAAAGGTAACAATAATGTCGGGCAAAAAGTGCGCACACACAAGTTAAAGCAAGTTAAAGTACATTTCCATGGATTTTTGTTTTTCTCTATCACATAACTATTTAGCCACAATTTGAGATTTTTCTTGAATTTCTGCAGCAAAAAAACCCCGTTTCAGTGAACCATTCCCTCCGGGGAGCGTTATAAAGGTACATAGCAAAATTACTTTTTCCATTGCAAGAAATGTGATAATGATTGGTTTATTATCTAAGCGAGGAGGGTTGTGAAACCGGTCCTCGTTTTAGATTTTAAAGGGATATAAAATTTATAAGATTTATAAGACTCATAAGATTTATAAGATTCATAAGAAAAAGTTCAGGCGCCCCCGCAACCGGGAGCGCCTGAATTATTGTAGTATATGCTTTAAGTCAAGCTTACTTGCGAACCACCTTGATGGTGCGGGCGAGCTGACCGTCGCGGAGCACGCGAACGATGTAAACGCCCTGAACACCGAGGCGAACGCTCATGTTCTGACCGGCTTCCATAGCCTGAGCCTTCTGAGCCATCAGCATACCGCTGGTGTTGTAAACCTCAACGGTGTAGTTGCCTGCTTCGGCGAACTGAACGAACAGACCATCGGCTACAGTGTAAGCCTCAACGCCGTCCTCTGTGTCAGCGGCAACGCCGTCGATAGCGGAGGTTACAGAGAATACGGGATAATTCTTGGTGTCGGCACCGAGAGCGTTGGCAAGAGAGAGGGTCACAGTGTAGTCGCCGCCCATGCGGTTGTCACCGTAGGAGAGCTTGACGCTACCTTCACGGTCTGTACCGGTACCTTCGCTGAGAATACCCTTGCGGGCAGTCCAGGAAGGAGCGGTAGTAACTTCGTAAGCGCTGCCGGGCACGAAAGGCGAGCCCGCAGAGAATTCAGCTTCTACAGGCAGTGCGCCAGCCTGACCTTCATTTGCTGTTTGAGCATATTCGAAGAGATAGGCAGGAATCTGCTTCTGACCCTTGGAGATGAAGCCATAGTTAGCATCAGCATCGCTTTCAAGATCCCAGAATGCAATCACATCCTCAGGCAGTGTTTCGAGAGTGCCGAGACCGGTCTTGGAGAGATTCACATCCTCCTGGGTCATAGCTTTACCCCAAATCTGGAAGTCGTCGATCACACCGTCCACGGCAGCCATACCGTTAGGACCTGCACCACCAACCTTAATCCAGTCGGTCTGAGCCAAGGGATAGTTGTCAATACACCAGTCGGTGTTTTCAGCATCTTTGCCGGAGCCGGATGCGAACGAAGCGTAGCCGGGGGTGAGTTCGATATCATCCCAACCGGAGTTGGAGTCACCGATAGCATTCTCACGGGTCATCTTGTTACACCACAGCCAGTTGCTCTTCTGAAGCACACCGTTGAGGTAGAAGCGTATGCGAACGCGGTTCTGTTCGTTGTATTCAAATACATATACGAGATGGTTCCACTTGGAAACGCCGAGGTTGCCGTTGAGGTCAAGGTACAGACGGTTGCCGTCAGCACCGGAGTCAAGGCTCTTACCAAAGCCACCGTCGATGAGGTAGTTGCGGAACGATCCTTCAACTGTACGGCTCCAGAAGTAGCCCCAGTTGTTCTTAGGCCATGAACCGAGACGGTTCTCAATCAAAAGAAGTGAACCGGGTGCAGCGGTGGGATAAGTGTCAAGCTTGAGCCAGAAAGCAACAGAGAAGCTCTTGTAGGTGCCGATGCCGAGGTCGCTTACCTTAGTACCGAAAGCGAGCTCATTGAGATGAACACCGCGGGAACCGATACCGTTGGCTTCACGACCGGTGTAGCCGAGTTCAAGAGTTTCGTTGGGCTGGATTTGAACAGCGTTTTCAGCAGAAGCCTCATCACCGTTGATGGTGAGAGATTCGATGATAGGCTGACGACCGGATCCGGGATCGGACACAGACACGAGACCCTCATGCTTAACGTCACCGGCATATACATCGTAGGCACCGGTCACATCAATACCTGCAACATCAAGACGAGTAGCGTTGCTTGCAGATGCGAGCACGTTGCCACCTTCATCGGTGAGCTTCCAGTCAACAGCGGGGTGAGCGGGGTCAACGAACTCTACATAGAATTCTTCACCGGTGGTGACAGGCGATTTGGATACCTTCAGATCTTCAACAGCAACATAGTCACCAACAGGAAGTTCTTCACTCCAAGCGATATCGGAAGCGGAAGAGAAGTCGAGAGACACTGCGCTGACACCAAACTGAATCTTGGTGGCACCTTCAGCGGGAGCGGAGAAAATCATGCCGGCCCATGAGCTGGTAGTGCCGAGGAACTGAGGTTCGGAATCCTTGTCGGTGCGGCTCCACAGACGGAACAGTGAAGTCTTCACATCAAGGTTGTAAACGGGTTCGCCGAGTTCCTTGGTGTTGGCCATTTTGAAGAATATCTTACCATCGACACCCTTGTAGTTGTTGGCAAGCACTTTGGCGCGGGTGATGATAGGAGCGGCAGGAGTTTCGTAAGAACCACCGGTGAGAGAGATTTCACCGATAAGCACTTCAAGATCATTAGCGTTGGCAAACTTCAAGCCGAGAGCTGCGATGGTACCGGTGAGGCCATTACGTGAGCTGAGAGTAAGAGTCTTCACCTGCCAGTCGGCATCGTAGTCAAGGTCGCCGTCAGCTTTGTTGGTAGAGTAGGTCTTGCCATCTTTGTCAAATACCATACCGTAGGTTTTCTGAGCCTGCTCGCTTTCAGAACCGAGCTTGGACCATACGAGTTCCATGTCACCGGAACCTTTGATCACCTTGTAGCGGATGGTGAGCTTGGCACCGTTCTTGGCCTCGAACTCTGTTTTAAAGAGGTGGAGGTAGCTGGCTTCAGTGTTGTTGGCAGTGATGCGGAGTGAGGTACCGCCCATATAAGCATCGTTCCAAGTGATGTTGGCATCGATGTTTTCAGCGGGAGTGGTACCGAGGTAGTCGGTAGCGAACCAGAAACGCCATGTGGGCATGTAGTCCTGAACACCGAGGTTGTACCAGGGTCCTACGTGAGCTTCAGTGCCTTTCCAGTTGTACTGTGCACCGCCACCGATGTTGAAGAAGGTTACGAACGGCTCTTTGGTAAGATCCCATTTCAAAGTGGAGCGGGCTTCCATGTAGCGCGACATACCCATGAAGTCTTTGGTAGCTGTCAGAGAGTTGACGGGATCCATCTTGTAGGCAGGATTGCGCTTACCGTTGGTGAACCAGTATTCGAGGTGTTTCTGATAGGTAGCCTGCTTGGCAGCGTCTGTTCCACCTTCCTGGTTACGGTTGATCCAGATGTAGTTCACCTGGTGGGCACCCCAGAGACCGATAGAATAGGGAATGTTGAGATGCTGATCCCATTCGGTGGGAGTTTTAAGGCCACCCTGCATGTTCATACCCATGTAGATGTCGCGGGGATCACGACCTGTGGCATTGATACCGGCAGCATCCTGGCTGAGCTTGGTAGTAGTGTTCCAGTTGTAGTTGAGGAACAGGATAGTGCGGGGCTCGTCTTTGTAACCGAATGTTTCGTAGAAGTCCGAGCTGAGCTGGTCGTTGAAGTTCACGCTACCGTTGTCATTGGTACCGCCATACCACACGTTTTCAAAGTCGGGCTGATACTGCTTCATATATTTCACGAGCTTGCCGTGAACACCGCGGAGGTTGGCACCGTAGCTGCCGCCATTGTAGTACTCGGAGTTGTAGCCGAGACCGTCCACACCGTGGTAGCGGAGGAATTTACCAAGTTTTTCAACACCTTCAGTGGAGTTCATTGCGCCTACACCTGCCAGACAGCTTGCCCAGCTGGAGGGGATGGAGGCGTTGGGGATAGATGCCACACCCGACACAAGCACACCGTTTTTGTGGGCGGCGTCAGCCATAGCGGCGGGCACCCAGCCAAAGGGTGATGTCCAGTTACCGTAATGGGTAACGTAGCTCCATGTGGAGAACACTTCTGAGTCGTACTTGGCGTTGGGGAGAGCGTTGAGCCATTCCTTCTCTGCGCCGGAGGCTTCATTGATAGGCACCCAGAAAAGCAGACGCTTGTTGTCCGCATCAGATTTAGTTTTGTCAACCTGAGTTTTGAGATTGACGAAATAGGGCTTCAAAGCCACACGGCTAACGAAAAACTCTTCGTCTTCCCAGGCTTCCTCACCATTGTCGGTGTAAGTTACAGACAGTTCTTTGCCGGGTTCCCAGGCCTGCACATACTTGTGGAAACTGCTGGAGTTCGGGGCGGTGATGTACCCGGGGCGAAGCTGCTGCGCGTTCAAACCGCCAACAAGAAGTGCGGCGGCTGAAATAAACAGTACTTGTTTTTTCATTTGTTTTTGATTAGGTTAATTAAATTTTTCACAAAAAAATGGTATAGTTCAAGAATTTGGCGTAAAAATACAGATAATTCTCAATTCCACAATCTTTTTTGTGTTAAACATCGGGATAATCCACAAAAAAAAGCACAAAAAAGCAGGTGAGCCGCACCCGTTGTCCGGATGCGGCTCACTTTGTTTATGAATCGGAAAGGTTACTTATTGGCAACCTTGATGCTGCGGAGCTCCTTGCCGTCCTTGACAATGCTCACCACATACACACCGGTCTGACCGATGGTGATGTTCATCATCTCGCCAGCATTGATGCTGCGTGCATCCTTGCCCACGAGCATACCGCTCATGTTGTAAACGCTCACTTCGTAGTCGCCGTCTTCGGCAAACTCGAGGAACAGCACCTTGTTGACAGTGTATGCCTTCAGGTTGCTGTCGGCATCAGCTGCCACGCCGTCGATGGCTGTGGAAACATAGAATGCGGGATACTCCTTGGTGTCCTCACCCCATGAGTTCTTGAGGTTGAGTGTGAGGGTCTTGTCGCCACCGGCACCGTAAACCACAGTAGCCTCACCTTCGGTGTCGTTACCGTCAGCATTGCTGATAGTGGCCTGACGAGTGCTCCAGGTAGGTTTGGTCACAACCTGGAAACCTGTGCCCTTCACATAAGGACAACCGGCCTCATATTCGGGAGTGATATGAACGGGTATGGAAGAACCTTCTTCCTTAGCAAGCTGAAGATCGAACACTCCGAAGGGTGCATCAGTGATTTGGCCTTTTGACATATAGCGGCCGTTGTGGACAAGTGTGGTGCCTATGCGCACTTCTGTAACGCCGTCAACAGGTTCGTTCTCGAAGTCCCAGAAGCACTTCACATTGGCGGGCAGATTGTCGGCGTCCAGACCCACCATTGCCTTGGCAATGTCGGTCTCGTCAACAGCACCATCCCACACAATAACATCATCGATGATTGCATCAGGATAAGCGGGATCACTGCCACGGCCACCGAGGATGTGCATCCACTCTCCGGCGGAGAGCACCTCGCGGTTGGGACCACGCACGGGAATACCGTCAATCACATTGTCTGCAGTAGCGTTTTCCTTGCCCATACCGGACTTGGAGGGCGCCTGATATACACCGTTGAGGTAAAGCTTCATCAGAAGAGCGTTCTGAGCATCAAAGTCAAATACCCAGGTCACATGTGTCCATCCGCCTATGGAAAGAGCAGTGGTTTCGGGATAGAAATAGGCATACTCGGAGCTGTTGGCTGAATTACCACGCTTCACCATGTGTGTGATATGACCCTGCTCGTCAAGGAACGACCAAGCCCAGCCCCAGTTGTTGCGGGGCCATCTGCCGGTGCGGTCTTCAATACCGAAGAAGTTGATCGACTCATCGTTGCCTGCCGAGGGGATTTCAAGCATACGAACCCAGAACGATACAGAGAACGACTTATTGCCACCGATATTGATATTGTCCATCGGGACGCCGTAGGTCTTGTAGTTGAGCTTGAGCGCACGAGAACCGGAACCGTCAGCTTCGCGACCGGTGTATCCGACTTTGATTTCGGTGTTCATGTCGAATTCCACTTCGGCCTGTTCGGCATCAACACCGTTGATGGTGAGGCTCTGGATTTCAGGCAGAGCACCTACAGAGAAGTCGGAAATCTGTGCGAAGCAGCTGTAGCGAGTCTCCTTGGCAGTGCCTTCATTGGCAACGAGGTCGTAAGCGCCGATTCCGTCGAGGGATGTAACGAGTTCGCGGCTTGTGCCGTTGTTGGAAGCCACTTTGGTGCCGGCTGCATTGTAGAGCGACAGGGTGGCGTTGCTGTGAAGATCGTCAACGAACCAGATACGGAACTCTTCACCGGGCTTGATGCAGGATTTGTTAATCTTCACTTCTTCGGAAACCTCATGCTCGGGAGCATCGAGATATTCGCTCCAGGATATGCCCGAAGTGGTGCTGTGGTCAAGGCTTACTGCCTCCACACCCAGACGCACGCGTTTCTTATGTTCGGGGTTGGCGATCTTGTACATGATACCGGCCCATGAAGTAGTGGTGCCCATGAACTGAGGCTCGCCGGCCTCCACTTGTGCCCAAAGGTTGAAATGAGAGGTTTTCACATCAAGGTTGTACACCGGTTCGCCTGCCTCTTTGGAGTTGGGCATCGACCAGTAGAGCTTGGCATCAAAGCCGGTTACGACATCAGCCAGCACTTTGGAACGACGGAGAACAGGCATTTCGGGCTGAACAGATGTGCCGCGCTTGATGGAGATTTCGCCGATGAGCATCTCGAGATCCTTGGCATTCTCAAATTTCAGACCGAGCACTGCCCAGTCACCTGCGCTGAGCACATTGGTACCGCGCTGAGCCACCTTGAGGGTCACAACTCTCCAGTCATCGAAGAAGAATGAGTCGGAAGTTTTGTGCACCGCTGTTTTGGTCGGGGTCTGCTCGGTAGTTTCGGAACCCACTTTGCTATATACAAAATTCATGTCGGCATTGCCTTTGAGAATTTTGTAGCGGATGGTGATGATATCATTGTTCTTGACAGTGAAAGCTGTTTTGAACAGATGGAGATACTGCGCCTCACCGGCGGCGGTGCTACCGGAAATCTTGAGAGAGGAACCACCGTTCCAGGCATCATCCCAGCTGTACTCTGCATTCATGCTGTTGGCAGGAATCTCATCCTCCTTGCCGAGGAGCTTGGTGCTCCACCACCAGCGCCATGTGGGAGTGTAGTCCTGCATACCGATGTTGTACCATTCGTTTGCGTAAGCCACTTTACCATTGCGGTAGTAGTTCATACCGTTACCGAGGCTGAAATAGGTGATGAACGGCTCCTCGCTCAGATCCCAACCGTAGGCTGAACGGGCGCTCATCAGACGCGACATACCATGGAAATCCTCACCTGCACCAAGGTTCTTGGACACGCGGATATCCATAAGGTAAGCGGGGTTGCGCTTGCCGTTGGTGAACCACTGCTCAAGAATTTCCTGATAACCCTTCTGCTTGAGGATGTCAGTACCACCGGCTGCAGCGCGGGCAGGGAACAGCATGTTCTTGCTGTGCTCACCCCAAAGACCGATGGAGTAGGTGGAAGCCTCACCGGTGGCATGCGAGGTCCATTCGTTGCTGGATTTGCAACCACCCTGCATGTTCATACCCATGTAAAGGTCGTGGGAGTCACGGCCGGTGGCTGTCATGGCAGCTTTGTCCTCGGAATAGTAGTAGGTATTGTCCCAGTTGTAGTTGGTGAAGAAGATGGTGCGGGGCTCGGTGCTGTAACCGAAGGTGTTGTAGAACCTTGTGCCGAGACCTTCACCCCAGCCGCCTACGGAACCGTTGTCGTTCGCACCACCGTACCAGGGGTTTTCTGCACGGTCCTGATACTGGAGGAGGTATTTCACGAGCTTGCCGTGCATCGCGCTGAGTGCTGTCTGCTCATTAGCGCTCCAGTTGCCGGTCCACTCGGAGTTGTAGCCGAGACCGTCATTACCGTGGTAACGGAGGAATTTGCCGATTTTCTCCATGCCGGCTTCAGTGCTGGCAAGTGAGTTCATACCAAGCAAGCAGCTGCGCCATGCTGCAGGCATCGAAGCATTGGGGATAGAAGCCACACCCGACACAAGCACACCATGCTTGTGGGCTGCGTCGGCAAAACCACCGGGAACCCATCCGTAGGGCGCGGTCCAGTTGCCGTAGTGAGTCACATAGCTCCATGCGGAGAACACTTCCGAGTCAAACACACCGTTGGGAAGCGAACCGGTCTGGAACTGGCCGGTTGACATACCGCAGGGAACCCAGAACAGAAGGTTCTTGTCCTTGCCGCCAACAATGGTCTGATCCACCTGGGTGTTGACATTGGAGATAAGGGGACGGAGTTTCACGCGGGAGATAAAGAACTCTTCATCTTCCCATGCACTTGTGCTGGAAACGCGGTCGGTGATGTAGGTTTTATTCATCTCCTGTCCGGGATTCCAGTCGTTGATGTACTGGTCCAGCGAATAGCTCTGGGGCCATGTGATGTAGCACTCGCGGGTGTCGCCTTCGCTCATAGGGCCGCGAAGCTGCTGTGCACTTACGCCACCGGCCATCATTGCCATTGCCGATACAATAAATAACTGTTTTTTCATGAATAAAAAAATTATGATTGGTAAGTATTCTGCGTGACACAAAATCCGACTGAACGGATTTCGCGATAAAGATACAACAATATTCACGCATATACCGAGTTACGCCTGGTTAAAAATATTTAAACCGACACAATTCGAAGTAAAAAAAGCGGGGCACCCGATTTGGGTGCCCCGCTGCTATAGGGAGATTGGAATGAACGGATTATTTGTTCACTACCTTCACGCTGCGAAGGTCCTTGCCGTCCTTGACGATGCTTACCACGTAAACACCTGCCTGACCGAGATTGATGTTCATCAGTTCGCCGGCATTGATATTGCGGGCGTCTTTACCCATGAGCATACCGCTCATGTTGTAAACGCTCACTTCGTAGTCGCCGCCTTCAGCAAACTCAAGGAAGAGCACCTTGTTGGTGGTGTAAACCTTCATGCCATCCTCAGCATCGGCAGCGATGCCGTCGATAGCGTTCATAACATCGATCACAGGATAGGTCTTGGTATTCTCACCCCAGGAGTTCTTGAGGGTAAGGGTGATGGTCTTGGCTCCATGTGCACCGTAGTTGATGGAAGCCTCACCCTTGGTGTCGCTACCGTCAGCGTTGCTGATGGTGGCCTGACGGGTGCTCCAGGTAGGTTTGGTGACTACCGAGAATGCATCACCTTTCACGTAGGGGCAACCTGCCTCATACACGGGTGCGATGTGTGTCTGCACGGACTGGCCTTCGTTTTCATCGGCGATGAGGTCGAATGTGCCGAAGGTGGCATCGGTAATCTGACCCTTGGAGAGGAAGCGGCCGTTGTGGATGATTTTGAGAGATTTGCCGTTAACCGAGCGATTCTCTTCCACATTGTTCTGAGGTTCGTTCTCGAAGTCCCAGAAGCACTTCACGTTGCTGGGCAGATTGTCGGCATCGAGACCAACCATTGCTTTGGCGATATCGGTTTCGGTGATAGCGCCGTCCCAAACGGTTACATCGTCGATAAGAGCTTCAGGATAACCGGGTGTGCTGCCACGACCACCGAGGATGTGCATCCACATACCGGAAGTCATGGTAGAACGGTTGGGACCACGGACAGGAATACCGTCAATCACGTTGTTGGCAGAAGCATCGTCAGCACCCATGCCGGATGTAGCGGGAGCCTGATATACACCGTTGATGTACAGCTTCATGAGCAGGGCGTTCTGATTGTCGTAGTCAAACACGTGGGTAACATGGGTCCAAGCGCCCGGAGTTACTTTTGTGGATGCGGGATATCTGTACTGATACTCGGCAGAGTTGCTGGCGTTACCGCGCTTGGTGTAGGATTCAACGTGACCATCCTGACCGATTGACGACCAGAAGAAGCCCCAGTTATTTTCAGGCCAGCTACCGGTACGGTCTTCGATACCGAAGAGGTTCAGGTCGCCGGTGGGAAGTACGGTCAGACGAACCCAGTAGGATACGGAGAACGACTTGTTGGAACCGAGATCCATTGCAGCAACAGGACCACCGAGCACTTTGTAGGCAGCTGTGATGGCGCGTGAGCCAGAACCGTCTGCTTCGCGACCGGTATAGCCGGCCTTGAGCTCAGTGTTGATGTTGAACGAAACGTTATCCCTATTGGTAACATCCTCGCCGTCGATCAGGAGGGTCTCGATTTCGGGAAGACGACCTACAGCAAAGTCAGATACCTGGGCGTAGCAGGAATAACGGGCTTCCTTGCTGGTGCCTTCGTTGGCAACGAGGTCGTATGCACCGATCTCGCTGAGCGAGGCAACGAGCTCACGGCTTGCACCGTTGTTGGAGGCTACCTTGACACCGGCAGCGTTGTAGAGCGACAGAGTAGCATTGTCATGGAGGTCATCGATGAACCAGATGCGGAATTCCTCATTGGGTTTGATACAGGTCTTGTCGATGCTAACCTCTTCCGACACTTCGTGATCGGGAGCGTTGATATATTCACTCCATGCAATACCGGAAGTGGCTTTATGGTCAAGGCTTACTGCCTCTACACCCAGACGGGCACGTTTCTTGTGGTCGGGATTGGCAATCTTGAACAGGATACCGGCCCAAGAAGTAGTGGTGCCGACAAACTGAGGCTCGCCGCCCTCCACCTGAGCCCAAAGGTTGAAGTGGGATGTGTTGACATCAGTGTTGTAAACAGGTTCGCCTGCCTCTTTGTTGTTGGGCATGGACCAGATGAGCTTGGCATCGAAACCGGTGACAACATCGCTAAGGATTTTAGCGGTTTTAACAACAGGCATTTCAGGAGTCTTGGCGGTGCCGCGCACAATCGACATTTCACCTACAAGAACCTCGAGATCCTTGGCATTCTCAAACTTCAGACCAAGCACTGCCCAGTCACCTGCGCTGAGTACGTTGGTACCACGGGAAGCCACCTTGAAGGAAGCTGTCATCCATTCATCGTAGAAGAAAGAATCAGAGGTTTTATGGAATACAGTTTTGGTGGGAGACTGTTCGGTAGATTCAGAACCGACCTTGCTGTACACAAAGCTGAGATCACCGTTGCCTTTGAGGACTTTGTAGTGGATGGTGATGACATCATTGTTCTTGACAGTGAAAGCTGTTTTGAACAGATGGAGATACTGAGCCTCACCGGCGGCAGTGCTACCGGAAATCTTGAGGGAAGAACCACCGTTCCAGGCATCGCTCCAGTCAAATTCCGCTGTCATGCTGTTGGCAGGAATATCATCTTTCTTGCCAAGGAGCTTGGTGCTCCACCACCAGCGCCATGTGGGAGTGTAGTCCTGCATACCGATGTTGTACCATTCGTTTGCGTAAGCCACTTTACCATTGCGGTAGTAGTTCATACCGTTACCGAGGCTGAAATAGGTGATGAACGGCTCCTCGCTCAGATCCCAACCGTAGGCTGAACGGGCGCTCATCAGACGCGACATACCATGGAAATCCTCACCTGCACCAAGGTTCTTGGACACGCGGATATCCATAAGGTAAGCGGGGTTGCGCTTGCCGTTGGTGAACCACTGCTCAAGAATTTCCTGATAACCCTTCTGCTTGAGGATGTCAGTACCACCGGCTGCAGCGCGGGCAGGGAACAGCATGTTCTTGCTGTGCTCACCCCAAAGACCGATGGAGTAGGTGGAAGCCTCACCGGTGGCATGCGAGGTCCATTCGTTGCTGGATTTGCAACCACCCTGCATGTTCATACCCATGTAAAGGTCGTGGGAGTCACGGCCGGTGGCTGTCATGGCAGCTTTGTCCTCGGAATAGTAGTAGGTATTGTCCCAGTTGTAGTTGGTGAAGAAGATGGTGCGGGGCTCGGTGCTGTAACCGAAGGTGTTGTAGAACCTTGTGCCGAGACCTTCACCCCAGCCGCCTACGGAACCGTTGTCGTTCGCACCACCGTACCAGGGGTTTTCTGCACGGTCCTGATACTGGAGGAGGTATTTCACGAGCTTGCCGTGCATCGCGCTGAGTGCTGTCTGCTCATTAGCGCTCCAGTTGCCGGTCCACTCGGAGTTGTAGCCGAGACCGTCATTACCGTGGTAACGGAGGAATTTGCCGATTTTCTCCATGCCGGCTTCAGTGCTGGCAAGTGAGTTCATACCAAGCAAGCAGCTGCGCCATGCTGCAGGCATCGAAGCATTGGGGATAGAAGCCACACCCGACACAAGCACACCATGCTTGTGGGCTGCGTCGGCAAAACCACCGGGAACCCATCCGTAGGGCGCGGTCCAGTTGCCGTAGTGAGTCACATAGCTCCATGCGGAGAACACTTCCGAGTCAAACACACCGTTGGGAAGCGAACCGGTCTGGAACTGGCCGGTTGACATACCGCAGGGAACCCAGAACAGGAGGTTCTTGTCCTTGGCACCAACAATGGTTTGATCCACCTGGGTGTTGACATTGTTGATGAGAGGACGAAGTTTCACACGCGAAGTGAAGAACTCTTCATCTTCCCACGCGCTTGTGCTGGAAACACGGTCGGAGATGTAGGTTTTGTTCATCGCCTGTCCGGGATTCCAGTCGTTGATATACTGGTCCAGCGAATAGCTCTGAGGCCATGTGATGTAGCATGCGCGGGTGTCGGTTTCCGACTCCGGTCCACGCAGCTGCTGGGCGTTCATTGCCATAGTGACAAGTGTTAAGCCACCGGCAAACAGTAAGGTTTTTTTCATAAGGTTAACAATATATTGTTATAGTTTGTGGTATAGAATACTATTCGGATAGAAACACACGGTGCAGGTAGGTCAGTGACGACCTCCGGAGCACCGTGTGCCTTTAATAGCTATTCAATGCACCGGATATTATTCGGGCAAGTAGTAAACAGATCCGTTGCTGAATGAGAACTTAACCTGATGATCAGCCGAGAGATTGATGGTCACATTAATAGTGACAATGTACTCATCGGTGTCACTGCCGGCCGCGATGGTGACAGTACCGGTGGCGGGAGCAGTCGCGTCATCCTTCATATAGTAGGAGCCGGACAGGTTGTAGGAACCTTCGTACCTACCATCGGCAAAGCCGTTGGCTATAACGAGTTGACCACCGTCCATATCAAGGAATACAAGGTCGTTGTCCATTTCGTAGAAACCTTCGAATCCATCGGGTGCGTTGATGGCATTCGGAGCTTCGCGGACAATCAGGCTGCGGGAGCCGGATACGATGCTACCGTTGGCAGCGGTGATATTGGTGTTACCGGACTTGATAGCGGAGATAACGCCGTTGAGCACTGTGGCAACAGATTCATCGGAAGAGTTCCAAGTGATGTCAACATTACTCATCAGAGCACCGCTCAGCGAGTAGGGGTGAGCAGCCCAGGTGGTGGTGCCACCGGCGAAGAGATATGTCTCACCGACATTCTGGTCAATCACGATGGAGCCGAGGGCGTCGTTAACTTTCACTTTCACAGTCTTTGTCACGAGCTGAGAGTCGTTGTAAGCAGAGAATGTGAGAGTGGCAGTTCCGGCTTTGAGAGCACGGATAGGCCAATCATAACCCTCGCGGTCAAGAATCTCAATAATTGAGGGGTCATCAACGGTGAGAGTCGGCTTCTGGTATGCGAACGAAGCGGAGGGCTCAACACCGAACTTGATGATGTGGACACTGTTCATATCCATCTCCACATTATCGTTGTCAACGGTGATGGCAGTGATCGCATAGTCTTTCTTGATATTCACCACAGTATAGTTGAGGGTGAGCACGAGATCATTGTCAGGATCCTCGGTGGTGCGTACAGGGGTGGAGCACTGGAAAGTCACATCACCAGTCTGCACACCGGAGCGAACACCAAGTATGGCATCAAAACCATGACCGGAGATTTCCTCAGCTTCGTTGCGGGTAACGAGCAGAGCGCCGCCGCTGACAATGTTCCACTCATAGCACTTCATGGCTTCGACAACTTCTTCGTGAGCGCCGCCTTCCACGTTCATGGCCACGCGGACTTCATCGGAAGAGTTGATGTCAATCACCTTGTCGCACTTGTCGGCGATGTACATGGTGAGGGTGCCCAGAGGAGGACGACCGCCAAGATAAGGCATAGCAGCGATATCCTCGTTGGATGTTGCGCCATAGAATGAGGCAAATGTGATACTCGGCTGTATGATGACATCGATAGTGTAGGTCATTGCGGAGCCGCCTTCACCTACGGTGAGTTTAACCTTACCGTTGGATGCCACTTTGGGGCTTGTGAAGTGAGCTGTTACGATGGCGTATGTCTTTTCGATGAATTTCTGTTCATCGGGATCATAACCATTGTCGCCTTCCTTGAGGTAGTATTTGTATTTCACTTCCTGCATTGTAGCGACAGGACCATCATAGATCGAAGCATCGCAAGGCTCAAGACCGTCAAGCTCCACTTTGATTGTACCGTCTTCGATCGAGTAGTCCTTGAGAAGCTCGATAGGATTGATGGAGAAGTAAACAGTTTCGTGAGGCACGCCCCAGCTCTTCTTAACTGTGATGGTATCCTGAGCTGTCTCGTCAGCGACAGCGAAGATACCCTGGGGAACATTCTTGTTTACAGTCACATTAGTAACAGCGTACTTACCGTTGACAAGAGCTGCACGCAGCTTTGTGGTGCGACCCTGGCCACCGTTGACGGCTACCACAGCGGTGTCACCCAAAATCTTGGCAACAGTTTCATCATCAACCGACAGAGCAACCTCAGTGGGGATTACATCACCACTCACATTGGTCACAAGGCTGTTGATCCGGACGGTGTCGCCCAGGCAGAGAGAGATATCTGTGGGCTGGATCTCGAGATAGACCGCATCGGCCCCGTCGAGAGTAGCTTCCTCGCTACAGCCGGTCATTGCGCCGGCTGCAGTGAGTGCTGCTGTAAAATATAAAAGGCTTTTATAAAGTTTCATGTCTGATCGATAAAAGGATTAGAAGTTAACGGGAACGGGCATGCGTTCGGGAGTTTCGAGACCCGAGGTGGGATCAACATCACCCCACACACGCTCAGAGTAAGGTATATCCCAGAAGATGGGCTGCGATGCATCGGCCTGGTCAAAACCGAGCACGGTGCTCAAACCGGCCATCTCAACAGAGTTGTTGGTTTCCACCTTCATGGGGATACGACGAATCTGAAGTTCAAGATTTCCATCCATACCCATCATACCACCATTCTGCTTCGCCGGGAAGAGACGGGGGTAGCCTGTGCGGCGGAAATCGTTCCATGCGGCATCGCCCTGAGGGAATACAGCGATATATTTCTGAGTGATGAGTTTCTCAAGCTTGAGCTCCTTGGAGTCGCTCTCGTTCCACTTCACATCGCAGGTCACACGGCCATTGATATTGTTGGCTGCGTCACGGAAGTCAACGTAGTTGTAGGCGGGCATTTCACCGGCTTGGTCAAGATATTCGGCGATAACACCGGCGTCAACACCGTTCTCAGTCATCGAGAGAGTGATACCGGCTTCGTACAGCTCTTTCACTGAGCGAGAACCGATGCCCCAACGGAGAGCGGCCTCAGCCTGAAGGAAGAGTGACTCTGTGCGCTTGAAGAAAGGCATGGGGAAGTCCTGGATCTGGAAGCAGGAGAATGAACCGTAGGCACCGTCGCTACGACCGCCGGCATTCTTGCCGACCATGTCAATACCGGCACGCATACCTGCATATTCGTTGGTGGTGGTCACACCGGTGTTCTTATCCTTTACGGCAGCACCGAGAGTGTCGAACCATATGCCGAGCAGCGGGTTGTTGAAGTGCTTCATGATGCTCTCCAAGTTGGCATTGAGGCGGATATCACCCCAAGTCTGGGAAATGAAGTACCAGGAGTTGTTGTTGCGGTAGTAGTAAGCGATATCGCGGGGGTCTGTTTCATTGAGCACACCCACTTCATCGTTGAGAGCTGCTTCAGCAAGAGCCTTGGCCTCGTCCTCGAAATTGCGGGAAAGGTTCATGGCCATACGGAGCTTCATACAGTTGGCAAACTTAACCCAACGTCTCCAGTCACCTTCAAATATGGTGAGGTCCTTGGCGGCATCGAGCTCGATTTTGTCAAGCTCACCCTTGGCGGGCTTGGAAGCCTTGAGGATACCGATAGCTTCGTTGAGGTCGGCTACAATCTGGTTGTACACCTCGTGACCATCCTGCCACTGAACGGTTTTGTTACGTTCACGGTTGCGCCAGTCTGTGAGAGGACAGGCACCGTACGCATCAACCACATTCATGGCGGTGTAGCTCTGTATTATGAGAGCGCAGGCACGCCAGTGGGGTTTGGAAGCAACAGGGTTGCCTTCCTCGTCCACCATATCCACTGCATAGTGAATGGCATCGTAGCTCTGAGTGAAGATAGAGTTGTCGGCGGGACCACCGAGGTAGTCATTAGGATAGGTGTAGAGAGTGGGCAGGTTACCACCGAAACCGAATGTGCCTTTGGATGTGGTCCAGTAGCCGCAATAGTTATCGATGTTGTTGGCTCGGTTGTACTGATAGTTATGGGGCATCCAGGAGTTGTCCGGAGCATGACTATAGTTAATCATATACGGAAGAGCACCTTTGAGCTCGCGTTCAAGCATATCCATGTCGTAACGACCGGCACTTGACTCGTCTTCATTGCTCTGGTCCTCCTGGCGACCTACCATCCAGGGATACTCTTCCTGGAATTGGTCGCCGCAAGATGTGAGTGCTCCGGTGCAGAGCAGGGACGCACCCATCAAGCAGGCAGATAATATATTGTTTTTAGTCATTTTCTATGTTAGATTACAAGGTTGATGCTTAGAAGTTAAGTTTCAGAGTTATAGCATAGCTGCGCAGGGTGGGGAGACCGTAGCAGTCAATACCGGACAGACCGTTGGCAGCAGACAGCGAGATATCGGGATCTACGGGAGCATCCTTATAGATGAAGAATGCATTCTTAACCGAGAACTGAGCGGTGAGGCCTTTGCCCTTGCCGAAGAGGTTGGGGAAGAGGTAGCTCAGCGAGATATCACGCATGCGGAAGCTGGTGGCGTTGTACACGTGATCTTCAGTGGGAGCCATACCGATAGTGGTATAGTAGTTCTCAACAGAGATCTTGCGACCGGAACCGTCGGGGAGGTACATCAGGGGCACCATCTTGCCGGTTTCATCGTAGGCCTGGAGATCAGGATTGTTCTCAGCGGCCAAACGGGCGTCAGCAGTGCGCTGGCTCAAACCGTAGAGGTCCATTTCAGCTTCGGTGAGCGACATCACCTTACCACCGATACGGCCATCGATGAGGAAGTAGAGAGTAAGGTTCTTCCAGGAGATGGTGTTGTTCCAACCGAGGGTGTAGGGAGAAGTGGTGTTGCCCACGTAGGTGCTGTAGTCAGACTGCATCACGGGACGAGCGGACAGAGGATTGTTGGAGGTCATCTTGTAGAAACCATCGTCACCACGGGTGATGGAGTTCACATAGATGTCACCATATTTCTTATCCTTGATATATTTGATCTTGAAAGCGTTGTTACCCATTTCAACGGTGTACTCGCGGTTGTCACCCGGATCGTAGGTTTCGAGAATCTTGTTGTCGTTCCAGGCAAAGTTGAAGTTGGACTGCCATGTCCAGTCTTTGTTGATAGCCCAGCGGTAGCCGGCGGAGAACTCGATACCGTAGTTGCGGATCTTACCGGTGTTCACAGGTTTGGACTCACCGTTGGCGGTGGTCACGTTCATGAACTGATTTTTGAGAGTAGAGTTATAATAGGTAATGTCGAAGTTGAAGGTGTTCTTGAACAACCATACATCCAAACCGGTTTCAAACGAAGTGGTGGTTTCGGGCTGCGGGTTATCAAACAACGGGGGACGAGAGCCAACCACACCTGTGCCGAAGTCAATGGACTGACGGGCGAAGAGGGTGTTGGGGATCGGGTTACCTACAACAGAGTAGCTGCCGCGCCATTTCAACTGGTCGAGCCAATCGCGAGTGCTCTCGGGGAGGAATTTGTGAACGAGTACGTTGGCACCTACCGAATAGTAGTCAAACGATTTGTAACCGCTGCCCTGGGTGAACTGCTGGAAAGCCTGCGCCCATTCAACACGGTAGCTACCGTCAACATAAACCTTGTCGAACAAACCTACAGAAGCTGTGGCAAATACGGCGGCGCTCCAGTTCTTGTAGTTCCAGGAGTCGGATGCGCTGGTTGCGCTACCGCCACGGATGCTGCCGTCGGGGCGCTCTTTCTTGGAGTTCTGGGGAACGAAGGCGTTGGGGATACCGCAGGTGTCGATATTGGTGCTGATGCTCTGGGAGCGGTCCCAATGGCGGGTGAAGCTGCCACCGACAGCTGCGCTTACATCAAACTTGTCGGCGAAGCGGTCGTTCCAGGTGAGCATATGGTCATTGTAGATATCGCTGGAGCGGGAGCTTCCGGCACCATACTGACCACCGAGGCTGAGCCAACCGGCATCGTACATACCTGCATACTGCTCGTTGATATCGGAGTTCATCACCATATCCACGCTGAAGCGGGTCTGGTATTTGAGATTTTTCCAGATGTTGACATCAAGGGTGATGTTGCCGAGGATACGGTCACGCTTGTTCTCCTTGTTGTACATATCAGTAACCCAGTAGGGGTTGTTAAGGCTCTTGTCGAACCAGTCCCATGTCTGAACGGGCTGACCTAACAGTTTGGGGTTACCGGTCTGGGTGTTGGCAACGATTTCATCGTTGTAGGTACCGGCGTGCTTGTAGTGCTGCTTGAAGTAGCGCATATCAACATCGGCAGGCATACGGTAAACAGCATGGAGAGCGCTGAGGGTCTTACCGGTGTTTGGCGGGTTGTTGGTTTTCTGATGGATCCAGTTCAAGCTTGCGCTGATGTTGACGCGCTTGTCAAAGAGCGAGAATGTTTCTTTCAACATCACGTTGTTACGGGTGAACTTGTTGTTGCGCATGATACCATCCTGATAGGTGTTGTTGTAGGAGAAGTATGTGCGCGATTTTTCAGTACCGCCGCTGAGGGTAATACCGTTGTTGAGGGTAACACCGGTTTTGAAGAAGTCACGGATGGGATTGCGGGCGCTGTTCATCATATAAGGTTTGAGCGCGAGCTCGTCAGCATCACGTGTGCCGATCTTCGGACCCCAGGCACCGAGCTGGATGCCACTGGTGAGCAGGTCGGAGGTAAGACCATATACCTGCTGGGTCTGGGGATAGTTGGCGATTGTTTCAATAGAAGTGGTGGAGCTGATGTCAACCTTCACAGTACCTTCAGCACCGCTCTTGGTGTTGATGATGATAACACCGTTGTTGGCGGCGCTACCATAAAGGGCGGCAGCATTCGGACCTTTAAGAATGGTCATGCTCTCAACATCCTCAGGGTTGATGGTCGAGAGAAGGTCGTCGCCTGAACCGCCACCACCATTGATAAGACCGTCAACGGAAGCCTGAGTCTGCATACCGTTCTGCATGGGCACACCGTCAAGCACGATCAGCGGCTGGTTGGTACCGAGAATTGATGTGCTACCACGGAGGATAATCTTGGAGGCACCACCACCGGCACCGCTGTTGTTAGGTGTGATGGTCAAGCCGGCACTCTTACCCTGCAGGGAGTTGATAAAGTTGTTGTCCTTGATACGGGTCACCTCATCGGATTTGATGGTTTGCACCGCATAAGTAAGGGTTTTTTCCTCACGGGTGATACCCATGGCGGTTACCACCACTTCGTCGAGCACCTTGGTGTTCTCTACGAGTTGAAGATTCAGAGGAGTTCCATTCCACACTGCCTCAAGGTCGTTGTAACCCACAGCGGTGATCATCAGCTTGGTGCCTGGCTTAACACCGGAGATGGAGAACTCACCATCGAGGTTGGTTGACGCACCCTTTGCAGGATCGTTGGCCACACGAACCGATGCACCGATATACGGATCACCGAGTTCGTCCAGAACCACACCGGTTGCGGTGTTGGCTGATTGCTCAACCGCGGCTGCGGGGGCTGCTTGTACGGTCACTGGCACTGCCACTGCACCGAATAACGAAGCAACCAAAAGCAATTTGCTTACTGAGTTAATTGGTTTTAGCATAAGGTATTAAATAATTACTATAGTTTTTTCTATGTCTATTGCGCAAGATGGTTAATTATCAACTGTTTAAGGTTTAGTTTCAAGCGCAATTTCACATCACCTGCTGCCGTTTTGCCAGCACGATCACAGGAAAACACACTGAAATTGCCACAAAGATAAGTAAATAACGAATTATAAACAATAATATTGTAACTAATTTTTTTGCCTTTAACATTCTTAATTTTAAAAAATCCATTCTTGTCTCCAGAAATCACCACCAGGGGATACACCTATTATAATATATAGGGGGGTGGTAATTCTTATAAGTCGTATAAGTCCTATAATTCTTATAAGTCCTATAAAAAAACGCTGACCACATGGACTAAGCCATGAAAGCCAGCGTTTTTGAAGTGCGCTTCAGGATGGGCTTGAACCAACGACCCCCTGATTAACAGTCAGGTGCTCTAACCAACTGAGCTACTGAAGCTTTGCCTATTTTTGCGCTTCAAGATGGACTTGAACCAACGACCCTCTGATTAACAGTCAGATGCTCTAACCAACTGAGCTATTGAAGCATTTAAAACCTCGCTCTCGAGATTTGCGGTACAAAATTACACCGTTTAAATCAATTATGCAATAGATTGGCCAAAAAAAGTTGAAAAAATCATGCAGCACACCTTTTTTTGAAATATTTTAGCACTCGTTTGTTATAATAATTGACTAACTTTGGTCGCCGTTTTTTATAACATATCCCCAAACGCTCATGAAGAAGCTATTTTACACAGCCTCCGCGCTGCTATGCGCGCTGCTGGTGGCCCAGGGTGCCACCCGGAGCAAAAAGGCCGACATAGCCGCAAGCCTCGACATTTTCAATGCCGTGGTCAAGGAGATACAGTCGAACTATGTGGACTCCATTGATGCCCGTAAATCAGTGCGCACAGCCATCGATGCGATGCTCGGCTCGCTTGACCCATACACCGAATATATACCGCAAGATGAGAAAGCGGATTTCCGCACAATGTCGTCGGGCCAATACGGCGGCATTGGCTCATACATAATGCAGCGCAACGGAAATGTTTATATATCAGGACCGTACCTCGGATCGCCCGCAGCCCGCGCAGGCTTGCGCCCCGGCGATCTGATCATGGCCATTGACGGCGACACCGTGCTGGGCAAAACCACTCCCGAGGTGAGCGAAAAGCTCAAGGGACAGCCGGGCACCAAGCTGATGGTGACGGTGAAACGACCCTTCGTGGAAGCCGATTCGATACTGACGGTGGAAATCACCCGCGAAAAAATCCAAAACCCCTCTGTGCCATACTTCGGGGTGGTAGGCAACGATTTGGGCTACATCCAGCTCACCTCGTTCACCGAAACCTCCCCCGAGGAGGTGCGCAACGCCATCGACTCGCTCAAGAACCGCCACAAGGTGAAAGGGTTGATACTTGACCTGCGCGACAATGGCGGCGGATTGCTGGAGAGCGCCGTCAAGATTCTGGGATACTTCTTGCCCAAAGGTACCGAGGTGCTCCGCACACGCGGCAAAGGGGTGCTTGACGAGAAAGTTTATAAAACATCCGGCTCGCCGATAGCTCCCGACATGCCTCTCGCCGTGCTCATAGATGCCGGCACCGCATCGGCTTCGGAGATCACCGCCGGCGCACTCCAGGACCTTGACAGAGCGGTGATTGTGGGCAACCGGTCGTTTGGCAAGGGACTTGTGCAGACCACCCGCGACCTTCCCTACGACGGCCTGCTGAAAGTGACTATGGCCAAATATTACATCCCCAGCGGACGACTGATCCAGGCCATTGACTATTCGCACCGCAACGAGGATGGCTCCATCCAGCGTATCCCCGACAGCCTCACCCACGAGTTTGCCACAAAAGGCGGGCGTGCGGTGCGCGACGGTGGTGGCATAACCCCCGACATCACAGTGAAATATCCCGAAGTGAGCCGCATAACATTCAATGTGGTGCGCGACAACTGGGCCTTTGATTTCGCCAACCGCTACCGCGCTCAAAACCCCACAATCGCACCCATCGACAGCTTTGAAATCACCGATGAGATATACGCGCAGTTCAAAAACTCCATTGACCCCGACAAGTTCAATTATGACAAGGTGTGCGAAACCATCCTCGACCGCCTGCGCGAAGCCGCCAAGGTGGAAGGGTATGCCAGCGACAGCCTCGACGCACAGTTCAACACCCTCGCGGCCATGCTCAAGCATCCGCTGGACAAAGACCTTGACACTCACCGTCAGGCCATCGCACCGTTCCTGCTGCGTGAGATAGCCGAACGCTACTACTATCAGCCCGGTGCTGTCCGCGCCGCACTGCGCAGCGACATCGGTGCCGACTCGGCCATAAATCTGCTTCACAACCCGGTGGAATACAAACAACTCCTAAGCGCACCCAAGAAATGAACCAGCTCACCGCCATTGCATCCGAATTCATGGCGGGAAGCCGGTCCAAGGCCGTGAACACGGCTTTGGAAAAAGGAGCACACAGGGTGTGCGCCACCTCCGTGGCCGGATCGTCCGCCGCCATGCTCCTGTCGTCGCTCGCCAACGGCCCCACCCCGCTGCTTGTAGTGGGCGACTCGCTCGATGATGCCGGCTATCTGTATCACGACCTGAGCCGAATGCTCGGCGATGATGCTGTGCTGATGCTCCCGTCAGGCTACAAGAGAGCCATCAAATATGGCCAGCCCGACCCGCCGTCGCAGATATTGCGCACAGAAGCACTCGGAGCCTGGCACACCAGAAACAGCCCCGTGAAAATCGTGGTCACCTACCCTGACGCTCTCGCCGAAAGAGTAGCTCCGCCACAGATAATAGCCGACCACACCCTGCATCTTGACCTGAAAACGCCCGTCCACCCCACCGATGTCATCAAATGGCTGAGGGAAAACAACTTTCAGGAAGTGGACTATGTGTATGAGCCGGGGCATTTCGCCCACCGCGGCTCCATCCTCGACATATTCGGCTACAGCCACGAGCTGCCGTTCAGAATCGACTTTTTCGGTGATGACATCGACTCCATACGCACATTCAACATCGAGACACAACTGTCGCAGGAGAAGATACAATCGGTGAGCATCACAGCCAACGTGGCTCAGGATGCCAACGGCACATCGCTGCTGAAATTCATTCCCGCAAACACCCTCATAGCAGTGCGCGACGCCGCGCTCACCGTGGCCAGGATTAAAGAAGTGGCATCCGACACCCTCTCCACTTCCGCTGTAATAGCCGAGGAGGGCGACATCAACGCTATGAGTCAGGTGGTTGACGCCGAGGAGTTTGACCACGATTTCAGGCAGTTCACCCAACTATGGTTCACCTCCGGCACCGGATGCGCCGACAAATCGGTGACCACCATTGATTTCAGATGCTCGCCGCAGGGGATATACCACAAGAATTTCGACCTGATCAGCAACTCGTTCACACAATTTCTGGATGATGGATATGAGATACTGATACTCTCCGACAGTGAAAAACAGTTTGAACGCCTCAAAGAGATTTTTGCCGACCGAGGCGACAAGATAAGTTTCACTCCCGTCACACCCACCCTCCACGAGGGGTTTGTGGACCATCTCAAGAAGCGCTGCGTGTTCACCGACCACCAGATTTTTGACAGGTTCCACAAATACAATCTCCGCTCCGACCGCGCACGCTCCGGCAAGCTCGCACTGAGCCTCAAGGAGTTGAGTGCCATAGAGCCTGGTGACTACATAGTGCATGTGGACCACGGCGTGGGAAAA
This sequence comes from uncultured Porphyromonadaceae bacterium, assembly GCA_900546365.1. Taxonomy (GTDB): domain Bacteria; phylum Bacteroidota; class Bacteroidia; order Bacteroidales; family Muribaculaceae; genus Paramuribaculum. The sequence continues at coordinate 134,663 of URCF01000006.1, forward strand.
TTTGCCGGACTGCTGCGCACCAATGTCAACGGTCACACACAGGAGATGATCAAGCTCGTGTATGCCAACGACGACATCATATTCGTGTCGATCCACGCACTTCACAAGCTCGCCAAATATCGCGGCAAAGAGGGAGTGCCTCCCAAAATCAACACCCTCGGCACCGGAGCATGGAACAGAGTCAAGGAGCGCACCAAATCCAAGCTCAAGGATATAGCCCGCGACCTTATCAAACTGTATGCCGCCCGAAAGAAGGAGCAGGGATTCGCTTTCTCGCCCGACACATACATGCAACATGAGCTCGAGGCTTCGTTTGCCTACGAGGACACCCCCGACCAGCTCACAGCCACTCAGGCGGTGAAAGCCGACATGGAGAGCCAGCGACCTATGGACCGACTTGTGTGCGGTGATGTGGGGTTCGGCAAAACAGAAGTGGCCATCCGCGCCGCCTTCAAGGCCGCCACCGACTCCAAGCAAACAGCTGTGCTCGTGCCCACCACCGTGCTCGCCTACCAGCACTACCACACATTTGCCAAGAGGCTCAAAGAGTTTCCGGTGAGGGTGGAGTACCTGAGCCGCGCACGCTCGGCCAAGGACACCAAGCAGATACTCGCCGACCTTGCCGATGGGAAAATCGACATCATCATCGGCACCCACAAGCTCGTGGGCAAATCGGTGAAATTCAAGGACCTCGGGCTGTTGGTGGTGGATGAGGAGCAAAAATTCGGTGTGGCGGTGAAAGAGAAGCTCAAGCAGCTCAAGACCAATGTGGACACCCTCACCATGAGCGCCACACCCATACCGCGCACCCTGCAATTTTCACTGATGGGCGCCCGCGATCTTTCGGCCATCACCACCCCACCGGCCAACCGCTACCCGATAGTCACCAATGTGAGCGCGCTGAGCGACGACCTCATCTCCGAGGCCATCAACTTCGAACTGTCGCGCAACGGCCAGGTGTTTGTGATTAACAACCGCATCGAGGGACTGCACGAACTTGAAGCAATGATACGCAGGCTCGTGCCCGATGCGCGTGTGGTGGTGGGCCACGGACAGATGGCACCCGACAAACTCGAGAAAGCGATTGAGGATTTTGCCAACCATGAGTACGATGTGCTTCTTGCCACCACCATTGTGGAGAGCGGCATCGATATGCCTAATGTCAACACCATAATAATCAACAATGCACAGAATTTCGGCCTCAGCGAACTCCACCAGCTGCGCGGACGCGTGGGCCGAAGCTCCCGCAAGGCGTTCTGCTACCTCACTGTGCCGCCGCATCAGCCGCTTGCGCCCGTGGCACGTCGCCGT
>URCF01000007.1 GCA_900546365.1 uncultured Porphyromonadaceae bacterium
CTAAATCATAAATATTGTGTAGATTTGTCACTAATCTTTACCAACATAAAGCAACTTATGAAACCGTCTTACATTTTCCTTGCCCCCGGCTTCGAAGAGATCGAAGCCCTGGCCACTGTTGATGTACTCCGCCGTTGCGGTATGGAACTGCACACTGTGTCAATCGGCAACACCCATCATGTGGAGGGCGCTCACGGCATAAGCGTGAACGCTGACAAAATCCTTGAAGAAATCGATATCCACAATGCTGACTGGCTCATACTACCCGGAGGTATGCCCGGCGCCACCAATCTGGCCCAATGCGACACCCTCACATCGGCACTTCTGAGCCATTACCGCGCCGGCCACAATATCGCAGCCATCTGCGCGAGTCCGGCTGTGGTGCTCGCCCCTCTCGGAATTCTCGACAACAAAAACGCCACCTGCTATCCCGGCTTTGAAAGCCAGGCTCCAAAAGCCCGCATGACAGGCCGCGAAGTGGAGATTGCCCACAATGTGATCACTGCCAACGGCCCCGCAAGCACATTGCTGTTTGCGTTTGCAATTGCCACCGCCACTGTCGGCGCGGACAAAGCCAAGGAAGTGTCCAACGGCATGCTCTACACCAACGAGCGGCCGCCCGAATTTTAAAGAGTCTGCAGATTTGCATCATCCACTCAGGGTGATGCAAATTTTTTATATGCTTTGGGGAGTGAGGTTGGGTGACAGATGGCACTCGATATTATATGCCGTGCCATCGTCAAGTGTCAGCACAAACTGCAGGTCGAGAAGGTCAGCCATGTTGGCTGTCGCCTCCAAAGCCGACACCGTGGCTCCATCCACTGCCACCGTTCCGGGCAGCGACAGCCTGTATCCTTCCTCATCGAAAATGAGGCCCACATTGGAAATACGGAACGACATCGACCGATGGTTGTCATCAGGCAGCAACCCCTGCACATCCATCACCGCCAGCAGCGTGTGAGGGTCAAAATCCAGCGACACAGTGGTGGAATAGCAGATACGCGACTCCCCGGTGGAGGTGTTGAAGCTCACTGTGGTTCCCTCACCCACCACCACATACGGATAGGCTCGGACAGTGTATGCGCCATCCACCGTGTAGGTGGCCACCACCCCGCGGTTCTCGCACGCCGAGGATTTCTTTGGCTCATAGTACACTATATGGAGGTCGGAGAACGTGTGGGGTGCGTTGACAGGCGTTGCGGGTGTCAGGGCCACCGCATCGATGATACGCTGCACATCGGGAGTGCCTACGCTGTACACCCACGGCACATCGGTGAATGTGTAGTCGGCAGGCACCTCATCTGGCGACACCTTGAAGTTGCGGATGGTGAAAGTGACGATTCTATCGTCGTCGTTGAACGCAAATTCGTAGCGCACATCATCCATCACACTTGCCGACAACCCGGAGCTGGCCATGCCGGCGTTACTGATCACATGAAAAGACTCAGCCGATGTGAAACGGTCGAGTTTGGCTTCAGGATCCGATTCGCCGGCGCACGCCGTGGCGAGCAATCCAAGTGCCGATAGCAGGGGTAATAGTTGAAAGCGTTTCATATACTTTCAACCCCCGGCAAGGGCGTTTGGTTCAGAAATTCAAGCGGATTGTGCCCCCTACTGTGCAGGGACGGCCACGCTGTACGAACTGATTGCCTATACTTTCAAAATAGAATGTGTGGTAGCGGGTGGCTGTGAGATTTTCAGTCCATGCCTGCAGCTCAATCCACCCGTGGGAAGCTGTGACATTGAGGCCGAGCAAAGCGTAGAAAGGCTGCGACAGGGAGTTCTCCTCATTCCATTGTATGCGACCCACGCCGCGGAGATTGGTGTTGAAATCAAGAGCCCAATTTTTCGGCAAAGTCAGCGAATAGGTCACCGACCCGAAGAGTGTGTGCTGCGGTGCGTAGGGCACATAGTTGCCATCGTAGGAGTGCTTTCCATCGCTGAAACTCTTGAATTTGGCGTTGGTGTAACCATAGCTCAACGCGGTGGACCAATGCTCGTTGGGGTTGCAACGAATCTGCACTTCAGCTCCGAAGCTGCGGGTTTTGCCGGCATTGGTGGTCACGCGGCCCGTGGTATTTCCGTCGGGGAAAATGGTGAGCTGCTGGTTACGGCAATCGATATAGAACAGAGCCAGGTCGGTGTGCACCCTCCCATCGGCACAGCGCACATGCGCACCCACCTCATAGTTCCAGCTTGTTTCGGGCTTGTATGTAACATAGCGGTCCACGGAATATTCCGACGCTCCGGGCATGAAACCCTGCATAGACGCAGGGATGTTCGATCTTATCTGCGACATCATCTCCTGCTGCAGGAACTCGCTGAACATCTGGGTATTGTATCCACCGCTCTTGTACCCTTTGCTCACAGTGGCATAGACATCACTCTTGCTCTCCATCGGCAGCTCGTAGCTGACGGTGAACTTGGGCATAAACTCAAGGAAATGCTGGTGCAGCTTGCCGGTGTTGTCATATTGCAGCTCATAGTTGCCCAGCGGACGGACCATATTGTTGCTATGCAAACTCATGCTGAACCCAGTGTCATATTCATTATGATAGCGCATACGCACCATTTCATAGTCGAGTCGTCCGCCGACAGCTATATTGAAAGCGCCGAGATCCAGAGCGCTCTCATGATAAAGAGCCACACCATGTGTTGGCAGGGAGAAATCACTGCCGAGCACAAAACTGTCGTCAAGCCAGTTCATCCGCACGGGCACTCCCGGCAGATTATTGACCTTTCCGGTAATCAAGGTGGAGATACCGTCCTCCTTGAATGTGACAGGAGCCCACATCGAGGCGTGCTTGTAGAATGCGAATGCACCCACAAGCCAATGATAGGCATCCTTCACCCCCTTGATCACAAGATCCTGGGTCAAGGCCCATTCGTGCCGCCGCTGGGTGAGAGTGAAGTAGCGGAGCGGTGTGAAATCCTGGTCAAGGGTCATATTGTCATCGATATACTGCACGCTGGTGATGCTTGACAGAGTGAAATTCGGACGCACCCAATGCACCGTAAGTCCATCGGTCAATGAGTTGCGGCGATAGAAGCAGGTGTCGTTGTAGTTCACCATACCAGTTTCGCTATGGCGTCCCTCAGGCATATATTCGTAGGGATAGCCGCCGTTGCGGTTGAGATTGAAAGATGCCACATTGCTCACTTTCAGGCTGGTTGACGGGCGCCATTCAGTGCGCCACCGCAGTTGAAGGCTTTTTTCGGTGCCAGTTTTGTAATCGTTGTATAGGTTGCGGTAGAATCCGCTGCTGAAATTGAAATATCCGCTGAACGCCATCCCCAGCTTGGGCGAGAACTTGGCGTAATGGCTGAGAGTGAGCGTGGCTTCGGGGCCGCTGCCTACTCTCGCGCTCACACGGCTACCCTGATACCTCATCGGCGAAAGGGTGTAGATATTGATCTGTCCCGCCATGGTGTTGCGGCCATAAAGGGTGGTCTGCGGACCGCGGAGCACCTCGATGCGCTCAATGTCGGCGAGATTGAAATCATAGTTGTCCTTGTTGAGGATAGGCACATTGTCCACGCTCAACCCCACAGCGGGCTGATCCATACGCGCCCCAAGGCCGCGCACATATATGCTGGAGGTCATGCGGCTGCCATACTGCGGGATATAGAAGTTGGGGGCTATCTCGCTCACGCCGTGAAGGCCGGCCACTCCGAGCTGTTCAATCTGAGCCTGCGGCATGGTGGTGGTGGCCAAAGGCATAAGGCTGAGGTCAGCGCTCTGCTTGATGGCAGTTACAGTCACTTCGCTCAGGCGCATGGCACTGTCAACCGGAGCCGATATATTGCCGCCGTTGGCTGCGGCATGCGCGTTAAGAGCAACGGCACAGGCACACAAAACAGCGATGGATTGTAATTTCATAAATGACAATTGTAATGAGCCGCAAAGTTACAGCATTTTATTCAGTATGCAAAAAAACTGTGCACCCCCGGACAACTCCGGGAGTGCACATTGATTATGGTCTGTAATGAATTTATTTTTTCACTTTGTTGTAACGGGCATTCAATCCGCTGAGCACTTCATCAGTGATGTCAAGGGCGGGGTTGAAATAAACGCCTGCAGCTCTATACAATATGGCATCGTAATGTTTTGTGGCGTTATAATCTTTGATGAAGGCGTTGATGGAGTCGGTGAGCTGCTGCTGCTGAGCGGCGAGCTGCTGCTCGGTGTTGCGCTGCATATTGGCGAGATAGTTCTGCGCATCCTCCTGCATCTTGTTGAATTTAGCCATATCGGCGTTGTAGCTTGCCTCTGACAAATAGCCGTTGGACTTCATTTTCTGCTCGATTTGCGCACCGAACTTCTGGATTTCGTTGGCGCGGGCCTGGCGGGCGTTTTCAAGCTTACTGTATTCACGGATGGCCTGTTCCTTGAAATCTTTGGCCAGATTATAGTTGGCACTGATGGTGTCCTCGTTTATGTAACGGATGTTGATGGCCGGGGTAACGGCGGTCACGCTGTCTTTGCCGGCGGGGGCAGACTCTCCGGGAGCTTCTGTGGAGTTGGACGAGCATGAGGCAAGAGAGCTGATGGCCAGCACTGCGATGAGTGCGTTAGCAGCAATAGCTGATTTTTTCATTGTTGGATGATATGGTAAATTTATTTATATACTAATGTGTGAACAGTTAGTCATCGTCACTATGCGCGGCACAGCCTATATGCTTTTGGCGAAGCGCAGGGATATCCTTCACATGGCCTGACGGGAATTTACCCCCTTTGACAAACAATGCCTTCACTCCGAGCAGAACAACCGCCACAAGAAGCAATCCAATTGTTAAAAAGAGTAATTTCATAGGCTTATTATGCTTTTGCAGTGCAAATATATGAAACGAAACTAAATTTTTTGTCATAACTGAATTTTATTTTGTACCTTAGTGTGCTCCTAAGCGAGTTTTTTAACATTATTTTCCACTTACTAAGCTAAAAACTAACTCTAATTGCATATTTATGGAACTAAAAGACCTAAAACCCACCCGGGTATTTGAGATTTTCGATGCCATCACCAAGGTGCCCCGACCCTCGAAAAAGGAAGAAAAGATACGCCAATTCCTGCTTGACTTCGCAAAGCAGCATAACCTCGCCAGCAAAACCGATGCTGTCGGCAATGTAGTAATCACCAAACCCGCCACTCCGGGACATGAGAATGCACCCGTCATCATTCTGCAGGGTCACATGGATATGGTGTGCGAGAGCAACAACAAGGATTTTGATTTCGAGAACAACCCCATCACCACTATCATCGACGGCGAATGGGTACGTGCCGACGGCACCACTCTCGGCGCTGACAACGGTATCGGCGTGGCTGCTTCACTGGCAGTGCTCACCGACCCCGACCTCGTGCACGGTCCGCTGGAAGCCCTCTTCACTGTGGATGAGGAAACAGGCATGACCGGCGCGTTCAACATCGGCGACAACATGATTTCGGGCGACATGCTCCTCAACCTCGACTCCGAGGATGATGCCGAAATATTCGTGGGATGCGCCGGCGGCGTGGACACTGTGTGCACTTTCCACTACAACCGCTCCTACGCGCCCAAAGATTTCTGCTACTTCCGCATCGACATAGCCAAATGCCTCGGCGGTCACTCCGGAGGCGACATCCATCTCGGCCGTGCCAACGCCAACAAGCTGCTCGCCCGCTTCCTGTTCAACCTCAGCAAGGAGCATGAGATTGTGCTCAGCGAAATCGACGGCGGCAATCTGCGCAATGCCATTCCCCGCGCCGCACACGCCGTGATCGGTGTCCACACATCCAAGAAAGAGGCTGTGCGTGTGGCTCTGAACGAATATGTGGCTCAGGTGGAGAACGAATACAAGGATCTCGAGCCCACCATGGAAATCGCCATGGAGAGCGTTGACACCCCCGAATTTGCCGTGGACCAGGAAACAACCATCGCTGTGGTTCGCGCCCTCTACAGTGCTCCTCACGGAGTGGTGTCCATGAGCCGCGAGCTTGAGGGGCTGGTTGAAACCTCCACCAACCTCGCATCGGTGAAGATGGCTGCCAACAACAAGATCATCGTCACCACCAGCCAGCGCAGCTCTGTGGATTCACGCAAGTGGGATATCGCCAACCAGGTGGAGGCTCTGTTCCTGCTCGCCGGTGCCACCGTGGAGCATGGCGAAGGGTATCCCGGATGGCAGCCCAACATGGACTCCCCCATCATGAAGATTGCCCGCGATGCCTACAAGGAGCTCTACGGCATCACTCCGGCCATCAAAGCCATCCACGCCGGATTGGAATGCGGCTTATTCCTCGAGAAGTTCCCGCACCTCGACATGGTGTCGTTCGGTCCCACACTTCAGGGTGTACACTCTCCCTCGGAGCGTATGCACATCCCCGCAGTGGAACGGTTCTATGAGCAGCTGAAGCTCACCATCACCAAGGTGGCCGACCTCAAGAAATAACATTTATCCCATATTGGCCTGCGGCATATTTAATAATGTGTACGCAGGCCAATTTATTTTCATCTCCTGCCTCATGCCATGAAACATCTTCTTACCCTCATCTTTCTTGCCTGCTGCATGCCCGTTTGCATGGCCACCGTTCTTCCGGAGGCTAATGACTCCACCGTCACTGACACAGAAGCTGTGCCCGACACCATTGTCAGGCTCACCGACAATGACTATCTCGAAGTGGCCGAGCGACTGGGGGTGGAAGTGGCTGCGATGAAAGCGGTGGTGGAGATTGAAGCGGGAGTGTCGCATCAGGGATTTTTCGCCCCGGGCAAACCTATTATCAATTTCGACCTCACAATGTTTCGCCGCTTTGCCGGCAAAAGAGGTATCAACCTCGCCAAATACCGCAGCTCGCACGCCGAGGTGTTCTCCGCTGTCAACCCACGCCGTCACGGCTCCACACAGGCCGGACAGCACGCACGCCTCCGCAAGGCACGCTCAATTGACGAGCGCACTGCCGTGGAAGGCACTTTCTGGGGAATGTTTCAGATTGGTGGGTTCAATTGGAAAAAATGTGGTGCCGAGAGCCTTGAGGATTTTGTCAACAAAATGAGCCGCTCGGAGCGCGACCAGTTGGAACTGTTTGCCAACTTCCTGCAATCCTCAGGCCTTGACAAACATCTGCGAACCAAGAACTGGGCTGCTTTCTCGCGTGGCTACAACGGCCCCGGCTACGCCAAACGGCGCTACCACACCCGCATGGCTTCGGCTTACGCCAAGCATAAAGCCAAGGAAAAGGAGAAAGCGAAAGCTAACGCTTCAGCATCCACAGACACACCACAAGCCCGATAGCAGCCGTCAGCAGCGACATCCACACCGACACAGCTGCGGCCAGCCACACTGTCAGCGATATGAGCGCCATGCTCAAGGCCACCCACCAAGCTGTGGCGGATGCCATTCTATAACCATATCTGCAACGCACCACCATATATACTATCACGGCATAAAGCAGATACCACACTGCGAATGCCCATCCCAATCCGCTCAGACCCATCAAATGGTATCCGGCTATCGAAAGCCCGAGACACAGCAATCCGGATACTGTCTCCATAGCCATATACACATGTCCGTCGCCTTTGGCCACCACCATATAACCCATGCACCACGACACGCAGCGTCCCACGCATCCAAGCATAGCGAGCATGATATATGGCACCGCCGGAAGAAACTCCGAGGAATAGAGGAGCCTCACCACCACCGGAGCCAGGGCCGCGAGCACACAACTCAGCCCCACCACCACACACAGCATCACATATATTTCATGATTGACAAACACGTTTCCGCGCTTCGCTCCGCGCCCCATGGCTTGAGACAACCGGGGAAAAAACTCCATACCTATGGCAGAGAACACCACTCCCATATATTTCACCACCACGGTGTAGCCGCACTGGAAATATCCGAGCTGCTGCCCGCCGCCGTGATTGTTGACATACGACATCAGTATGTAATTGACCACCCATACCACAAATCCTGAGGCGGTTAGAAACAGTCCGAACCGGAGCATATCCTTTGAGCTCCCGATATACTCGCCATGATTGGCATCGGAAGTGTTGAACCGTGTCCTGTATCTCTGCCACCAATAGCACACGAACATGCTAACCGAGTAGGCCAGTATCACCGGCACCACGCCATCGATGCGCCACACATACAGCATGGGCACCGACACGAAGAGTGCCACAAGCGAACCGCTAACCGATGCCTTCGCTATCGCCGCGAGCCTGTTGACTCCCTGCAGCACTCCCGACTCCATGGCCGTGAGTGAATTGAACAGTATGCAGACCCCCAGCCAGCAGAATCCCCACCAATAGGAATAGTCGCCAAATGACATATAGCTCAGCACCGGACTCAGGCATGCGCACAGCACTCCGAGCAGCACTCCGAGCACAAGCGCCAGACGCCGCCCCACGAAGATGCTCACCTGACGGCCCGGCCCGTCATGGCGCGATGCTATCTGCCTCACGGCACTGTTCCTCAGTCCCGACTGCGTCAAGGCTCCTATCATCTCCACCACCGAGTTGAACAGACCGAACAGTCCTACCCCGGCCGCTCCTACCCACAGGGCCACAAGCTTGGTGCGCACAAGTCCGCACAGCATAGCCAGCCCCTCGGCGGTGCCGAACACACCGAGAGCCTTGAGCACCATGGCCGACAATCGCGATGACACCACCTTGCTGCCCATGCTTTATTTCACCCAAAGAGTGGGGTTTAATTTCTGACGCTCCTTGCGCAGCTCAAAGTGGAGAATAGCGCGGTTGCCATCATCGGGGTCGGCGTAGATCGACCCTATCCGCTGTCCGGCCTTCACAGCATCGCCCACTTTCACATTCAGCCCGGCGAGATTGGCATAGATGGACAGGTAGCTGCCGTGGCGCACCATCACAATAGTGTTGAATCCGGGCTGTTTGAATATGGCCGACACCTTGCCTGCAAATATGGCGCGGGCGTATGAACCCGACAGTGCCTCTACATCAATGCCGCTGTTGTCGGTTTCCACATGCTCCAGTTCGGGATGTTTCTGCCGCCCGAATCCGCGCACAATCCTGTATTTTCCGCTCACCGGGAAGAGCAGGTTACCCTTGTTCCCTTCAAAGCTGCCGTTGAGCTTCCTGTCGGCCTCCGCCACGCCGCTCACGCCTGATGGTGATGATTTGGATGGCTGTGTTTTGGATGGCGTTGTCCCTTGCGATTTGCTGGGACCCGGCTTTTTTTTCGCAGCGGCCTCGGCCTTGGCTTTTTCTCGTGCCTCAGCCTCCTTGCGGGCTTTCTCCGCACGCGCCTGCTCGGCGGCGATCAGACGGTCGAGCTCGGCATCAAGGGCCCTCATCCGCTTCTCTTTGGCTTTGAGCGCGGCCTTGAGCGAGGATTGCTCTTTCTTGAGCTTGGCCACAAGGGCATCGCTCTGCTGCTTCTGTCCCTCGAGATTGCGTTTCTCCTGAGTGAGCGATGACAGCGATGCGGCGCGTTGGCGATGCAGTTCGCGCATCAGCCCCTTATGCTCCTCTACCCGGGTGGAAGCGGTGTCTATCTCCTGACGGCGGCGGGCACTCCATTTGGCAAATTCGCGCATATATCGCACGCGGCGAAATGCATCAGCGAAGCTGCGCGATGAAAACAGGTAGGCCATAATGCCCATGCTCCCCTGCTCGCCCTGCACGCTCCTGAGCGCCATCATATATGCACGGCTCAGCGAGTCACGGCGCGATGTGAGTCGCATCAGGGTGTCGCTCATGGCACCAATGCGGGTGTTGATAGAGTCAATGCCGGCCTGCGCCGCACCTATAGCCTTGGTGCTTTTGGAGATTTCGTTTCGCAACCCCGACAGCTTCGAGAGCTCGCGCTCCGCTTCCTTTGCCTTTTTGGAAAGTTGCCGCGATGTTTCCTTAATCTCCTTCTGGGTGGTTTGCCGCTCTTTCTTCACATTGGAGATGTCGCGCTTCGGCTTGGCGGCATCCACCGACAATGCCATTACAACGCACAAAACCAAGGCGAACACCCCCCTGAGCATCATTCTACATTTATTCATTGCTCCCTAAACTTTTGATAACAGTGGCACCGTCCACCTTCCGGTAGTTGTCGGGCACCTTGGGAGCACGGGGCGAGAAGGAGTCGTTCCATTTCGCACGCTGCCAGTTCCAATAGATGGTGAGGTCAACCTGAGCAGACACTACATCGGCTTTCAGGCTCAGCTGCGAGGCCATGGCTCCGGCGGGAGTGTCAACCGGGCTGCCATACAGCAGAGCCACAGGCTTTTTGCCCTCATATTGCACCACTGCGGCATTCAGCTCCAGCGGCGGCTCAAACCAGAATCCATACTCAAGTTGCTCCAGCGGCGAGTGGGGCTGCAGGCTCCAGGCTCCGCTGCCATCGGCTGTGAACGAGAACTGCTCGGCTGCAGTTTCGCTCATATTCTCGGAGCCCAATACAAACGGACGACCAACCAGCAAATCCTGCAGATTGGCGGTGGTGACATCAAATCCGCCCAGAAATTGCTTGGGCGATTCGTCAATATACCGTTTGTTCATCTTGTCAGCTATAATAATCCTGCCGTTGCTCACGTAGAGCCACGCCACCTCCATTCCTATGAATTTTAGGGAGATAAGCACGCTACTGTCGCGCACCATTTCGGCAGTGCCGGAGATTGACAACGATTTGGGCGAGTTGAGCTTCACCGACACCGGTACCTTCACCTGCTGCCAGGAAAGATACCGCTCGTTGACCGACTTGAGATAGGCAGCCCCGGTGGCCTTGTCCACAGCATAGGCTGGATTGTTGGACACGGACACAGAACCGGTGTCCGATGATTTTTCCGGATGCTTGCCTCTGCTGCACGATGCTGCTCCGAGCATCATTGTCAGAGAGAGCAACAGATATATAGCCTTACGAATCATTTGTAATAGAATGTTTTATGTTTCACCTTGCGCTTCAGCAGCTCATTGTCGCTATCAAGCAGCAAAGCCTTGCGCCAGAACTCCACCGCTTCATCGGGCAGCTGATTCATGAAATAAATGTCGCCGGCATGTTCCAACAGCTCGGAGCTCGGCTCGGCTTCATTTTCCATAGCGCCGTCAATCAGCTCCTTGGCCTTGGCATAATCCTGCTTTTTGAACATTACCCATGCGTAGGTGTCGAGTGTGGTGCCATCCTCAGGCTTCTCTGCCACCACACGCTTGATCATATTCTCAGCCTTGTCGAGATCCATATCCTCACAGGCAAGATAATAGGCGCAGTTGTTGAGAGCGCCAAGATTGTCGGGGTTATATTCAAGAGCCTCGTTGTAGGCGGCGAAAGCCGAATCTTTTTTCTCCCACGAGTAGTAGCAATCGCCCAGACTGGTGTAAAATTCCGACATCAGCTCCATGTCGGTGGAATCGGTGGCGGCAATTGCGTCATTGAGCAGGGCCACCGATTTATCATACTCTTTCATCTGCACGAGGGCTATAGCCTCGAGAGCAATGAGCCTGTTGTTGCCCGGGAAATAGTGCAACCCGTTGCGGGCAGCATCCACCGCCTTGGCCCAATTGGAGTTCTGCAGCTGCAGGCTGGTGTACTGGAGCCAGGATGTTTCGTCTGAAGGGTCGCTGTCCAAGGCATACCCCATCTGCTCGGCGGCATCGGCACCCTTGCCTGTGAGCATCAGATATTCGGCATACATCTTGCGCACTATGGCTTCGTGGGGATAGTGGTCGATGATGGAGCCGAACACCCCGTTGATACGGCCATACTGGGTGGAGTCGCGATACAACTCACCCACATACTGGCGCAGAATCTCAAGCTTCGGTTCAAGGTCGAGGTCGGGCTGGAGCATGGCTTGGAACACCTCGCGGTCGTACCCCACACTGTCCCCCACAGCCTTGTAGTAGCTTGCACGATGGTAGTAGGCAGCTCCGCTGGTAGGGTCAAGCTCCACGGCGCGGTTGAAGTAAGTGAGCGCGGAATCCTCGCGTCCGAGCTGCATCATGGTCATTCCCACCATTGAATTGTACTCCGGTGAGTTGGGGGACGAAGCCAGCAGCTTGCGCGCCTCGGCAACGATAGCGGCTGTGTCACGGCGTATGCTGTGCACCTGCATCTTGCGTCCTGTGAGCATCGGCACCATCCCTTCCGAGCGCTCTATATTGTTGTAGATATCCAGAGCTTTGGAGAGGTTGGCCGAGTCGATGGTAGCGGTCAGCAGGTCGGCATATTTGAGAGCCACCTCGGGACGGTCACTGTTGCGGAGATATAGGGTGTTCCACATGGCGAGGGCATCCTTGCGATGACCGAGGTTGTCGGCCAGCGAAGCATATTTGGCACATGAATACAGGTCCTGAGGGTTGGCGTAGGCGTAATCGGCCAGCATGGCCAACCCCTCCTCCAACTCGGCGCTGTCGCCTTCCGAAAGCATCATGCGGTGCACACCCACCTCCATCCCCAGATATTTGTCATCGGGATTGAGTTCATACGCCCGTTTCACAAGCTCATAATAAGCATCGTCCTTGCCCTGCTGTTTGAGCCGCTGGCTTTCAAGAAATATATAGTCAGCCTTGCGGACATCGGCCTCGCTGACCTTCAGTTTGCCGGAAGCGGCAAAAGCACCGGCGGCCATCGAAGCCACCGTCAGGGTCACTGCCGCTGTGGTGAAAAATCTACCTACAAAGGATGATGAATGTTTGCTCATTGGATCGTGGGAACAGAGGGTTAGGGTGAGTGAAACGAGGGGTCGCGCGGTGGGTTACCGTACTCCGGTGTGGCCGAAACCGCCACTTCCGCGCTCCGTTTGGTCAAGAGCGTCCACGGCCACCCATTCTCCGCGTGTGTAGGGCGCTATCACCATCTGGCATATACGCTCCCCATCATTTATAACAAAGGGTTCCTGCGAAAGGTTGATGAGTATCACCCCGATCTCACCGCGATAGTCAGCATCGATGGTGCCGGGGGTGTTGACAAGCGTTATGCCGTGTTTCAGGGCCAAACCGCTGCGCGGACGCAGCTGGCACTCATATCCCCGTGGCAGTGCTATTTTCAATCCGGTGGGCACCAATGCGCGCTGCATAGGCTGGAGCACCATCGGCTCGCTAAGGTTAGCCCTCACATCCATCCCTGCCGAGCACTCGGTGCTATAGGCAGGCAGAGGATGCCGGCCAGTGTTCACCACTTTGATTTCTATACTGTTCATAATCAAAAAGCCACGCCGAAACGCACACAGGCCATGTGCAATGAATGGATAGGTTTGTCGCCATCTTTATACAATCCGTTCATGCCGTTGTACACATAGCTGAGCATCAGATAGGAACGGAAGGTACGCCCGGTGGCGAGGTTCACACCTATGCCGGGCGATGCATACATGCGGGTTTGATTGCTGCGGTTGTTGAGGTTGTTATACACCATGCCCACACGGAAATCACCGAAGCACAATGTGGGACGGCTGCTGAACCCGGTGCGCAGAATGGCATATACAGGAAACGCACGCACGCTGTTGTTGACCATCATGTCGATGGAGGCCCCCACTCCCAGCAGGTTGATCCACGAATTGCGGTAGCCGAAGTTGGCATCAAGATTGATTGACGACATGTCATGGCCTGTCATGTCAATGCAGCCTCCTACAGCGGCGCCCCAGGCAAATCCGCGCGGCATAGGCTCGGGATTCTTGTCCGCATACGCCATGGTCCACACCATGAGTGCGAGTAATAATGTGATGACTTTTCTCATATCAAATTAGCTGTTATGATACACAAAGGTACATGTTTTTCAGCAAGCGTGCAAATCTACATTTTGAGCAACTTCACACACGCCCAATTTTTCTGTTCGGTATAATCCACATATTTCATGCCACAGCGCTCGGCGGCTTCACGCACCACCGGTATATCCTCCACATAGAATCCGCTGAGCAGCATCACACCCCCCTTGGCGGTGGCCTCCGCATACGCCTCCATATCTGCGGTGATCACATTGCGGTTGATATTGGCCACAAACAGGTTGGCCTTGAACTCCAAAGTGGATAATGCTGTGGCGTCGCCGTTCAGCATAACTATTTCGGGGTGAGAGTTGATACGTATATTTTCCAAAGCGTTGGTGTAGGCAAACTCATCTATCTCGATTGCTGCCACAGGGGAGGCCCCGCGCATGGCGGCGAGAATGGCAAGGATGCCGGTACCGGTGCCCATATCCACCATAGACACGCCCTCGAGAGGCATATCGAGCAAACGCCCGATGATCAGCGATGTAGTGCTGTGGTGGCCGGTGCCGAACGCCATTTTGGGGTCGATCACAATGTCGTAGCGACACTTGGGAATATCGGTGTGGAATGAGCTGTGAATCACACATTCACCACCCACCACTATAGGCTGGAAATAGTTCTTTTCCCACTCCGAATTCCAGTCGCGGCCCTCGATACGCTTCGCTGTATGGCTTATGGACGGTGCAAACGGGAACGATTCCACGATGGCATCCACCCCTTCCTCGCTGTATTGCGACTCACGCACGTAGGCTGTGAGCCCCGATTCATCGGGCACAAAACTTTCATAACCCGCATCGGCAAACATTGCGGCAAGCAGGTCTGTCATATATTCTTCACAAGGATCGAGGTCAAACCTCAACTCCACATAATCATTCATAGCTAACAGGATAACAATTGGTTATAAATAGCATTAAATAAAAAAGCCGGTATTTATCCGGCTTGATTTCCATACATTGGACTCATCTGCGGAAAGTACGCACAAGGCGCGCCACCCTGCTGCCGAGCTTGAAGGCGAGCACGGCGTAGTCCACATAGGAGAAGCTGCTGAGCACTTTGCTCCATATCGACCCTCCTTTCACTCCGGGAATTCCCGACTTGAGGTCCGACACACTCCTGGCAAGGCGAGTTTTCGACACCTCCATACGCGCCAGCAGAAAAGCTTTCTGATACATCATTTCATCCATGGTGTAGCCGTGCCAGTTCTCCTGGCTGTGGGGCAATTGTTTCTGTTTCATACTCTGAATCATGAAAGGATAAGTTTTGACACGAAGCGACACACGGGATTGAGTATTAGCTGCTTACGTAGTAATATCACAACTATCAGTGCAAGCAGATACACCCCCGCCATAATGGCGAATGCCCAGCCGTAGCCCACACCCATGGCAATCCAATATATCAAAGCCATCGACACAAAAAACAGCGCCACCACACACAATGCTCCTATGAGCAAGGCAAGAGATATGGCTGTGATCAGCATGCTCACCTTTTCAGCCGCAGTGAGCTTGCAATACTCAAACTTCATGGTGCCATAGTCCTTGATTTGCTCCCAAAGCCTGGCAAACGAGTTGGATTGTTCTGACATATCTATTAAAAGTTATAAACAAGTACGCCACGGGGTGAAAGTTCGCTCCGTGGACATACTTATATGCGTGGAATCATGACTGAATGATAGAATCAGTCATCAATTTCTGTGGTGAGCTGTTCCACAAGCGCATCGATTTCGTTTTCGGTGCACAAGATACCTTTTTTACGGAGCACATCCTTGATGCGGCGGCGAAGGTCTTCACCCTTTTCAGGGGCAAAAAGCACAGCGGCACCTGCACCTACGATAGCACCACCGAGAAAAGCGTACAATAATCCTAAGTTCTTCATATCAGCTAAATATTTAGATTGAATCAATTAGTTCTTGGCCGTGATTTCGTCGGCGATTTCATCGGCAAGCTCTTCAAGCTTGTTTTTCTTAAGATTAACGCCTTTGGCCTTGAGAAATTTCACGATTTCGTCACGAGTTGACTCGCCCTTTGCAGGAGCGAAAAGCAAACCAAGTGATGCACCGGCGATAGCGCCGCCAACTACGGCAAGAATTACATGTAAGGGTTTCATTTCCTAATTATTTGGGGATTGTTAATTCAGTTTACGAGGTTACAACAACCCGTCGCCTTCGTTTGTTCGGAAGCGCACCGCTAAATTAACCAATTTTTTTAACACCGCAACAAAAAAATTCGTATATTTGACCCAACAAACTCCCGATACGAGTTTCGGCTATAAATTAAAACCAACATTATCCATCCATGAGAAAAACCATTGCTTTGGCACTTGGGGCCTCCTGCCTCCTTGCATCTGCCAATCCTGTGACTCAAAAGGCCAGCTATCAGGTGATTCCTCTTCCGCAGGCAATCACGGAGCAGCAGGGCACCCCGTTTGTGCTGTCAGCCTACACCGTCATCGCCTACCCTGAAGGCAACAACAAACTCAAACGCAACGCCGAGCTGCTGGCCGGCTACATCTTCAACCTCACCGGCACTCAGCTCCCGGTGGTGAGCAACGCTCCTAAAACCAATGCCATTGTGCTCAAGGACGACCTCAAGAGCGACAACAGCGAGGCATACAACCTCACCATCACCCCCGAACTGATCACCATCAACGGCGCCTCACCTGCCGGTAACTTCTACGGATGTCAGACCCTGCGCAAATCCATTCCCGAGCAGAAGGTGGGTCTTGTGGAGTTCCCTTGCGTCAGCATCTCCGACCAACCCCGGTTCGCCTACCGTGGCGCACATTTCGATGTGAGCCGCCACTTCTTCCCCGTGGATTCGGTGAAAGCTTTCATTGACATGATTGCCCTCCACAACATTAACAAATTCCACTGGCACATCACTGACGACCAGGGCTGGCGTCTTGAAATCAAATCGCGCCCCGAGCTCACCACCAAAGGCTCCATACGTCCCGGCACCATGTCAAACAAGGATTTTGATTCTACCGACGGCATCCCCTACGGCGGTTACTACACCCAGGATCAAGCCCGTGAGATTGTGAAATATGCCGCTGACCGCCATATCACCGTCATCCCCGAAATCGACCTCCCCGGCCACATGCTCGCCGCCCTCAAGGCTTACCCCGAGCTCGGATGCACCGGTGGTCCCTATGAACTGTGGACCAAATGGGGTGTGTCCGAAGATGTGCTTTGCGCCGGCAACGACAGCACAATCAAATTCATCGATGATGTGCTGGCCGAAGTGGTGGATGTATTCCCCTCGGAGTATATCCATGTGGGTGGCGACGAATGTCCTAAAGTGAGATGGGAGAGCTGTCCCAAATGTCAGGCCAAAATCAAGCAGCTCGGCCTGAAATCCGACAAACACAGCACCGCCGAACAGAAACTCCAGTCTTACGTGATGACCGAGGCTTCCAACTCGCTCTCCAAGCGTGGACGAAAGATGATCGGCTGGGACGAGATTCTTGAGGGAGGCCTCACACCGGGCGCGGTGGTCATGTCATGGCGCGGCACGGAAGGTGCTATCGAGGCTGCCAAGCAGAACCACTACGCCATCCTCACCCCCACCAACTACTGCTACTTCGACTACTATCAGACCAACGACCGCGCCAACGAACCTCTGGCCGGCGGCGGTGTGGTGACTCTTGAGCAGATCTATAATTTCAACCCCGCCCTCGATGCTCTCACCGATGAGCAGAAGAAATATATCATGGGCGCTCAGGCCAACCTGTGGTCGGAGTATGTGCCCAACCTATATACAGCCCAGTATCAGGAGCTACCGCGCATGGCGGCCCTCAGCGAAGTGCAGTGGTGCGAACCTGAAGCCAAGGACTACACCGAATTCCAGCGTCGTCTGCAGCAGATGCTCGCCACCTACGATGCCCTGGGCTATGTTTATGCACGCCACGTGTTTGACATCACTCCCCACCTCATCAACAACCCTGAAAAAGGGTGCATCACAGCCCACCTATCCACTATGGGCAGCGACGCCAGAATCTTCTACACCCTCGATGGCACCGAGCCCACCGAGCAATCCAATCTCTACACCGGTCCGGTGGATCTCAACAAATCATGCACCATCAAAGCTGTGGCCATCCGGCCCTCAGGACGCAGCCATGTGTGGACCGACAGCGTGGTGTTCAACAAAGCCACTTCCCACGATGTGAAGCTCGCTCACGCTCCCCACTCCCGCTACGCCGCCAACGGTGGCGCGACTCTTGTGGACGGACGCTTCGGCACCCCCACCTTCACCACCGGCGAATGGGTTGGCTGGGAAGGAAAACCCATCATCGCCACCATCGACCTCGGTAAGGATGAGGAGATCAGCAAAGCCGGTATCCGCCTGCTGGTGGACACCCCCAACTGGATTTTCGATGCCCGCGGCATAAAGATAGAGGTGTCGGCCAACGGCAAAAAGTGGACCACCGTGGCCTCCGAGAAATTCGAGCCGATGAAAGCCCACACCGACTACATCAAGCTCCACGAGTACAGCTTCAAGCCCGTGAAAGCACGCTATGTGCGCATCACCGCCGAATGTGAAACACACCTGCCTCAATGGCACGGCGTGGGCTACAACAAGCCCGGCTTCATTTTCGCCGACGAAATCATTGTGGAATAATTCCACCTAACCAGCTATACCATCAGGGAGGCCCGCAGCCTCCCTGATTTTTTTATGGATATGATGGAAGTTATAAACAAAATCAGAGGCCACCCGAAAGTGACCTCTGTGAGTGACTCGCACAGGATTCAAACCTGTAACCTTCTGATCCGTAGTCAGATGCTCTATTCAGTTGAGCTAGCGAGCCTCCTTGGCTCAAACGCGCTATTTTCGCGTTTGCGGATGCAAAGTTACTGCGTTTTTTGATATTTGCCAAATATTATCGCCATTTTTTTCACCAAAAATCACAAAACGCTATCCCAAAGCTTATTGGTTACGCGCAATTACTGCTTTCCGGTTATTCACCATCCACAAACATCCGGATAGGAATCTGTAACACCCCATTCAATAATATGGAGTATTCAATAATATGGAGCCCCAACCATCTTGAGTGGTTTGATGTTTATATTGATAAAAACCACGATATGACATACGACACCATATTCTCGGATTTCCTTACACAACTCGGCGTGCCACACACCCGATGCTGGAGCAACCGCCAATTTTGCTCGATGCCTTTCCAGTCGCTGTTCGGCCTGAAGAAGCTGATGCAAACCTACGGTGTGGAAAGCGAAGGGTGGATGGTTGACGACAAAACCGTTCTGCCGCAGCTCCCCGTGCCGTTTATCGCAGGTATAGAGGGAGGATATGTGATTGTGACAAGCACCGGTCCCGATGGCGTGGAATATATTTCGGATGGTGAACGGCTCATGATGCCATGCAGCGAATTCATGCAAGCTTGGAGCGGTGTGATACTATCCGCCCATCCCGATGAGAACTCCTCCGAACCCGACTACAAGATGCACCGCATCGAGGAACTGGCCCAGGAAGCCAAGCGGTACGCGATGTGGGGAGGGGTATTTTTCCTCATCGCCTATCTGTTTGTGGTCAATGGACTTTGGCGCATGCCATGGAGCTGGGGCGTGATGCTGGTAGATATCGCCGGACTTGTGCTCACTTATATGCTGCTCCAAAAAACGCTGAAAATCAAAAATCGTGCCGCCGACCGCGTGTGCGGCGTGCTTCAGAAAGAAGGGTGCGACCATGTGCTGGAGCTGAAGGCATCCAAATTTTTCGGACTGTTCAGCTGGAGCGAAGTAGGATTCACTTACTTCTCGGTGAGCTTCATAGCACTGCTCACCTGCCCCACCCTGCTGCCCACGCTTGCGGCCATCAACATCTGCTGTCTGCCGTTCACATGCTGGAGCATCTGGTATCAGAAATTCCGCGCCAGGCACTGGTGCACCTTGTGCGTGAGCGTGCAAGGATGCCTGTGGCTGCTGTTCATCTGCTATCTGTGCGGCGGCTGGGTGGCACTAGCGTGGCCGCTGACAGCCAATTTTTTCGCCCTCGGCATATCCTATTTAGTTGTGCTCCTGGCTCTCAACCGCATCATGCCACGCTTTGACAAATCTTCCGAACAATGAAACCGAAACATATACCCCAACCCGACAGCCAAGGCATACACAAACTCAATGCCATGGAGCTCAACAAGGAACGGTTCAAACCCAAACAGACTGTGCTCACCCCCGAACTCGTGGAGGAGCTCATGAAACAACGGCAGGACCTTACCGACTCTGCAGCTCACGCCGCTCGTAGTGGCGATACAGATAGAACAGCAGCAGAGAGCTGACCGCCAACAGCGGCACTCCCGCAAGCGCGGGCGCGGCATAACCAAACCCATGGTTGATCACCATGCCACCTATCCATGCGGCAATAGCATTGCCGAGATTGAAAGAGATCTGTATGCCGGCGGCACCAAGCATCTCCCCGCCTTTGGAATAGCGCACTATCAGGAACTGTAGCGGCCCTCCTATGCCAAACAACCCGGCTGTGCCCACAAAGGTGAGCGCGGCCTCCACCCATCCGTAGGCGGCGCACACATATATCACCACCATCACCGGTATCATCAAAGTGGCTATCATGCCCGACACCAGTGAGGCGGCACACCTGTCGGCGAGGCGCCCTCCGATGAGATTGCCGGCAAACATACCGAATCCCGCCACCACCATTATCATAGGCAGTGAACCCGAACTGAACCCCGACATGCTCGTGAGCAGCGGATCCACATAGCTGTACCAGCAGTATATGCCTGTCTGTCCGAATATTGTGCCGCCGAATATGAGCCACGGTGCGGCATGCTTGAGAAACGAGAACTGGCCCTTGAATCCATGGTCGGCAATCTTCCCCACATCCGGCACAAACAGCTTGATGCACACCAGCGCAAGCATGGCAGCAAGCGCCACGATGCCGAAAGTGAACCGCCATGAGAAATGCTCGGTGAGGAATGTCACGCCGGGCACTCCCGCAAGAGTGGCCACCGTCATCCCCGCCACCATTATCGACACCGCCTGAGCCTTATGTCCATCCGGGGCAAGACGCTGTGCCACAATCGCACCCACACCGAAATATGCTCCATGGGGCAACCCGGATATGAACCGGGCCGCGAGCATGGTGTAGAACTCCGGAGCGAGAGCTGTGAATGTGTTTCCGGCAAGTATCATCGCCGCAAGCATCAGCATAAGCTTGCGCAACGACATACGGCGAAAAAACAGCAGCGCCGGCGCACCGAAGGTGACACCAAGCGCGTATGCCGATATCAAGTGACCCGCTTCGGCCACCGATATATTGAAATCCGTTGCCAGCACACTGAGGATGCCCATCATGGCAAACTCAGCTATACCGAGCGCGAATGTGCCCAGTGACAACGATATCAAACCTTTGTTCATCTTTTACCCGATCCTTACGGCAGTTGATAGCCGGGCACATCCTTCAGCTTCATGCTGAACCGCAGCACTGAATAAGGATTCACACCGGAGGTCACACTCTCGCCGTAGGCCTGGTCGGCGGGGATTACCACATCCACCGAATCGCCAACGTGCATGTTGGTCAGCGCAATCTGCCATCCGGCGATAGTGTTGGCAGGCTTGATGGTGATGACGCTGTCGGTGTTGGCAAACGATGTGTCAAACTGCTCGCCATTGTAGTAGTATCCCACATACTTCACGCTCACGGTGCTTGTGATAAACGGCACATAATTGTTCTGCGTCAAGGCGCGGTCATTATAATAATGTATCAGCACCTGCGAGCCCGGATACCATGACGGGCTGAGCACCTCGTAGAACGGAGTGCCGTCATCGTTGGTGCGATTCTTCTCCTGCTCAAACCATGCATTGTTGGCATCGCGCCAGTCAGCATAGCGGCTCCAGGTGTCATCGTTATCGTCGCTGCACGACACCGCAGCAATTGCGAGTGCCGGCAGAGCGACAAAAAGCATTTTGAGTTTGTTAATCATCTTGGTCAATCGTTGAAATTCACCTCGGGAGCTTTCTCGGCGCCCGCTTCGGCCTTGAATTGCGGCTTGGCGTCAAACCCGAACCACGAGGCATAAATCACCGTAGGAAATTTTTTGATGGAGGCATTGTAGTCAGCCACCACCTGAGTGAATCGGGTACGGGCTGTGGCCACACGGTTCTCTGTTCCCTCGAGCTGAGCCTGAAGGTCGCGGAAATTCTCGTTGGCCTTGAGGTCGGGATAATTCTCTGTCACAGCAAGAAGCCTGCTGAGAGCCGAGGACAATTCGCCCTGCGCCTGCTGGAATTGTGCCAGTGTCTCCTCATTCAGATTAGAAGCGTCGATAGTCACGGAAGTGGCTTTAGCCCTTGCTTGTGTCACCTCCTCGAGGGTTTTGCTCTCATGCTGGGCATACCCCTTGACAGTGGCCACAAGATTGGGTATCAGGTCGGCGCGACGCTGATATTGATTCTCCACTTCAGCCCACGAGCTTTCCACCTGCTGCTGTTTGTCCACCAGCGAGTTGTAGTTGCATGAGCTCAGGCTCACACATGCCACCAATGCCACGATGGCTGAAATCAATTTATGCTTCATATTCATGCGAGTTTGCGCAAAAGCGAGGTGAGGCTCACTTTGTCGTGGATAATCTTGTGAAGGTCGGCCACAGCCACACGCGACTGCTGCATGGAATCACGTTCACGGAGGGTCACGGTGCCATCTTCAAGTGTCTGGTGGTCAACAGTGATGCAATAGGGTGTGCCGATAGCATCCTGACGGCGGTAGCGCTTGCCGATGGAGTCTTTCTCCTCATAGTGGGTGGCGAAGTCAAATTTGAGGTCGTTGACAATCTCACGGGCCTTCTCGGGAAGACCATCCTTACGCACCAGAGGCATCACCGCACATTTCACGGGAGCCAACGCTGCCGGAAGGTGGAGCACCACACGCGAGTCACCGCCCTCGAGCTGCTGTTCCTCATAGCTGGAGCAGAGCACCGACAGGAACATACGGTCAACACCGATGGAGGTTTCAATCACAAACGGAGTGTAGCTTTCGTTGAGCTCCGGATCGAAATATTTGATATTCTTGCCGGAGAATTTCTCATGCTGCGACAAGTCGAAGTTGGTGCGGGAATGAATACCTTCCACTTCCTTGAAGCCGAACGGCATCTCAAATTCAATGTCGGTGGCGGCGTTGGCATAGTGGGCCAGCTTCTCGTGGTCGTGATAGCGGTACTGGGCATTGTGCAGGCCGAGAGCCTTGTGCCATTTCAGGCGCCACTCTTTCCACTGGGCAAACCAGTTGAGCTCCTCACCGGGACGAACGAAGAACTGCATCTCCATCTGCTCAAACTCGCGCATGCGGAAGATGAACTGGCGGGCCACAATCTCGTTGCGGAAAGCCTTACCGATCTGGGCGATACCGAACGGTATGCGCATACGGCCTGTTTTCTGCACATTGAGATAGTTCACGAATATACCTTGGGCGGTTTCGGGACGCAGATACACAGTCATGGCTCCGTCGGCGGTGCTACCCATCTCGGTGGAGAACATGAGGTTGAACTGGCGCACATCGGTCCAGTTTTTGGTGCCGCTGATGGGGCACACAATCTCCTGGTCGATGATTATCTGCTTGAGGTCCTCGAGGTCGTTATTGTTCATGGCGGCGGCAAACCGTTCGTGGAGAGCATCGCGCTTGGCCTTATGCTCAAGCACGCGAGGATTGGTGTCGCGGAACAGAGCCTCATCAAACGAATCGCCGAATCTCTTCTTGGCTTTAGCTACCTCTTTTTCTATCTTCTCGTCCATCTTGGCGATATGATCTTCGATGAGCACATCGGCGCGATAGCGCTTCTTGGAGTCGCGGTTGTCAATCAAAGGATCGTTGAACGCATCCACATGACCGGACGCTTTCCAGATGGTGGGGTGCATGAAAATAGCGGAGTCGATGCCCACAATGTTGTCGTGAAGCAGGGTCATCGAATCCCACCAGTAGCGTTTGATATTGTTTTTAAGCTCCACGCCGTTCTGACCGTAGTCATAAACGGCTCCGAGACCGTCGTAGATTTCGCTGGAGGGGAACACAAAGCCGTATTCCTTGGCGTGAGACACTATCTTCTTGAAAGTTTCTTCTTGCTGTGCCATGATAATATGGTGTGAAATGGGTTGATTTGTTTCAAAGTGCAAATATACTAACTTCCCATCACTTCACAAAATCTAATTTCACAACCATCGATGCTGTTTCCTGTCAAAATCACGCCATACACTGCACCCCGCCTGTCAAAATGAAAGGAGCCATCCTCTATCCACTGAAAAGCTCCGCAGCAACCGGGGCGGCCTGATTGCAATGCTCGTCAATCGTTGAGATTGACCACCGTGATTCCGGCGCCGCCAAATCTCACATCCTCATCATGGAAGTTCCGCACTCCCGGCACTGTGGAAAGATAGCTGCGTATATATTGGCGCAACGCTCCTGTACCGGTGCCATGGAGTATCCGCACCCGCGAGGCCGAGAACTGGATGGCATCGTCAATGAAATAAGTCACCGCCTGCACAGCCTCATCCACGCGCATGCCTCTCACATCAATATCCTGCTTGAAATTAAGCTGACGCTCACGGGCGGCATCGCTCGTTGAGCTGCTCACAAACGAGGCTCCCTTGGAATCGCCCGTTGGAATTTTTGCCGTGGTATGCTTCAACCGGTTGAGTTTCACAGTGGTTTTCAGCATACCGAAAGCCACCACCGCGTTTTTCCCTTCAATTTCCAGCACCTTGCCGGGAGTCCCTTCGCCATCCAGCTTCACAGTGTCACCCACAGCTATGGGGCGGCTGTCCGACGGCTGTACCGGAGCCTTGCGTTTCTTGCTGCGCGGAGCCTTGGCCAGCAGCGGATGCTCCCCGGAACTTTTCTCCATCGCCGCCTTCTCCTCCTCGAGCCTCTTGCGGGCTTCGGCGGTGCGCTCCTTTTCGGCCTGAGCCTTCTTGATATCGTGGATGGTGCGCTCGATGGCTGCGTTGGACGACGACAATATCCGCTCGGCCTCCTTCTTGGCATCGCCGATAATCTCGCGGCGGCGCACCCTCAGGTCCTCCGCCTCGGTCTCATACCGCTCAAGCACCTGGTCTATCTTCTTCTCCTTCATCTTTATGGCCGCACGCTTGTTCTCCCAATACCTGCGGTCGCGGGCTATATCGAGCAGATATTTGTCCATGTTCACATACTCGCTTCCCACAATCGACTCGGCATCATGGAGTATCTCCTCCGGCAACCCTATCTTGCGCGCTATCTCGAGCGCGAACGAGCTGCCTGGATTACCGATTGACAGCTTGAACAAAGGACGCATCAGATGCCTGTCGTACAGCATCGACCCGTTGATAAGCCCCTCGGTGTCCTCGGCAAAATGCTTGAGGTTCTGATAGTGGGTTGTAATCACGCCCCACATCTGCTTGAGGTTCATCTGCTTGAGTATAGCCTGTGCTATCGCGCCGCCAATCTGTGGCTCGGTGCCGCCGCCAAACTCATCTATCAGCACCAGCGAGCTCCCGGACCCCTTGCCAAGAAACAGGCGCATATTGCGCAGATGCGAGCTGTAGGTGGACAGGTCATCCTCCAGCGACTGGTCATCACCTATATCCACAAATATATCGGAGAACACTCCGAAATGCGAGTTTTCATACACCGGTGGAAGCACCCCGCACTGAGCCATATATTGCACTACGCCCACTGTCTTGAGACACACCGATTTACCTCCGGCATTAGGCCCGGAGATAATCAGAATCCTATGTTTGGGGTTAAGAACGATATCGAGCGGCACCACCTCCTTGCCCTGACGCGACAGCGATGCCAGCAGTCCGGGGTGGCAAGCATGATACCACTCTATCTCCGGCTCACGGCTGAGGGAGGGGTTGCACCCTCCCACCTCCACGGCATACAGTGCCTTGGCATGGATGAAGTCCAGATGTCCGAGCAGATCCGCGCTATGCAGCATCTCATCGATATGCGGACGCATCTGCGCCGTCAGCTCCGAGAGTATCCGCGCTATCTCGCGGTGCTCCTCCATCTGAAGCTCACGGATACGGTTGTTCACCTCCACCACTTCGGCCGGCTCTATGAACACGGTCTTTCCCGAGGCCGACTCATCGTGCACTATACCCTGGATGCGGCGCTTGTTCATCGGCGACACCGGAACCACAAGCCTGCCGTCGCGCATGGCTGGCGACGCGTCCGCTTCCAGCACACCCTCCTGCACTGCCCGAGCCATCACCCTGCGCAACACCGAGTTGACAGTACCCGACATGGAGGTCAGCTTATGGCGTATCTCCGCGAGTTCGGCGCTTGCCGAATCCTTCACATTGCCATAGCGGTCCAGCACCCTGTCGATAGCCGAGCAGAGCTGCGGGAACGTGGCCATATCCCGCGCCACATCACTCAACAGCGGACAGCTGCCCGACCCGTCGCCATCCTCCCCCTGGCGTTTGGCAAAAAACTCCGCCACCGCGCCCATCACCCCCAAAGCGCGGCGCACGGCGAGCATATCCGCAGCCGGGAGAAAGGTGCCGGCGGGACGCACCCCACGCAGCAGCTGACCCATATCGGCCACGGCTTCAAGTGGAAATGACTCATCGCTCTGCACTATGGCAAGCATCTCGGCGGTGGCGCCCAAGGCGCGGCGCACAGCTTCATAATCAGTGAGCATGGCCATGGCGGTGCAATACTCGCGCCCGGAGGCGCTGGTGCACAAGGCCGATATGGATTCGCGCACCTGCACAAACCCTATTTTTTGTTCTAATGACTGCGGATATATCATACGGAATGCAAAATTACAAAAATGAGAGCATAAATCCCACAACTATTTTTTGTTCACAAATGTTATAGTATCAAAACAACGAATCAATAAACTCTTACTGTTATGAAAAGTATCAATCTCAACTATTGGGGCCGCAGCAAATATTGGTGGGTTGTGCTCCTTGTGGGCGTGCTTATGGTCATTGCCGGTTTTTCCTACTGGTTCTGGCCCGTTCAAGGCTATGCTGTGATCTCCATCATTTTCGGCTGGCTGCTTGTGCTCGCCGGCATTGTACAGCTCTGTGTATCCGCCGGTCCTGACCGACCCACGGGATGGGGATGGTGGCTGTTCGGCGGCATCATCGACCTGTTCATCGGCTTCATGCTTGTCCGCAGCGTGGTGCTCTCCGAGGCAGTGCTCCCCTACTTCCTCGCCATCATATTCATGTTCTGGGGCATCAGCGCCATCTTCGGCTCTGTCAGCGGCCGCAAGCGCAAATACTGGTGGGTGGAGCTCATCAACGGCATTCTGCTCATGAGCATCGGCTTCCTCTTCATCGAGTCCGGATGGGTTCAGGATATGTGGATGGTCAGCTTCATCACCTCCATCGCTTTCATCTATTGGGGCTTCTCAATCGCGATGGTATCCTACGAAATGCGCCCTGTCAAAAAGTAACCTCAAGCCACACATTATGCAGCCATCGGATTTTGCTCAAGCCTGATCCGGTGGCTGCAATGTTAAAAATAGTATATGTGTAAGTTTTAAATCAAAATATCGTTATTTTTGCTAAACCATTTGCCGGTTTTGCCGTCTAATGTTCAAAATATACCGCAATCTAACACACCGTAAATATGAACAGATTTAAAATTCACACTTTCTTGGCCGCCATACTCCTCGGGTCCATGGCCTCTATCTCTGCTCAGGACTACGAAGACGATATCTACTTCAACCCCGACAAGGCCAAATCCAAAAAGGCCACCACTACTGCGGCGGTTGCATCTTCCTCATCAGCATACTCCACCATCCCCGCTGCCGACACCTACACCCAGGGTGCCCTGTCGCAGCGCGCCATCAGCGTGGATGACTACAACCGTCGCGGAATCTTTGCTCAAGACTCCGCCACGGCGCAGGCCAACGAAGCTCCCGACTTTGCCTACACCCGCCGCATCGAGCAGTTCTACAACCCCGATGTGGTCACAGCATCCGCCGACCCCGAGCTTGCTCAGTACTATTACTCCGAGCCCGCCTCCTCGGTCAATATCATTGTCAACACCCCATCCTACTGGGGCTACCCCTACTACGGTCGCGCATGGGCCTGGGCTTCCCCCTACTACAGCTATTGGGGCGGATGGGATCCTTGGTACGGACCCTCATGGAGCTGGAACTGGGGATGGAGCTACCCCTACTACCCCGCTTGGAGCTGGCGTCCCGCATGGAGCCATCGTCCCGGATGGGGATGGGCCGGTCCAGTTCGTCCCAACCGTCCTTCAGGCTACCAGCGTCCCGGCTACAATCGCCCCGGCTACGGCACCGGAAGTTCGCGTCCCGGATATTCTCGTCCCGGCAGCAATTCAGGCTACTCCCGCCCCGGCTACGGCACCGGATATACACGCCCCGGCAGCAATTCCGGTTATTCCCGCCCCGCCAACAGCAATAGCAGCAACTCCGGCTATTCCCGTCCCGGCAACAGCAATAGCAACAACTCCGGCTACTCCCGTCCCGGCAACAGCAGCAACTCCTATCGGCCCTCTACAGGCTCAAGCAGCGGCTACTCACGTGGCAGCGGCGGAAGCTACAGCGGCGGCTCGCGTGGCGGCGGCGGCGGCGGCGGTGGCCGTGGCCGACACTGACAATTCCACTCCCCTCATTCCTAATCCCTCATTCACAACCCCTCATTCCTGACTCTTATGAACTTGCGCATCATCTCAGCCATCGTGGCTGCACTTCCGGCTCTGGCATACTCGCAAACCGCCGTCGAGGCGTTTCAACTCTCCCAGTCCGATCTCCGCGGCACCGCCCGCTTCATGTCTATGGGCGGTGCATTCGGTGCCCTCGGCGGTGACCTCTCCACTCTCAACAACAATCCCGGTGGTATCGGTCTCTACCGCAAGAGCGAAATCGGTGTGACACTTGACATCGAGGCTGCTTCCATCAAGAGTGCCTCATCGCTCGCATCGCAATCCACCAGTCAAACCAAGGTGAGTGTGCCCAACTTCGGCTATGTAGGCGCTGCTTGGCTCGGCAACGATGTGATGCCCTACTTCACGTGGGGTATCTCCTATGGACGTATCGCCAACATGAACCGACATTTCAAAGGTCAGGCCCGCATGAACGGCTCGCTCTACAACTATGCCGCTCTCGGTGCCAACGGTTATTCCTCCAACCAACTGTCGGCGGATAACGACCTTGAGGGGTACAACAGCGCCGACTACATCCCCTGGCTCAGCGTCCTGGCCTACAACGGCATGGCCATCAATCCCATCGGAAACACCAACCAATATCAAGGCCCGTGGCAGAACGACGATGCCAACGGCCCTTCCTCCGGCACAAGCTCCTTTGAGGTGGACCAGAAAGGATTTGTGGATGAATACGCCATCGACTTCGGCGGCAACATCATGAACACCGTGTATTGGGGCATGGGGTTCGGCATCACCGACATTGACATGACCCAGAACACCTACTATACCGAGAATATCAACAACGCTGTGATTATGGATCCTACTGCCGCGCTTGGCGATCTTGAAATAGGAACCGCCAACACCCGCCTCTCCAACTACAGCCATATCGACGGTACAGGATTCAACTTCAAACTCGGTGTGATAGTGCGTCCCATCAACGCTCTCCGTTTCGGCATCGCGTTCCACACTCCCACCTACTATAACATCAACCAGTCCTCCGGAGCTGACCTCAATTTCAACTACACTTTCTTCAACCCCGACGGCTACAACAACAACTACACCGGTACCCCCAACGAATACCGGTCGTGGAAGCTGCGCACTCCCTGGCGATTGCAGGTCAGTGCCGCCGGTATCATCGGCACCTCCGGCATCGTGAGCGTGGAGTATGAATACCGCCCGTACCAAAACATGACTGTCCGCACCGATTTCGGCAACGATCTTCCCGACTACAACAACGACATCAAAAACTACTACAAGGCCGCCAACATTCTCCGTCTTGGTGCCGAATACCGCATCCTGCCCCAGCTAAGCCTCCGTGCCGGATATGTGTATGAATCCACACCCACCGGCGCTGCCGTCAGCAACAACGAATCCATGGTATATACCTCTAACCCTGACGACACCGGCACAAATCCGTCCTACACGCTGGACAACAGCACTCAGTATATCACCTGCGGCATAGGGTACCGCTACAAGAACTTCTCCATCGACGCTGCCTACGTTTACAAGCATCGCACAAGTGAGTTCCACTCCTTTACTCCCAACGATGCCTTCGACGCCAAAGGACTCACAGCCACCCCCTATCAGGCCAAGCTCACCGAGAACTACAACAACATAGTTCTCACCGCCACACTCCGCTTCTGATCCCTCTCCATAGTACGTATAATAAAATCCTGTAAGCCTGATCAGGCTTACAGGATTTATTTTATACATATATGAATTTACAGGAGTCCGCTCCTACATAGCACCGCCGCCCAGTGCCTCATACAGCGTCACTACCGATTGAAGCTGGCATACCTTGTCGGAAACCATATTCAACTTGGCACTTAACAAATCCTGCCGTGAACTGAGCAATTCAAGATAGGTGGCATTGTTGGTTTTAAATAATGTTTCGTTGGCCTTCACAGTGCGCTCGAGAGCTTCCTTCTGCTGCTCATGATATCCAAAATCTTTTCCGTACGACCATATGGAATAGAGCGCGTCGTTAACCTCTTGTCCGGCATTGAGGAGCGCCTGCTTATAGTTTAGTTTCGCTATCTCCTCCTCATCCTTGGCGATACGGAGATTTGACACCAGTTTGCCGCGCTGGAATATTGGTTGGGTAAGCGATGCGAGAGCTGAAAGAATCCATCCGCCCGGGTTCGACACAGCCTGCCCCGCCGAATTTGTCCACCCTGCCGACCCTCCGAGTGTGAGCGACGGATAAAACGCAGCCCGCGCTTGATTGGTAGAGTAATAGGCAGCAGCTAATGCCATCTCAGCCTGAACCACATCCGGCCTGTTGGAAAGGAGATGCAGCGGCACCCCCACGCTCAATTTTTCGGGAACAGTTTGATTTTCAAGCGTTCCACGATCAATATGCCGTGATGTCACACCCAGCAAGGTACAAATCGCATTTTCCACCTCCTGCCGCTGCCGCTCCAAATTGTTGAGCGACGACAGAAGTCCGCTCAAATTGGCTCTGGCTTGACTCACTGCATTCTCCCGCGTGCCGCCTACCTTGAGCTGCAGCTCCAGGGTTCGCACCTGCTCCCTCCAGATCTCTATGGTCTGATTGCTTATCTCTATCTGGCTGTCGAGCATCAGGAGCGAATAGTAGGCATTGGCTATCGAAGCTGTCAACTGCGACTGCACCAACTTCATATAGGCTGTTTGCTGAAGCAGCAACGCCTGCGATTCCTTTTTCGCATTCCGCAGTTTGCCGAAAAGGTCTATCTCCCAGCTCATCGCCACAGGCAGCTCGTATACTTTAGAAGCTTTCTTGCCGTCCACGCTTGTGATGCTCCCATTGGGCGAGAATGTGAGCGATGGCAGAAATGCAAGTTTCGATGCTTGGAGTCCGGCCTTAGCTTCATCAATTCTCAGGAGCGCTATCTGCAGGTCGGTGTTTGACTCCAACCCTTCGGCAATCAGCGCTTGCAGCTCAGGGGCGGTGAATATCTCGCGCCAAGGCATTGTGCCGAGCGATTGCAGGGAATCGGATTTTGTTTTGGTGTAGTCATTGTAAAGCGACTCCACCTCCACCACATCGGGACGACTGTAATTGCTGTATATTCCGCAGCTTGTCATCCCCAACGCCATTATAGTTATGATTGGTATATATTTCATTTGTCAGTTGTTTTGTCATTATCCCGCTCTTTTTTCCTCCGGCCCATCACCTTCTCCTCAATATACTGGAAAGTGATGAAAAACGCCGGTGTCACAAACAATAAACCCAGGGTGCCGATAATCATTCCGCCAACCACTCCCACTCCAAGCGAGGTGTTGCCGTTGGCTCCCACTCCTGAGGCAAACATCAGGGGCAGCAATCCGAATATCATTGTCAATGCGGTCATAAGAATCGGACGCAGTCGTACCTTCGCCGCCGACATTGCCGCCTGGGACAGCGACATTCCTGCTTTGCGCCGTTCTGTGCCATACTCGGTGAGGAGAATAGCTGTTTTCGCCAGCAATCCTATGAGCATGATCAATCCGGTTTGCAGATAGATATTGTTCTCAATTCCCCATAGGTCGGCAAACAGGAAACTGCCCATCAACCCGAACGGTACTGACAGAATCACCGCCAACGGCACAAAAAGGCTTTCATACAGCGCACACAGTATCAAATAGATGAACAGCACGCAGATGGCATATACAATCACCGTAGTGTGACTGCTGCCTGTCTGCTCCTCCTCGCGGGACATTCCTGAGAATTCAAAGCCGAATCCGGTGGGCAGTGTGCGCGAGGCCACTTCGTTGACAGCGTTTATCACATCGCCTGAGCTGTAGCCCTGCGCCGGCATACCCTGCACGTTGATTGACGAGAACATATTGAAGCGCATCAGCGATTCGGCTCCGTATGTTTTTGTCAGAGTCACAAACTGGCTTATGGGTGCCATGCCGCCTTTAGTCTTCACATATATATTGTCCAGCGCCTCCATACCGTCACGGTAATTGTATGGCGCCTGTACTATCACCCTGTATATCTTAGTGAATCGGTTGAAGTTGGAAGCATAGATACTGCCGAAATATCCCGAGAGCACATTGAGTATTTCACTGGTGGTGGTGCCGGCACGTTGCGCCTGGGTTTCATCGACATCAATGGTGTATTGCGGGAAATTGGAGCTGAACGAGGTTTGCGCCATCTCAATTTCAGGCCGCTTGTTGAGTTCGTCGATAAAGTCGGTTGTCACGCGACTTAGTTCGTCATATCCTTTGCCCGAACGGTCCTGCACATACACATCGAAACTGTTGCCCGATCCATATCCCTGGATCATTGGCGGTGCAAAGATAAACAAGCGTGCATTCTTGATATGGGCGGTGCGGCGATATATCTCGCTGCGGATAGCATCGACATTATCGTTTTTTCCGGTGCGCTGGTCCCACGGCTTGAGCTTGATGATAAACATGCCGTGCGATGACCCGTTGCCCGAGGCCATTCCGAATCCGGTTACCATATTGAAGTTTTCTATCTGAGGTATCTCTTTAAGTTCGGCCTGAACTCTCTGCATTATTGCCTCGCTCTCGGCAAGAGTGCTTCCTGCCGGAGCGTCAAAACTGATGAACATCGCTCCGGTATCCTCGTTGGGCACAAGTCCGGTTTTGGTGGTGGACATGAGCCACACCAACACGCCGCAAGCCAGAGCAAGCATTGACCATGCGAGCCATTTACGCTTGATGACGAAGAATACTCCGAGCACATATTTGCGCAATATCCGTTTGAAAATGGCATCGAACGCCATGCGGAAGCGGGTGGAAAACTCAAGTTTCTTACCCTCCGTCAGGTCCTGGTTGGGGCGTAGCAGCAGGGCGCAGAGTGCCGGTGAGAGGGTCAGCGCATTGACAGCGGATATCCCCACCGCCACGGCCATGGTGATACCGAACTGTGTGTAGAACACTCCGGATGTGCCACCCATGAACGACACCGGCACAAACACCGCCATGAAAACAAGAGTCGAGGTGACAAGTGCCGACGACACACCCTCCATGGCATCAACGGCAGCCTTGTAGGTTGACTTATACCCTTCATCAAATTTGGTTTGTACCGCTTCCACCACTATAATGGCATCGTCAACTATAGTGCCGATGGCAAGCACCAGCGCAAACAGAGTGAGAAGATTGATACTGAATCCTGCCAGATACAACACCGCGAAGGTGCCGATGAGCGACACAAAGATGCTTATTGTGGGAATAAGTGTGGAGCGGGGGTTCTGGAGAAAGATATATACCACCAGCACCACCAGCACTATAGCTTCCAACAATGTTTCCACCACCTTGTTGATCGAAGCATCAAGGAATGTTTTTGTGTTCATGAGCTGCACCAGCTCCACATCGTCCGGAAGTGTTTTCTTCACCTGGTCCAGATATTTCTCGATATTTACAATAATCTCATTGGCGTTGGAGCCTGATATCTGGTTAATCATACAGGTGGCACCTGGCAGTCCATTGACAAAACCCTTGAAGGAGTAGCTTTGCGCTCCAAGCTCCACATCGGCTACATCCTTGAGTTTAAGAACTTGCCCATTGTCCAGTGCTTTTATTACAATCTCTTCGAATTCGCCTTCCTCTTCCAGACGACCGCGATATTTAAGGGTATATTGAAACACATTTTCTGAATCCTCGCCTATGGCTCCTGTTGAAGCCTCGATGTTCTGGCTTGACAAAGCGGCCGTCACATCGTCGGGCACAAGTCCATAGCGTGCCATCACATCAGGCTTCAGCCATATACGCATGGCGTAGGCTCCGCCCATCACATTCACCTCGCCAACGCCCGATATACGCTGTATGCCGGGTTTGATGTTGATATTCATATAGTTGGTGAGGAATGTCTCATCGTATGTGCTGTTGGGCGAAAAGAGCCCGAACACCATCAGGGTGCTGTTCTGGCGCTTACGGGTTGTCACTCCTACTTTTGTCACCTCCGCCGGGAGCAGTGCGGTGGCAGTTGCCACGCTGTTCTGCACATTTACAGCAGCCATGTCGCCATCACTCCCTTGCTTGAAATATATTGTCACATCACCGCTGCCTGTGTTGCTGGCTGTCGAGGTCATGTAGGTCATATTTTCCACGCCGTTTATAGCCTCTTCAAGCGGCACTATCACACTCTTCTGCACTGTTTCGGCATTGGCTCCGCTGTATGTGTCCGACACACGCACCGTGGGCGGTGCTATATCGGGATACTGTTCCACAGCGAGCGCGAAAAGACCAATCAATCCGGCCACCACAATGATCACTGAAATGACCATTGAGAGTATCGGGCGATCGATAAATCTCTTTACATTCATTTTACGCCCTCCTTTTCTTTATCCTGTTGTGATGCGGCAATCACCTTGGTTCCGGCTTTCAGCAGTCCGGCGCCTTCGGCCACGATTGTATCGCCCGTTGACAATCCGCCGGTCACTATATATTGTTTGCCATCATTGATTTTGAAAACTTCAATGGGTGTTGACACTGTTGTACCGCCCACTACCTTGTAGGCGAAAATCTTGTTCTGTATCTCATACGTTGCACCTTGCGGTATCACCAGCGCACCCGGTCGGTCATACTGCAGCACCACATTGGCACTTCCGCCGCTCATCAGTTTGCCGCTCTCATTGGGAAATGACGCCCTCAGCGACACAGTCCCTGTGGTTTTATCAACTATACCACTTATGGCATCGATAAGGCCGGTGTCGGCATATAGCTCCCCGTTGTTCATCTCGAGATGTATCGGCGGATACGATTTTACCGCTTCGTCAAGCGAGCCATAGTTGGAAGTGAGATCCAGTGCTTGCTTCTCTGTCATTGAGAAATAGGCATACACCTGTGTGTTGTCGCTCACATTGACCAGAGGCTCGGTCATGGTGGGGCCAACCAGGGCACCTATACGGAACGAGGTCATTCCGACCACGCCGTCAACCGGACTCTTCACTTCGGTGTACGACAGATTGTTTTCAGCCGTTTTGAGCTCGGCCTTGGCCTGAAGCAGAGCTGCCTCTGTGCTTCGGAACGAATTGCGGGCTGTTTTCAGTTCAAAATCCGAAATCACATTCTCTTTGAACAGTTCTTCCTTTCCTTCAAGCGACAGCTTCGCTGTGGCGAGATTTGCCTCTGCAATGGCTACAGCCGCCTGAGCTTTCTGCACTGCAGCGCGATAGGGCACCTGGTCAATCACAAACAGCACCTGACCTTTGCGAACTTTCGCACCCTCTTCCACACACACTTTCGTTATCAATCCCGACACTTCGGGGCGCACTTCCACATCCTGCCGTCCCTCAAGGACTGCCGAATATTTCACTGACAGAGTCTCGTGCTGCGGTGCCACAACCATGAGCGGATACTCCTGCGGAGAGTCGGATTGAGACTCTTTCCCGGCTCGGCTGCATGAACTGATCATCAGCCCCATTGCCGCAATCGCTATTGCGTAGTTTTGATATGCCATATTTGTTTGTTAATGTGTAAGTTTTTGCGGCAAAATTACACAGGCATATCTTTTGCATTTCTATTCACTCCGAACCAAAAGTTGTCCAAAGTGCGCACTACCGTACAATTTAGGCGGTTTTAACACTTATTTGTTTTCCAAACCACTCATATTTATCTACATTTGCCATCTGTCAAAGCTATCAGACATGTATCAAAACGAGCTTATCGAAATATTCCCATCCGGCAATTCTATCGCCGACAGGCTGCTACTTGTAGGTCCTGATGAATTTGAATTATTGAAAGATAAATCCGTCAGCAATTGCCGGGTATTTGTGTTGGTGACGCGAGGGATACTAACTGCAAAAGTGGGCACATCTGTAATTAAAATATCGGCCAACTCTTTGGCGGATATGCTCGTATGGGACCCTATCCACTTCCTTTCTTTCAGCAATGACCTGATTGCATGGTGTATTTTGCCCAACTATAAATTCGCCAATGAATCACTCAATGGATTGAAACATCCGGACTCCGATCAATTCAAGGCTCCTCACTCATTTCCATTGCTGATGCTTGAGCAATCCGAAACAAAAATCCTTGAGCAACAAATCTGTATGCTTTATAATGCCCTGAAATCCGAATCGCATGCCTTCCGCACAGAACTATGTCAGGCATACTTCAAATGTTTCCTGCTCGAGAGCAGCAATATCCTGCACAACAAGCGACTGAGCCAAGTGGCAAAATTATGTCTTGAAAAGCGACAGGACATTATTCTGCGCAATTTTCTCAGGCTTGTGTGGAAATACTATAAGATGGAGCACAACCTCCCTTTCTATGCCGCCAAGCTGTGCATTTCTTCCCAACATTTATCAAAAGTGGTGCGGAGTATCCTTGGTAAAACTCCTTTCGCTGTAATTCACGACGAGCTTATTCAGCGGGCTTCATATCTATTGCGCGAAACTCAGAATCCAGTGCAGGAGATAGCTGCTGAACTCAACTTTTCCGAAACATCCGCCTTTTGCAAATTCTTCAAGAAGCACACCGGCCTATCCCCCACCGCGTTCCGGAAAGCCAGATTCTAAAACTTTTTTTTCGCAAGAAGAATGAAGAACAGGGCCAGCAATGAACAGCTGATAAGAAGAATGAATGTGGTGGTCATGATATTGCCTAAGCCTACCAACGGAGTTACGATACTACCGAACAGGAATCCGGAGGCCCCGAATATAGCGGAAGCTGTTCCGGCCATCTCCCTCCCTTCGTCCATAGCCATGGTGGTGGATGAGGGAAGTATCACACCAACGCTTACCAGCAGCAGGAATGTAAAAATCTCATATGGCATGAATTCAGGCATAACCATGTAGGCCGTCGCATCCAACAGCGAGAACAGCGTGATGCCGACAGCACCCGTCAACGCTGCATTCTGAATCCGGCGGAATCTGAGCGACAAAGCTGAGCCGATAGCTATGCCTACAGCATTGAGGCCGAAGATTATGGCGAACCCGAACTCCGAAAATCCGAAGATGCCCTGGATAACGAACGAGGCTGATGATATATAGGAGAACAGCACACCGCAGGTGAATGTGTAGAGCAGTGTGTAGATCACAAAATATCTATTCTTGAATAGCTGCGGAAACTTTGTCAACAGACTCATGATTGATCCCCCGTATCGATTCTCCTTTCGGTGCGATTCTCTGAACACAAGACACATGAGCAATATCACTACACCTAGGGCAAACAGCACCCAAAATATTCCCTGCCAACCTATGGCATCCGACACCAGCCCTCCTATCACCGGGGCTGTGACAGGCGCTACACCATTGACAGCACCGATAATCACAAGAATCTTGGCAAGGTCGCGCCCTGAATAGCAATCAGAGGCAACCGAACGGGACAAGACAATGCCTCCCGAGCCGCCCAATCCCTGTAGGAATCGACACACATTGAAAAACTCGATATTTGGCGAGTAGATACTTGCCACAGTGGATATGGCAAACAGCGACATCGCCGATACCAGCACCGCTTTCCTTCCGTATTTATCACTCAGAGGGCCGAAAAACACCTGCCCCACTGCAAGGCCGAACATACTTGTGGCCAATCCCATCTGGACAAGTGCTGTAGTGGTATGAAACACCTCAGTCATAGAGGGAAGTGTCGGCAGATACATATCCGTGACAAACGGTCCGAAGGCTGACAACATTCCCAGAAAAACAATCAGAAAAATATAATACTTCCTACTGAACTGTACCATTGTGTCTTTGCGATTTAAAACTCTTTATTTGCTCTTTTTATATACGGCTTACCGTGTCCTGAAGCGGTTTTCTTGAAAAATGGTTGGGGAGCGGACCGGCATCCTCAGCGGCATATCCAAGATCGAGAAGCATCAGTATTTCCTCATTCTCAGGCAACCCGAGCAATGCGTGGAGTTTGTCGGGGTCAAAGCAGTTCACCCAACAGGAATCCACACCGGCATCGGCTGCCGCAAGCATCAGATGAGTTGCCACAATAGAAGCATCCTCAATGCCGGAGTCGCGCTTGCCACCGGGATAGATATACACATTATTTTTGTCAAAGGCTACCACAAGCACCACCGGGGCACCGTAGCGGCAAGGGGTGCACTCATCAATCTTGGTCAGTGCTTCCGCACTGCAGGCCACATAGATATGTTGTTCCTGAAGATTTTTGGCAGTGGGAGCCAACCGACCACCTTCAAGTATCTGCTGCAGAAGATTTTCGTCAATGCTCCGCGAGCTGTATTTTTTGCAAGAATAGCGTTTGGCCGCCAATTTGTTGAAACTCATATCATTCATGATTCATCAAAAATTTTAATCGCGCAAAAGTACAAAAAAAGTCATAACTAAACGACAAGAAATTTTAACCAATCCACTTAACCATTTAGTTGAACTATGTATTTAAACCAATTAGTTGACCTGCGATTCAAGATATTTTCTCAAAACATTATAGCAGGTTAGGGAGAAAATGCGTAACTTTGCACCCGCAAAAAAATAGTACAATTTCAGCATGCAGAAAATTCGCAATGTTGCCATTATTGCCCATGTGGACCATGGCAAAACCACTCTGGTGGACAAAATGCTTCTGGCCGGAAACCTCTTTCGTGAGAATCAGAATGCCGGTGAGCTTATTCTCGACAACAACGACCTTGAGCGTGAACGAGGCATAACAATCCTTTCCAAGAACGTAAGCATCAACTATAAAGGATATAAAATCAATATCATCGACACCCCGGGACACGCCGACTTCGGCGGTGAGGTGGAGCGTGTGCTCAACATGGCCGACGGATGTCTGCTGCTGGTGGACGCTTTTGAAGGCCCGATGCCCCAAACCCGCTTCGTGCTTCAGAAAGCTATCCAGATGGGATTGAAACCGGTGGTGGTGATCAACAAGGTGGACAAGCCCAACTGCCGCCCCGACGAGGTGCAGGAGATGGTGTTTGACCTGATGTTCAACCTCGACGCCACCGAGGAGCAGCTTGATTTCCCCACTATCTACGGCTCTGCAAAGCAAGGCTGGATGAGCACCGATTGGCAGAAGCCTACCGACGACATCACTGCAGTGCTGGATGCCATCATTGAATATATCCCTGAGCCCGAAACTCTTGAAGGCCCGGCACAGATGCTCATCACCTCGCTCGACTTCTCCAACTATGTGGGTCGTATTGCCGTGGGCCGTGTGCACCGCGGCACCCTGCGCGAA
This sequence comes from uncultured Porphyromonadaceae bacterium, assembly GCA_900546365.1. Lineage (GTDB taxonomy): Bacteria > Bacteroidota > Bacteroidia > Bacteroidales > Muribaculaceae > Paramuribaculum. The sequence continues at coordinate 39,410 of URCF01000007.1, forward strand.
GGTATGGATATAGCGCTTTGCAAAAAGGACGGCACCACAGTGCGCCAGCGCATCAAGGAGCTGCATGTGTTTGAAGGTATGGGACGCAAGCGCGTGGAGAGCGTGAACAGCGGCGATATATGTGCCCTTGTCGGTATCGAAGGGTTTGAGATCGGCGACACAGTGGCCGACCCCGAAACACCGGAGGCACTTCCCCGCATCGCAATCGACGAGCCCACAATGTCCATGTCGTTCACCATCAACGACTCCCCGTTCTTTGGCCGCGATGGCAAATATGTGACCTCGCGCCATATCGGCGACCGCCTCACCAAAGAGCTTGACCGCAATCTCGCGCTGCGTGTCACCAAAGCCGACCACGAGGATGTGTGGACTGTATTTGGCCGTGGCGTGCTCCACTTGAGCGTGCTCATCGAAACAATGCGCCGCGAAGGTTACGAGCTTCAGGTGGGTCAGCCTCAGGTGATTGTCAAGGAGATTGACGGTGTGAAATGTGAGCCTGTAGAGTTGCTGACCATCAATGTGAGCGAGGAGTATGCCAGCAAAATGATTGATATGGTGACACGCCGCAAGGGCGACCTTGTGTCGATGACCACCCAAAACGACCGTGTGCAGATGGAATTCAACATCCCCTCACGCGGCATCATCGGATTGCGCAACAATGTGCTCACCGCATCAGCAGGCGAAGCAATCATGGCCCACCGCTTCCTTGAATATCAGCCTTGGAAAGGAGAAATCGAACGCCGCACCAACGGCTCGCTGATAGCCATGGAGAGCGGCACGGCATTTGCCTACGCTATCGACAAACTCCAGGATCGCGGACGCTTCTTCATCTTCCCGCAGGAGGAGGTGTATGCCGGTCAGGTGGTGGGCGAGAACGCCAAGGACAACGATATTGTGGTCAATGTGACCAAATCCAAGAAGCTCACCAACATGCGTGCTTCCGGAGCTGACGATAAAGCACGTATTGTGCCTCCGGTGGTGTTCAGCCTCGAGGAAGCTCTGGAGTACATCAAAGGCGATGAGTATGTGGAGGTAACTCCCCACCACATCCGCCTGCGCAAAATAATTCTTGACGAGCTTGAGCGCAAACGCGCCAACAAATAATCCCCACAAAAATATTTATCAACTACGGTTTGGCAATCTGCTGTCAAACCGTAGTTGTTTATAATCAATGTCGCTTTGTCACATAAAAAATGCTCCACGAATGGAGCATTTTGTGTAAGCTGAATTTTTTATTGCTTTAATTTTTCCAAATCTATATCCGGCAGATATTGTTTAATCATATCACCGGGGATTGTCACCGAGCAATTACCTGATGTAATCTCGTTATTGACCTGCGGAGCGTTCATAAGTTGACCATTGACAAAAACGGCCAATCTGCTACCGATATTTTCACGGGTAATTGTAGCCCACTTGTCAGCGTCCGCAAACTTGAATGCGACCTGAATATTGCCGCCATAGGACGGCATAGTGTTTGCTTCGGTTACAGCTACCTTTTCAGATAAAATCGCCTCATTTTCGTATGCAACAAGCCAAATAGAGCCGTCAGCACTTGGAATAGTCCATTCGAGAGTCAAATTTTCAGACTTAATGCCAAGAAGTTGTTGGTTTATAGATGCAGTGTCTGCAAGAGTATATTTATTGTCAGTATTAACACCTGTCCGGGTGTCATAGAATTGTACCGCTTTTCTAACGGAAACATTCCATTCCACACCTTCCACCTTTTCGGTTTTGGTGGTGCTTGTATTGCCACACGCAGTTGCTGCAACTGCAAGGGCGATGCTTACAAGCAAAGCCTGGAGAGTGAGTCTTTTTGGCATACGCTATCGGTTATTGGTTCAGTTGCAAAGATAATCTAAATAATTGGTAAAAAAACATTATCAACTATTTTGCGAAATACGGCACGTTTTTTTCTTACCTCCTTTGCGCCAAAGGCTGATAAATAACATCGCTTTAGTACTCTTATTGTACCACACGACTGCAACCGCCTCATTTTATGAGTTGAAAATACTTGGAATCCAATTATTCAATGTAGTTTAAGCCGCCATTAGAGCCGATATATCAGATATTGCCTTTCAAGTCGGGGTTAGCCTCACGCCACTGTTTCGCTGTCATACCGAACATTGCCACGTTCAACACATCGGCTTCATTGGCATAGATGATGCTTGCCTGTGCTTTTGTGACCTCTGCCGGAATTAGGTTCTGCTTGATGGCATCGGTGTGTATGCGGTAGTTGATCTTCGACAACTCACGCTTTGCGGACCACCCGATCAACCGCTATTCCTCGGATTTCAACCGCTGGAACTCTTTGACGATATAGACCTTAAATTCCGGGCTAATCCACATGGCGAACTCAAACGCTATATCCTTATGGGCGTACGTACCACCATACCGTCCTGCTTTGGCTTGAAGTGATATAGCATTGGTTCGTGCCACAAATTCCTTGACGCTTATCTTAAAACTGTTGAGACCGGACTGATTTCTAATTGTGGCGAATTCGCCATAATTAAATCCGGAATTATACACTTTCTCCCAAATGCCGATAAACTCAAGCGTGTTACGATTACGTAGCCAATCCGTGATAAAAAAGTCACCATCTTTGGCTCGCAACATATCAGTGAGGCAGATATAGTCCTCACCGTTCACTTTTACAACATTAACATCGGTATCTTTTACTGTTATTTTTGCCATTTGGGGATAAGCGTTTGATTTCAATGCAAAGATACATCAAGATATACATGCCCATCATCAACAGTCACATAAAACAATAATCGGCCTCGCTCCAATTCTTTTCTTCGGCTTTGGTGCTTTGGTTCGTCCACCCTACGGGCAATAAATGTTACGGAGATGGGGGCGATGAATGATATTTTTCGTATTTTTGCAGGAAGCAAAATAATTTTTGTATGACCAACGCAGTGAAAATCCGATTTGTGTTCCTGATACTCCTGTGGCTATGCCTGGCGTATCTGGTGGTTACAACACAGCCTTTCACTCTCAAAACATTGTTTATTCTCGTGGCATCGGGCATAGTGGTGTTTGTGCCGATGTACAAAAAATATATTCGCAAGCAGCCTCATGACAACAATTCAAGCTCCAAGTGACAGCTCCGTGCAGCCGCTCGACAAGGGGCGGTATCCTCTGCTGAGCCAGATTCAAGGTCCGCAGCAGCTCCGCGCCATGCAGCCCGAGCAGCTGCAGGAAGTGTGCGCGGATATCCGTAGATTCCTGATAGATTCTCTCTCGAAGCATCCGGGACATTTCGCCTCAAGCATGGGAGCCGTCGAGATAACAGTGGCACTCCACTATGTGTTCAACACTCCCTACGACAGGATAGTGTGGGATGTGGGTCATCAGGCATACGGCCACAAGCTCCTGACAGGTCGTGCCGACAGGTTTCACACCAACCGCACATTGGGTGGGTTGAGCGGATTTCCCAATCCGGAGGAGAGCGAGTATGACACCTTCACAGCGGGTCATGCGTCCAACTCCATATCGGCTGCATTAGGCATGGCCGTGGCGTCGTCGCTGTCGGAGAACGACAAGAACCGCAATGTGGTGGCAGTGATTGGCGATGCATCAATTTCGGGCGGACTGGCGTTCGAGGGTCTAAACAATGTGGCCAACACTCCCAACAATCTTCTCATCATCCTCAACGACAACGATATGTCGATTGACCGCAATGTGGGATCGCTCAATTCCCACATGGCGCATCTCACCACTTCCAAGGCTTACAACACCCTCCGCTACATCACCTATCATGCGATGTGCAAAATGCACCTGCTCAACGAGAAGAGCCGCGGAAGAATATTGCGGTTCAACAACAGCCTTAAATCACTCATTAACAAGGAGCAGAATATTTTCGAGGGGCTCAACATACGATATTTCGGACCGTTTGACGGCCATGACCTGCCCCGCCTGATCCGTGTGCTCAACGACATCAAGGATATGCGCGGCCCGCGCATACTGCATCTGCGCACAGTGAAAGGAAAAGGGTTTGCCGCCGCAGAGAAAGACCCCGCTCACTGGCACGCGCCGGGCAAATTCAATCCCGAAACCGGCGAACGACTCGTGGAAACCGGTGTCAAGCCTCCAAAATATCAGGATGTGTTCGGCACCACCCTGGTGGAGCTGGCCAGGAAAAATCCCAAGATTGTGGGCATCACTGCCGCCATGCTGTCGGGCACCTCGCTGAGCAAACTGCAGGCAGCGATGCCGGAGCGCACATTTGATGTGGGGATATCGGAGGGCCACGCCGTGACTTTTGCCGGCGGCCTTGCCAAGGAGGGGATGCTCCCCTACGTGGCCATCTACTCATCGTTTCTGCAACGCGCATACGACCATATAATCCACGATGTGGCCATCCAGGAGCTACCGGTCACTTTCTGCATTGACCGTGCGGGAGTGGTGGGTGAAGACGGAGTGACCCACCATGGAGTGTTTGACCTTGCCTATCTTTCCACCATCCCGGGGATGACCATAGCCGCACCGAGCAGCGAGATACAGCTCCGCGATCTTCTGTACAGCTCGCAGCTTCCCGACCGCAAGGGACCGTTGGCCATCCGCTATCCGCGAGGCCGCGGCCACAACACCGACTGGCAGCAGCCGATGCACGCTCTCCAGAGAGGCAAAGGGGTGAAACTGTGCGACGGAGCCGATGCCACCGTCCTCACCCTCGGGCCGATAGCCCGCGAAGCTGCCAAAGCCATCGAGCGGGCGAGAGAGCAAGGGGTTGAAGCGGCACATTACGACATGGTGTATCTAAAACCTCTTGATGAAACGATACTTCAGGCCGCTGCGGAGTCCGGTGCTCCGATTATCACAGTGGAGGATGCCTCGGTCAACGGTGGCCTCGGCAGCGCGGTGACCGAATGGCTCAACAGCCGCGGCCACAATATCCCGGTGCAGAAGTTGGGTGTTCCCGACAAGTTTGTGCCACAAGGCACCGTTGCCGAACTTTACAAACTGTGCGGTATGGATGCCGACACTATTTACCAACATCTAATATCGCTCAAGAAATGAAGATTGTGATAGCCGGAGCCGGCGAAGTTGGCTCACACGTTGCCAAACTCCTGTCACGCGAGGACCAGGACATCACGATTATTGATGCCGATATGACCAAGCTGTCGGTGCTTGATGCGAACTACAATCTGCTCACACGGCGCGGTTCGCCCACCTCATTTGCCGTGCTGAAATCAGCAGGAGTGGAGTGTTGCGACCTGTTCATAGCCGTCACCCCCAGCGAGAACACCAATGTGATAGCGTGCTCGATAGCCAAAAGCCTCGGCGCGGTAAAAACAGTGGCGCGAATCGACAACTATGAGTTCATGACCCGCGACCACCGTGAATTTTTCTCGCGCCACGGCATCAACGCCTTGATCTATCCCGAATATCTTGCTGCCCAGGAGATAGTGACCTCGCTGGAGCGGTCGTGGGTGAGAAACTGGTTTGAGCTGCACAACGGCGAGCTGATAGTGGTGGGAGTGAAAATCCGCGAGAACGCCAAGATTGCCGGACTGAAGCTTAAAGAACTGACCATCAGCAACCACTACTTCCATGTGTCGGCCATCAAGCGACACCACGAAACAATCATACCGCGAGGCGATGACACCCTCCGTCCCAACGACATACTGTATGTGACCACCACCCGTGAGCATGTGGATGAGCTGCGCACCCTGTGTGGCAAAACACACCACAACATCCGCAAGGTGATGATTATGGGCGGCTCCCGGATTGCCCTTCGACTGATAGCGTTGGCCGGTGACAAATACAAATTCACCATTATCGAGAGCAACCGCGACAGATGCCAGGATTTGTGCGAACGGTGTGACGGTACCACCATAGTTCACGGTGACGCAAGGGATATCGACACTTTGCGCGAAGAAGGGATAGCTGATGCCGACGCGTTCATAGCGTTGACCGACAGCAGCGAAACCAATATCCTCACCTGCCTGACTGCAAAAGAGTGTGGTGTGAAGAAAACGATAGCCGAGGTGGAGAATATCCAACTTATATCCGAGGCCGAAAACCTCAACATAGGCACCATAGTCAACAAGAAACTGCTGGCATCAAGCAAAGTGTTCCAGATGATGATAGATGCCGATGTCAACTCCGCCCAGTTCATGGCTCTTGCCGACGCTGATGTGGCCGAAATCGAAGTGAAGCCGGGCTCTAAAGTCACCAAAGCCCTTGTGAAAGACCTCAAGCTCACACGCGATATGACCATCGCTGCCCTGATACGCGACGGCAAGGGGATGCTTGTGAACGGTATGACCCAGATATGCCAGGGCGACCACGTGGTGGTGGTGTGTCTGGCCGGAGCTCTCCACAAAATCGAAAAATACTTCAACTGACCACAACCCGTGCAGATGCGTTTCACCCGACATTCACATATCAACATCCCCGCAGTGCTCCGCGTCATAGGCATGCTCCTCATCATCGAGGCTCTGTTCATGCTTGTGCCGACAGTAATAAGTACACTGTATGGCGAAACGGATGCCAAAGCGTTCTGCATCACTGTGGGAGTCACCCTCATAGCCGGGTGTGCCCTTGCCTTCGGACTCCGCCCCTCGCATCCTGAAATGGGGAAGCGCGACGGATTCCTGCTCACCGCACTGGTGTGGGTGTTCTTCTCGCTGTTTGGAATGTTGCCGTTCATGATAGGCGAAGCGCGGATGAGTGTAAGCGATGCTTTTTTTGAAGCGATGTCGGGGTTCACCACCACCGGAGCATCGGTGATCGGAAGCATCGACAGCCTGTCGCGGGGACTGGTGATGTGGCGATCGCTGATACAGTGGCTCGGCGGCATGGGAATCATACTGTTCACCCTCGCCGTCATCCCGATGCTCAACCATTCGGGCGGGATGCAGATGTTCAACGCCGAAGTGTCCGGGATAACGCACGACAAGCTGCGTCCGCGCATATCGCAGACTGCCAAGGGTTTGTGGAGCATCTACTGTGTGCTCACACTGATCCTGGCAATCCTGTTGTGGCTCGGCCCGATGGATTTATATACTGCCGTGTGCTACACATTCTCCACCATCTCCACCGGAGGGTTCGCCACGAGCGATGCCGGATTGTCGCAGTATGGCACGCTGTATGTGAAGATAGTGCTGACAGTGTTCATGTTTTTGGGCGGAGTGAGCTTCTCGCTGATGTTCCGCTGGTGGAACGGTGACCACGGATCACTGTGGCGCAATGATGTGTTCCGCGCCTACGTGCGTATTATATTATTGTGTCTCGTACTGTTCATAGCCTCAATCGTGATAGTGGGTGCCTACACCGGGATAGAGTCGGTGAGTATCGATCCGCTGTTTCAGATTATATCCACCCTCACCTCCACCGGCTACATGATACCCGGAGCCGGCAACTGGGGGCCGTTCGTGATTTCATTGCTGTTTGTGATGATGTTTTTCGGATCATGCGCCGGTAGCACCAGCGGCGGAGCCAAAATCGACAGGATGCTGTTTTTGTTCAAAAACGCCAACAACGAGATCTACCGCTGCGTTCACCCCAACACCATAGTTGGCATGCGCATCAACGGAGTCACCGCCACCTACGACACCGTCAACAAAGTGATAGCCTTCCTGTGCATCTACATGATGCTAATAGTGGGAGGCGGAATAATCCTCACCGCCCTCGATGTGCCCATCATCGATGCCTTTTTCTCGTCATTCTCATGCCTTAGCAACACCGGCCTTGATGTCAACATCACAGGATATGGCGACAATTACAGAGCGCTTCCCGATGCCGGCAAATGGGTGCTTGCCCTGGAAATGCTCATAGGACGCCTTGAGATATTCACCGTGCTGCTTCTATTTACCCGCGGATTTTGGAAATAAAGCCGTGGAGCAAGGGCTAATTACACATTTTTTACTATATTTGCATCAATTTTACACACAAATCGCCAAATCACATTTACAAACATGCGTTTTTAACAATATTCAATTCATCATATAATATTCAGTATGAACTTAAAAACTACATTTTATGCAGGGATAAGCCTGTGCGTAGCCTTGACATCTTGCGTGGACAACGACTACGACCTCGGCAATCTTGACACTTTGGTCAAAGTCCCGGTCAACGACCTGACCATCCCGGTCAATGTTGAGCCGGTGAAACTTGAGAACATTTTCAATATTGATGAAAACGATCCCAACAACTGTGTGAAGGTGGTGAACGGCGAATATGCCGTGAGCCGCGACGGGCATTTTGAATCCGAAAACATCGAAGTGAAGGAGATCAGGATGTCGCGTCCTGTGATTAACAGCTCCACCAATATCATCAACCTCAAGCCGGAGCTGACACGCGCTACCACACCGGAGCAAATGTCATTCGGTGTCCAGTCCGAAGTCCGCACCTTCACATATACCTCCTCAAATGTCAGCAGCTACATCCAGGGTATTGACAATATCAAGTGCAATATGACACTGAAAATGGATATCAATATACGCGAGCTGCAGGGTAAAGTGTCCGGTATCTCCATGTCCGACATCTCGCTCCAGCTTCCTAAAGGACTTGTGGGAGTGACAGTTGAAGGCTCCAACAGCACCTACACCAAGAGCACCGGTGTGCTCACCATCCCCTCCACCACTTCCACAGGAGCGACACTGTCTATTGTGGTACACGCATCAGAGCTGGATTTCGCCTTCTTGAAAGGTATCAACGAAGCAGATTTCATCCCCTCCACCACCGACGCCGATAACGGCTATATATCAGTGACGGGCGCATTCTACCTGCTTGACGGTATTCTTACAATCCACGAAAACAACATCTCCGGTTCGCTCGCCCAACTCTCCTCGCAGCTCACCATGACCGTTGACTATACCACCTACGACACCACAGTGTCGGAGTTCACAGGCGATCTGCACTACCAAATCAAGGATGTTGACATTCCATCTGCAGAACTCAACGATCTGCCCGACATCCTCACCCAGGAGACCACCAACCTCGCGCTCGAGAATCCGCAGATCTATCTCACCATCACCAACCCGTTTGTAGCATACGACCTCAAGGCCTCAACCGGACTGAAAATCACAGCGCACCGTACCGGCAAACCCGCCAAAGAGTTTGTGCTCAATCAGGAAATAGAACTTATTGCATCCAACGCTGTCAACGGAGTGTTCCACTTCGTTCTCTCGCCCACCGACCCCACGATGCGTCCTGAAGGTATGGAGAATGCAAAATGGCTTGAGTTCTCCGACCTCGGCTATCTGCTTGCCGGCGAAGGTCTTCCCACCGAGCTGTCGTTTGACCTCATCCACCCCTACGTGCCCACCCAGCATATCGACAACTTCAAGCTCGGCGTTAACATAGGCACCGTGGACGGCGACTACAACATGCTCGCTCCGCTGGGAATGAAAGAAGGGTCGCAGATTGTATATTCCGACGACTTCGACGGATGGGCATCGGAAGACCTCAACTGCTGCACCATAGAGCGCCTGAGCATCTCGACCAACGCATCATCCAACATTCCTATCGATGTAACCCTCACCGGCTACCCCATCGATGAACAAGGAAACAGAATCTATGGAGCCAACGGCGAACCTGTGGAAATTGACGGCGCCATCATCCCGGCCAACGCACAAAACCATCATATCTACATCCACACCACGACCACTATACCGTCGGGCAGCAACATCAACGGCATACGGTTTGTGGCTACAGCCATGGCTAACGAACCCAACTCACCGGTGCTCAGTCCTGATATGACTATCATTCTCGACAACATCCGTGTGACAGCCGACGGCTACTATATCAGAGACCTTGATGACTAATATTCCTAAGATTTTAATTATGACATTCAACAAATATATACTCGGAGCTCTCGCCACCTTAGCCGTCAGCTCCGCAGCCGTGGCCCAGAACACCGAATCTGCCTACTTTGTGGACGATTACACCTACCGTTTCCAGATGAACCCGGCCTACGACAACTCCAAAAACTTCGTTGCCATCCCCGCGTTGGGCAACATGAATGTGACCATGAACGGTACTCTTCATGTGAAGGATGTGATATACAATGTCAACGGCCAGACCACCACATTCCTCAGTCCTTACCTCAGCCCCGAGGAGGTGATGAAGAATCTTGACGGCAACAAACGTATCGGTGCCGACATCAAAATACCTATCCTCGCTGCCGGCTTCAAGGCTTGGGGAGGTTACAACACCATCACCCTGAGCGCACGCGCTTCGCTCGGCCTGAAAACTCCCGGCGCACTGTTCTCATTCCTTAAAGAGGGTGTGTCCAACCGAAGCTACGACCTGAGCGGCACCCGAGCTTTCGGCACCGCCTACGGCGAAATCGCCCTCGGCCACAGCCGTAATATCAACAAGAAGCTCCGCGTGGGTGGCGCGTTGAAATTTCTCATCGGTGTGGGCGACCTCAGCGCTAACTTCAAAACCGCCAATCTGGAGCTGAACGAGAACGACTGGCGCATCACCTCCGAAGCTGAAATCAACGCCAGCATGAAGGGTATGACCTACAAAACCAAAACCAACAGCCACACCGGCCATCAGTATGTGAACGGCATGGACTATGACAGCTTCGGCCTCAACGGCTTCGGTATGGCCATCGACCTCGGTGCCACCTACCAGCTCCTCCCCGATGTGGAACTGTCAATGGCTCTCCTCGACTTCGGCTTCATATCCTGGAGCGAGAACCAACTTGCCACCACCAACGGTGAGAAAACTTTCAACACCGACAGATATACTTTCAGTGCCGACGATGACGCACCCAACAGCTTCGAGCACCAGTGGGACAATATGCGCGATGACATCTCGGCCATCTACGAACTTGATGATGCCGGCAACTCGGGTGGCCGCACCACCATGCTTGGCGCCACTCTCAACATCGGTGCCAAATACACCCTGCCGATGTATCGCAATCTGAACTTCGGTGTGCTCAACACCACCCGCATCCAGGGGGCGTTCTCATGGACCGACTTCCGCTTCTCGGCCAACATCGCACCGGTGAAATGGGTGGACGGCGGCATCAACCTCAGCGCGGGCACATTCGGCGCCGGGTTTGGCTGGATTGTAAACTTCCATCCCACCGGATTCAACTTCTTCGTGGGTATGGACCACACTCTGGGCAAAACCACCAAAGAGTTTATCCCCTTGTCGAGCAACGCTTCGCTCAACCTCGGTATGAACATCCTGTTCTAAAGATAAGAACCTAAAAAAGCAGAGAGTGCGCCAGTAAATGTGGCGCACTCTCTGCTTTTTTAATATTTGTGATGATTGATATACTGCTGAAAACCGGGGTTAGCGATGTGCCGGATAGAGGCGGGCGATGAGGTCGCGGCGGTTGAGCCGCTTGAGGCCGCGCACTATTTCACCGCGTCGCGTGGGGTCGTACCAGAAGAAATATTGCCGCTGGGCCTGTTTCTGCTCAGGCGTGGTGGCGGTGAACACTTTCTCACCGGTGTAGGGATGGATGCCGGTATAGTAAATCTCGGTGGCAAGGGTCATGGGTGTGGGGGTGAAATCCTGCACCTGCTCCAGATGGAAATTGAGTTCCTTGGTTTCCGCCGCCAGCTCGGCCATATCCACCTCGCGACATCCGGGATGGCTTGAGATGAAGTAGGGAATGAGCTGCTGCTTGAGTCCGCAGCGACGGTTGACACCGTCAAACACACGCTTGAAATCGTGGAACAGAGTGAAGCTCGGCTTCCTCATCAGATTGAGCACATGGTCGGCAGTGTGCTCGGGAGCCACCTTCAAACGGCCTGACACATGGTGCTCTATAAGCTCCTCATTGTAGCGACGGTTGACAGCATCTACGCTCTTGCTCCCGGTGGGGTGCATGGAGAGGTCATAGCGCACGCCTGAACCGATGAACGATTTTTTCACTCCCGGCATGGCGTCCACAGCATGGTATATATCCAGGAGACGGGAATGGTCGGTGTTGAGATTCGGGCACGGCCTGGGATGGAGACACGACGGACGGAGGCATTTTGCGCACACCGATTTGTCCTTTCCTCCGAGGGAGTACATATTGGCGCTCGGACCACCGAGGTCGGAAATATACCCCTTGAAATCAGTCATCTCCACCACCTGCTTCACCTCGCGGAGAATCGACTCCTTGGAGCGCGAGGCGATGAATTTGCCCTGATGGGCGGAGATGGTGCAGAAAGCACATCCGCCGAAACATCCACGGTGGAGACACACCGAATGGCGAATCATCTCGTAGGCCGGGATGGTTTTGCCTTTATAGCGCGGATGGGGCACACGGGTGTAGGGAAGGTCAAATGAAGCATCTATCTGCTCAGTGGTCATGGGCGGGTGCATGGGGTTGACGCGCACCGCCACATCGCCGTGCCGCTGCCAGATAGTGGCGCCGTGCATACGGTTGCTCTGCTGCTCGATATGCTTGAAATTCTCGGCCTGACACCGCTTGGAGCGGAGGCAATCCTCATAGCTGTGGAGCACGATCTGAGTGCTGCCGTCAGGATTGAGCGGTATGGCATCCAAAGGCTGGATCGACACACATTGCATTGCGTCGGCCAACGCATCTATCGGCTCCCCACGGTCAAGACGGCGGGCAATCTCCACAACCGGCAGCTCTCCCATACCATACACCAGCAGATGGGCGTTGGCATCCATGAGCAGCGAAGGGCGCAGCTTGTTCTGCCAATAGTCGTAATGGCTCAGGCGACGCAGCGAAGCCTCAATGCCGCCGAGCACCACAGGCGTGTCGGGGTAAAGCTCACGCAAAATATTGGTGTACACCACTGACGGATAGTCGGGACGGGCACCATGACGGCCACCGGGGGTGTAGGCATCGTCGCTGCGGCGGCGCCGGGCGGCGGTGTAATGGTTGACCATCGAGTCCATGGCACCGGGCGACACGCCGAAAAACAGTCTTGGAGCACCGAACTTCTTGAAGTCGCGCAGGTCGTCCTGCCAGTTGGGCTGCGGCACAATCGCCACATTGTATCCGGCATTCTGGAGCGTGCGGCCAATCACCGCCGCCCCAAACGAGGGGTGGTCCACGTAGGCATCGCCGCTGAAGAGCACCACATCCACGTGGTCCCATCCGAGCAGCTTCATCTCCTTGACAGAGGTGGGGAGAAAGCGTGTGAGGTCAAAATCCTTATTCTGCAGCATCGGCTTGTTTCTTTTCTTTGAGCAGTTCCTCCATTTTCAAAATCTCGTCGCGCAGGCGGGCAGCCTCAATAAACTCCATCCGCTTGGCGGCCTCCACCATCTCCACTCTACGGCTGGTGATGGAGCGTTCAAGCTCGGAAGCTGTCATATAAGGAATCACCGGGTCGGCGGCAATGTTGACCGAAGTGGTGACATCGCTCTCATAGATAGTGGCGGCATGACCTTCGCGACGGGAAGATTTGGCCGGACTCTTGCCGGAACGAGCACCTTTTCCTCGAGACGACTCCTGAGCGGAATCGTCGGCGGCATCAATGCCGATGATTCTGTTGCGTGCCTTTACGATAGCCTGGGGAGTGATGCCGTGCTCCTCGTTGTAGGCAAGCTGGATGGTGCGGCGGCGGGCCGTTTCATCAATAGTCTGGCGCATGGAGTCGGTGATTTTGTCGGCATACATTATCACAGTGCCGTTGAGGTTACGCGCAGCACGGCCAACAGTCTGGGTGAGCGAGCGGTGGGAGCGGAGAAACCCTTCTTTATCGGCATCGAGGATGGCCACCAGCGACACCTCAGGCAGGTCGAGTCCCTCGCGAAGGAGGTTGACACCGATGAGTACATCATACACCCCTGACCGCAAATCGTCGAGAATGCGGATGCGGTCGAGCGTGTCCACATCGCTATGGATGTAGGCAGCCTTGACCCTGAGCTTGAGGAGGTAGTCGTTGAGTTCCTCGGCCATGCGCTTGGTGAGTGTGGTGACAAGCACGCGCTCATTGCGCTCCACACGCAGCTGAATCTCCTCCATGAGGTCGTCGATCTGATTGAGCGACGGGCGTACCTCTATGACAGGGTCGAGCAGGCCGGTGGGACGGATAATCTGCTCCACCACCACACCTTCGCTACGCTGGAGCTCGTAGTCGGCCGGAGTGGCACTGACATACATCACCTGCGGAGTGAGGCTTTCAAACTCCTCGAACTTCAGTGGGCGGTTGTCCAATGCCGCCGGAAGCCGGAAACCGTATTCCACGAGGTTCATCTTGCGCGACAGGTCGCCGCCGTACATTGCGCGGACCTGCGGGATGGTCACATGGCTTTCGTCGATGATGGTGAGGAAATCTTTCGGGAAATAGTCAAGGAGGCAGAACGGTCTCATTCCCGGACGGCGTCCGTCGAAATAGCGGCTGTAGTTCTCGATGCCGGAGCAGTGGCCCACCTCGCGCATCATCTCGATGTCGTAGGTCACACGCTCCTGTAGCCGCTTGGCCTCGAGCAGGCGGGCTTCATTGTTGAAAAACTGCACCTGCTCGCCGAGGTCGAGTTCAATCTGCGCCAAGCCGGAAGCCATGCGCTCGCGGGAGGTGACAAATATGTTGGCCGGGAAGATCTTGAACGAGTCGTGCTGTCCGAGAGTGGCATTGTCGGTGGGATAGTAGGTGGCGATAGACTCAATCTCATCGCCCCAGAACACCACCCTCACCACAATCTCCTCATAGGCGAGATAGATGTCCACGGTGTCGCCCTTGACGCGGAAGTTACCGCGGTTGAAGGCAATCTCGTTGCGGGAATAGAGAGCGTTGACCAGCTCGCGTAGAAACACATTGCGTGCAATCCTCTGCCCTACACTGATGGAGATGACATTGCTGTTGAAATCCTCGGGATTGCCCATGCCATAGAGACACGACACCGAGCTGACCACAATCACATCCTGCCGGCCCGAGAGGAGCGCGGATGTGGTGGCGAGGCGCAACTTGTCGATTTCATCGTTGATCATCAGGTCCTTCTCGATATATTTGTCCACCGATGGGATGTAGGCCTCGGGCTGATAGTAGTCGTAGTAGGATACGAAATACTGCACGGAGTTGTCGGGGAAAAAACTTTTGAACTCGCTGTAGAGCTGCGCGGCGAGAGTTTTGTTGTGGCTGAGAATCAGCGTGGGCTTCTGCACTCGCTGCACCACATTGGCCATGGTAAATGTTTTGCCCGAACCGGTGACACCAAGCAGAGTCTGGGCGGGGGCACCGTCAAGCCCCCCCGCCACGAGCTGTTCGATGGCCTGCGGCTGGTCGCCGGTGGGCTTATATTGTGACGATAACTTGAATTCCATACAAATTACAGATTGCAACCTACAAAAATACTCAATTTATCGTGGATAGAATACGGTAGTTTGCGGAAATCTTCTATCTTTGCACACTGATTTGTGTTTTTTTAATATATCATACTAATTATTCCTACTGAATCCATGACACATCGAATTCTGACGCTGCTTGTCGGATGCTGGGCCATTGCGGCTTCAGCACAGGTGGTGACCACCGACCCGGCAATAGTTCAAACCGACTCCAAAGGGATTGTAATCACCTATCACGCCGACCAGGGCAACAAGGGACTGGAAGGGTTGACGGCCTCCACACCCATCTATGCCCACACCGGAGTGATCACCAACCTCAGCAGCTCGCAGAGCGACTGGAAATACGCACCCTCATGGGGCGATAATTCTTCAAAATACAAGCTCACCTACGTGAGCGCCAACACCTGGACCCTCACCATCCCCGATATCAACAGCTACTATGGAGTGGCCGCCGGTGAAACCGTGGAGCAGCTGACATTTGTGTTCCGCAACGCCGACGGCAGCCGCGAGGGCAAGACCTCCGAGGGCGGCGATATATTTGTCAAGGTGTATCCGGCAGGATTTCAGCTGGTGCTGGAGTCATCGGTGTCGGGACAAGTGGTGACCGACAATACGCCTGTCACATTCACAGCCTACACCACCTCCGCTGCCAATATCACAATATCGGTGGACGGCACCACCATAGGCTCCGCCACCAACGCCACCAAGGCCACTGGACAGCACACCTTCACAGCCATGGGCGATTACACCGTCACCGCCAAAGCCACCACAGCATCCGGCACAAGCACCACCTCCTCCCTCAACATGGTGCGCGTGAGCAACTCGGCGCAGCAGAACTATCCCGGCGGTGTGCCCAAGATGGGAGCAGTGTCCAATGCCGACGGCACAGTGACATTCTGTATCTGCGCACCGGGCAAGCAGAGCATGATACTGATGCCGTCGTGGAACGGCTATCACGCCTCCGCCGCCACATTGATGAAATATCAGGACTACAACGGCTACCGCTATTTCTGGACCACAGTGTCGGGGCTTGAGAAAGGGAAAGATTATTACTACTACTATCTTGCCGATGGCGAGCGTGCCGTGGGCGACCCCTACGCCAACCTTATCCTTGACCCTTACAGCGACAAATATATCGACAGCAAGGTGTTCCCCAACCTCCCCTCCTACCCCGTGGCCGATGTGCCCTACAGTGTGCCGCTGGCCTGGTACAACTCCAACATGAACAGCTACGACTGGAAAGTGACAGACTTCAAGGGTGTGGACAAAGACCAACTGGTGATTTATGAGCTGCTCATCCGCGACTTCACCGGCACCAACGGCCAGGCTTACGGCACCGGCACCGTGCAGGGTGTGATAGATAAGCTCGACTATATCAAGGGCCTTGGCGTGAACGCCGTGGAGCTGCTGCCTATAATGGAGTTCAACGGCAACAACTCCTGGGGGTACAACACCAACTTCTATTTCGCGCCCGACAAAGCCTACGGCACTCCCGACGACTACCGCCGCCTGATTGACGAGTGTCATGCCCGCGGACTCGCTGTGATACTTGACATTGTGTTCAACCAGAGCGATGGCCTCCATCCTTGGTATCAACTCTACGACATTGCCGAGAATCCGTTCTACAACGGTTCCGCACCCCACGCCTACAGCGTGCTCAACGACTGGAAGCAGGAGAACCCCGTGGTGCAGCAGCAGTGGCACGATGCCCTCAGGCATTGGCTCACCAACTACAAGGTGGACGGGTTCCGATTCGACCTGGTGAAAGGTCTCGGCGACGACTCCAGCTACGGCACCACCTACTACCCCGCCACCAACACCTACGCCACTCCCTCGGATGCCAACACCAACAAGTACAACGCCACCCGTGTGGCCCGCATGAAAGAGCTTCACAAGGTGATCAGCGAGGTGAACCCCAACGCCTATTTCATCAACGAGAACCTTGCCGAAGCTCAGGAAGAGAATGAGATGGCTCAGGATGGAGAGCTCAACTGGGCCAACTTGAACAGCCAGGCACTGACCTACGCTATCGGAACAGTGGGCGGCAGCGACCTCAACCGGTTCTATGCCCCGGACGACAGCCGCCTGCGCGGCTCCACAGTGAGCTATGCCGAGAGCCACGATGAAGAGCGGCTGGCCTACGCCATGACCACATCCAATGCCGTATCGGCTCTTCGCAGCAGCCTGCAGCGCCAGATGCTCCGCCTCGGCAGCGTGGCAGCGCAGATGCTGATGTCGCCCGGAGCCCACATGATATGGCAGTTTGAGGAGCTCGGCGCAGACCAGAGCACCAAAAACGCCGACGGAGGCAACAACACCGACCCCAAGAAGGTGGTGTGGGATTATCTGGACAATGAGTACCGTGCCGGACTTAAAGACACCTACGCCGAACTGTGCGCCATCAGAGCCTCCGCTCCTGAAATGTTTGGCAACGAAAGCACTGTGACCATGAACCTCACAAGCCTCAACTGGACCACACCGCGCACCATCAAGCTCACCAACGGCAACAAGGAGATAGTGCTTGTGGTCAATGGCAATTATACCCCCGCAAGCCGCACATTGGATGTGCCGGCATCATTTGATGCATCGCGCTACAAAGTGCTTGCCGCCAGCCACGGCACAGCCCCCGAAATGAGTTCAGCCAAGAAAGTGAGCCTTGCCGGCAACTGCTTTGTGGTGTTCGGGACAAGCGATATCTCCGCCACCGACAATGTGGTGGCCGACGGAATCACCGCCGTGACAGTGTGGGCTGATGAAAACGGCAACATAGTGGTGAACGGCGACTACAATACAATGGAAGTGTATGACCTCTCGGGCCGCAAGGTGCGGGACACCTCGCTGACCAAAGGAGTGTATATGGTGCGTGTGGACTCGAAAGTGCATAAAGTGGCAGTGACGCGATAGCCGTGCTAAATTCTTATAAGTCTTATAATTCTTATAAGGAGAAAAATGCGTATCTTTGCAGTTGAATAATAAAAGCATAAATATGTTGCGTCAACTCAAACCATTAGTTATGATCACTTCGGCTCTTATGCTCGGTGCCTGCTCTACGGGCGGCAACACCGACGCCAAGATCATTGACAAGCCCGACTTCACATCGCCCGATGGACAATACACCATTGCAGCCCTTGAGGCTCTTGGCCGTGTGAGCGCTCCCTCAGTGTCGCCCGATGGCAAAAAGCTGCTGTATGGCGTGAGCTATGAGAGCGTTGAGGAGAACAAGAGCAATCTTGACCTGTATGTGACCGATATCGATGGCACCGACACCCAGCGCATCACACGTACCGCCGACAGCGAGAACGGCGCCGTATGGATGGCCAACGGCGAGAAGATAGCGTTCATCAGTCCCGTGGATGGAAAACCCCAGCTGTGGGTGATGAACGCCGACGGTTCGGGCCGCAAGGCAGTGAGCAATGTGGAAGGCGGCATCCAGGGGTTCCTGCTGTCGCCCGACGAGAGCAAGGTGGTGATGATCGGCACCGTGAAATATGGTCGCACCCCCGAGGATGTGTATCCCGATCTTCCCAAAGCCAACGCCCGCATCATCGACGACCTGATGTACAAGCATTGGGACGAGTGGGTGACTGAGATTCCCCACCCCCTTGTGGCTGATTTCAACGGCAGCGAGGTGAGCAATGTGACCGATATAATGCAGGATGAGCCCTACGAGGCTCCCATGAAGCCGTTTGGCGGCATTGAGTCGCTGGCATGGAGCCCCGACTCGAAGCAGCTCATCTATGTGTCGCGCAAAAAAACCGGTATGGAGTATGCCATCTCCACCAACTCCGACCTGTATCTCTACGACCTTGCTTCCAAAACCACCCGCAACCTCACCGAAGGGATGATGGGTTACGACACCAATCCGGTGTTCTCGCCCGATGGCAAGATGGTGGCATGGCTGTCGATGGAGCATGACGGGTATGAAAGCGACAAAAACCGCATCTTCATCCTCAACCTTGCATCCGGAGAGAAAACCGACCTCACCTCGGAGTGGGATTATACCGCCGATGCCATTGCATGGAACCCCGATAGCAAAAGCATCTATTTCATTGCACCCAAGGATGGCGTGACCCCGATATTCTCGGTGGCTCTCGACACCAAGGAGGTGAAGGTGGTGGCTGACGGAGTGTGCGACTACACCTCGCTTGCTCCCGTGGGCACCGACTTGCTGATATCCATGCAGCACTCCATGCTCTACCCCAACGAGATTGTGGCAGTGAAGGATGGCAATGTGACCCGCCTCACCAACGTGAACACAGAGCTGCTGTCGTCGCTTGATATGCCCACCGTGGAGAAGAAACTCGTGCCTACCACCGATGGCAAGGAGATGACCACCTGGGTGATGTATCCCCCGAAATTCGACCCCAACAAGAAATATCCCGCAATCCTCTACTGTCAGGGTGGACCCCAGCAGGCTGTGAGCCAGTTCTGGAGCTACCGTTGGAACATAGCCCTGATGGCAGCGCGCGGATATATCGTGATAGCCCCCAACCGTCGCGGCCTGCCCGGCTTCGGCACCGAATGGAACGCCCAGATTTCGGGAGACTACGGCGGCCAGAACATGAAAGACTACCTCAGTGCAGTTGACTTCATGAAGCAGGAGAGCTATGTGGACGCTGACCATATCGGAGCTGTAGGCGCAAGCTACGGCGGCTTCTCGGTGTACTGGCTTGCCGGCAACCATGAAGGCCGTTTCGCAGCTCTGATAGCCCATGCAGGTATCTTCAACACCGAAAGCCAATATCTCGAAACCGAAGAGATGTGGTTTGCCAACTGGGACCTCGGCGGCCCGTTCTGGGACAAGAGCAACGCAGTGGCCCAGCGTTCGTTTGCCAACTCTCCCCACCGGTTTGTTGACAAGTGGGACACCCCGATTCTCATCACCCACGGCGAATATGACTTCCGCATCCTTGCCTCGCAGGGTATGATGGCGTTCAATGCCGCCCGTCTGCGCGGAGTGCCCGCCGAAATGGTAATCTTCCCGGATGAAAACCACTGGATTCTCAAGCCTCAGAATGCAGTGCTATGGCAGCGTGTGTTCTTCCGCTGGCTCAACAAGTGGCTCCAGCCGGATGCCGGATATGCCGACCCCGAAGTGGAACCTAAAACCGAAGCATAACACATATATCCAATAACTATCAGGCCGGCGAATTTTCACAGTCGGCCTGATTTTTTATACCACCTATGTCGAAAACCACACTAAAAAAGGCTATAAAAGATCTTGACGCCACCCAGCTCCGCGAGCTGTTGATGGATCTGTATGAAGCAAAATGCGACACCCGCTACTATCTGGATTTCTTTGTTGACCCGGATATAGAGGCCCGGATGGAGGCCGCCAGGCTGTTCATCGGCAAGGAGCTGAGGCGTGGCAGCCGAGGTTTCAGCAAAGCCCGCATATCGGTGGTGAAGAAAGGGATAGCTTCCATCACCTGCCTTCAGCCGGGAGCCGAGGATTGTATGGAGATAATGGTGTATGCAGTGGAAAGCCTGTGTTTGACGGGGCATATCTACGCCTTTCGCGACGGACTGGTGAAAAGCTGCTGCCGACTGCTGCATGACACAATAGTGTATGCCGACCGCAATCAGATGCTCGCCGGCATCCTGCCGCGGCTGGAGAAAGCAGTGGAGGAGATTCCGTCACCCTACTACCGCCGCAGCTACCTCAAGCAAGCCCTCACGCAACAGTTGCAGGCCTCGCTCAGCGGACTGGCGAAGATATGAGGAGATAGGTTGGGAGCCGGATAAATCTTTAGCGGGAGGTGGAGTCGCGGGCAGCCTTGCGGCGGTCGAAGAATCGCTTCACCGGTCGCCAGAATGAGAAAATGTTGTCGAAATCGCGCTTGAACACCACGCCTACACCTTGGGTGGTGAGAGCCGACTTGACATAATAGTTCTGGTCATTGTAGCGGTTGTAGGCCTTGAGGCGTATGGAGCCCGAGCGATTGAGAAGATACTCGATATCAAAGTCCCCGATAAAAGAGTTGTTGTTAAGCGAATTGTCGCGATATCCGAGGTTGCCGTTGAGCAGCAGGCGGTTGTTGAGCAGATGGCTCGAGAGAGCCACATCAAACTGCACATCACTGAAATCGCCACGGTCGCTCCGCAGATTAGGAGCGATATTCCAATTGTCACTGATTTGTCCGAGAATGTTGCTTAGCTGCGATGAGATGGTGCTTGAAGCCACCGACACCAGTTCATTGCCCTTGGTGGCGCTGACATAGTCAGGAGAATAAAAGCGGTTGAGGGCAAGGAGGTAGATAATCTGCCGGTTCATCATATCCTCGGTGCTGACGATAGATCTCACCTTGCGCACCACATCGGAGGTGAGAGTGGGGAACTCGAGGTCAAAGTTGATATCGGGCTGACGCATGTCGCCGGTGACCAGCAGCATGGCGTGTACAGGCACAGATGTACGGTTGAGATCCTTATCCTCGAGAAAAGATTCATCAAGGTCACTCAGATTGGCATTCACATTGTATGCAGCCTTGATATCGAGCTGCGCCGCGTAGGGGTCGCCGTGAAACACAATCGAGCTTCCGGAGTTGATGGCGAATGTTTTGATGATGATATCCTGGAGGGTGAAGTTGTAGGTGCCACGGTCGAGCGTATATGTGCCGTACATGCGCAGGTCCTCGTTGGCGGAATTGTAGCTCATGCGCAGATTGCCGTTGCCGAACGCTCTGATTTTGTCACCTCCCACGGGGTCCATCACCAGATCCACTTCGGCCTGAGGCGTGACATCCACCGATATATTCATGGTGTAGATGGTGGGAGCCGACTGTTCCACCGACTTGGCGATGCGTTTTTTGAGCTGGCGCACAAGAGACTCGCGGCTGTGAGCTGCGATAGAGTCATCAACAGCCTTGTTGCGGTCGCGGAAGGTGATGAAAGTGTAGTCACTGGCCACCTTGGCATCGGAGAGCACAAATGTGAAAGCGGAGTGGGGGGCGGTGCGCATATCCACACCTATATTCACTATTCCCGGCCTGCCGTCCACTGAAGCCGAGCCGCTGCCATAGATGGTGCCGAACCAATTGGTGTCGTTGTTCTGCGGCACATCGTACACCAGCATATTGTCGGCGTTGGTGATGGCGAAATTGAAGCTGGGGTTCTTGAAGAACTCATGGCTGAGCCAACCGTTGAGCATGGCAGTGTTGCCATGGATGTCATGGAGAGTGAGGTTGCTGAGGTCGATGCGTCCCGGGGTGAGGCGCACCAATCCGGAGGTGGAGTATGAAGTGTTGGTAAACCCGAGTTTGAGAGTCACATCATCGCCATACACATCGCCCACCATATCGATGAGCTTGAACGTGCCCCACAGGCGTGCCTCACCCGAAGCGTAGCCCGAGATATTGTCAGCAAAGGCCGACATGAACGGCTTGAGGAAACCAATGGGAAGCTTGTCGGCACGGAAATGGAAATCGAGCGAATCGCAGGTGGGGAGAATACGGCCGTCCACATATGAGTGGCACCCGGATTGCTCGGCCACATCAGCCTTGAGAGTCACGGTTTTGGTTTCCGGTACCCATTGCGAGCGGATATGAGTGTCGCCGAGCACAGTGCCGTTGTAGCTGAACCGGCGCACATAGAGGTCAGGAGTATAGGCTCTGGGGAGCGGAGTGAATAAGTCTGTGGCATAGAACCGTCCTGTGGCGTTGCCGCCAAACATGGCCGCCTCGATGCCGAGAGTTTCAAACACATAGTCAAGATTCACATCATCAAGGTCGAGCACTACAGTGTCGGCAGGGTTGACCGAAGCCACACCATGAGCGGTGATATACTGACCGTCGTGCCCCACCTTGAAGTCGGAGATTTCGGCCCGTTTGCCGCTTATCTCCACCAGTGCCGGCGAGATGTGCCACACAGTGTCGTTGAACACCACATTGCCGGGGTTGATATGCAGACGGGTGGCGATGCCGTTGTTTTCAAGTGAATCGGGCCGGGAGAACGCAGCGGTGAGATTGATGTCGCCACTGAAGTTGCGCTCGCGGTTCACTTTCCATTTCACGCTGGTGTCGAGCCGGTCGTTGCCTCCTGAGGCATTCATGCTCAAAGTCATGTCACCTTTCTTGGTGGGCATACAGGTGGTGAGCCACAGCGACACAGGCGACGGTGCCAGCGAGTCGCTGTCAAGCGAGAATCGCAGCGAGCTGTTTTCAATCAGTTTGTCTTTCTGCTGCAGATACGGCGCATCCACATCCATGGTGATAAGCCGCTCGCGGGCGCTGATACGCCCCCGGATGTCAATGGGATAAATCACCGACACCGGAAGATTGACAAGCTGCGATATAGGGTCGGTGTCAAGAAGCGAAATCTTATAGTCGAAATTGTTGACAGCCAACTCAGGCGAATAAACATCGTAAGCAGCCTCATCGGGGAACAGCGATGGATACTGCTTGGCAATCATAGCCTTGACACTCTTCACCAGAGTGCTCAGGCGGTACTGGCCCGACACCTGAGCCTCCAGCACAGGCGAGTGGAGAGTGATGGTGCCTACACTGTCGGGGGAGATGACCGAAGTGGCCATTATGGAATCGATAACCACTCCGTGGCCCGCGGCGTTGAGAAAATCGACATTGCGCAGCGCAATGTCGCCACAGATATCATCGACAGAGGTACCCTCGAGCTGAACTGTGCCGGAAGCCGACAGCGTATAGCCCTGATATTTGGGCATAACACCGAACCCTGCAAGATCCAGATCATCGATGTCCAGCTCCAGCGCGAGCGATTTAAGCATCTTGTCGGCTGTATATTTGCCCTGTGCATAAAGATCAAGGCCGTGAGCCTCGCTCTCCAGACTGCCTGAATATGTGTGACCGTCAAGCATCACCTCGGCGGCAATGTCGCTATAAGCGCGGCCCCGGTACTCAATACTGTTGATGTGCGCTGACACCGAGCCTTGCGGCCCCGAGGAAGGCAGGGAGACATCAAAATCCGACTCCAGATCCACGTCGCCCAGATGTGCCGCAGCATCCGACAGAGAGCCGAGCATCCGCCCCAGAGCAAACTTCTGAACAGCGATATGTCCGTTGAATTGCGGAGCGGCATTGGAGCCACGGTGCATGGCTACATCTGTGGTCATGGAGCCGGGAGCGGAAACAACGTTGGCCGACAGGGTGGCGTCACTTGGCGAACCGTTCAGCGAAGCGTGAAGGTCCACATCGCCCACGGCATCCATCAGCCCGATGAGCTTGGGCGAAACAGGAGCCACAGCGGCCACCGCCCGCACCACCTCCGGCGCCGAGCCGGCAATGGATAGTTCGGGGATGGAGATATGTGGCCGGGAATCGCGCTTGCCCACGCCATCGATATGGCCCGAAGCCGCGATATGCAACCGCGGAGCCGCACTTGACAAATCAAGGGAACGGAGGGTGAGACTATCAATTCTTCCATCCACTTTCAGGTGCATATCCACCGGAAAATCAAGGTCTGCCAACGGAGCCGCAACCCAAGCGAAGTCGGAGGGATTGATATGGCTTCCCTCAAGAAGCCGGAGATTGACAGGGAGGGTGTGCCACCCGGTTTTGAGCCAGTGCGTGGACGGGTATTCAGCCACTAATCGCGAGAACGAAAGACGGGAGCCGGGGAGCCGCAGGTCAAGGTCAGCTATATCCACTCCGGTGGGAGTGATCTTGAACAGACCGCTCAGATTGGTCAGCTGCAACCCGGAGCGTTCGGAAAACGCCAATCTACGGAGATCAACAATATAGCTGTCATTCTTCAGCATAGGCAGATTCACATCGGCCCTGAAGCGGCTCACTGATATATGGTTGGGGTCGAACAAACCCTGCTTGTACGGAGCTGAGAGAAGATCGTAGGAGAACGAACAGTTGCGCACCACCACAGTGCGGATGGCAAGCTGGAATGATGTGGGGGGCTTGGACGGATCCTTGGGCGAGAGCGCGTCAATCATAGGCTGTATGTTGAGCGGCGCACCCGCAGAGTCGCGCCACAACCGCGCATCCACCCCTATCACCTCGGCATAGTTGAACACCATCTTCCGCTTGGCCAACAGGTCAAACAGGCTTATTCCTGCGCCGAGCCGCGTGACAGCCATCACGGTGTCGCCCGCGGAATCCCTTACAGCGATGTGGTGGAGAGTGACGCGATTAAACGGCGAGATAGCCACTGCATTGACGCTCACCTGCATATCAAGAAGTTGGGTGAGTTCGCGCTCGGCACGGTGGCATATCCCTCGCTGCACCGAAGGGTGCGAGAGAAGCACATACAGCGATGCCGGCAAAGCAAAGCAGAGCACCAGCAACGCCACCACAAACGCACGAACTATTTTATATACCTTTTTCAAATTCCGGAACGCGAAGTTAAACAAAATTTATGGATCCACATCGTAATACACCACCGCACTGCGAATAGCTGAGTTGCGAGCCTGATGCATCTCGATGAGAGTGTTGCGGAGAATCTCCTTCACCTTTTTCATAGAAGCGTTGATTTCCACCTTCAGCATCAGCTTGCGGATGAAAAACGATTGCACGCGGGCCACATTGGGTTCCTCGGGGCCGAGCACGCGGTTGCCGAACAGCTCGCGGAGGCGCCGACCGTAGGCCACGGCGAGAGCGTCCACCTCGCGGGCATCGCGATGCTTGATGTAGATACATATAAGCCTTGTGAACGGAGGGTATAGAAACCGCTCGCGCTCCATGATCTCCTCGGAATAGAAACCGCGGTAGTCGTGGGCGGCCAGATGCCCGAGCACAGGGTGGTCAGGCTGGCGTGTCTGCACAATCATCCTGCCGTGCGCGTCCCTTCGCCCTGCCCTGCCCGCAAGCTGCTCCATCATGTTGAACGCCCGTTCGGAAGCGCGGAAATCGGGCATATTGAGCATCATGTCGGCATCCACAATCCCCACCACTCTGACATTGCCGAAGTCCAACCCTTTGGACACCATCTGAGTGCCCACGAGAATACGGGCCTTTCCGGCGGAGAAATCACGGATTATATCGGAATAGCCATCCTTGTTGCGCGTGGTGTCGAGGTCCATGCGCAGCACCGGGAGGCCGGGGAAAGCCGATTGCAGCTCATCCTCCACGCGCTCGGTGCCGTAGCCCACCACCTCGATACCCGGCTCCTTGCAGGCGGGGCATACCGTTGGCAGGGGGTAGATGTTGCCGCAATAGTGGCACACGAGTTTGTCAATCCTCCGATGATATGTGAGCGCCACATCGCAGCAGTCGCACTTAGGTGTCCAGCCGCACATTTTGCATACAGCCCTCGGAGCGAAGCCGCGGCGGTTGAGAAAGAGTATGGCTTGCCCTTTGCCGTCGGACACAGCCTCGTTGACCTGTGAAGCGAGCGAGCGGGTGAATATGCCGTTCATCTCGCCGCGTTTGCGGGCGCGGAGCGAGTCCACGATCTCAATGTCGGGGAGAGTGGCATTGCCATAGCGAACAGTGAGCTCCACAAGTCCATAACGGCCATTGAGAGCCTTATAGTATGTGTCGATGGCCGGGGTGGCACTGCCCAAAAGGGTTTTGGCTCCGTGCATCCGTGCAAGCACCATAGCCACATCGCGGCCATTGTAGCGCGGAGCCGGATCGGCCTGTTTGTAGCTTGTTTCGTGCTCCTCGTCCACAATCACCAACCCCAGATTGGAATAGGGAAGGAACAGCGAGGAACGGGCCCCAATCACCACACACGGCTCGGCACTGTCAAGG
Organism: uncultured Porphyromonadaceae bacterium; assembly: GCA_900546365.1. GTDB lineage: Bacteria > Bacteroidota > Bacteroidia > Bacteroidales > Muribaculaceae > Paramuribaculum. The sequence goes on from URCF01000007.1 coordinate 66,308, forward strand.
AGCCGCTTCCATATATCCACACGCTCGTTGTCGGAGAATTTGGAGTGGTACACCACCACCTTTTGGCCAAACACCTTCTGAAGGCGCATGGTGAGCTGGGTGGTGAGGGCAATCTCGGGCACAAGATACAGCACCTGCCTCCCCTGCCGGAGCACATAGTCAATGAGGTGGCAATAGATTTCGGTTTTGCCGCTGGAAGTGACGCCATGGAGCAGAGTCACATCGTGGTCCATCCAGGAGCGATGGATTTTGTCGAGAGCCTCCGCCTGCGGAGGCGAGAGCGCTGGGAGAGTACCGTTGGCAAGGCCATTGTAGCGGAAGCGGTTGACTTCGCGCACATACTCCTCCACCAGTCCGTTGTCGGCCAAAGCCTTGACAATGGAAGGTGTGACCATAGCGCGCTCAGTGAGCTCATCGCGGGTCACCTCGCGCAGCGGAGCGTCCTTACGGGTGAACCCCGACAACTCCATGAGGGCAAGCAGAGTTTTTTCCTGCTTGCGGGCACGCTTCACCTTGGCAAAAGCATGCTCGATGGCGGCGGAATCGCCTTTTTCAATGGCGAGCTTCACATAGCGCACCTTTTGTGAACGGTAGCGTTCCACGAGCTTTTCCGACACCATCACCGCCCCTTTATCAAGAAGCTTGGCCACTATGCCTCCCACATTGGAGATACCGGTGGATTTCTGTATGTCTCCCACACTCATGCGCTTGTCGGCATGGCTGAGCACGGCGAGAATCATCACCTCGCGCTCCGAGAGTCTGTTGTCGGGCGACTCCTCATAGTCGGGAGCGCGCTCTACAAATGTTTCGCTCTCCACCTTCAGCCCCGCCGGCATGGCAGCCTTGAACACCTCACCCACCGAGCAGAGATAGTAGTCGGCAATCCACTCCCACAGCTGCAGCTGGGGACGCTTGATGATAGGGTTGGCATCAAGCAGCTGCGCCACAGGCTTCACCTCAAACCCCATCGGAGGGGTGTGGGACAGGCCGCAGACAATGCCGGTGTAGAATTTTTTGGCGCCGAAAGGCACTACCACACGGTGTCCCACAGCTATGGAACCACACATCGGCTCGGGCACACAGTAGCTGAAAGTGCCCGCAAGCGGCAGCGGCAAAAGAATATCGGCATAAAGCATATCACAAAGGTACGTAATTATATGCTAAAAACTACCGGTGAATGGGTGGAGTTAGAATATTTTTTTGTAGATTTGCCCTAAAATCTACAACACATGGAAATTACCAAAACCACACATCCTTCGCCTCTGGGCGAAATCAGCCTGTTTACTCTCACCAACGCCTGCGGAGCCAAGGTGACACTCTCATCGCTCGGTGCCGGCATCGTGCGCGTGGAACTGCCCGAAGCCGACGGCACGCTCACCAACGTGGTGATAGGGTATGCGAACCCCGCTGATTATAACAACGACGGCCCCTGCGCCGGCAAAGTGCCCGGACGATATGCCAACCGCATAGCCAAAGGTCACCTCGAGATTGACGGCAAACTGTATCAACTGGCCATAAACAACGGCCCCAACGCCCTGCATGGCGGCCCCACCGGCTTTCAGAACCATATCTGGAACGCCGAGATAGATGGAGAAGATGTGGTATTCACTCTCCACAGCCCCGACGGCGACGAGAACTATCCGGGCAACCTTCTGGCTACAGCCCGCTACTCCTGGAGCGACAACTGCACCCTGACCCTCGACCTGAAAGCTACCACCGACGCCCCCACTGTGGTGAACCTCACCAACCACACCTACTGGAACCTTGACGGCGAGAACTCCGGTTCGGTGCTCGACCATGAGATGTGGCTCGGATGCTCCAACTATCTGCCCACTGACGACACCCTCATCCCCACCGGGATAATCGAGCCGGTGGCCGGAACTCCGATGGATTTCACCACCCCCAAGACTCTTGGCCGCGACATCAAGGCCGACTTCCCCGCGCTGGTTTACGGCAAGGGGTATGACAACTGCTGGGTGGTGGATGATTACACCCCCGGACAGGTGCGCCATGTGGCAACCCTCAAAGCCGCCAAGTCGGGCCACGAGCTGAAAGTGAGCACCTCGCAACCAGCCGCGCAGGTATATACCGGCAACTGGCTGGCGGGGTGTCCCGCCAACCCCGAAGGCCGCTCCTACAACGACTACGACGGTGTGGCCATAGAGTGTCAGGATATGCCCGATGCCCCCAACCATCCCAACTTCCCGTCCACCCTGCTGCGTCCGGGCGAGGAGTATCACCGTGTGATAGTATTTGCCTTGAAATAACCAATCAACACAATATTTTCAAACTAAAGATATGAAACCTACACTTTTTGTCCTCGCTGCAGGTATGGGCAGCCGCTATGGCGGCCTGAAGCAGCTTGACGGCCTTGGCCCTCACGGAGAAACAATAATGGACTACTCGATCTACGATGCCATCCATTCCGGATTTGGCAAGGTAGTGTTTGTGATTCGCAAAGATTTCGAGCAGGATTTCCGCGAAAAAATCCTGTCAAAATATGAGGGACATATCCCTGTAGAAGTGGTGTTCCAGAGCATCGACAACCTTCCCGAAGGGTACACCTGTCCCGCAGACCGCACCAAACCCTGGGGCACCAACCATGCGGTGCTTATGGGCAAGGATGCCATCAAGGAACCGTTTGCAGTGATCAACGCCGATGACTTCTATGGCCGCAATGCCTTTGAAGTGATAGCCAAAGAGCTGTCGCGTCCCCGCGACCGCAAGGGCGACTACTGCATGGTGGGATTCCGTGTGGGCAACACCATGACCGAAAACGGCTCTGTGGCCCGTGGCGTATGCTCCACATCGCCCAGCGGCGAACTCACCTCAGTGGTAGAGCGTACAGCCATCAGCTACGACCCACAGCACAATATCGTGTTCACCGATGAAAACGGCGTTGAGCAGACCCTTGACCCAAAGACTCCCGTGTCGATGAACCTGTGGGGCTTCACACCTGACTATTTCGAGTACAGCGACCGCGAATTCCGCAAATTCCTCGACAAGGACCTCAACACCCCCAAGAGCGAATTTTTCATTCCGCTGTGCATCGACGCCCTCATCAAGAACGGCGAAGCCACTGTGAAAGTGCTTGACACTGATTCCAAATGGTTTGGAGTGACATACGCCGCCGACCGCCCCGGCGTGGTGGCCAAGTTTGCCGAGCTGCACGCCAACGGCGAATACCCCGAAAACCTCTTCTAATTATTTCCAACAACGCATATTGAAGAGGGTGAGTCAAAATAAATTGACCCCAAAAAGTTAAACGGGTTAAACATTATCCAGTTATAGAAAGAGTTCGGTATTGCACCGGACTCTTTCCCTTTAACCGGGATTTGATTCTTTTATTGTTGTAATAATCAATATATTCTTCTAAAGCCGTTATAAAGGCTTGCGGAGATTCAAACGATTCGACATACAGCAATTCCGATTTCATTATACCGAAGAAGTTTTCCATCTTGGAGTTGTCAAGACAGTTGCCCTTCCTTGACATACTTTGTATCACATGATGATCTTCAAGACGCTTACGATATCCAAAATGCTGGTATTGCCAACCTTGGTCGGAGTGGAGTATGAGCCCATCGAGATTGTTGAACTTATCGAAGGCCTTGTTGAGCATGTCATAAACCTGTTCAAAATTAGGGCTTGTAGAGATATTGGATGATATTATCTCTCTATTAAACATATCAAGAACAGGTGATAGATATAGCTTCGTAGAACCAATGTTTACTATTGACACGCAAAGGGTGGATTCTCTCTCCGGCATACGATATAAATCCGACCATCGCCGAAGGACAGAGCTTGCTCATAAACCGTACTACAAATGTCTCTGACCTGAATATTCTGATGGAATCAGCCGGCGACTATATGCTGTCTATGGAAAAAGCTAAGACGCTCATTGAAGAAGTAAAATCAGTAATGAAGTTATGGCGAAGTGAGGCACGAAGGCTCGGATTACAACAACGAGACATTGCTATGCTCGCCCCTCGCTTTAACACGAGGCTGTTGCAGAATTAGTTTAGCAATTATATTCGGAGGAGGTTGCGCCATTTGAAGATACAGACTTTTTGTTTATATGTGTTGGGGAATTTTGACTAAATAATCAATCTATATTCCAGTATGCTGATGAATCCCCATCAAATATAGTGTCAATGTCATCATCACTATATCCCATTTCGCCCTGTGCGTACGATCCGGTATATCGTCCATATGTAGGCGGTTCGTTGTCATCATAGAAACCATGATTATCAAAATCTTCAGTTTCATTACAGTCTTCCTCCAAATCTTCATATTCGGCAATTCGCTGATTTCGTATTGCTTCAAAATCTGGAGTGATTTCAAACTGAGGAAATAGCAATTGAAGTTCTTCTATAACAGAATCGCCAAAGACACATATCTCACCACTGATATTTTCAACTACCCATGAAATATATTCAGAATTATATTCAACAACTTCAGCAAATGTACATCCCATAAACTTGCCAAAGTTGAACTTATCGTCTAAATGCTCAATGTATGTCATCAATAAAAACTTCGTTAAGATTGTACTGCGTATAACACATTGTTCCTGTTTCTGTATTGAGATAACGGCATACCACCATGATATTCTCACCGATACTCTTAATTTCTCCGTATTTGTCTATAATTTGAATATGTGATTTGGGAGCATTTAGTATTGCCTTTCCCTCAATCGCTTTTATATATGAAGGGAATTTCGCTTTTTCTAAGTCATACTCATGAACAACAACACCATTTCCGTAACGAGACTTAATCTTGCGATAAAGTTGTTTTCCTACCAAAGAAGGAACATACAAGTCTTCTACATTGTAGTGACCTTCAGATTCAGATACCACGAGTGACTGAAAGACAGGAATAGCCATGCCTTCTCTTTTAATTTCTTTACCACTATAGTGAGTAGTTACTTGATAAATGTAATTGGACAAAACAATTTGACATTTTGGCTCCTTGTTTACAATGCCATTGAGAATAAGTCCGGCATATACATCGTTATACATGTCTTCATCCCTACAAGCATTTGCAAATCCGTATATTTCCAACTTATCAATGAGTTTGCTTTTGGTTATCATGCCACAATGAACACTTCCATGATTCTTCAGATAATCTTCTAATGTAATTCTATTCATGATTTCTATATTTTATTGATTCATTAAACTATCCATTTCTTCCATCAACTCTGTGAGCTGTCTATTTGCCTTATGAAGTTTCTTCACTTCTGCACTCAGTTGTTTCTCTAAAACATCCTTTCTAAGAATGATATTGATAAGTTGGTTTTGTGTGAGTTTTTGCAACCCTGTTAATTCCATACTTTTGTTGTTTATTGTCTTCATTATGTTATTTCTATCAAATGATTTACAATGAATTTATTGACTCTGCAATTAACCAATCACTTGAAGGCTTCGTAACCAATCGCGCATTACTGTATGCCATGTCTAATGTGAAGATTGTAACTGCACGATACCGACCTGAAGGTGTCTTTGTCATTACCAATGCGATTGATATTTCCTCAGGCTCATTAATATTTAACGCCAAGGGCAAGATCAGATGCACAGAGTCGTCTTTAGGATAATACACAGGTATTGCTGTCTTATAATTCCAAGCTACTCTATGTTTTGCTGTTTCAACCGCCATATCCATCATGCTCGAAATGATAGACAATCGCATTGGATTTGACTCCAAAACATTTCTCAGTTCTTCGTAATAACGCTTTTTGTCATTACCATTAATTTGAGATGGATCAAGGACATCAAAAGATTCGAAACAGACTTGACGCAGAAGTTCAGTTGGCATTCTGTCTATGTTTTCTAAGATGATGTGTTCCCAATTTACATCAACAGGTAGTGATGTGTCGTAAATCACATCGTCATAGTTTTGAATATATGATGCTCTTTCTGGTAGATGAGAAAAGTTATCCGTTAGCTTTCTTGCAGCGACAGTACTACTTCCTGCTACACAAAAGTCTATAAAATGCCAAGGTTGTTTGTTGAACTTGTTTTTATCGAAAACCGCATAAATCGGTTTGTAGAACTTATCTACCAACCCTGTATTGAAAGAGGCATAGCCATTTGAATACAGGATTTTGCCCTCCTTCAAAAGTTTTACAAAAGTCCATTTCAAGTACTTTGCAAGAATTGGACTTGGGTAATTTTCATCCTCTACACTGTATGTCCAACGTTCAGGAAGTGCCATGTTCTTCAATGTCTCAATGGCACTCTTTAGGTTTATATTCGCCCACTGAGTTAAATGTATCATTTCTTCTTTATTACAATTCGAGTTCTTTTTGATATTAGAAACGGAAGTTGTAGATGCCATATCACAACACTTTACCAATGGCAAACGACTTTGTTCATCAATACCAATAACAAAATGCTCACTTAATGACTCAAAGAAAGGTTTCAATTTACCGAAACCATCGTCTTTGATGTCGATACCTTTAGCGATAAGTTTCAAACCAATGGTTGACATTGGTGTCCAACCATCCTCTCTCATACTCAGAGATATAATCTCTTTGATCTTGGAAATTCTTTCAGGTTTCATAATTTCTATCAATTAAAGTTTAACTTCAAATTGTTTTGACAATGCAAAACTATACATAATAAAACATAGGCGGAAGAAACAAACTGTTAGTTTCCTCCGCCCATCAATAATTAACAGAATATGGCTCAATTACCTGCTATTCCATCTATCAAATTTATTAATAGAGAGACATCAGGCATTTCCCCCATATTCATCGTGAAGTTTGTCACTAAAGCCTCTTTATGTAATTCATTTTCTTTAAGAGGGTTTATATCACCTTTGCTCCAAATGCTATAAGGAATAAACTCTAAGTATAATTTTATCTTCGTTTCTAATAAACCAGGAATGTTGAGAGGCATTATGTGGTCAACCGCTTTATACTTATTATTGAAAAGTTGTCTAAATCGGGATTCCGTTACAATTTCAGGAGAAAAATCAAAAAACTTAAGAAGATAACAGACCAACTTTTGTTCTGTCGTTGTAAGGTAACTATTCTTTCTTCGTTTTACAGAACTGAAATAGTCATGTAAGAATTTTGAGATATAGCGTACAAACTCAATCTGCCCATATTCTTTAGTGTAAACATCAATTTTCTTTATTATCCGATCAAAACCAACCATTGACATATCACTCCCTTTAAGGGAATTAACTATTAATTTCTTAACCTCACAGAAATCTGTGCTGTGTTTATTACCATTTTTAAGGTTGAAGGTTACGCTTTCAAGATTATCCAGACCTCCTATCCCTTCAACAGTATCTTTCAGTGTAGGTTTTAGTAAGAGTGCATATCTACGATTGATTATCTCTCGTATATAGGCACATAGTCCATATAATGCTACCCAATTTATATATACACCATACTTTTCCTGCATCTCATGATGAAGAAAACATGAATAATCATCGGTCAAGAATGTGCAAATCTTTTGATGGTTTTTATCTTTTATGAAAATCTCTACAAATTTATCTAGTCGAAGTCCATCAAGATAAACACTATGATCTGAAATATTTTTCTTTTGGATATTTTCAAAGAAATAAATAGCATATTTCCATGTATCTACAGCCATGGTTTTACCTTCTGAATCTACCATTTGAACTATATTGTTTTTGGTGTCGTAAGTAAAATCTTCTGTCGATATAGAAATACTATATTGCTTCTCTTGTTTCTTTGACATATAATCACTTTGTTAACTTTGTTCTACTTGTTTCGAATTCAAATAGTACGTGCAAATTTACAACAAGAATTTGAAAAAAACTCCTCAAGCGATATTGAGTCTTGTGTCCATGAGGGTGAGTCAAATCATTTGACTCACCCTCTTCAATATATGTACGGGGCGAAAATGCAGCAAGCACTATCGGGGATAAAAAATTCGTGCGGAGTGTCTCAGCGACAGTCCGCACGATAGTTATTGGTCTCTTAATTACTATGCTGCAAAAATGTTTGGTTTTTTCAATTGGTAAGACTTATATTGTTAAGGCTTATTATCTAAACGAGAATGAATACAATTTTCCTTTCGCTTGCAAAGATATTTGCACGATATTACATCCAAATCACACTTATGTCACAATATCGTTACACAAGTGGATTGTCACCCTGTTTTAACTTTTATTAATGTTTTGGGTGCCACTTTTCAAGTGTAAACACGAATTCAAGACCTCCGGCGGCACGGTTACGCACCGAGATAGTACCACCAAGAGCCTCAACAGTGTTCTTGACAATCGGCAATCCGAGACCGGTGCCTCCTACCCTGCGCGAGCGTCCGGCATCGATACGGTAGAAGCGGTCGAACAGATGAGCCAGATGCTCCTCGCCCACGCCGGTGCCGTTGTCGTGGAAAGTGAATGTGTAGTACCTGTTGTTTTCCGACAAAATGCTGAACACCACCTCGGTGCCGTGGGAATGGATAGCTGCGTTCTTTATGAGGTTGGAAATCATACCGGACAGCAGGGAAGCATTACCTTTGACAACGCAGTCGAAAGGGATGTCGTACTTGAACTTCATATTGCCGGCGAGCGATGTCACCGACAGATCGTTGGCAAGCGTATATACAAGGTCGTGCATATTCACATCGGTTACAGGTATGTTGCCCGACCCTTCCTCAAGGCGGGTGATGGTTGACACATCATTGAGCAGCGAGCATAGACGGTCCACATTTTTCTGGGCACGTAGCAGGAAATGTGTGCGTGTGGCCTCATCCATGTCGTCCGATGACAAAATGGTGTCGATATATCCGCGAATCACACCTATTGGAGTTTTGAGCTCGTGGTTGATATTATTGGTCAGCTGACGCTTGATGCGCGATTTCTCCTCCACAGCGTGGAGGGCCACACGGTGCTCGCGCTCACTGGTTTCAAGGGCTTCCACCTTGTCGGTATAGAGCTGCACGAGTTTGCGCGACACATCGCCAAGCTCGTCGTCAGGGAATGACAAATCATCGAAACTCACCTTCTCTTCCACCTCAGGATTGCGCTCGCGAATGGCCCGGTTGGCAAACTCAGTGAGAGTCTTCACGTTGCGTGTGAGGAATCCGGTGGAGTAATAAGCTATCACCGCCACAATCACCACCAGAAGCGCCACAATGAGCCAGAACTCGGTGTCGGTTTGCAGCGTGGAGGCCACTACCGAAACAGGGATGCCGGTGAGAACGCGCACATTGCCGTCGCGGCTCCGTCGCATCATCACATAGAACAGATCGTTGGTGTTGGTCTCCCCATCGCCATCCTCTATGCCGAATATATCGTCACTGTCCGGAACCAAATCGTGCTCCGCCGTGGCGGAACTCAGGGCGAGCGGTGTGCCGATGTTGTAGAGCAGAATGTCGCTCTGATCGTACACACTCACACGCATACTGTTGTAAATGGAGTTCCGGAAATATTTCACAAGGAAATCGCCTGTGGCGCGGAAATCCTCGTTGTGCTCGTATGATGCAAGGATACGGTTCGATATGCGCATCATCTGGTCGGTCACAGCTTCGGAGCGTATATCCTCCTCACGCTTGTGCTGATACATCATGCACACACCGATAATGAGCCACGACAGACCCACCATGACGACAAACAGTCGCCAGCGATAGCTAAACCGTTTCTTTAAAACCATATCCGAATCCGAGACGGGTCACGATATTGTTGCCGTACTCGCCAATCTTTTTACGCAACCGGGCTATGTTGGTGTCAATTGTGCGGTTGGTGACCACCACATCGTTGGACCACACCTGACGTATGATTTCATCGCGGGAGTAGATGCGGTTGCGGTGTGTGAGCAAGAACAAAAGGATGTCAAACTCCGTTTTTGTAAGGCTCACCTCTTCGCCATTGAGGAAACATAGCTTCTCTTTACGGTCAACCCTGAGGGTCTTGAATGTGATGTCGGGCTCGTAGATGCTTTTGGACACATTGTATTCCCACTGCTTGGTGGCCTGGGAGCGGCGGAGCACCGCACGCACACGCGAGAGCACCACGCTGATCACAAACGGCTTGGTGATATAGTCGTCGGCACCGATGTTGAGCCCCATCACAGTGTCGTCTTCGCCGTTGAGCGCCGAGCAGAAAATGATGGGAGTATTCTCGGTGGCCGACATATTACGCACCTGCTTGGCGAAGTCGAATCCACTGAGCCGCTCCATCATAATATCCACAATGAACAGAGAATATCCACTCAAATCCATCTCCAGGGCTTCTTCCGCACTGTAGGCGCAATCCACCTCATACCCCTCTTTTTCAAGGTTAAACTTCAAAATTTCGCACAACGATTCTTCATCGTCGATTACAAGAATTTTAATTCGCATCACTTAATATTGCTATAGCGTTATGTTTTTTCAAGCGTAAAATTAGTAATTCATCATCTATGATACGTGTTAAAAATAGTTAATTAATATATCACACCCGAACCAACACCCGGCAGAGATGTTGTAATGGTATAATTGCTATATTTGCACTGTGTTTTTTCATGGTATTAGATTTAAGGTTAAAGAATAATCGGCTGTCGGGAGACAGCCGTTTTTCGTTCTGTCAATGTTAAAACTTGATTTTAGTGTGAAAAAGTGATGCCATATCAAAAATAATAATTAAATTTACACCGATTTACCTATCATTAGCACCCTCTACAGGATGCTGATACTCATGAATTAACTAATAATATAGTAAATTATGGAATTGCTTAACCAGTCTGCCGAGCAAAATCAGAACACCCTCGCAGACCGCCCCCTCACCGACGACACCCCCATTGCGGAGGTATCCGAAACCGTTACAGAAACACTGCGTCCCGCCACCAAGGAAGAGCTGCTTGCCAGGCTACAGGAGCTGGCTGACACTGCCGATGTGTCGGAGATTGACAACGACAGTGTGTCGAAAATCAAACAGCAATTCTATCAGCTTCACAACAACGAGCTCCAGACTCTCCGTGCGGAAGCCGAAGCAAAAGGCGAAGAGCTGAAGCTGGACAATATCACCGACCCGCAGGAGGAGAAGCTCAAATCGCTGCTCAACTCCATCAAGGTCCGCAAAGCTGAATATCGTGCTCAGCTTGAGGCTCAATGTATGCGCAACTATGAGCGCAAACGCGCCATCATCGACGAGCTTATGACCATGAGTGCTGACACCGATAATGTCAACCGCCACTACAACCGCTTCAAGGAGCTGCAGGCCGAGTTCAAGGAGATTGGCGAAGTGCTGCCGCAGCAGCAGAGTGACATCTGGAAATCATTTCAGGACGCAGTGGAGCATTTCTACGACCAGTGGAAGGTGAACAAGGAGCTCCGCGACTACGATTTCAAGAAAAACCTTGCAGAAAAACAGATACTCATTGCCGAAGCAGAGGCTCTCGACAGCGAATCCGATGTGATCACCGCCTTCAAGCGTCTTCAGACTCTCCATGACAAATGGCGCGACATAGGCCCCGTGGCCAAAGAAATCCGAGAAGAGCTCTGGGCCAAGTTCAAGGATGCCTCGGCTGTCGTGAGCAAGAAATATCAGGCTCACTTCGAGGAGCGCAAAGCCCGCGAGAAAGAGAACGAAGCCGCCAAGACAGCTATCTGTGAGCGCCTTGAGGCTCTTGATTTCAGTGCTCCCGCCACCTACGCCGCATGGGACGAGATGACCAAAACCATCCTCGACGCACAGGCCGAATGGAAAACCCTCGGATTTGCCTCCCGCAAAATGAACAATGCCCTCTTTGCCCGGTTCCGTGCCTTGTGTGATGATTTCTTCGCCTGCAAATCCACATTCTACAAAGGCATGAAAGACTCGCTGGCCGACAATCTCGCCAAGAAAATAGCGCTTTGCGAGCAGGCCGAGGCTCTCCAGGACAGCACCGAGTGGAAGAAAACCACTGACCGTCTTGTGGAGCTGCAGACCGAATGGAAAACCATCGGTGCCGTGGCCAAAAAGCAGAGCGATGCTGTGTGGAAACGGTTTGTCACCGCTTGCGACAAATTCTTTGACCACAAGAAAGAGGTGCTCGGCGATGCCCGCAAAACCGAGCAAGCCAACCTCAAGGCCAAGAAAGAGATTCTCGCACAACTCAAAACACTCAATGCTCCCGAATGTGACACCGAACGCACCGAGGCCATCAAACAGATTCACGAGCTCCGTGCCAAATGGCAAGAAACAGGACATGTACCGTTCCGCGAAAAAGACAAGATTCATGATGCCTACCGCACCATTGTGGGTGAGCTGTTTGACAAATACGACATTCACGAAACCAAAGCCAGAATGGCTTCGTTCGAGAGCAATATTTCCGACCTCGCATCCGACTCCAACAAGCTGATGCGCGAACGCGACCGCCTGATACGCGCCTGCGAAACACGCAAGGCCGAACTCGCCACATACGAGAACAACCTTGGATTTTTCAACTCCAAGTCGGCCACCGGCGAGGCTATGCTCCGCGACCTCCAGCGCAAAATCCAGCGCATCAAGGATGACATCGCCGACCTTGAAAAGAAAGTGAGCCTCATAAACGCGAAGCTTTGACCCTTTCAGGGCACACGCCCATTGGCGTGTGCCCTTCCCTTCTTTCTCACATATAAAAATTAATCTTTATAAGGAGAACGATTTTTTATGACAGGAATAAACCAAAAAGGACGCTACGGGCGCTATATACACCTTATTCTAATAGCCATTGATTTTCTTATAATCAATGCCGTGTTTTTTGTGATGGCAGATCTGGAGCCGGCGTTGATTGCCGAAAGAGCACGTACCGTGTGGCTGCTGGCCAATATGTCGTACCTTCCTGTGGCCTACACTCTTCGCGGAACGCACAAATCGCGCTCCATTCAGATGGAGAATGTGGTGGCCAACTCGGTGAAAGGTGTGGGCGGCCACGCACTGATATTCATCTCGGCACTCTATTTCCTTGGCATTGACGAAATTCCATGGCAAGTGTTTGTGGAGTTCTATGGTATCCTGCTCATAGTGTTTCCTATATGGTGGTCTGTCTCGCGCCTGCTCATCAAACAATACCGCCGCAAAGGACGCAACTACTCCCGTGCGGTGATAGTGGGCACCAACGCCACAGCCCACCGACTGATGCAGGAGCTGTCGAGCGACAACGGCTTCGGCTACAAATTCATGGGATTTTTCGACAACAACGTACAACCCGACACACCCCATGAAATGTATCGTGGACCGATCAGCATGCTTGACGACTTTGTGCGCGAGCATCAGATCAACGAAATTTTCTGCACCCTTCCCGGCGACAACGCGGAAGCATTGTCCCAGACCCTCTCCGTGGCCGATGCCAATGTGGCACAATATTATTATGTGCCTCCCATCTCGCGCTATATCAACCGCAACTTTGAAATGTATGCCATCGGATCGCTGCCGGTGATGTCGGTGCGCCACAACCCGCTTATGCGGATGCGCAACAGAGTGCTCAAACGCTCATTTGACCTGCTGTTTGCCACTTTCGCCATGATACTGTTTCCGATTGTGCTCATCCCGGCGGCCATCGCCATAAAGATATCCTCGCCGGGTCCGGTGTTCTTCAAGCAGAAACGTACCGGCTACAAAGGGAAAGATTTCTACTGCTACAAATTCCGCACCATGAGGGTCAACGCTCAAGCCGACTCGCTTCAGGCCACAGAGCACGACCCCCGCAAAACCAAAGTGGGCGACTTCATGCGACGCACCAACATCGATGAGCTGCCGCAGTTCATCAATGTGTTTCTGGGCAATATGTCGGTGGTGGGTCCCCGCCCCCACATGCTCAAGCACACCGAGGAGTACAGCCGCATCATCGACAAATATATGGTGCGCCACATGGTGAAGCCGGGCATCACAGGATGGGCGCAGGTGAACGGCCTGCGCGGCCAAACCGAGCAACTGTGGCAAATGGAAGAACGCGTGGAGCACGATGTATGGTACATAGAGCATTGGAGCTTCCTCCTCGACCTCAAGATTATTGTGCGCACCATCATCAACGCAGTGCATGGAGAAAAAAACGCTTTCTGACGACATTATCCACGCCCGCGCCCATGAGGTGCTGAAGCAGTTCTACGGCTACACCTCCTTCCGTCCACACCAACTCGACATCATCACTTCCACGCTCCACGGACGCGACACTCTCGTGCTTATGCCCACCGGGGGCGGCAAATCTTTATGCTACCAGATTCCCGCCATCATGAGCGAAGGGTGCGCCATAGTGGTGTCGCCTTTGATCGCTCTGATGAACGACCAGGTGAGCGGACTGATAGCCAACGGCATACCCGCTGCTTCAATCAACAGCCTCCAGAGCGAAGCCGACAACAGATCCATAATGGAGCAGGTGTACGCCGGACGGATCAAACTGCTCTACATCTCCCCGGAACGGCTGCTGGCGGAGCTGCCTAAATGGGCCAACGATATGCCGGTGTCGCTGATAGCAATTGACGAAGCACACTGCATATCGCAGTGGGGCCACGATTTCAGGCCCGAATACACCAAGCTCGCCTGCCTGAAACAGCATTTCCCGGACATTCCCGTGATGGCACTTACAGCCACCGCCGACAAAATCACCCGCTCCGACATAGCCAAGCAGCTGCAGCTCAGCAGCGGCCACAAGGAGTATGTAGGATCTTTCGACCGCCCCAACATCCTCCTGCAGGTGATTCCCGACCCGGGCAAGTCGCAGCGTATATCCGCCATTGCCCGACTCATCGCCACCCACCCCACCGACACCGGAATTGTATATTGCATGACCCGCAAGGGCGCCGATTCCATGCACGCCGAACTCTCCAAGAGGGGGTTCAAGAGCGCATGCTACCACGCTGCACTCCCCGCCGAAACAAGGCGCAAGGCGCAGCGCGACTTCATCAACGGCGACATCCAGGTGATTTGCGCCACGGTGGCCTTCGGCATGGGAATTGACAAGAGCAACATCCGCTGGGTGGTGCACAACAACATGCCCTCGAGTATCGAGCACTACTATCAGGAAATAGGCCGTGCAGGCCGCGACGGTATGCCCTCACTCGCCTTGATGTTCTATTCGGTGGGCGACATGATCACTCTGCGGAAATTTGCCATGGAGAGCGGGCAGCCGGAAATCAACATGGCCAAACTCTCCAGAATGAAAGAGTATTGCGAAACCACAGTGTGCCGTCGCAGAGTCCTCCTCAGCTATTTTTCCGAACTGCTTGACCACGACTGCCACAGCTGCGACATCTGCTCATCACCGCCGCAACGCTACAATGCCCTTATCCCGGTGCAGAAAGCATTGAGTGCCATCATCCGGGTGGATGAGCAGGTGGGAGTGTCAATGCTCGTGGATATCCTCCGGGGATCGCAGCGGGGCGACCTCGTGGCCCACGGCTACCACAAAATTCGCACCTACGGAGCCGGAGCCGACCTCAGCGTGGCTCAATGGCAACATATCATCATGCAGATGGTGCAGCTCGGCATCATTGACATAGCCTACAATCAGGGGCGCACACTCAAAGCCACCCCCTACGGTCTGTCGCTACTCAAGGGGAGCACTCCCGTGATGATGACCAACTACACAGCCACAAGCGGTGCCCAAACCAAAGGGAAGAAACAAGCCGCGCACAGCCACAATGCCGACACCCTGTTCGAGCATCTCAAGAAAGTGCGTCTGCAACTGGCGCGCACTGCCGGGCTTCCGGCCTATCTGGTCTTTTCCGACCGCACACTCAGCCTCATTGCCGACAGCAAACCACGAAGCTACAACGAGTTTTCGGCCATCGACGGAGTGTCGCGACGCAAAGCCACGATGTATTCCTCCACATTCATCTCAGCAATCAAAGAGTGGGAGTTGCACCACTCATAAACTCCTGCATACGCGGAAAGGCGGCCTCACATACAGCGCGTCCCATGGCATACACCATCCGCATTTTCCGTCTGTCGGTATCCACTCTCCCGATTGGAAGCGGTTTTTCCGGAGCTATCACCATGATATTGCCAGCACGCTCCTGCTCATCAAGATAATCAAGCTGGGCATTATACATCTCATGCCTGCGCCCCATTGCCCGGGCAATAGCCGGAGCGGACGGCATCAAGGCTTTGAACAGCCACTCTTTGGCCGGAGCTTTGCGGTAGTCGCGGGGCTGCGTGAGTACCACCACATTGCGCCGGAATCCACACTGTTGGAAATATTTCAAAGGAATGGAGTCGCTTATCCCGCCATCAAGCAACCGCTGGCCGGAATCCACCTTCACCGGACGGGTCACCACCGGCATCGAAGCCGAAGCCCGCAGCCATTCAAGCGATTCGCGGGTCACACGGTCCATTTTGTAATACACCGGCTGACCGTTGGCCACATCGGTGCACACCAGATGAAACTCCATTGGGTCACTCTCAAATGTTGAAACATCAAACAGATCCAACTCCAAGGGGAGAGTATGGTAGGCAAATTCAGCCCCAATCAAATTTCCAGTGGTAAGGAGCGACCATACACCCATATAGCGCGGGTCACGGCAATATTTAAGATTATAGCGGAGCACTCTCCCCGGCTGGTGCGACTTATAGTTGCAGCCAAAACTCGACCCGGCGGACACGCCCACCAGACCATCAAACCGCACTCCTCGTTCCATCATCACATCAATCACGCCGGCAGTGAATAGTCCGCGCATGGCGCCGCCTTCAAGCACAAGTCCAGTTTTCATGATAAGACATCAATTATTTAACAATAAAGCTGTGTCACACACTAAAGGAGCGACACAGCTAAATTGTGAGAATTTCGTTATACCCTCAGGCTTATTCTGCAGCAGGAGCCTCTGCGGCAGCTTCTTCTGCGGGAGCCTCGTTGGCAGCAGCCTCAGCAGCGGCAGCAGCTTCAGCTTCAGCCTTGGCAGCAGCGATAGCGGCACGTTTTTTAGCCACTTCCTCAGCCTTGGCCTGGTTCTTGGCCTGCTCGGCTTCAAGGCGCTGCTTGGCAGCTAATTCTTTCTTATCGGCCATAGTTGCACGCTGAGCATCGATAGCAGCCTGTTTTTTGGCTTTCCAAGCGTCAAAGCGCTTCTGAGCTTCAGCTTCATCGAAAGCGCCTTTTTTCACACCGCCCTGAAGATGCTTCATCAGGAGCACACCTTCGTTGGAAAGGATGGTGCGAACAGTGTCGGTGGGTTGAGCACCAACATTTACCCAATACAAAGCCCGCTCGAAGTTCAATGTTATTGTAGCAGGATTAGTGTTCGGATTATAGGAACCTATCCTTTCAATAAATTTACCATCTCGTGGTGCCCTGCTATCGGCGATAACAATAGGATAAAACGCATAGTTCTTGCGACCATGGCGTTGTAATCTGATTTTTGTTGCCATTAAATTAGTTAATTAAGTGGTTTTGTATTGTTTTGCGGCTGCAAAGGTAGCATCTTTTGTTGACTTTCGCAACATTTTTCACTTTTTTCGCCGCCGGATTGCCAAATTTCAATGATATTTACATAGTCATGCCGTTGTGGATGATGTCGGTGAGGATGGGACGGAACCCGGCAACGAAACATTCCACAGCTATCACCATCAGGATCAAGCCCATCAGGCGCATCATCACATTATTGCCCGTTTGACCGAGATAGCGGTTGAGCTTGGTGGATGTGCGCAATATCAGGTATGTGATCACATATATCACAAAGATGGTGGCTATCAGCGTCACTTTCAGCTGCCATGTGTTGGCCTGCTCCATCAGCACAATGCCGTTGGCTATCGCACCGGGACCGCAAAGCAGCGGAATAGAGAGCGGTGTGATGGAAATATCATCGGCATATTCGCGTATCTCCTCGTCCGACAGCTTGATGTTGGTGAACCGTGCCTGAAGCATATCATACCCTATCTTGAGTATTATGATGCCGGCGGCAATCCTGAATCCGTTGGCCGAAATACCGAAGAACGAGAACAGGAACTGCCCCGTGACAGTGAACGCTATCAGTATGAAAAAGGAGATTACGGTGGCCCTCATCACAATGTGGGCACGCTGCTGCTCATCCATTCCGGTGGTCATGGTGAGAAACACCGGCATAGTGCCCAGCGGGTTGGTCAGAGTGAAAAACGAAGCGAATGCAAGAAACGCAAATGGAAGTATTGTATCCATATCTATTATATCTGTTTGTTTCGCAATTGTTCAAGAGCCTCGGGACGCCCTATGTCCACCCATTCGGGGAGCACGGACGGAGTGTATGTGAGGATGCACAGGGAGCTGCACATCGCAATGTAGAACGGCATAATGGAGAACACACGACCATGTTCGGCGGCATATTCCTCAAGTCGAGGGAATATGCGCGGCGACACTACCTGCACCCCTGAAAACGACACTTTCCGCAACGCGCCACGGTCAACGCCGTCGGGACGGACCTCGCCGGTGGCATCGTTGCACCACCCGCACATACGCCCTTCATCGTCAACAAGCAGGCCACGGCCGGAATTGCGCTCCCAAGCCAGAAGTGTGGCATCAGCACCGCTCTCTATATGAGCGGCATACAAAGCCTTGAGGTCAACATCAGTGTAGATGTCGGCATTATGCACAAGTATATCCTCGCCACCCTCGAGCCATCCGCGGGCAGCGAGAAGTCCGCCGCCGGTGTCAAGCAGTATATTGTCCTCGCGGCTCAGAGGTATCTTTATTCCAAAATCATGATTTGCAGCCAGATATTCAGCAATCATATCGGGGAGATGATGCACATTGACCACAGCCTCATCCACACCGGCTTCAATAGCCCGGCGAAGCACCCGCCCGAGCATAGGTTCACCACCCACCTCCACCAACGCTTTGGGGAGATGGTCGGTCAACGGACGGAGCCGTGTGCCGAGACCGGCTGCAAATATCATGGCCTTCATCGCTTTGGAAATATTTGGTCAATACCTTGTTCACGGTGCGACAGATGCACCTCCACACCATACTTATCGCTCAGATGCTGCGCAAGATGCTGCGCTGAATACACCGATCTGTGCCGTCCTCCGGTGCATCCGAAATGTGCACACAGATGTGTGAATCCCCGCTGGAGGTAACGCTCCACCGAGTGGTCCACAAGCGCATATACGCTCTCTAAAAATTCACCCATCTCCGGGGTTGACTCCAAAAACTCAACCACAGGCTTGTCAAGCCCTGTGAGCGGCTTATAGCGGTCATAGCGGCCGGGGTTGTGAACGGCGCGGCAGTCAAACACAAATCCACCGCCATTGCCGGAATTATCCACCGGCACACCTTTTTTATATGAGAAGCTGCTCACCTCCACCACCAGTTCGCTGCGGTCGGGCTGGGGCTGCAGCTGAGGCATCTCACACATATCACGCAGCAACGCCGACAGATACGGCAACTGCCGCCAATCGTTGGCTTCAATCACCTCTTTGAGAAGCGCCACACTTTTGGGCAGCGGCGTGATGAACTTGCTTTTGCGCTCTATCAATCCCCTCAACCCGTATGCGCCAAGCACTTGAAGCAACCGCACCAGCACACACAGCGGGTAGCAGGTATCAAACTCTCTGCTGTCAAAAAGCTCATACTGCATGGCATGACGCTTGTAGCTCTCAGCGATATAGCCGCGCATGGCATCCGAAAATCCGGCACGCGACTGCCAGGCAAACGAGGCCACATCGTAGGCGGCGGGTCCGCGACGCGCTCCCTGAAAATCAATGATCCAAGGCTTACCGTCATGTACCATTATGTTGCGCGACTGAAAATCCCGCAGCATCAGCACATCACCGCCATCGCTGCTCAGCATGGCACACAAGGAGTCGAAATCATTCTGCAGCAACTCCTCATCCACCACCACCCCGAGCGGTTTTAGAAAGCAATATTTAAAATAGTTCAGATCCCACATCACTGAACGGGCGTCCATAACCGCCCTGGGATAGCAGTAGCTGAAATCCACCTTGCCCACTGTGCACCAATGAGCCTTGGCGAGCTCCGCCATTGTGGCGTCCACGAGGGTATTCACTTCGGGCGAACCGGCACCATGCTCAGCGATAAGGTCGTAGAGCGATTTGTTGCCAAGGTCGGTCTGAAGATATTCCAATCCGTCCGCAGCCACACCAGTCACACGCGGCACATTCACGCCCACACCCGACAGCAGTTGCGACAGATACACAAAAGCCTCGTTCTCACGCTTCTCGCATCCGTAGCATCCCACCAGCGAACCGCCATCGGAGCCACGCAAACGCCAATATCTGCGGGTAGAGCCATCTTGCGCCAGCGGCTCAATTGCGTCAACAGCATGGCCTGTGGAGGTGTGGTACAGCTCCACAAGCACCGGCAACGGAGATTGTTCTGCGGCTTCGCTCATAATGGGTGCAAATGTACCCAAATTTCCACATTCTAACAATATATCCACAAAAAATACCTAAATTTGCCCACAAAATTCAAATACTGGCTTTTTATGCAATCCTACCCCTCTCGAATCTACGGCCTGATTGGCTTCCCCCTGGGTCACTCTTTTTCGCAGGACTACTTCAACCAAAAGTTTAAAGCTGAAGGTACTGACGCAAGGTATCTCAACTTTGAGATTCCCGATATCGGTGATTTCATGGAGATTGTGAGCGAATACCCCAATCTTGCCGGGCTGAATGTCACCATCCCCTACAAAGAGCAGGTGATTGCATACATGAACGAGATGGACCCAGATGCCGCCAAAATCGGCGCCGTCAATGTGATAAAAATCATCCCCACACCCAAAGGACCGAAGTTCAAAGGGTTCAACAGCGACATCATAGGATTTTGCGACAGTATTGCCCCGCTTCTCAACCCCTCACGCACCAAAGCGCTTGTGCTCGGCACCGGCGGCGCTGCCAAAGCGGTGTTCCACGGCCTCCGGAATCTCGGGGTGGAAGCCACCTACGTGAGCCGCACGGCTGCTCCCGGACGGCTCACCTACTCCGAACTCACGCCGGAGATTGTGAGTGACCATAAAATCATTGTCAACGCCACACCGCTGGGGATGTATCCCCATATCGATGAGTGCCCCGACATCCCCTATCAGGCCCTCACTCCTGAGCATCTCTGCTACGACCTGCTCTACAACCCCGACACCACACTGTTCATGCGCAAGTCGGCTGAATCAGGTGCCGAAACCAAGAACGGACTTGAAATGCTTCTGCTGCAAGCTTTCGCCGCCTGGAACATCTGGAATTCATAACTTCACATCTATCTTAATATTATGCCTAAAATCAGCAATCAAAAAGCGAGCATGATTCATGGTGTGCTCCTTATAGCCCTCTTTGCCTGCGCAGCCTTCTACATCGGTGAGGCTCCATTCTTCAAAGAGATTTCATTCAGCCCCATGATTATCGGTATCATACTCGGTATGATATACGCCAACTCGCTGCGCAACAATCTGCCCGACACATGGGTGCCCGGCATACAATTCTGTTCCAAGAAGATACTCCGTCTGGGTATCATTCTCTACGGATTCCGACTCACATTCCAGGATGTGGTGAATGTGGGTGTGGCCGGAATTGTGATTGATGCCATAGTGGTCATTGTCACCATTTTAGGCGGCGTATATCTTGGTAAACTGCTGAAGATGGACCGCGACACAGCCCTGCTCACCTCGGTTGGCAGCGGTATATGCGGGGCCGCAGCAGTGCTCGGTGCCGAGAGCACCATCCGCACCCAGCCCTACAAAACAGCTGTTGCAGTGGCCACGGTGGTGATTTTCGGCACATTGTCAATGTTCATCTACCCTATTGCCTACCGCACCGGGCTGCTCAACCTCACTCCGCAGGAGATGGGCATCTACTCCGGAGCCACGCTCCACGAGGTGGCTCACGCCGTTGGAGCCGGCAACGCCATGGGACCCGAGATAGCCAATGTGGCCATCATCGTCAAGATGATCAGGGTGATGCTTCTTGTGCCGGTGCTGATAGTGCTCGGATTTTGGGTGGCAAAACGCAATTCCACAACCCCGGGAGCACAGAAAAGGAAGCTGAGCATCCCATGGTTCGCGCTCGGATTTCTTGCGGTCATAGCTTTCAACTCGTTCAACCTGCTTCCCGCCGCACTTGTGGACGGCATAAATCAGTTTGACACCTTCCTGCTCACCATGGCCATGGCAGCTCTGGGAGCTGAAACAAGCTTTGACAAATTCAAAAAAGCCGGCCCCAAACCGTTCCTTTTGGCCGCATTATTATATGTGTGGCTGCTGGGCGGCGGTTACATCCTCACCAAATGCCTCGCTCCCATCTGGGTAGCATAACGACACCTTATACAAACGGAGATGAGAGCGCCGTGGTCGCTGATGCCTTTGCTGCCGTCGGCTCTGACGCTTATGGCGGGGGTGCTTCTCGGACTCACCGGATGGTGGCCGGTGGTGGCGTGCGTGTCAGCCATAGGCTCGGCGGTGCTCTTTTTCCTGCACCGCAACAGATGGGCTTTGGCACTGCTGTTCTGCTCGTTGGGCACAATCAACAGCCATTTCCGTATCCCCGTTCAAGCTCCGGACTTCATCTCCGACCAACCGTCTCTTTACAGCGGACTCATCACACGCACACGTATCGGCAACAGCTCACAGACACTCACTGTGCACATCAACCGCTGCGGCACCGACTCCACCAATATTTCCGACATCAGTCCGTTTGATGCCACAGTCACCGTGCCGGCGTTCGACACCGAGTATGAACCGATGCAAACCATCTGTTTCCGGGCCGCGCTATCACCGGTCAATCCTGTACACGACCTCCCCGATGAACTCACCTCAGCCGATATCCAGCTGAAACAACGCATATTCATGCACTGCGTGATTCCGCCCGACAGCGTCAAATCCGTGACTCCTGCATCAGGAATAAAAGCCTCGCTAAAGCGGTTCCAGTCCGAGAGCACCAGGCTGCTTCTGTGCAGCAACCTCAAGCCACGCACCAAAGAGTTTCTGTGCACCGCCCTTCTTGGCGACCCCTCGGCCATCGACCCCGAAGTGAGATCGGATTTCGCCTCGGCGGGACTGGCACATATCCTCGCCCTCAGCGGACTACATGTGGGGCTGATAGTGATGCTGGTGTCGCTGGCACTATGGCCTCTGAGGATGGTGCACGGACAGATTGTAGCCACCATCATTACCATATCACTGCTGTGGCTTTATGCCGCATTTACCGGCATGGGCGACTCCGTGGTGCGGGCAGTAGTGATGCTGAGTGTGTATCTTGGAGCGGGGATATTCCAGCGGCGAAACAGCGGCATCAATTCATTATGCTTCGCGGCAATAGCGATACTGCTCGTCGATCCGTCGGCACTGTTTTCCATCGGTTTTCAGCTGTCGTTTGCCGCCGTGGCAGCGATACTGGTGTTTGCCAACAGCATCAACCCGGTGTCGCAGCGGCACAGACTGGCCTATTCCATAGCCTCGCTGCTGAGTGTATCCATATCGGCGATGATCGGCACTGCACTTATTTCATGCTACTATTTCCACACTCTGCCTGTTTATTTCCTGATAGCCAACATCTCCACCGCCCTCATACTGCCATGGCTCATAGGAGGCGGGGCTGTGCTCACTCTCCTGCTATGGTTGGGATGCGACCCGCCGTGGCTATGCCACATTCTCGATCTACTCTACTCAGCCTCCGAAACGATAGCTTTGTGGGTAGCATCTTTGCCTGGATCAACCGTTGGACAAATCTACCGGCCGGCTTGGTTGCTGCTCCCCTACGCCGGTGTGCTGGCGATGTTGAAACTTTGGCTTGAAACACGCCGCAAGCTTTGGGGCTCGCTACTGCTTCTTTCCGTTGTCATCACCGGTGCCTGCTTCGTCATACCCGCAGATAAAAACCTCAGCGACACACTGTATATAGCCCGCACCACTTACCATACCAACCTGATAGCCGACATCACGGGCACCAATCCCATAATCATCACCACCGCTCCCAGAGCCGACCTCGGGGCAGCATTGCACAACGCCAATATGCGCTATGCCAATTTTCTCGGAATGAGGGGATACGACTCGCTGCGTGTGGCATCCGAATCCATCACCGCAGGCAATCTGAGATGGAAACGGCCTTGGCTTCAGTTGCCAGGACTCTCTATTCTCGTAATCAGCAGCGACACACTCCTGCACCATGCCGAGGGCCACGCGCAATATGCCATTTTATGCAGGGGGTACAGGAAATCAATTCATCAACTTACGGAAAGTGTTGTGTGCGACACCATTGTGCTGAGCTATGACCTGCATCCCAAACGGTTAGCACGCTACCGGGCCGAATGTGACTCCCTTGGATTGCCCTATCGCAATATGCGGTCGGATGGACCGTGGTCAATACCCATCAGCTCGCGATAGCCACGCTGAAAATATCCGCGCTCCATATCCTTGGGGCGTAGCACCACGCCATCAGCCACCACAAGGTCAAGATCCAAAGACACATACTCCCTTCCTGGAATACGGCCGCATCTCCGCTCCAATTCCTTGAGATGAAGTACCACATCATCTACCGGCAGATCACTGTTGCCCATCACCACAGAGTTGAGATAATCGGCATCCACGCCGTTTATGGCTCTCGTGGAATAGATTGACGAGCACTGCATGGAACTGAGAAAATCACCAAGAAGCTCAATGGCCTGTGCCATCCGCTGCTCCTTGTCAGGACTGTTGCTCCCTACACCAATCACCAGTATCATTTGCCTCTGCGGAGAGTTATCACTGTGATTTCAGGGGTGGCGCCAAACCGCATCGGGAGCGCCACGGTACCCATGCCGATGTTGACATACAGTTTATGGGTGGACTTGGAATCCTCGTATAGTCCACCCCAGGTGTCGTAGCGCCACGCAGCTGGTGACAGACCGAACATTTCAATCTGCATGGCGTGGGTGTGACCCGACAAGGCAAGTGCCACATTCACACTGTCGTTATCGGCGATATCCGTGCACCAATGAGCAGGATTGTGAGTGAGCAGCAACTTTGTAACATCATCATTCAGCGAGGGATAAGAATCAGGTAAAGAGCCATATACAGTGAAAGGCGGGTCACCTACATTTTCCACTCCGATAAGAGCTATGGAGTCGTTGCCGGCGCGAAGCATACAATGTTCGTTGCGAAGCAACCGCCATCCCATGGCAGCCTGCAATGAATCCATCATCACCATGTTCTGCGCCTTATGCTCTTCCGAAGGCCATTCGCTGTAGTCGCCGTAGTCATGATTGCCGAGAATGGAATACACGCCATCCTTCGCGCGGAGCCGCGACAGGGGGCGTACAAACGGTGGGAGTTCGGATGTGCGGCGGTTTACAATGTCGCCGGTGAACACTACCAGGTCACCGTCAAGGCTGTTGATTTTGTCCACCACTTTGCTAACGTACGTAGTGTCAGTGCCGTATGTGCCGACATGGAGGTCGGAAAACTGGATCAGGCGATAGCCGTCAAACGCTTCGGGCAATCCGGCAATCTCCACCTCCACCTCTCTCACCTGCATACGGTAGCGGTTGACAAGCGCGCCCCACCACATTCCGACAAACAGGAGCACCGAGAGGCCGCCCCCGACATACGAGAGCCAACTCCACCGTTTGCGCCTCAGGAGCAACGGAATAGCTGAAACAAGATCAAATACCACAAACAGCAATTTCGGCACATATACCGACATGAACCCGAACAGCAGCCACATAACGGTGAGCAAAGCCTCCTCGCTGCCATCGCGCCTCGGAAGGCACAACGCCACCACGAGCAACAGATACATCACCACGCTGCCCCACAACTGCACACGGCTCCACAGCCTGAGGGTCAATCGCTTGACAGTCTGCCGATACAGATACCAATCAGCAAGCAAGCATGCCACCACAGCAAGAACCAGCGGCAGATAATAGACTCGCATTTTCAGATTATTTTACAGGAGCATCACCGGATGCCTTGGCACATGTTTGCCCCGTAGCCACAAGCTTGTTGCGCAGCGGATTGGCATACATCTGCAGCATCATTTCATGCATAAACTCGCGGTCAAGCTTCGACACATCGGGCAGCTTCACCTTATCAAGCTGGGCATTGATATAATCCTCAAACCCTCGCTGCATCTCCGGTGAATACATCTCGCCATACTGACGTGTGTGGTGAAGCATATCGTAGGCCACATAGTTGACCGGGAAAATCTTGTAACCCGAATGAATCGCACAGTCCACCATAGCGCAAATCCTTCTGACAGTTTCAATCTTGTCGGTTGACTCGAGCAGCGGCTGAAGCTGGGAGTTGATGCACGGGGCGAACTGGAAATGCACTCTTCCCTTCTGTCCGAGGAGCCCGGTCTCCATACTCAGGAGGTCATCGTGCTGACATTTCTTGAACTCGGGGTCAAGACGCTTCAGCAAAAATTCCCTGGCCTTGAGATAGTCGTTGGGATCGTACTCGTAGCTTATCGACACAGGCATGAGGTTGATTTCGCTCACATTCTGCGCCACACTGCCTCCACCGGCAAGTCCGAGCATCTTCACAAGGCTCTCCTGCGTCATGTCGTTGGAGTCCTTGGCACGCCCTTCGCGCTGGGCAATCCACACACTCTCATGCTTTTGGTTGATGGCAAAATGTATGTACGCCGACAATTGCTTGGCAGCCTCAAGCGCCTGGGTGAGACGGAGGTTGCGCTTTACAATAAAACTCTTGTTGAGCTTCACAAGGTCAGTGATCCATTCATAAATCAGCAGATTGTTGCCGATAGCCACCTCGGAAGTGCGGATATTGCTCTTTAGCAGACAAAAGTTGAGAAACGAAGCATCGAGCACTATGTCCCTATGGTTGGTGATATAAGTGTTGCTCACACCGGACTTCACATTCTCGATACCGTCGAAAGTGATGCCATCGGTGGTTTTGTGCATCAGCATCTCAATGAAGGGACGCATCACCTGGGTTTGAAATGTCTCCTTGTCCGGAACGGCAAGCAGATTGTCCACAAATCCGGGGAAATCCACCCCGGGCATCACATACCGCACGGCATGCTCAAACCCCGGTTCCTTCACCAGCATTGACATCTTTTCCTTGAATTGGCTATCGTCGAAGGGGGCTATATCGCTGAAATCGTATTCGTTACTCATAATTCCGCTTGATTAGGAGTGGAAAATTGAGTTTCAAAGTTACAATTTTTCTCGCATATAGCGGGTTTCTGTTAGTAAATTTTAACCACGTTACAGCCACAGCCTCATTTTCGGCTCGATATATAGGCTCGCCAACGGTCAATCATAGCCGTCATATCAGCCGGCACTTCCGAGCTGAAAAACATCTCCTTGCCTGTGCGCGGATGCACGAAGCCAAGGGTGCGGGCATGGAGAGCCTGACGCGGACACAGGGCAAAACAGTTCTCCACAAACTTCTTGTACATAGCCGTGCGCTCGCCTCTGAGCACCTCGTCACCGCCATATCGGGAATCATTGAGCAGCGGGTGGCCGATATGCTTCATGTGGACACGAATCTGGTGAGTGCGCCCGGTTTCAAGCACGCATCTCACCACCGACACATATCCAAGATTTTCAAGCAGATGGTAGTGCGTCACGGCGTGCTTGCCTTGACTTCCGTCAGGAAACACCGCCATCTGCAGCCTATCCTTAGGATTGCGCCCCACGTGCCCCACGATGGTTCCGTTCTCGGGATCGGGCACGCCCCACACCACAGCCACATACTCACGTTTGGTGGTCTTGTTGAAAAACTGCTTTCCGAGATTGGTTTTGGCATCAGGAGTCTTGGCCACCACCAATAGTCCTGAGGTATCCTTATCGATACGGTGCACCAGCCCCATGCGGGGGTCCGACACATCATAGTCGGGATTGTCGCGGAAATGCCATGCGAGAGCGTTGACCAGAGTGCCGGTGTAATTTCCGTGTCCGGGATGCACCACAAGTCCGGCGGGTTTGTTCACCACGAGCAGATCCTCATCCTCATACACAATGTCGAGCGGAATATCCTCAGCCACAATCTCAAACTCGTAGCGCGGACGGTCCATCACCACACTCACCACATCGAGCGGCTTCACCCTGTAGTTGCTCTTCACAGGCTTGCCGTTGACAAGAATACATCCGGCATCAGCCGCCTGCTGCACACGGTTCCGCGACGACTTCTCAAGCCTAAGCACCAGGAATTTGTCAACTCTCAGCAGCTGCTGACCCTTGTCAGCCACAAACCTGAAATGCTCATACAGCCCATCGCCCCCGTCGCCATAGTTCTCCTCAATCCCCTCGATATCCTCGATATCCTCAATATCTTCAGCCATGCGCAATCAATTGAGGTCCAGGAAATCAGATTCGGGAATATCTATATCTATGGAGTCACCGGCTTCCTCCTGCATGCCGGCACCCACCTCTATCACCACCTTGCTTGTGGTGGGGATACGGGCTCCGGGCATCAGACGATGACCGTCGCGGGTCACATTCAGCACAAGGTCCTGATATTCCGACGGCACCTCGCGCACCTCTATATCCTTGATGCCCAACCCCTCGAGTATCGAGCGAGCCTGACGCAGCGACATATCGGTGAGCGCGGGAATTGTCACGCTGCGCGGTGTGAAAGCATTGACTGTGAGATACACTGTGCGGCCGTGCTTCACCTTGGTGCTGACTTTCGGATTCTGCTCCACCACCATGCCGGGCGATGCGGAATTATCGTACACAGAGTCACTAAGCTCCACCACAAACCCCTCGGCCTCAAGCTTCTGCACAGCCTCATCATAACTTACGCGGCGCACATCCGGCACCTCTTGATACTCTCCGTGACCGGTCCATACATCAAGCCACACAGTGCCAAGCCACAACAGCAGCACACCGAGCAGAATCATGGCCAGCAAATTGAGCAAAATCTTCATGCCGAGCTTCATCGGCTTCTTAGGGTTTTGGGTATCCATAGTCTATTTTTTCTGTTTTTTCACCGGATCGCAAGTCAGTCCCACACCAAGTTTCTTGAACACCTTATGGTCCACCTCGCCGAGCATCACAGTGCAATGCACCTGACATCCGTCCAGCTCCGGCAGTTTCTCCAGGGCGCGACGACAGTTTTCATCGTGAGTACTGAGCACCGAGAGTGCCACAAGCACCTCATCCGTATGCAGTCTTGGGTTGCGGCTTCTTAAATAATGTGTCTTTGTGTGCTGGATAGGCTCTATCATCTGCTGAGGTATAAGCTTCACGCCATGGTCGATGCCGGCCAAATATTTCGTAGCATTGAGAATGAGCGCAGCACTCGGGCCGAGAAGCACACTCGTTTCAGCAGTGATGATAGTGCCGTCACCGAGCTCTATAGCCGAGCAAGGCACTCCGCTCGCATCAGCACGCTCTTTGGCGGCCACGGTGCAGCGGCGGTAGGTGGTGTCAATCTTCGCCTGCTTCATCAGCAGCGCAATCTTGTTCACCTCGTTCTCGTTTCCCTCGCCAAGAGCCATACGGTCGAGAGCGGTATAATAGCGGCGTATAATCTCGTTTTTTGAAGCCTCGCAGCACACCTCGTCATCGTTGATACAGAATCCCACCATATTCACACCCATGTCAGTGGGCGATTTGTACGGATTCTCGCCATAAATACCCTCAAACAGAGCATTCAGCACAGGGAATATCTCAATGTCGCGGTTGTAGTTGATGGCAGTTTTGCCATACGCTTCAAGATGGAACGGGTCAATCATGTTCACATCGTTGAGGTCGGCTGTGGCGGCTTCGTATGCAATATTCACAGGGTGCTTGAGCGGAAGGCTCCACACAGGGAACGTTTCAAATTTGGCATATCCGGCCTCAATACCGCGCTTATGCTCATTGTAGAGCTGACTGAGACACACGGCCATCTTGCCGCTGCCGGGGCCGGGGGCGGTGACAATCACCAGCGGACGGGTGGTTTCCACATAATCGTTGCGGCCAAACCCTTCATCGGAGTCAATCAGCCCCACATTTGTGGGATAGCCATCGATGGTATAATGTATATAGGTAGTGATGCCAAGACGGCTCAGCTTGGCGCGGAACGCATCGGCGCTGCTCTGGCCATTGTAGTGGGTCACCACCACCGAGCTCACAAGAAATCCGCGCTTCTGAAACTCCTCCCTGAGCCTCAGCACATCCATATCGTAGGTGATGCCCAAATCCTGACGCACCTTGTTTTTCTCGATATCGAGCGCACTGATCACAATCACTATTTCAGCATGGTCGCCCAGCTGACTGAGCATACGCAACTTGCTGTCAGGCTGAAAACCCGGCAGCACCCGGCTCGCATGGTAGTCGTCAAACAGTTTGCCACCAAGTTCAAGATAAAGCTTGTTGCCAAACTTGGCAATGCGCTCTTTAATGTGCTCAGACTGTATTCTGAGATACTTATCGTTGTCAAATCCGTATTTCATAACGGATTACAAAGGTAAACGATTTTGTCCACATCACCAAAAAAATCTTTCAACAACATCACCATCAGCCCTTAGGTTGATTTTTTTAATTTTATTAAGCACCAAACACTGCACGGAATGGAAGAAAATTTGTAACTTTGCACACTGCAACAATATATGCAATGAATATCAGAACTCTAATCATCACTATGCTCGCCGCTGTATGCCTCACCTCCTGCGGCGAATATCAACGCGCACAAAAGAGCACCGACTACGACTACAAGCTCGACTATGCCAAGCGCGCATTTGAGCAAAAAAAATATGTGCAGGCAGCCACTGTGCTTCAGGATGTAGTCACTGTGTTCAAAGGCACAGAGAAAGCCGAGGACGCACTCTATCTGCTGGCTCTAAGCAACTATGAGAACAAAGATTATGTGAACTCAGGCGCATATTTCAAAACCTACTACACCCGCTATCCGCGAGGAAAATACACCGAGCTCGCACGATTCTACAGCGGCTACGGCTACTATCTCGACTCGCCCGACCCCCAGCTCGACCAAAGCGACACCATGCGCGGCATCGAGGAGCTGCAGGCGTTCCTTGACTACTACCCTAAAAGCGACAAGGTGAGCATAGCTCAAAACGCCATCTTCGAGCTACAGGACAAGCTCACCCTCAAGGAGCTGCAGAACGCTCAGCTCTACTACAACCTCGGCAACTATATGGGCAACAACTACGAATCAGCTATCATCGTGGCCAAGAATGCCATCAAGAACTACCCCTACTCGCGCTACAAGGAGGACCTCGAGATGCTCGTGCTCAAATCCCGCTATCAGGAAGCCGCGCAGAGCGTGGACGAGAAAAAGGCCTCGCGCTTCCGCGATGTGGTGGATGAATACTATTCGTTTATCAACAACTACCCTGACAGCCCCAACCGCAAGGAAGCCGACAACATCCTGAAAATAGCGCGCAACTACGCTTCCGAATAACCATCACCCGACTAAAACATTATATTCTATATACATAAATATGGACTACAAGAAAACAAACGCTCCGCTCAACACTG
Organism: uncultured Porphyromonadaceae bacterium; assembly: GCA_900546365.1. Classification (GTDB taxonomy): domain Bacteria; phylum Bacteroidota; class Bacteroidia; order Bacteroidales; family Muribaculaceae; genus Paramuribaculum. The sequence continues at coordinate 97,560 of URCF01000007.1, forward strand.
TGACCCGCGACATGATCGAACTGTCAAGCGACACCGGCAATGTGTATGAAACCGTGAGCATCATCGCAAAACGCGCCAACCAGATTTCCGCCGAGATGAAGCACGACCTCGAGAAGAAACTGCAGGAGTTCGACTCACTCAACGACAACCTGGAGGAGATTTCCGAAAACCGTGAGCAGATTGAGATCTCACGCTACTACGAAAAGCTCCCCAAGCCCACTCTGATTGCCGCACAGGAGTATGTGGACCACAAAATCCACTTCCGCAACCCCGCCAAAGAGCGCAACAACGACGCCGAATAACAACATTTTTCGGCCAAACGCTTGGCTAAGTCATGCAAAATGGCTACCTTTGTGGCGCTAAAATTGGGCAGCAGCCTCGCTTTAGCACATATATAATTCATTATTAACACCTTAAAATTTTCCAAGAATGCATTTGAATTCTGACGAAAAAGTAGAAATCTTTGAGAAATACGGTAAGGGCAAGACTGACACTGGCTCACCCGAAGCACAGATTGCATTATTCTCAGTCCGTATTGCTCATTTGACTGAGCACCTCAAGTCAAATCACAAAGATTATACCACAGCTCGTGCTCTTAAGGCGTTGGTAGGTAAGCGTCGTCGTCTTCTTGACTATCTGATTAAGAAAGACATCAACCGCTACCGTGCCATCATCGCTCAAAAAGAGCTTGGTATCAGAAAGTAATCCCGATAGGGAAACTCTACTTGACGATTACACTTTGAAGCTGCCTCCCCACCGGATGCAGCTTCATTGCTTTTAATCCAACCTCATTGCCACTTAATTTAATATATAATGAGTGATTTCAATGCCAAAGGCCACTTGTCGATGATTGGGGCCAATGTGATGTGGGGCGTGATGTCGCCCGTTGCCAAAACCATACTTGCCACCGGCACCATCACACCGCTGCTGCTCACTGATATGCGTGTAGCCGGAGCAGCTGTGCTATTCTGGATAGCGGCGCTGTTCACACCCCGCGAGCATGTGCCTCTCGTTGACCTGCTGCGGCTTGCCGGAGCCGCCTGCCTCGGCATCCTGTTCAATCAAGGGTGCTTCATATTCGGCGTGGGGCTATCCTCACCGGGCGAAGCCTCTATCATCACCACCACCATGCCTATGTGGGTGATGATACTTGCCGCACTGATCCTCAAAGAGCCAATCACATGGAAGAAAGGCGGCGGCATACTCCTCGGAGCTACAGGCGCCATAATCCTTGTAAGCTCCAATCCCGGCAACGCCGCCACCGGGAGCAACCCCACCTTAGGCGACCTGCTCGTGCTCACCGCTCAGCTGAGCTACGCACTCTACCTCACACTCTACCGCAACTTCATACGCCGCTATTCGCTGATCACATTGATGAAATGGATGTTCCTGTTTGCCACAATAATCGCCATAGGACCAAGCATACCCACATTATTGACAACCGCGTGGGAGAGCATCACCCCAGCCTCATGGCTCGGATGCGCGTATGTGGTGGCCGGAGGCACATTTATGGCATATATATGCGTGATGATAGGACAGAAGAACCTGCGCCCCACCATCGTAGGGATGTACAATTACCTCCAGCCTATCGTGGCCATGACAATAGGGATATACCTCGGATACGATTCATTCACCGTGTGGAAATCCATAGCTATCCTGCTCATATTTTCAGGAGTGTATCTCGTCACCATCTCCAAAGCCCGCCACTGACATCAATTTAGAATCCATAGGACTTATCCAATCCCCCGAACCAATTGCCCACCAACAAAAAAAAGATCAAATCCCGATTAAAAGGAAAGAGTCCGGTACAATACCGAACTCTTTCTATAACTGGATAATGTATAGAGCCTACTGCTTTCAGGACAGGAGGAGGATGGTGCCGGAGATGAAGGTGGTGGAATGGAGCTCGCCGGTGAAGGGGTAGAGGGTCACCTGGCCGGTGAGGGTGTTGAGCTCGGCGATATGCATGGTGTACTCTTTGCCGTGCCAGCAGATGGTGTGTGCGAGGATGCGCTCTATCATAGCCGCTGCTTGCTCTTGAAGCTTTTCACGATGCTGCGCGCCTGCCGCTGATGTGCGCCCCAGCGTGTGCGGGTCAACGACAGCGAGTCGATAAATGCCACTTCGCCATCACGCGGCTCATAGTAAATGTGGCCGGAGATGTTGAACGGCATACGGGCTGAATCAAGCACAAGTTTGATGCTTCCCCATCCGTCGGCACTGAGGCCCGAGGTAACATATTCGCGTGTGCCGTCGTGATACTCAGCTGTTATTACGGCTTCGGGCATGCCGCTTGCACCGATAATCTTGGCGCGCAGTTCGTAGGCATCGCCTTTTTCCCAATTGCGGTCGGAGGGAATGTTGAAGGAGATGAAATTGGAGGGCATGGTGCTGCTGAGACGGCGGTAGCGCACATCGCTCCACACATCCACAGAGTCACCCTCGAATGAGAATGTCTGTCCGGAGAGGTCGGCAGTTGAGGCTCCGGCCATCTCCTGAGCCTCCGCTATCTTGCTGTTGAGGATTTCGTTGACGCGGTCGTACACCTCGATATATTCGTCCATGTGCCGCCCATACCACATAAATGAGGAGTCGGCTTCCTGAGAGGTGATGCCATGCTTGGCATAGATGGATTGGCGGAGCACGCTGCGGGCGGAGTCGGAATCGTAGTGACGGAAATTGTTTTCCACCACGCTTTCGCCTATGTGGATATCAACGAGCAACCTGGCCATATCTTCCGGTCCAAGCACGCCCTTGGGGCGCTGTGAGCATCCCGTCAGCATTGCCAATGCCACCATTGCGGCTATGTGCCACCGCTTATTCATCTTCAGCGGATTCAGGTTCCTGTGTGTCATCCCCGGCCTCGGGAAGTTTGGGCGAGGGCTCGGCAAGGAAACGTGTATAGAACAGCAACACCACTATTATGCCCACCGATATGGCAGCATCGGCGAGGTTGAACACCGGCTGGAAAAACAGGAAATGCTCGCCGCCTACCCAAGGCACCCACTGGGGCCATGTGAAACTGAACAGCGGGAAGTAGAGCATATCCACTACCCTGCCGTGGAAAAGGCTCGCGTACCCGCCGTCGGGGGGGAACAATGTGGCCACCTGCGGGGGTGCGGGATTATTGAAAATCAGGCCGTAGAGCATACAGTCGATGATATTGCCAATGGCACCGGCGGTGATAAGAGCCACACACACCACATAGCCTGTTTTGATGGTGCGGCTGTCGCGTATGCGCCACAGATACCATATCAGCCCTATGGCAAGGAATATGCGGAACACGGACAGGAACAGTTTGCTTCCGAGTTCCATGCCGAAAGCCATGCCGTTGTTTTCAATAAAATAGAGCCGGAACCATGAGGTGATCACATACTCCTCGCCAAGATAGAAATGGGTTTTAACCCAAATTTTCAGTATCTGGTCGAGGAGAATCACCAACAGGATTACTCCAAGGGCCAAAAAGCCTTTATGCTGCTTCATAATGATTGGTTAAAGATTGGGAGCGGACGGCGGTCACTTGCCTCGCTGCTGATTTTTGGCATCAACGCTCATGGTGGCATGGGGCACGGCACGCAAGCGCTCTTTGGGTATCAGCTTGCCGGTGACACGACATATACCGTAGGTCTTGTTTTCAATGCGCACCAATGCCGCCTGCAGATGCTGGATAAACTTCAGCTGGCGCTCCGCAAGGCGTCCTGCTTCCTCCTTGCCAAGGGTGTTGGCTCCTTCCTCCAGGATTTTGAATGTGGGGGAAGTGTCGGCGGTGTCATTGCCTTCGGCGTTGGTGACATTGGCCTTGAGCATATCATAATCCTGCTGGGCTTTGGCCAGCTTGGTCATTATTATCTCTTTGAACTCAAGGAGTTCCTCATCGGTATATCTCGTTTTCTCGCTCATAATGGTGAAATAATTCCAGTAGTGTTTTTACTTAACTAACGCTATATTCACCAATAGGTTCAGTGAATCGAGGTCAAGGGCTGCAACATCGGCATCATTCTCGTCCACGCTGCCCACTGTCAAGCTTTCAGCGAGCACCTGACGGGAAATATAGCTGCCAAAAGCGTCAAGGGCGGCGCGGGTGTCGGCATCATCGGCAGATGGGGCGAAAGTGAGGTTGATTTTGTCGGTTATCTCGTAGCCACGGTCCTTGCGGATATTCTGAATACGGTTGACAATATCACGGGCCAAACCTTCCATCCTGAGTTCGGGAGTGACTGTGACATCGAGAGCCACGGTGACTTTGCCTTCACTGGCCACGAGCCAGCCGGGGATATCCTCGGAGATAATTTCCACATCGCCAAGCTCTATGTCGGCCTGTTCGGTGCCGATAGTCAGGGAGATGCTGCCGGAGCGCTCAAGGGCGGCGATTGACGGCTGGTCCATGGCCTGGATAGCGGCAGCCACTTGCTTCATGTTCTTGCCGAATTTCGGGCCGAGTTTCTTGAAGTCGGGCTTCACACGCTTCACAAGCATACCGTTGTCATCGCTGATAAGCTCAAGTTCTTTCACATTCACCTCGCTGAGAATCAAATCTTTCATAGCCAGCACATCCTCAGCCAAAGTGGCATCTGAAGCAGGCACCATGATGCGCTGCAGCGGCTGGCGCACCTTGAGGTTGGCCTTGCGCCGGAGGGACAGCACAAGCGAAGTGACGGTCTGCGCCATGCGCATACGCTCCTCCAGCTTGGCATCCACAACAGCCATGTCGGCTTCGGGGAAGCTGGCCAGATGCACGGAGCACTCCTCGCAGCCTGTGAGGTCACGGTAGAGGCGGTCGGCGTAGAACGGCGATACGGGCGCAATCAGCTTTGCCACAGTGAGCAGGCAAGTGTAGAGGGTCTGATATGCGGCGAGTTTGTCATTGTTCATCTCCCCGCCCCAGAAACGCTTGCGGTTGAGGCGCACATACCAGTTGGAGAGGTCATCGTTGACAAAATCGTTGATGGCGCGTGCAGCTTTGGTGGGCTCATAATCATTGAGCGACTCATCTACAGTGGCCACCAGAGTGTTGAGCAACGAAATAATCCAACGGTCGATTTCGGGACGCTCCTGCACCGGAATCTGCGGCATGTCGGGGGTGAATCCATCGACATTGGCATAGAGTGCGAAGAACGAATATGTGTTGTGCAAAGTGGCAAACAGCTTACGGGCAGCTTCCTGCACACCTGCGGGGTCGAATTTGAGGTTGTCCCACGGCGCGGAGTTGGCAATCATGTACCAACGCAGCGGGTCGGAGCCATATTTTTCAATGGCTTCGAACGGATTGACGGCATTGCCAAGACGCTTGGACATCTTGTCGCCGTTTTTATCGAGCACCAGGCCGTTGGAGATCACAGCTTTGTAGGCACGGGAGTCAAACACCATGCCGGCAATGGCATGGAGAGTGAAGAACCAGCCGCGAGTCTGATCCACACCCTCGGCAATGAAGTCGGCGGGGAAAAGTTCGCCGGAGTCAATGCCGTCCTTATGCTCAAACGGATAGTGCTGCTGAGCATAGGGCATGGAGCCGGAGTCAAACCACACATCAATCAGGTCCGTTTCGCGGTGCATAGGCTTGCCGGAGGGCGACACGAGCACAATATCATCCACATACGGTCGGTGAAGGTCGATTTTCTCATAATTCTCCTTGGAGTAGTCGCCGGGCACAAAACCGCGCTCCTTGTAGGGGTTGGAGCTCATCACACCAGCCTCCACAGCACGCTCGATCTCATTGTAGAGTGATTCAACGGAGTCGATGCACAGCTCTTCGGATGCATCCTCAGTGCGCCATATCGGGAGCGGTGTGCCCCAGTAGCGCGAGCGCGAGAGGTTCCAGTCCTGAAGATTCTCAAGCCATTTGCCGAATCGGCCCGAGCCGGTGCTCTGTGGCTTCCATTTGATGGTGTCGTTGAGCTCCATCAGACGGTCGCGGACAGCTGTGGTGCGGATGAACCAGCTGTCGAGCGGATAGTAGAGCACAGGCTTGTCAGTGCGCCAGCAGTGGGGGTAGCTGTGGGTATGCTTCTCGATCTTGAACACCTTATTGTTCTGTTTGAGCCACATACATATCTCCACATCAAGAGTTTCGTCACCGGGCTGTTTCTCAGGGTCGTAGGCATTCTTCACATATTTGCCCTGCCAAGGAGTATAAGCCTCCACATTCACCATCTTCTCCACAAATTCGGAGTCAAGGTCGCTGAGAAGATAGAAGCGTCCGGTCATGTCCACCATGGGGCGGATATTGCCGTCGCGGTCAATCAGATGCAAGGGAGGCACTCCGCTCTGCTTTGACACCCTGAGGTCGTCGGCACCGAAAGTGCCTGCGATATGAACAAGGCCTGTACCATCCTCAGTGGTGACATAATCGCCCGGAATCACCCGGAAAGCACCCTCGCCGGGGTTGACCCACGGGATAAGCTGCTCATAGTGCATCCCCACAAGGTCAGAACCCTTGTAGCGGCCCACCACCTCATACGGAATCAGCTTGGCACCCTTCTCGTAGCTGTCGAGCGGCAGCTCAGCAGCTTTGGGCGAGAAATATGCGCCCATAAGGTCATCGGCAAGCACCACAGTCACCTTCTCACCCGAATAGGGGTTGTAGGTGCGCACCACATTGTAGTCAATCGACGGACCGACAGCGATGGCGGTGTTGCTGGGGAGGGTCCAAGGAGTGGTGGTCCATGCGAGGAAATATGGATTACCCCATCCTGTCATGTCGGGCTTGGGGTCGGTGATCGGGAATTGCGCCACACAGGTGGTGTCCTTCACATCGCGATAGCATCCGGGCTGGTTGAGCTCGTGGGAGCTGAGACCGGTGCCGGCAGCAGGTGAATAGGGCTGAATGGTGTATCCCTTGTAGAGGAAACCCTTGTTGTACAGCTGCTTGAGCAACCACCACACTGATTCGATATAGCGGTTGTCATAAGTGATATACGGATTTTCCATATCCACCCAATACCCCATGGAGCTTGTCAAAGTTTCCCACTCCTTGGTGTATTTCATCACCTCGCGGCGGCAAGCTGCGTTATAGTCATCCACAGATATTTTCTTGCCGATATCCTCTTTGGTGATGCCGAGACTTTTCTCCACGCCGAGTTCCACAGGCAGCCCATGGGTGTCCCATCCGGCTTTGCGCTTCACGTGAAACCCTTTCATTGTTTTGTAGCGGCAGAAAATATCCTTGATGGTGCGGGCCATCACATGGTGTATGCCCGGCATACCGTTGGCGCTCGGAGGACCTTCGTAGAACACGAAGGAGGGACACCCCTCACGCTCTTTCATACTCTGCTCAAACAGTGATTTCTCATTCCAGTCGGCAAGCATCTGCTTGTTAATCTCCGAAAGGTTGAATTTATCGTAGATAGGAAAATTCTTTTTCATTGCAGTATATTAGCAAATTTTCTGCAAAAGTACATAAAACCAAGCAGATTTGCATCCCCATTCTCAAAAAAAATCACACCTGCCAACCGGACGGGTAAGCCAGCGGCATCCGCCGTTCTTCGGCAGGAAGCGATTCCTTGAGGGGACTACTCGTCGGGGGTGATGGGGAGGATGAGGACACGCATGGAGTCGGTAATGAGGCGCGTCTCTCCCCTGCGGCCATTTACATAGGTCACTTCCACGGTCACCTCCACTTCGTCTTTGTCGTTGGCCATGGGAAACATATCACGTGCAAACAGCACTTCACCTTTGTCGTTGAACGGCAGGCGCACCACACGCTTTCCTTTCTCTGTCGGCACCGACATCTCGAAATAGTTGTTGTCATCAAGCTTCCATCCCGAAGTCACCGACATGGAGTCGATAATCTCATTGGGACGACCGTTCACGCCCTCGAAGGCCTGACGGTGGTCCGCAAGGGATGTGCAAGTGGCGCGAGCGGAAAGTTTGCCAAGTCCGGCCACGAGGGTACGCACCCGGGCAGGTTTTTTATCGCCAGTGGCACGGAGGTAGATAGGCTCGTTGCGCGAGTTCATGACGCGCATGGCCTGTCTCTCCGATGACCAGTAAACCACGGCGCCATCGGTGAAAGTATCGCCCACTTTCATGTCCTGATCGTTGATGCGGACGGTGGGGGTGGTCAGCTTCTTGATAACGTATGTTTCAGCATGTAGCAGTGGCTGTGCGACGGCGACGAGCGCGCAGGACATGAGGATTTGTCTTACGAAGTTTTGCATAGATTACAACGTGTTTTAGAAGTGTGAACAAAATTGAAGGGATAAACAGATATATTATTATAGATGTGAAAATGTAGCATATAGCAGATACCACCATTAGAAATACAGTGATTCCGGCAAACGACCATACGATTCGCGAAGCTCCGCGGGTACTGAGCATCCAGCGGGTGGCGCGGTGGTGCATCAGCACGTAGGCCAGCCTGAAGCGCAAACCCCGGGGAAGAAAGGTTTGCATCACCGACCTGCCGCTGAGAATATACACGGCCACAAGGAAATAGAGAATGAAGAGAAACACTATTTCGGTGACGGATACTATATGGTCTTCATTGAGGAGCGCACACAGGGCGTTGTAGTTGATCACTGCTCCGGGCATATCGCCAAGATATGTGGAATGGTTGTCACCGCCGGAGAAGTCACCGATCACTATTATCTTGTCCTTGGCTTTTGCAGCCATGTCCATATCCATATCCAGGATATCGGCCCCGAGGTTGTAATACACTCTCTTGGTGCCGGAGATACACCCTGTGGCCGCCAGAATGTCAAGCGAGTCAAGCGACATCACACCATCGGAATAGATACGCACCGGGAACTTGAGTTCCACGCATTTGCGGCTGAGCTGGCCGTTGGACACATATAGCGGGCCATATTTGCTGATGGTGTGGCCAGTGAGGTCATGATAAGCTTTGAGCGGAAACGATTCATCATTGTTTTTGCAAAACTCATACTTCACAAAATTCGATTCCACGAAATTCACAGCATAGTCGCTGTAGCCGGCCTTGGAAAAAATCCTCGGGTCGGTAGGCTCCTCGCCTTCGTGCATCGGCAGCACAAGCCTGGGAGTGCGTGCAATGGCATCATACAGCTCATTGTCAACCTCCGGAGAATCGATGTTGGGCTCAAACCTCACATCGCACATTATATACTTGTAGGTAGGGTTGTCGGCCAACTGATTGAAAAATGCAATCAGCCTGTGGCGATCGGTAACCGACACCACACCGGAGGGGAACTCCGGCTGCAGCTCATCGTAGTAGTTCACGAGCTCACGGTCGTAGGCGATGTTGACGAGCATCACATCGTCGGGCACCTTGTCCGATAAGCCGAACAGTGCTGATTTGGCTATCTCATATCGCTGCGACACACTCGCGCTGCCAAGAAGAGAGTGAGGCACATTGTCGTAGATATAGCACGCTACCAGAAGAATACCGGTAAACACCGCCGCCATGAGCAACTGCAACCCGCGTCGGCGCAGCAGCCTCACAACCGCCGACAACAGCTTGCCGCCGAATATAGATTTGAACTTGAATTGGAATTTTCTCATCATACCCCATTTGATTAAATTGCGTCAAGAAGCACGAAAGCGCTCCAGAATTGAGGATTGCGATAAGGATACTCATCCTGCGGCTGCTCGTCCTCGAAATCGGGGTCAAACATTTCATCATCGCTCCAATCCTGAGCCTCAGCCTTATAGTTGCGCAGATACTCCTGCGCTTCGGCCAAAGCGTTGTGTTTGGGCATGCCATCCACAAGGTTGGCGTAGAAACGGTCCATGAGCAGACAAGTGGCATAGTCGTCCACCTTCCACAAGCTCATAAGCAGCGATTTGGCACCGGCTTTTTTGAAGCCGCGCTGAAGGCCGAACACACCTTCGCCGGTGACATCGCCCAAAGCGGTTTGGCAAGCCGACAGGACTGCCAGATCAAGGCCGCGGAGGTCAAGCCGGGCTATCTCCATGGCGGTGAGCACACCATCGTTGCCGCTGTCGGAAGTGCCGCGTCCGAGGAGGGTCGGGGCAGCTCCGTAGAGCATCAGGCCGGAACGACGCAGCATATTATCCTCGGCATGACCGGCTCCGGGAGCGTTGCTTAAAAACAGATCACACGCCTGATAGTCGGCATCCTCCTCGGATATGCAGAATCCGTGGGTGGCGATATGGAGCAGTGAAGTGCGCTTGCCACTCAATCCCCTGATGGCCCGCTCCGAGCCGGCTTTTCCGGTGAGCAACTGAAGCGCAGGCACCTTGGGTTGCAGGCGGCCATGGATGCCGTTTACTTCCACCAATGTCTGCGGCAGGTCGTAGCCGGAAGGTGTGCCGTCGGGATTGTAATCGATGCCTCCAATCACGCAGGCCGCAGACAGCTGCGCCTCTTGACCCCGGCGGGCAAGCTGACGGGTGGATGACAACCGGTGCATGCTCCAGCGCGAGCTGAGAAGCGAGGACGGGGAAGCGAAATCAGGAAGATATTCTATCGGCAGACTGTAGAGATCGCCATCGGGAGCGAAGTAGAGGGTGTTGATTCCTTCGGGCAGCTGCTGTGCCACATTTTCCCACACAAGACGGCTGAGCTCAGTGCGGTTGGAGCGCACATTGTTTAGAGCTGAGGTGGATGCCACCTCTATGAACTTGGGCACACTGTCCTCACAGGTCATCACAAAAGCGTAATAATTGGGTAGGTTTTTAGCACCGAACGCCACAAACTCCACCGCGGCCTCGTTGGGTTGGAGAGCGGAGCGCACCGCCGAGGCGGGCACATTGAGGTTGGCCGTATAGTCGCCGTAGCTGCCTGATTTGCTCACCAGCTCGCGCTCGAGGGCATTAGCTGCGCGCTCAAGCGAATCGGTGACATTCAGTTCGTTGAGTTCTCCGGAGGCCGAAAGATTCTCATACAACTCGTTGAGCTTGGCACGGGTTTCCTGCAGGCGGGTATAAAGTAGGTCGATGTCAGCTGAAGAAGCCTCGGCTATAAGATCTTTCAGATTACATTCGCTATTGAGCATCAAGCCTTTGGCAAACAGGGTTCCTTCGTATGCCACCGATATCATCCGAGGCGTGGGGCATGCGCTTGCATACGACAGCAGGTCAGCGCGGTACCAATTGTTCCAAGCGTCCCAATACGAAGCACGTTCAGCTGCCGGGAGCGATGAGAACTGGCGGCGGAGCATGTCAGTGAGCAGCGCAGTGCTCTCGGAAGCGCGCTCTACCAGTCTCTGCTCCTCGCCGGGAATCGTGGCGAGCATGGAGCAGTTGTTGACCACCGCGTGCAGATATTCGGGGTGCTTGGTGCCGAGAGTGTTACGGCGGATATCAATTGATTGGTCAATCAGCTCGAGAGCCTCTTTTGTGCGGTCCTGTCCGAGCAGATACACGCTCTGGTTGTTGAGCACGTTGGCATATTCGGGAGTGGTTTGCAATCCGTTTTCGGAAAAGATGTCGAGAGCCTCGCGGCCAACCTCCTCAGCCCGGTCGATATTGCCCACGGAATAGATGTTGGAAGCCATATTGTTCAATATCCTCGCATATTCGGGAGATCGGGTACCGGCATACGCGCCCACCAGCTCGAGAGCGCGGTTGTTGAGCGAATCGGAAGCGACGCTGTTGCCGGCTCTGGCCTGAAACAGGGCGAGATTGCTGAGCGAAGTGGCAAAGTTGGCAGTGTCGCCGATAGCCTCGTATATGGAGGAAGCCTGAGCGGCGTATGATACAGCATAGTCAGTGTTGTGCACCATGGCATAATATCCGGCCAGGTCGCTGAGAGCATGGGCATGCTGCTTGCCACCCTTGGCGGAGGTATGCTCAAGCACCTCGAGAGCCCGTGCACTGAGGCGGAGAGCCTCGGCATGGTTGCCGGCCAGCTGCTGGTGCGATGCCGCCTGCATGAGTCGTTCCGCCTGTTCGGGTGAATACTCTCCGGATTGTCCGCCGGCATCCGTCACCTGCGAGCTTATGCGGGAAGCCTCGTCATAGTGTCCGGCCTTGGAATGGAGCTTTGCGAGAGTGTTGATGGCGTTGGTGCGCGACTCCTCATCAATGTCGGCCGAGCTATAGATACCTGCCACCTGCTCCTGCACGGCGATAGCCTCATCCAGACGCTTGTCGAGCGACAGCATTGAAGCGAGCAACTCGAGCTTGGAGGCATACTCCGGACTCCTGGCGCCATACTTGCGGGCATAGAGTTCGGCAAGCTCCTTCTGTGCCACGGAGGCATCGGCATAATTGGACGATTCGGTGCAATATTTCACAAGGAGTGTCAGTCCCTCGGTGTAAGGGTCCTCGGTGGGGAGAATCACCCTCTTCAGCACCCTGAGGCTATGACGCTGGTACTCAATGGCCAGCGGAGAATTACCACATTTGCTTGCATACAATCCTGCATTGGCCAGCGCGGTGCTGAAATTTTTCTGCACAGTGTCGCCCTTGCTCTTGTACTGTTCTATCACCTTCTCCTCAACGGCGAGGGCACCGGCCGCATCATCAGCGCGGTATTTGTAGGAAGCAAGGTTGTTGAGTCCGTTCAGATAGTCTGCCGCATACAGGTCGCCACACTCCGAGAGAATAGCCACTGATTTTTCCTCGGCGGCGGCGGCAAGCTTATAATCCTCCGAAGCGGAATGTATCACAGCCAACCGGCTGAGAGCATCTGCATGCTGAGGTTTGTTCTTGAAAATCTTCTCGCACACCTTCACCGACTGCATCTGCGCCTTGACAGCTTCCTTGGCATTGCCGCCTTTGAGCAGATAGAGCGCATAGTTGTGGTAGGCCGCCGGGAGCGAGGTGTGCTCCTTCGACTTCACACGCTCCACCACACCGATGGATTTCTGCTGTAGCTTGACAGCGTTGTCGAACTGCTCCATGCCGTAGTACGATATCGCCGAGCCGGCAAGCAGATTGGCATACTGGAGCGAATTGACGGCTCCGGCAGCTTCGGCGTGTTCTATGAGCCTGTTGCACAGCGTCAGAGCACGGTCGTACTTATGGTTAGTGTTGAGCATGGTGGCCATCAGCCATGCGCAATCCTCATACTCCACCGGAACAGTGTGGAGAGAGTCCCATATCTCGAGAGCCTTGAGGCCATACTCCAGCGCCGGGTCGTTGCTACCCTTGCGCAGCAGAGCCAGCGACAACCTGCTCATGGTGACAGCCTTGTCGAAACATATTTCAGGGAGCAGCTTCTGCTGCACCGCCAGCGCACTGTTGGCAAAAGCAATGGCATTGTCCTGAGTGCTTTCTGTGCGCGAAGTCACGGCGGCCAGCAAGCTCAGCGCCATGCCATATTGCGGCGTGTTCTTGTTTCCGGAGTCAGCCAGACGGCTCACAGCCTTGTTGGCCAAGCTCTTGGTGTCATCGTATTCACCCACAAGGAAATGAGTGAACGCAAGTCCATGAAGGAGCGAGCTTTCTGCAACTGCATCCTCCCCTTCCTGCAGCTCCCACATTTCCAGTGCCTTTGTGGCATCATTCCTGGCGTATGAGTAGTTGGCACGACGGGCATTATAGTATGCCGCATCGCCGAGAGCCATGGCATAGTTCAGATTGCCGGCAGAGTAGAGCGATTTCCACATTTTAGCCGAGGCGTCGGCATTTTTCCACGCGGCATTCCAGTTGCCGGTGGTGGCATATGCCTTGGCAAGAAGATGAAGGCCCTTGGCAGTAAATTCGTTATCCTCGATAATACTTTTCTTGAGCAGCTTCACATTCTGCTCTCCGAGCTGCTGAGCTTGAATATAGTCGCCGGCATTTATGGCATTGGCCACCCCTCGCGAGAGAGAGTCACTCACAGTCAACACCTTGCGCATATCCGCCTGTGCGTTGACAACCCCTTGACCCGACAAAAACAGGAATGATATAAATGTGATTATCAGTTTTTTCATGTCATAAATTTCAACAGCAAATAAAAATTGTGCATAAATGATTGGTGTGCAAATATACACATTCTCATCTACATCCGCAAAATACTGCTACACAAAACATACAGCACGACAAAGGCGGGCCATTGACTGACCCGCCTTTATATCATATATCGCCTGAAGGCGACTATAAAGTTTTTTATTTAAGAATGTCCTTTACAGCGTCGTTGGGGACCATCTGCTCCTGGAAAGTGTAAGCACCGGTTTTGGGCGACTTAACGACCTTGATAACCTTGCTATATGTGCGGCCTTCACCTTTCTGGAGGGATGCTACGGTTTTCTTTGCCATATCTTATAACGTAATTAAGGTATTATTTAATTTCTTTATGCACAGTCACCTTCTTCAGGATCGGGTTGTATTTCTTGAGTTCGAGGCGCTCGGTGGTGTTCTTACGGTTCTTGGTAGTGATGTAACGCGAAGTACCGGGCATGCCACTGGCTTTGTGCTCGGTGCATTCGAGAATTACCTGTACGCGGTTGCCTTTAGCTTTCTTTGCCATCGTTTATTAGAATGATAAGTATTTGATTTCAGTTAAATAACCCTTCTTGGCAGCTTCCTTGATAGCGGCGTCAAGACCGTTTTTGTTAATAGTGCGCAAACCTGCAGCGGAGATTGTGAGAAGAATCCAAGCCTGCTCTTCCACCCAATAGAATTTCTTAGTGAAGAGGTTAACATTGAATTTGCGCTTAGTGCGACGCTTGGAGTGCGATACGTTATTGCCCGTGATCGCTTTCTTGCCTGTAATTTGACAAATCTTTGACATGGCTGTTGTGTTACTTAGCTCTGTTAATTTTAAAATTATCAACTCATTGTGTGGCCGCCATCTCAGTTCTCATATCGCCGCTAAGCGCATCTTATTTAGCGACTTTCAAGGATGAGCCACACAAACCGGGTGCAAAGTAAGCAATTTTTTATGTAATATGCAACTCTGGTGGTTTTTTTTGTGTTTTTTCTTTTTCCGCTTGATTATTTCATGACATTAGCTATCTTTGCATTATCATACCATGAATCAACCAAGTATCATAATATGAAAATTAAATTTTTGCCACTGTTCCTATGGACAGCCGCTATGTCAGGGGCCGCCACAATAGGCGTATATGCCGCTGACTACTGCACTTCGGGGTTGCTGACACGCACTGAGGGCGACCGCAACCTCACATCATTTGAAATCACTGACGGCACCAATACCGTTAGCGTCAATGTCAATCAACCAGCCGCCTACGGCAGCGCCACGTATTTCGACCGGACCTCGTCAGTGCTCACGGTCCAGCCGGGTGCCACAATCGACATCTCTTCAATAAGCTGGGCCGGCAGCTGGATGCATGCATATATATATATGTGGACTATGACAAAGACGGAGAGTTTGACACAATTCTCAACGCCGACGGTTCCAACGATGGCGAGCTTGTGTCATATTCATACTACAACGACGCCAACGGCGCCACCACGGGGCTCAATTCAGCCGGAGAGTCGGTGTATTACGGCGCCGGAATATCCGCTTCAGGCATACCCTCATTCACAATCCCGGCCAACCTCGCCCAAGGAGAGTACCGCCTGAGGTTCAAAATTGACTGGAACTCACTTGACCCATGCGGTTCAACAATCCAAAAGGATGGGGGCTCAATCACTGACATCACCCTCAAGGTAGAAGCTCCGGCGGAGCGCACCGTCACAGTAAAAAGCTCCGACCCCACAAAAGGCTCAGTAGCCATTGAGGGCACCGATGCTCTCAGCGTCACCGCAACCGGACCGGTAACTATCACAGCCACCCCGACTCAAGGATATATGCTCAAGAACTGGACCGATGATGCCACCTCAGCGGTCTATTCCGAACTCTCCACCATCACCGTGCGAGGGAACAACGATCTGTCGCTTACAGCCAACTTCGGCGAGATAGAGTATCCCTCGATGTCACGCACATACACCAACAACGCCTCGCAGCAGAACCGCTATCTTGAGCGTGTGACCACCGAAGGCACCAACACAGCAGAAGTGTTCTCGTGCTCCACTGAGGCGGAGCTCCCCTACACCGCGTTCAGCAGTTCGGCAAACACTTACACCGAGAGCGGAGCGTTGATTGACAAGACATCCAACCCGATAAAAGTGGCCGCCGGCACCACCTCGTTCACTATCACATACTACGGGTGGAATGCTACCATAGGCTCCGCATCCAAACAGATGGACTGGACACAGGAAGCATACTTCGTGGATTGGAACAAAAACGGCTCATTCACCGATGATGGTGAAATTTCGGAAAAAGGCAATACCTCTGTTCCTAACAGTGCCATATATACCGGATTCAGCCGCACTGTCACCATACCCGAAGGCCAGCCGTCGGGCACTTACAGGATGCGCACTGTATTCTTTGAACCCGCCAACAATGCCGAAGAATGGCAGAAAACATTGTTCACCAGCCTTGGACGCAAAATACGCAACGGCGTAGCCTATGATTTCAGCATTGAGATTCTTCCGGAAACAGAGATGTCCATCAGCGAAGTCTCTGCAACCGGACGCAACGGTGATGTAAATCCCGGTCAACAGGATGTGCAGGTAGCCTCCATCAACATTGTGACAGACGGCACCATCGAACCCGCCAGCGCAACCGCCATCAATATGCAATGGACAGGTGACGCTGCGGTGAGCGATCTCCGTTGGATTTACTCCACTTCCGGCAACATCACAGCCAATCAAGTAGGCCAGACCCTCCCGGCAACCGATGAGATGACCTACGAATTCAACCAGCAGCTCCGACACGGCAACAATTATTTCATACTTTTGGCCAATGTGGACCAGGATGCCGTGATTGACAGCAAAATTAAAGTTGACATCAAATCCATCACCGTGGGCGATGAGGAATACTCCATTGAATATCCCGACAATACGTTCATCACAGTATCCGACATAATTGACTATACCGCCGGTAACGCACTGTGGTTTGACACGCCCAACTCCTCCACCACCGGTGCTGCAATATGGAACAGCAACGATTTCAGTACATCATCATCCAATCCGGACGAAATTTGGGAAAGGAAATCATTCCCCATCGGCAACGGCTCTTTCGGAGGCAATGTTCTCGGATCCATCAACCGCGAGCGCATTGTGCTCAATGAAAAGACCTTATGGAAAGGCGGTCCCGGCACCGGCGCATCCAACTATTGGAACATGAACAAAACCGTGAATGCATCCACCCTCGCCTCCATCCGACAGTATCTTGCCGCCGGCAGCACCTCTTCCGCAAACTCCCTTGTGTCAAGCAACTACCGTGGAAACATCAACTACGACAAGTCAGTGTTCGGCACATACACCACCATGGGCGAGGCATATATCAGCACCGGCATTGACGAGTCAAAGGCCACCAACTACAAGCGCATACTCAATATGGACCGCTCAATAGCAGTGGTGCAGTTCGACGCCGACGGAACCTCCTATCAACGCCGCTACTTCTGCTCCTATCCCGACAGCGTGATGGTGTGGCGCTACACATCCACCGGAGCGGCACAGAACCTCACTTTCTCCCTCAACTGTCCGCAGAATGTCACCTCTGTCACCTCTCCCGAACCGGGAACCCTGCTCTACAATGGCAAAATTGACAACAACAATATGCAGTGGGCTCTGAAAGTGCTTGTACGCACCAATGATGGCGGCACAGTAACTGCCAATGCCACTTCACGCACCATAACTGTTGACGGGTCAAACGATGTGGAATTCATCCTCGCAGCCGACACCGACTACGCGATGAACTTCAACCCCGACTACAATGACAACAACACCTTTGTGGGCATCGATCCTGTGGCCAATGTCAACAGCATCATGAAGAACGCTGCCACAAAAACATACGATGAGCTGTATGCCACCCATATCAGCGACTACTCCACTCTCTTCGACCGTGTGCAATTGGAAATCAACCCGGCAGAGAAGTTTGACAATCGTCCTACTCCCTCCCGTCTGACCTCCTACCGC
This sequence comes from uncultured Porphyromonadaceae bacterium, assembly GCA_900546365.1. Taxonomy (GTDB): domain Bacteria; phylum Bacteroidota; class Bacteroidia; order Bacteroidales; family Muribaculaceae; genus Paramuribaculum. The sequence continues at coordinate 115,356 of URCF01000007.1, forward strand.
AGCGGCACCCTTGACCACGGTCTGGAGCAGCAATATTTCCAGTACGGGCGCTACTTGCTCATCTCCAGCTCGCGTGCCGGCAATATGCCCGCCAACCTCCAAGGTATGTGGCACAACAACATTGACGGTCCTTGGCGAGTGGACTACCACAACAACATCAACCTCCAGATGAATTACTGGCCAGCCACCTGCACCAACCTGTTTGAATGTATGACCCCGTTCATAGATTATGTGCGCGGCCTGGTGAAGCCCGGTGAACGCACTGCCACAGCATACTATGGCGCACGCGGATGGACCGCAGAGGTTTCAACCAACATCTTCGGGTTTACCGCTCCGCTCAACAGCACCGACATGTCGTGGAACTACAACCCCACCGCCGGTCCATGGCTCGCAACACAGATATGGGAGTATTACGATTACACACGCGACAAAGAATGGCTGCGTGAAATCGGCTATCCCATCATCAAGTCAAGCGCAAACTTCGTAAGCGACCTCCTCTACCTCCATAACGGCACATACACATCAGCACCATCCTACTCACCGGAACACGGCACCGCTGACCTTGGTGCCACATACGCCAATGCAGTGACAAGAGAAGTGCTCATGGAAGCGATAAAAGGAGCGGAAGTTCTCGGCGAAACTCCCGAAGAGCTTTCCGAATGGAAAGAAAAGCTCAATAAAATGTATCCCTATCAGGTAGGCCGATACGGACAGCTTCAAGAGTGGTATAACGACATTGACACCTACGGTGACACCCACCGCCACACCAACCACCTGTTTGGACTTCATCCGGGCTCTACCATCAACGCTTTGGAGAACCCTGAGCTGGCCGATGCCTGCAAAGAGACCCTCAATCAGCGTGGCGATGCAGCCACCGGCTGGTCCATGGGATGGAAGCTCAACCACTGGGCCCGACTCCTTGACGGTGATCATGCCTACACCCTTTTCCAAAACTTGCTTAAAAACGGCACCGCGGACAATATGTGGGACCTCCACCCACCATTCCAGATTGATGGCAACTTCGGTGGCACCGCCGGTGTTTCCGAGCTGTTCCTCCAAAGCCAGAACGGCATGATACATCTTCTCCCCGCCCTTCCGTCTGCATGGACCGAGGGTAGAATCACCGGACTCCGCACACGCGGCAACTTTGAAGTGGATATATATTACACCGACCATCGTCTTGACAGAGCTGTCATCACTTCCAATGTCGGCGAGACCTGCAATGTGTATTACAACGGCCTCACCAAAGAATTCCCCACTGTGGAAAATGGCGTATATACCGTCACCTTCAACCCCGACACCAACACTCTTAGTGTAGATGAATATGACAGCATTGAGGAAATCTCCGCCGCTGAAGCTACCGAACTGACAATCACCCCCAACCCCACCGACGGCCATTTCACAGCCACCGTTACCGGAAGCTGCGAGGGTGAGCTCAACTTCTCAGTTTACACCCTTAGCGGACAGCAGCTTAAAAACATGACCGTAAACAAGAGCGGCTCTCGGGTCAGCGTGGCCATGAACCTCAACGCCGCAAGCGGCATCTACTTCCTTAAAGTGGAAGGACCGGAAATATCAATCGTGAAGAAATTCATTGTCAAATAGCCGGTTCTCATCCCTACCAAAAAAATTTGCCGGGCCATTCAAGTCAAGCGACTTAATGGCCCGGCAATTTATTTCAATTTCAACATCCCCCTACTGCTATCCGCAACGCTTCAGGGTCGAGGTATCGCGAAGCTATCCGCGCCACATCGTCAGAGGTGATGGATAGGATGGCCCGCTGCTTCCGCTCAAAATAGTCCGGCGGCACATCGCTCAGCAATATGTTGCGGTAGTACGACACCACATCTATCGGCGAGTCAAGTGTTTCGAGATGTCCCACCAGTGCCGAACGGCGCATACGCTCAAGCTCCTCGCCATGGGGAGGGTCAGTCACCAACCGCCGCAACTCGTACCGCGTTTGGTCAACAGCCTCCTGCACATGCTCATGGCTGCACTCCAGAGCTACCTGCATCCAGGCGCCCTCATGCAACCCGAGCAGCGAAGCGTTCACACCGTAGGTGAGGCCACGCTCCTCGCGCAGATTCATCATCAGCCTGCTGCCGAAATATCCGCCGAGAGCCATTGTCACCACATGCAGCGCAGGATAGTCGGGATGGTGCCGTCCTATCACCGGGATGGCCATGCACAGCTTGCTCTGCAATGCGCCATCCACCTCCACACGCTCCATCTTCGGCTCGCTCGGATGCAACGGGAGCACGCGTGGCGCAATCGGTTCCACCCCCGAAGGCGAAAAGGACTCGACAGCACTGCACACAGTGGACATCACCTCATCGGTGAGCGAACCGGCTAAATATAAATATGTGTGTTCCGGCTGCCGGGTGCGTTGATAAATCCGCTCCACATCCTCGCGCCGGGTGGACAGTAACATCTGAGGTGTTATCTGCGAAGCCAGGGGATGACCTGCGCCACACACAAGTCTGCGCAAACACGCATCGGCCTGATAATCCACTTTCTGCATCTTCACCCTCAGCCGCTGCGCCATCTGCATCTTCTTCATTTCCAGCTCAGGTTCCGGAAACGCTGCATCTTCCAGCATATCCACCATCATCGGCATCACATCCCGGATTCGGGAGTTGAGCGAAAACATACTCACCACCGAATGATGACCATACACACCGGTTTTGAGCCACGAGCCGTTGCTGTCCAAGGCGTATGCCATCTCCGCACCCGAGCGTGAGGCGCTGCCTTCGCCCATGGTGGCGAGCATGAGTTGGAGCGCTGCCCTGGAATCCACATCCGCACTGCCACCACAGCGCACAAGGCTCACCATGTTCACCGGCTGCGAAGTGCCATCAAGAGCCACCACCTTCACGCCGTTGGCCAGCGTGAGAGTATTCACCACCGGTAGCTCCCTCCCCTCCAGGCGGGCCAAAGCAGGAGGTACATTCCTAAAATCGTTTTCCGCCATACTAAGCCTCAATCGATTGGAGATAACGGCACGCAGCCTCAAGGTCGGCGGGAGTGTCGATTCCGATGGTGTCGCACTCCGACACCCCTACCCTGATTGTGAATCCGTTTTGCAGCCAACGGAGCTGCTCGAGACTTTCGGCTATCTCCAGCGATGACTGCGGCAGCTCCACAATCCTGGCCAGAGTGTCGGTGCGATAGGCATACATACCTATATGGGTATAGAACCGAGCCTTCTCAAGCCAATGCTGCCACTCCGCGCCCCTCACATAAGGGATGATGGAACGCGAAAAATATAGTGCCCGCATCTGATTGTCAAAAGTCACCTTGGGAGTGTTGGGGTTGAACAGCGCATCCCATCCCTTGGCGGGGTCAAACGGACGCACAAGCGTGGCGATATCGGTGTCGGGATTGTCAAAGCATCCTTTCAGGCTCTCTATCTGCCCGGGGGCGATGAAAGGCTCATCACCTTGTATATTGATAACCACATCAGCCTCCACGCCACAGTTGCGGTAGGCTTCGTAGCAGCGGTCGGTGCCTGAGCGATGGTTGGGGGATGTCATGACGCACCGGCCGCCGAAAGATTCGACCGCAGCGCGGATACGCTCATCGTCGGTGGCCACAAACACCTCATCAAGAGCCATAGACGCTCTCTCATACACACGCTGAATCATCGGCTTTCCGCCAATCATGGCAAGCGGCTTGCCCGGGAAACGGGTGGAGGCGTACCGTGCCGGTATTATTCCTACAAACTTCATATAATAGATAATAGGGGTTTCAACGCGCAAAATTAATTCTTTATAGCTCACCGATTGGTAAAAAAAAGTTAATGGCCTATGCAACTTCACAAATTCCATCAGTTTCCATGCTTTTTATAACTGTTTATTCCAATTGTTTACTTTTAGTCACTATCTTTGTAAAATATTAATCATCCAAAAAATCCTTAATGAAAAAATCTTTACTCACCTTGTTCGCCGCAGCAGCACTCATACTGCCGGCAACAATGTCGGCCAAAGGGTATCAGTCGGTACTGGTGTCCAAAACCGACAACACCACCCTGGCCATCCAAGGCTCCCAGGGGATGAAGGCTACTGCCATGGACAACATCCTCCGCTTCACCACTCCCGATGAAGCATACATTGAAATTCCGCTCAACGAAGTGACCGGCTGGGAATACTCCAACGGCACCGGCGACCATGAATGGACTGCTATCGATGGCGTCGAGGCCGAAGCCGATGTGACTCTCACACGCACCGCCACCGGCATTTCCATCGCCAACCTGCCCGACAACAGCGTTGTGACTCTTACCGCCCTCAGCGGCATCACCGTCAAACACCTCACAGCCTCCGGCACCTGCACCATCAGCTTCGAAGGCCTTCAGACAGGTGTATATATGCTTTCATTCAATAATCAAACCATTAAAATCGCTGTGACCCGATGAAAAAACTTATTCTTCTCAGCACTATAGCTTTCATGGGTATGACAGCAGCAGCCCAGCATGAGCATATCCATATCTACCATAACTCCAAGGATTTCACTACCCACAAACTGAGCGATGTAAAGGAGATGGAGTTTCAATCCACCTCATGGGGCGATGCCGCCGACATACTCCAGATAGCTCTCAACGACGACACTTACGACAAAGTGGACATCAACGATGTGGCCAAAACCGTGATCGGCACCAATGTGCCCACCATTTATGTGAACCTCGTGGACTACCCCACCCTCACCGACCTGATGAAGGACTCATACCACACCAAGTCGTTCGTCTATAAAGCCACCCTGCGTATGGACGGCAACGGCTTCTTTGATGACATCCCCGAAACAGAGGTTGAATTCCGTGGCCGCGGCAACTCCACCTGGAATATGCCCAAGACACCCTACCGCTTCAAATTTCCCTCCAAAACAAAAATGTGCGGTCTCCCCAAAGCAAAAACATACGCCCTGATCGCCAACTTCATTGACTGCACCTTGATGCGCAATGCCATAGCGCTCAAAGCAGCCAATATGCTTGAGATGCCGTTCAGCAACCACAGTGTGCCTGTGGCGGTTTATCTCAACGGATACTACAAAGGTGCCTACATGCTCACCGAAAAAATCGGTATCGGCGGCGGCAGCGTGGATATCGAGGAAGAGTCCGGCATCCTCTTTGAGTTCGACTCCAACTACGACGAGGACTACAAATTCAAATACTACTGGACTCCTTCTGGCAGCTACAGTTCCAAGAGTCTTCCAGTGATGGTAAAAGATCCCGACCTCACCGAAATAGCCGAGAATACCGGCGGTAACGCTCAGGATATGTTCACCAACTGGAAAAGCGACATCTCCACCATGCTTGACGCTGTGACAACACGTTCCTCCTCCGAATCACTCTCCGATGTAATCGACATTGAATCCGTGGTCAACTTCCTTATCGTCAACAACCTCGCCTGCAACCTTGAGCTCCAGCACCCCAAGAGCTTCTATATGTACAAGGAAGCCCTCGGTACTGACTGCAAATACCACTTCGGTCCGGTGTGGGACTTTGACTGGGCCTTCACCTTCAACGGCACTGAAAGCAAGCCCTACAACACCATCCTTTTTGAAAAAGACGGAGATACCGCCGGCGCCACTTTCTTCCAGTATATTTGCAAGAACGAAGAGTTCCGCGCGCTCTACAGCGAGAAATGGAACGACTTCAAGGAGAATATCTATCCCGAGCTCCTGAAATATCTTGACGACTATGCCGACCATATTGAGCCCTCCGCTCTGCAGAACGGCCTCATCTGGACCGGCTACAACGGCGGCTACTATCAGACAGTGAGCACATTCAACTTCCGCGACAACTACAGCACCCTGCTCAAGTGGCTCAACAACCGAGTTGAGTTCATCTCCAGCCACTCCAACTTCGGCCTGTATAAATAACATACTGAAAACATATTCTCAAAAAGCTGTGGTCCTGCCACAGCTTTTTTTTTATCATAAGACTTATAGGAATTATAGGACTCACAGGACTTATCAGACCTACCCACACACAAATCAAGGGCGACCCTACGTGGATCGCCCTTGGCAAGCTGGAAAAAGGTTATGAAAAATATGCGTATGGATTATTTATCCAAATGCTCGTATTTGAGGGTCTGTGTGGGCTGGTCACATACTTCAGCCGGGCCGAAGTACTGGATGGGGCCGGGGAACACATAGCACTCGTTCATTGCCCACTCGTCACGCTTGGCAGCAAAACGGCGGAAGGGGGTGCCATCAAGGCGAACGAGAGCTTTCTGAATCACAGGCTTCATCTCACCGTGACGGCGCTCCATGTTGAACATCATCGAGATGGGAATACCACCGGCAAGCCACTGAACAGACGGTTTGGTGAGGTTGCGGAGGCTCGACATATAACCGGTGACACCGGCAGCTATCAGGCAAGCGGCGTTGTAGCCGAGAGCATAGCAGTAGTCAGCGTCAAAGTTGGACGGAGCAGCGCAGCGGCCTTCGTAGCCTAAGAAATGGTGCTGAGCGGCAAACTTGCCGTTGAACTTGCCCTCCTTGCGGAGCTCTTCAAGACGGTTGGCCACCATTTCGCTGAGAAGCTTCTCAGTTTCGATAAGGCTCACCTGAACATTGCCGTGGGGGTCGCGGTCGAGAGTGAGCTGACGAGCCACGCCTTCGGGCAGAGCGGCATAGGTCTTGGCATTCTTGTCGCAGAGGTGGTCGATAACAAACTGACGCTGCTCGGCAGGAGTCATGTTGGCCACATCAGGGTTCTTGGCAAGAAGGTCGTTGAGCTCGGCAATGAGGTTTTTCATTGCGGGGATGAACTCGATGAGACCTTCGGGGATAAGCACAGTACCGAAGTTCTTGCCGTTGGCCGAGCGGGCGGCAACAGTGAGAGCGATAGAGTTGACAATATCCTCGAGTGTGGAGTTGTTGGCCTCAATCTCCTCGGAGATGATGCACACGTTGGGCTGAGTCTGGAGAGCGCACTCAAGAGCGATATGGGAAGCGGAGCGGCCCATCAGCTTGATGAAGTGCCAGTATTTCTTGGCGGAGAAGCAGTCGCGCTGGATATTACCGATAAGCTCGGAATATACCTTGGTGGCGGTGTCGAAGCCGAACGAGGCTTCAACCACCTCGTTTTTCAGGTCACCGTCGATAGTCTTGGGGCAACCGATCACCTGCACGCCTGCGCCGATGCTCTTGTAGTATTCGGCAAGCACGGCAGCGTTGGTGTTGGAGTCATCACCACCGATAATCACCAGAGCGGAGATGTTGAGTTCCTTGAGAATTTCAAGACCTTTGTCAAACTGGTCCTTCTTCTCGAGCTTGGTGCGTCCGGAACCGATGATGTCAAAACCGCCGGTGTTGCGGTACTCGTCGATGATGTCGGAGGTGAGCTCGATATATTTATGGTCAACAAGACCGCCGGGGCCCATGAGGAAACCATAGAGGCGGCTGTCCTTGTTGATTTTCTTGATGCCGTCGAAAAGGCCGCAAATCACATTGTGACCGCCGGGAGCCTGACCACCGGAAAGAATCACGCCAGCATTGATGGGTTTGCCAACAGTGGGGTTAGGGTTCTTTTCAAAGCGGAGCTCGGGGAGACCGTAGGTGTTGGGGAACAGTTTGGCAATCTCTTCCTGGTCGGCCACCGAATGGGTGGGCTCGCCCTCAACAGCCTGCACAGCACCGGTCAAAGTGACGGGGAGCTTGGGCTGATAAGCGGCACGCGCTATCTGCAATGCACTTTTCTTCATGAGTTTATGCTTTTATGGTTAATTTATACAGTATAAAATAATTTGGCCACAAAGTTCGTGATTTTTCATGACATTTCCATCCTTTGCGGTCAAAAAAGTGCACAAAATTATGCCCTATGGAAATGTTTTTTGGATGATTAGCGGGGATTTTGTAATTTTGGGGTATAATCTGATTAAATATTGACAGTGCAATGAAACTGATATATATCATACCGTTAATGGCCGCTCTGCTCTGTGCTCCGTTGGCCAACGGCGCCAGGAAGGCCAAGGCTCCGAAAGTGACCCCGGAGGAACTGTTCAATCAGGCCCGGTCGTCATTCCTGAGCTACGATTTTGAAACCGCGCTTGAAAAGCTCGAGGAGTATGAGGAAGCCGCCAGAAAAGCCAAAAAGCCGCTTGACGACGACTACCATTCGCTGCTGGACCGCATCCGCATCGGCACTTCGATGCTCGACAGAGTAGAGGATGTGGAGATTGTGGACAGCCTGGTGGTGGACGCCGACAATTTCTTCCGCTACTACAGGCTGTCGCAGCCGTCGGGACGCATCACCGACAGCTCGGCACTCCCCGCCGGAGCCTCATTCACCAAAGGGAGCACCGCATATATCACCGAGAATGGCGAAACAGCCATCTGGTCGTCCGACACTTCCGACGGACATGCACAGCTGGTGCAAAGCACCATGCTCGTTGACGGCAAATGGGAGCGTCCCACACCGCTCGGCAGCGACCTTGCCATGGGCGGCGATGCTAAATTCCCCTATCTGATGAGCGATGGTATGACTCTCTATTTCTCGTCCAACGGCGACGGCACACTCGGAGGGTATGACATATTCATCACACGCAACGATGGCGACAAATATCTGCAGCCGCAGAATGTGGGGATGCCATACAACTCCCCGGCCAACGACTATCTCCTGGCCATTGATGAGCTTACCGGAGCCGGATGGTGGGCCACCGACCGCAACGCTCCCGAAGGGAAGGTGACAATATATGTGTATGTGCCCCGTGAGATACGCAAGAACTACTCCGTGGACCGTGAAGATCTTGTGGCTCTCGCCAAGGTCAACTCCATTGCCGCCACCCGCAACCCCCAAAAAGATTACACCCCTCTGGTGCGCAGCATCAACGCTCTTGCCGACGGCAATCAGACAGCCACCCGGCAGCAAGATTTCGCCTTCGCCCTCCCCAACGGCAAGATTTGCCACCGTTTGGGCGACTTCAATACCGTGGAAGCCCGCCGCGCCATGAAAAGCTACCTGCTCTATGTGGCCGAACTGGAGCGCACCATGCAGCGCACCGAAGCTCTCCGCGCCCGATATGCCGGTGGCAACAAGTCGGTGGCCGATGAGATCCTTGACAACGAAAGCCGCGAACAGCAGTTGCGCAACGAAGTGAAAGCCAAGGCCGAAGAAGTGATCAAAGCAGAATGTCAATTGTAAACCAACAAAAAAACCTCAGATATGGAAACAACCTTAATCATTGTGTGTGTGGCACTCGTAGTGGTGCTGTGCATATTTTTCTATTATGTACCGTTTTTCCTGTGGATATCGGCGCGAGTGAGCGGTGTGCGCATCTCGATGCTGCAACTTGTGCTGATGCGCATCCGCAATGTGCCGGCATCGCTGATAGTACGCGCCCTCATCGAGGCCCACAAGGCAGGGCTGAAAGATGTGACCCGCGACGACCTCGAGGCCCACTATCTTGCGGGCGGCAATGTGGAGAAGGTGGTTCACGCTCTTGTGTCAGCCTCCAAAGCCAACATTGACCTCGGCTTCAAGATGGCCACCGCCATCGACCTTGCCGGACGCGATGTGTTTCAGGCCGTGCAGATGAGCGTCAACCCCAAGGTGATTGACACCCCGCCTGTCACAGCTGTGGCCAAGGACGGCATTCAGCTGATAGCCAAGGCGAGGGTGACAGTCCGCGCCAATATCCGCCAGCTTGTGGGCGGCGCCGGCGAGGACACTGTTCTGGCCCGTGTGGGCGAAGGTATCGTGTCGTCCATCGGTTCGAGCGAAAGCCACAAGCAGGTGCTCGAGAACCCCGACAGCATCTCCAAGCTGGTACTCCGCAAAGGACTCGACTCCGGCACTGCTTTTGAGATATTGTCCATCGACATCGCCGACATCGACATAGGCAAGAACATCGGTGCCGCACTGCAGATCGACCAGGCCCAGGCCGACAAGAATATCGCCCAGGCCAAGGCCGAGGAGCGCCGTGCCATGGCCATAGCCCTGGAGCAGGAGATGAAAGCCAAGGCCCAGGAGGCCCGGGCCAAGGTGATCGAGGCCGAAACCAAACTGCCCGAGGCCATGGCCCAGGCATTTGCCACCGGCAACCTCGGCATCATGGACTATTACAGGATGAAGAATGTGCAGGCCGACACCACTATGCGCGAGATGATCGCCAACCCGGTGTCCGGTGCCACACCTAAAAAATAATGATAGAGTTCGTCATAGCACTTGCAGTGCTCGTTGGCGGCTACTTCCTGTATGGCGGCCTGATGGAGCGTGTGATAGGCACTGAACCTTCACGCGCCATGCCGGCATTCACCAAGCGCGACAATGTGGACTATATGCCGATGAGCAACTGGCGGGCATTCCTTGTGCAGTTTCTCAACATCGCCGGTCTCGGGCCCATCTTCGGTGCCATAATGGGTGTGATGTACGGCCCGAGCGCATTTCTATGGATAGTGTTCGGCACCATCTTTGCCGGTGCGGTGCACGACTTTCTGTCGGGAGTGATCTCGATAAGGATGGGAGGGGCATCGCTCCCCGAGATTGTGGGGCGCGAGCTTGGCGGCGGCATCAAGAAAGTGATGCTTGTGTTCGCCACCCTGTTGCTGCTGCTTGTGACAGCAGTGTTCATCATCACCCCCGCCGGACTGCTGGCCACCATGACCCCCGGATGGATGGATGCCACATTCTGGGTCTGCGCCATCTTCGCCTACTATCTGCTGGCCACCCTGCTCCCCATTGACAAGCTGATCGGGCGGCTTTATCCGCTGTTCGGACTGTCGCTGCTGTTCATGGCTGTGGCTCTGCTGGGGGTACTGTTTTTCGGCGATGTGAGCCTCGACATGGGGTTTGCCAACGGTCTCGGCACCCGGTTTTCGGGAGCTGCCGCCGCCACCCATCCGGTGTGGCCGATGATGTTTGTGTCAATAGCGTGCGGAGCGATTTCGGGGTTCCATGCCACCCAGTCGCCTATGATAGCGCGATGCCTCACCAATGAGAAATATGCCCGCCCCATATTCTACGGTGCGATGGTGGCCGAAGGGATTGTGGCCCTGATATGGGCCGCCGCCACCATAGCGTTCACAGGAGGGTATGCACAGCTCGACGCCTACATGGCCGCCAACGGTAGCAATGCCGGAGCGCTGGTGCACGACATATCGTTTGACTGGCTCGGCACATTCGGAGGCATCCTCGCCATCCTCGGCGTGGTGGCCGCACCGATCACCACCGGCGACACCGCGCTGCGCAGCGCGAGGCTGATGGTGGCCGACTTCGCCAAGTTCGGCCAAACCAAAATCTGGAGCCGCCTGGCCATCACCATACCGCTGTGTGCGGTGGTAGGCGCGATATTGATGATAGATTTCAGCGTGCTGTGGCGATATTTCGCATGGTGCAACCAAACCCTTGCCACCTTCACCCTCTGGGCGGTGACAATGTATCTTGCCCGCCACGGCAAACCTTATATAGTATCCCTGCTCCCGGCTCTGTTCATGACAGCCGTGTGCACCACCTACGTGCTTTTCGCGCCCCGTCCCGAGGGCTTCGGCCTCGGGTTGCCTGTGGCAGTGACTGCAGCCGTAGGTGTGTCGGCAGTTCTCGGCATAATGTTCATGCGCCACCTGCGGAGCATCACAACAACTCAACGATAGATATGGATATAATTGCAACAATCGGCCAATCAACAGCCTATAATCTCCACAGCCACACACAGTTCTGCGATGGCCACGCCACGATGGAGCAAATGGTGGAGAGCGCGTTGGCAGCCGGAATGGAGCATTATGGATTTTCACCCCACTCACCGGTGCCTATCGAATCGCCATGCAATATGCAGGCCACCGATGTGCCGCTGTATCTGGACGAGGTGGCGCGGCTGCGCCACAAATACGGCCCCGAAGGCATACAGCTCTACGCCTCGATGGAGATAGATTATCTCGGCGAGGAGTGGGGTCCGGCCCACCCCTACTTCCGCACCCTCGGGCTTGACTACACCATCGGCTCGGTGCACTTCATCCCCAACCAGGAAGGGGTGTGGGTGGACATTGACGGCAAATTCGAGAGTTTCAAAGCCAAGATGAGCAGGATGTTTCACAACGACATCCGCTATGTGGTGGACACATACTATGCCCAGAGCATCAAAATGGTGGAAGCAGGTGGCCTTGACATTGTGGGACATTTCGACAAGGTGGGCCACAACGCGGGCCATTTATGCCCCGGCATAGAGCTTGAGCCATGGTATGAGCAGCATGTACACGACCTCATCGACCTCATAGCCTCCAAAAAGGTTGTGGCCGAGCTCAACACCAAAGCGTGGGAGGGACACCACCGGATGTTTCCCAACACACGCTACCTGCGCAGGGTGCTTCAGCGCGGCATACCGCTGATAGTGAACAGCGATGCCCACCACCCGCACCTCATCACCGCCGGACGCGCCGAGGGGTTCCGCCAACTCCACGAGGCGGCGTCCATGCTATGACCATACATGACCATACAATACTACCAACCAAAAATCAACAATATAATCATGGATAAGACCAACATTCCTCCTTTGAAATTCCGTCCCATATTGAAAAGCGTGATATGGGGTGGCGAAAAGATTGCCCCTTTCAAGGGGATTGTCACAGACCAGAAGCAGATTGGCGAAAGCTGGGAGATTTCCGGCGTGAAAGGCAATGAGTCAATCATTGACAACGGTCCCGATGCCGGACTCAACCTCACCCAGATGATTGACAAATACGGCGCAGCCATCGTGGGCGAGAAGAATTTCAAGCAGTTTGGCAACTCTTTCCCGCTGCTGATAAAAATCATTGATGCCGCCGGCGACCTCTCGCTCCAGGTGCACCCCGATGACAACCTTGCCCGCCAACGCCACAACTCGCTCGGCAAAACCGAGATGTGGTATATCGTTGACACCGAACCCGATGCAATCATCTGCGCCGGGTTGAGCAAAGAGGTGACCCCTGACCAATACGCTGCCAAAGTGGCCGACAACACTCTGATGGAAGTGGTGGCACACCACAAATCCCACCCTGGCGATGTGTTCTTCCTCCCCGCAGGACGCATCCACAGCATCGGTGCCGGCAACCTGCTGGTGGAGGTGCAGGAAACATCCGACATCACCTATCGTATCTACGACTTCGGCCGCGTGGACGCCAAAACAGGCAAGCCCCGTCAGCTCCATGTGGAGGAGGCCAAAGATGCCATTGACTATAAGGTGTATCCCTCGTATGTCACCACTCCAGGCCAGCCCAAGGATGGCGTGACCGAACTGGTTGACTGCAAACATTTCATTGTTGACAAAGTGGCTGTGGACGGCGAGAAGCTTATCCACAACACCACCGACAGCTTCACCACCCTCACCTGCATCGAAGGCGAGCTTACCATTACCGACGACCGCGGCAACAAGGTGGCCCTCCACTCCGGCGAGAGCGCACTCGTACCGGCCATGGCCAAAGAGTTCACCCTCACCGGCAAAGGCGTGTGCATCACCTCCACCAACCGGGGCACACAGCTCTAACCTCCCATCTTATCATAACAAATGTGGCCGCCTGCTTAAACGGGCGGCCACATTTGTTATGATCAACTTGTAGTATCAGAACACCACCTTGTCGGTGCGGTAGCCGATGGTGCGGATGTAGAGCTGACCGTGTTCAGGACGCTCTACCTTCATCCCCTGCAGATTGTGATAGACAGGCGTGGATTCCGCCTCCGGAGCAGCAACTTCGGGCATGACTATGGAAGTGTAGTCGCCGTTCTCAAACCCGTAGATGGTCTTGAACTTGCCCCAAACCGGGTCGGCGCGATACAGCTCCTCGCTCCCTGCCGGCACCTTCAGCACACAATCATCTATATTGTCCATGAACTCAAACTGCCCGGTATTACCCCAATAGCCGGTATATTTATTAAATTCAGGGTCATAATTAATGTACGGAGGCGTTGCTCCAAGACAAACCACCTCTCTCAACATAGGGCATCCCTCAATAAAAACTCCACGAAATCCCGGAGTAATAACACCGGTATAACTAACCCCATAGCGATACATGATTTCCTTGATGTCTGGAAATACAACACGTTTCAAATCGCTACAATTAGATATGAATCCATCGTCCAGTACCAACTTTTCCCATTTTGGCAATATAAATTCGCTTAAGTCGGTCAAGCAGATTGAAGAATTGCTAAAATAGGGCAACCCCTGCCTATGCCATTTCAAAGCGATGTTGTCACCTTCTTCAAATTCCAGTTCTCTAATATGCCCGAAAGCACAATCCCTTATTGCGGTCAGCTTCGACCCCAGTATAAGTTTCGATACAGTAAATTCATAAAGCGCGGAGCAGTCTAAGATACTGACATCAGGCAAATATACGGGCTGTTTTGATTTCATGCCGGTGAAACAAGTGCCCTCGAACACAACTATTGATTGAGGTACATCAACATAAGCTTCATCATATACGAAGTCCGGGAATTGTCCCCCTGAATATTTTACTTCATAATTAGCCCATACCGAGCCGGAACCAATCAACTTGATTGTTGAAGGCAGTGTGACAGTCGCGCCATTTGTAATTTTACCGAGTGAATTTTTGCCGGTAGCAATCACCTCATACTCCTTACCTCCGATTGTTACATGGCTTGGAATTGTGAGATCCGAACTGATTGGGACAATCTCCTCATCCTCATTACGGCATACGCGGGCAAACACCTCACCGGCACCCACACCCAACACCTCGGCGCAATTTTTTTCTTCTCCATGGAAGTTTGAAGGTACAGACTCCTTTGACGGCATGAAAGTCTCGTACCAAATGCCATCGATACACTCCATTTGCGGCACAAACTCATCCTCTGCCCGCGCCACCGCCACACACATCAGCGCAACGG
>URCF01000008.1 GCA_900546365.1 uncultured Porphyromonadaceae bacterium
GTTTGGCAAGTTGGTGGAGAGGGAAACCCTTCTGTCGAAGGCTTTCAGGAGTTTGCCATTGAACTGTCAGAATTATTAGATTTAGAACTGGGAGGATATTATTTCTCAAAACAAGGCTCTGAAGATATTGAATATGTTGGATTAGGAAAATACAAAAACAATCGATATGATTATTGTAAAACGGCAATTAATATAAAAGAAAAACCTTGGCTTCATACCGATTACCGTTACCATACCAACTGGCATACACATCCATCCAGAGCAAGAACAATGGGTCGGTTTTTACCATCAAAACCGGACCAAAGGATAAGAGATCAGGAAAAGAAGGCAGAATTGGTATTATACCATATAATTCTAACCAAAGGATATCCCCCCATAAAATATTAATTATGAAAAAGACAATCTTGCTATCAGTATTAATAATTTACTTAAGCGGTTGCGGACAATCATGGAAGGCCACATTGTCTTCAACTGGTGATTTTGATGCAATCGTGAATAACTGCATCACTGATTTCTCGCATACAAAAATGCACAAAAAATTTCAGGTATTTGAAATTAGCAAAATGATTTATGACAGTATTCCACCAGGGTATTTAGGGATTCGAATTACGCCAATATGTGGTGATAATAAAATTTTTGCATATCCTCAAGATACAATCGGGCTAAAAAAAGGAGCGCGAATCCCTACACGCTTCTTGGACGTTGAGGGAAAGCTTTATTGCTGGGATGATTCCACTGCGGAAATAACAGAGGAGTTATTCAATGTTTACAATCATTATGGTATATTGGACCAAACATGGATATATGAGATGTGTGGTATTTCTAAAGAATCTTCAGATGCTTACATCCTACAGAATTTAAATATACCGCCGCCATATACGATATATGAAAGGTTGCCAATAGCCATATATTTCATCAATAAACTGGACTACACAAAATATACGCGCAATATACCAAAACATTTAGATTTAAATCTGTAAATTGCACTCGGAAATCAACAGAAGCATGAAGCCGTACACCCAACATATCTCCAAGGATGCCAACCGCCGCAAGCACACCGCCAAAGAGCTCACCACCGACTTCGGCATCAACACCTACGACTTCACCGCCCGCAGCCAATACCCAATGGCATCCCGCTTCGACCAACCCGACAAACTCTCGGATGTGAAACCATGGAACTCCCCTTACGCTTTCTGTGGCGGCGACCCCATCAACTATTCCGACCCAACCGGCATGAGGATTATCGCAGCAGAATCTGGTGGACCATTTTATGAATGGAAAGAAGTTGAGAGTCAATGGGCTTTTTATGACCATGATAATGTGGCTTATTCTGGAAACGATTCGTTTATGCTTACATTAACAGAAGCTCTGACTTCAATATCCAGCTGCGAAGAAGGTATGCTTTTAGTATCAAGCTTAGTAAATAATGAAAATATAGCTATAATAAAACAAGGAGATAAATCACAATATGATGATTCAAATTTCACGGTTGAATGGAATACAAGTGGAGTCAGAAAGGATGGGACAAATGAGGGGGTACCAGTAGATGGAGACAAAATCGACAATAATCCAACGATAAATTTAGCACATGAACTTGCACACGTAGAATACGGTTGGAGTGGTTACGATAATAGCGAATGGTATAAAGAAATTGATGAACTAGGTTTCTTAAGACGACCTATCAAACGTTCAGAAATTTACACAACATTCCATGAAAATTTAATCAGAAAACAATTCGGAAGTCCTTTAAGGACTTACTACAGCAAAGATTCCAATGGTGGTCGTCACGGTCTGATATTAGAAAATGGAGCAAGCCTATTTTTTGATATAAACGGCAAAATTCATTATAAAAAAATCAAAGATAAAAAACTGAGATATAGATTTTAATAACAATGAAAAAAATCTTATTCGTACTATTAGGAATTATAATGGCGTGTTGTTCTACCAACAACTCACATAAACTATTCCGTAAAAAATATCCAAATACCAATCGTTTTTATGCCGTATATTCCCCCAAGCCCTATAAATTCCAGGGATTTAAAAAATTTGATTTTCCATATAAATTCAACAAATTCACAGACCACAATCATCAAATGATCAACACCATAATTGATTCTCTGAACTTTATAAATTGGGAATCGGATACAGTATATACCATATTATATTTACCAAGTAATTGCGTAATTTGGAACAATCATACCGCATATAACATAAGCTGGAGACCAGTACGAGGACCTTATATTGTTTATTGTAAAGCGGATCCACTTAAGCAACATCTGATGTCGGAAGACTCAGCAAGGAATGAATCAAACAAACTATTTATATCTGCTTGGGCTCGAATTGATACTACAAAAATAAAAAATATCATGAACAGTTCCGGCATCCTTTCTAATCCGTTGCATTTGAGTAAGTATGTAATCAATCAAAATAAAATTATAGAATATACTGAATATGTATTCGGTGATGGCATGGAATGGAGGCAAGACACTGCTTACTACAGATCTACAAATTTCTATACCGACAAAGACGATTGGCATATGTTGGGTTATTAGATACATTATTATGGACTTGATGCTTAAATCCAACAGATTCACGACCTTCCAAAGCGTTGCAACCCAAGAGGTGACGCTCGAAAGCTCTATGGACATACCGTCCGGACAGTTCTCGGGCAGGGACTTCGGCTACGATGCAGCCGGGGCGCTGACGAGGGATGTGTCGCGCAACATAGCCAACATTGATTACTATTTCAACGGCATGCCGTTCCTGGTGGGAACGATGGAGGGCGACTGCATCAGCTATGTTTAAATATGGGCGGTGGATAAAAAAAATTTGGTGGGATGGGGAATTATGCATACCTTTGCCTCACAATTCCGAAAGTGGACAAATTTGGCTGCTTGCAACCACTTCCAAAAAAATGCTAAAACCGCACAACCGCCCTCTTCCAGAGGGTTGACACTGCATCCGGCTTTGGCATTTATGGTCAAGGCCGCTATTTTTTTGCCACGTTCGGACTCTGAACTTGACTAAAAAACATCATTATGTCACACAAAAACTATCTATTCACATCAGAATCAGTGTCGGAAGGGCATCCCGACAAAGTGGCCGACCAGATATCGGATGCTGTGCTTGACGAATTTCTCGCCTACGACCCCTCGTCAAAGGTGGCCTGCGAAACCCTTGTCACCACCGGCCAGGTGGTGGTGGCTGGCGAGGTGAAGAGCCAGTCGTATGTTGACCTCATGGAGGTGACCCGCAGAGTGATCAAGCGCATCGGGTACGACCGCAGCGACCTCAAGTTTGATGCCGAGGCGTGCGGAGTGCTCTCCGCCCTCCACGAGCAGAGTCAGGACATCAACCGAGGCGTGGAGCGTGCCGAAGCCGAAGAGCAGGGTGCCGGCGACCAGGGTATGATGTTTGGCTACGCATGCAACGAGACCGACAACTATATGCCTGTGGCTCTTGACCTGAGCCATCGCCTGCTCATGGAGCTGGCCGACATACGCCGCGAAGCCAACGAGATGACCTATATCGACGCTTCCGGTGCGCGCCGCACATACCTCCGCCCCGACTCCAAGAGTCAGGTGACTGTGGAGTACACCCCCGAGGGGTACCCTGTGAGGGTGGACACTATAGTAATCTCCACACAGCACGATGAGTTCATACTCCCCGATGCCAACCGCACCCAGGCCGAGGCCGACATCGAGATGCAACGCATCATCACCGAGGATGTGCGCCGGGTACTTATTCCGCGCCTCAAAGCCAAGCTGCCGCAGAAAGTGGCCACGCTGATAGGCGATGACTACAAGCTGTATGTCAACCCCACCGGCAAATTTGTCATCGGCGGCCCCCACGGCGACACCGGCCTCACCGGACGCAAAATCATTGTGGACACCTACGGTGGCCGCGGTGCGCACGGCGGCGGAGCATTCTCCGGCAAAGACCCCTCCAAGGTGGACCGCTCGGCAGCATACGCCGCACGCCACATCGCTCGCAACCTTGTGGAGGCCGGAGTGGCCGACCGGGCTCTAGTGCAGGTGGCCTACGCCATCGGTGTGGCGCAGCCCGTGAGCCTGTATGTCAACACCGAAGGCACCGCAAAGGTAAACCTGAGCGATGCCGAGATATCCAAAATTGTGGCCGACAATGTGGACATGCGCCCCGCAGCCATCGAACGCCGTCTCAAGCTACGCACCCCGATATATGAGGAAACAGCATCCTACGGCCACATGGGACGCACCCCGCGCACCGTCACCAAAACATTCCACTCCCGCTACGAAGGCACCCGCACCATGGATGTGGAACTGTTCACCTGGGAGAAAAACGACCTTGTGCCGCTGTTCAAAAACCTCTTCAAGCTCTAAAAAAGCCATTTGCCACGTTCCCACCTGCAAAATATTTTGAATGGTGAGAAAAAAATAGTATCTTTGTGCGCTTATTGCCCTAAGCAAGCCAAGCTCAGGCGATAGGCGCACATCCTTTTATTCGTGAAAAAACAAAAAAACAAAAAATCATACTAAAAACTAAATGGCAACATTAGAGAAAATCAGAAGCAAATCAGTGCTTTTGCTCGTAATCATCGGAGTGGCCCTGCTGGCGTTCATTCTCGGTGACTTCTTCAATTCCGGCCGCACCCTGTTCGGCCCCGGCACCACAGTGGCTAAAGTTGATGGCAAATCTATCGATGTGCAGGAATTCCAGCGCAGAGTGGAGCAGGCCAACCAGCAGATGCAGAACTCCGGCCGCAAAATAGACCAGGCAGCTCTCCAGCAGCAGGTGCTCAACGAAATGGTATTTGAAACCCTGTATAAAGACGAAGTCAGCAAACTCGGCCTCACCGTCACCGACTCCGAGCTGTCGGAAGCAATGTTTGGCAGCGGTGCCGAGATGCTCAACCGCATGGTGCAGCAGCAGTATGGCCTGGAGTCAGCACAGCAGTTCCATGACATGGCCTTCAACCCCGACAAATACGGTGTGCCCGCCGAAACTGCCCAGCAGCTGCAGGCCGCCTGGATCAACCTCGAGAACCAGACCGAAGAAGGGTTGCTCCAGCAGAAGTTCAACAACCTGTTTAGCGGTGTGTTCGTTGCCAACGAACTCGACGCCAAGTCAATGTATGACGACAACACCACCACTTCCCATGTGGCATACGTGAACAAACCTTTCAGCTCGCTCCCCGACGACCAGTTTGAAGTGAGCGATGCCGAAGTGGAAAAAGAATGGAACGCCACCAAGCAGATGTATGCCCTCCCCGAAGAAGCACGCACCATCAGCTACGTGGCTGTTGACATCGTTCCCTCCGCCGAGGATATCGCTGCCGCACAGAACGCTGTCAACACAGTACTCACCGGCCTCAACACCACCGAGGGTCTCGCCGCTCTTGACGGCAAGAACGAATTTGTGGCCGACCGTCAGCGCGTGGCATCCTCGCAGATCCGCGATGCACGCCTCAAAGCGTTTGCCGACAGCGCCGCCGCCGGCAAAGCATCCATCATCAACCGCATGGGCAACGATATCACATTGGCAAAAATGTTTGGCCGCACCAGTGAAGTTGACTCCATCAACGTGGACATGGTGGCTGTACAGGGCAGCAAAGCCGAGCTCGACTCCGTGCTCACCGCCCTCAACAACGGCACCTCCATCTCCGACCTCGGCAACAAGTTTGCCGGAGTACAGGGTGCTCAGGACAGCATCTGGATCTCGATGCTCGACCCCCAGATTGTCCAGTACAAAGAAACACTCCTCAACGCCCCTGCCGGACGCTTCTTCAATCCCGACACAACCGCCACTGCCAACGGCGGCTACCTGTTCCGCGTGAAGCAGCGTCGCGCAGCTGTGCCTGTGGTGGACCTCGCGGTGATCAACTACACCATCGAGCCCTCCAACGCCACCGTCAACAATCTTGAGAGCGCCCTCAACAAATTCCTGAGCGAGAACACCACCGCCGAGCAGTTTGCTTCCAACGCAGCCGCCGCAGGCTACCAGGCGTTCCCCGCCACAGTCAGCGCCTCCACCCCCATGCTCACCGGCATGGACGACACCCGAAGCGTGATTGCTTGGGCCATGGACGCAAAGAAAGGTAAAGTATCCCCAATCTTCGGTGACGAGCAGACCGGCCGCTTCGTGGCTGCCGCCCTCACCGATATATATAAGGACTACACCCCCGCCCGCGACCCCCAGGTGAAAGCAGCCCTCACAGCCAAAGTGCGCAACGACAAGAAAGCCAAGGCTCTAATCGACCAGTACAACGGCAAAGCCAACGACCTCGCAGGATATGCCGCTCTCATGGCTGTGCCCGTGGATAGCGCCAACGTTGTATTCGGTCAAATAAATCCGTTCAACACCGGCTTCGCAGGCTCCGAAGTGGCCGCACGCGCTTCTGTTGCCGCCAAGGGTGCACTCGTAGGCCCTATGCAGGGCAGCAACGGTGTTGTTGTGCTTCAAGTGGTGAATGTGGACAAAGAAGGTCGCCCCTACTCCTTCGATGAGTCTTCAGCACTCTATGCCCGCAACCGCGGCAGCTACGCCCTCGGACGCAACATCCAGCAGGTGCTTCTGGGCAACAAGAAAGTGAAGAACAACATCCTCACATTCTTCAAATAATCCCCGCAGCACTTTAACGATACACCGTCGGACCCGGGGAACCCCGGGCCCGACTTTTTTTTAACCACACGCATCCCATGAAATCAATCAAGGAACTATATCGCATCGGCACCGGCCCCTCGTCAAGCCACACCATGGGTCCGCGCTATGCCGCCACCGCTTTTGCCAAGCGCCATCCCGAGGCAGCGCGGTTTGAAGTGACACTCTTCGGCTCGCTCGCCGCCACAGGCAAAGGCCACCTCACAGATGTGGCCATCGAAGACTCGCTCACCCCGGTGGCCCCGGTCAACATTGACTGGCAACCGTCGGTGTTCCTGCCGTTCCACCCCAACGGCATGAGATTCCGTTCGTTTGACACCGAAGGCAAGCAAACCGACGAGTGGACCGTGTACAGCATCGGCGGCGGCGAGCTCGCCGAGGAAGGTGTGGCCCGCCAAGGAGGACCCGATGTGTATGAAATGAGCCACCTCACCGACATCCTCGAATGGTGCAGCGACAATGGGTGCGCCCTGTGGGAATATGTGGAGCAGCGCGAAGGTCCGCAGATATGGGACTACCTCTCCACCGTGTGGCAGACAATGCGCCGCGCCGTGGAGCGAGGTCTCGACCACGAAGGCGTGCTCCCCGGCCCGCTCAAGCTCCCTCGACGCGCCACCACCTACCATGTGCGCGCCTCTGGCTACAAAAGCAACCTCCAGTCGCGTGGACTTGTGTTTGCCTACGCTCTGGCCGTGAGCGAGGAAAATGCAAGTGGCGGCGAGATTGTCACAGCACCCACCTGCGGCTCATGCGGTGTGATTCCCGCAGTGCTCTACCATCTCCAGAAAAGCCGCGATTTCTCAGAGGCAAGGATACTCCGCGCCCTCGCCACCGCCGGACTGATAGGCAACATCGTGAAGCACAACGCATCGATTGCCGGAGCCGAAGTGGGATGTCAGGGCGAAGTGGGAGTGGCTTGCGCCATGGCCGCCGGCGCCGCCAATCAGCTGTTTGGCGGAAGCCCCGCGCAGGTGGAATACGCAGCTGAAATGGGTCTCGAGCACCATCTCGGCATGACCTGCGACCCCGTGTGCGGGCTGGTGCAGATCCCGTGCATCGAGCGCAACGCCTACGCCGCCGCCCGAGCCCTCGATGCCAACCTCTACTCCGCTTTCACCGATGGCGAACACCGTGTGTCGTTCGACCGCGTGGTGGATGTGATGAAGCAAACCGGACACGACCTCCCCTCCATTTACAAGGAGACTGGCGAAGGCGGATTGGCCCGCACATGGCAGGCTCCCTCCGCTCGCTCCGTGCGTCAGAAAATCGCCGACGAGCTGGCCGCAAAAGCCAATATTCCAACCGACAACGGATGATTGCGCAGCAAATAGATGCCAAATAATTTGCGCATTGGAATAAAAAACCGTACCTTTGTCACAGAACATAAATGAAAAGCCAACGCTTTTCACTCTACGTTGGGGTCCCTGGCAACGCTCGGGATTCCAAAATTTTTCAATAGTATCAACAAACTAAAACCACATATTATGCCAATCACTTACATGACCAAGGAAGGCTACAAAAAGAAAATGGAAGAGATAGCCTACCTCGAATCTGTGAAACGACCCGAAATATCCCGAGCCATCGCCGAAGCCCGCGACAAAGGCGACCTTTCGGAAAACTCTGAATACGATGCAGCAAAAGAAGCCCAAGGTATGCTCGAGATGAAAATCTCTCAGCTCAAAGACCTCGTGGCAAGCGCCCGCATCATCGACGACAGCAACCTCAACACCGAGGAAGTGCAGATACTCAACCGCGTGAAAATCCGCAACACCGCCAACGGCATGACTATGGAATACACCATCGTAGCCGACTCCGAGGCCAACCTCAAGGAGAAGAAAATCGGCACCTCCACCCCCATCGCCCAGGGTCTGCTCGGACACAAACTCGGCGAAGTGGTAGAGATCAAAGTGCCCGCCGGAATGATGAAATTTGAAATCGTTGAAATAGCTTTCTGACCATGCCCACCATTTTTTCACGCATCATAGCCGGAGAGATCCCGTGCTACAAGATTGCCGAAAACGATAAGTTTTTCGCTTTTCTTGACATCAACCCGGTGGCTCCCGGACACACACTCATCGTACCCAAAAAGGAGAACGACTATATTTTCAACATCGACGATGATGATTTCCAGGCCATGCACCTTTTTGCCAAACGTGTGGCCACAGGTCTCAAGGAAGCGATGCCGTGCAAGCGCATCGGTGTGGCAGTGATTGGCCTCGAAGTGCCCCATGCCCACATCCACCTCATCCCCATCACCACTGAGGCCGACATGGATTTCCACCACAAGCTCACTCTTCCCGCCGAGCAGATGCAGGAGATTGCAGCGAAAGTGAGCGAAGCCGTGGCAAGACACCTCTGACCCCCTCCTCTACTCCCAACCGTATCGAGATGCTGCTGACATTCATTGTCAGGCAGCATCTTTTTTTTTTAATTATACCACAGCAAGAAAAAAAACAAATCACAATAGCACATTGTTATAAATCAGTAAAGACTCAACCACCTAACTAAAACATATTACACGATGACCAACACCCCCATGCCCGTCAATCCCAAAGGCGGCAAACTTAAAGGTGTACGTGGACAGCTCCTCACCTTCAAGGCCGACCCCTTTCTCAACAACGAACAAGAGTGCTATGACTACTTCACCGATGCATTGGTCGTGATGCAGGACGGCCATATCCTTGAAGTTGGCAACTACAGCGATGTCAAGCCCAAATACCCCAAGCTCGGAGAAGCCGACATTGACACCTACACCGACTCCATCATAATGCCCGGCTTCATTGACTGCCACGTGCATTATGTGCAAAGCCCGATGATCGGCTCGTTTGGCGACACCCTCCTCAAATGGCTCGACGAGTACACTTTCCCCACCGAAAGCAAATTCAAAGACAAGAAATTTGCCGACGAGGTGGCTCATGAGTTCTTCAAACAGCTTCTTGAGCAAGGCACCACCACAGCCAACGTGTTTGCCACCACCTTTGAAACCTCCGTGAACGCATTCTTTGAGGAGAGCGAGCGCTACAACACCCGCATGATCAGCGGCAAAGTGCTCCAGGACCGCAATCTCCCCGATTCCCTCAAAGACCCCGACACCGATCAGTCGATTGTCATTGCCGAAAAGCTTCTCAAGAAATGGCACCACCGCGGACGCCAGCTCTACGCTGTGATTCCGCGATTTGCTCCCACCTCCACCCCCAGGCAGCTGCAGCTCGCCGGCGAGCTGTATCAGCGCTACATTGACCAGGGTGTGTACATGCACACCCATCTCGACGAGGTGCAGAGCGAAATCGACTGGGTAACCCAGCTCTTCCCCGACCAGCCCAACTACACCGAAGTTTACAAGCATTTCGGACTTGTGGACAAACGCTCCATCATGGCCCATTGCTGTATTGTGCGCGAAGAGGAGTGGGACATTCTCCACAAATGCCAGTGCGGCGTGGCACACTGTCCG
Source organism: uncultured Porphyromonadaceae bacterium (assembly GCA_900546365.1). Taxonomy (GTDB): domain Bacteria; phylum Bacteroidota; class Bacteroidia; order Bacteroidales; family Muribaculaceae; genus Paramuribaculum. Next base: position 10,091 of record URCF01000008.1, read on the forward strand.
AGCAGCAACCTGTTTTTGGGCGATGGCGAATTCAAATATTGGGAAGCAAAGGAGCAGAGCCGTCCCGTGCGCGTAGGTATGGGCACTGATGTGGGCGGTGGCACCAACTTCTCCATACCCCGACAGCTCAACGAAGCCTACAAGGTGGCTATGCTCAATATGAAAAATCTTGATGCAGTCAAGAGCTTCTATCTCGCCACACGCGGTGGCGCCGAAGCCCTCCATCTCGAGAACACCATCGGCAGCATCGCACCCGGCTACGAAGCCGACATGGCTGTGATTGACCTCAAGCCATCGGAATTCGCCACTTGGCGCATGAAATTCACCAACTCCATCTTCGAGAAACTGTTTGTAATCATGACCCTCGGCCTCAACAACATCAACAAGGCCACATACGTGGCAGGCAACAAGGTATATGACCGCAACCGCAACAAGAAATGGATGTATGCCGACGAATTCAAGAAGTAACGACACAATCCTCAATTATCAATAACCGCCCGGCGGGTCCCTCTCTCCCGGGGTCCGCCGGCCAAACACCTTTTCAACTATGACCGACTCCAAATCAAAACTCGTGCCAGCCAAATACCGTTTGGGAGGCCCGATGGCATGGTGGGTATGGATCCTCGCCACGATATTCGTGATATACCTGTTCAACATCCAAACCTCTTTTTCCGATGTGCAGGGCGACATTCAGCAGAAACTCAACCTTGATGTAACCCACCTCACCCTCATCGCCGGCACATATACATGGGCCTTCGCGATATTCCAGTTCTTCGGCGGCGCATTCCTCGACTGCTTCGGCTCTCGCCGCGTGATGATTCCCGCATTCATCTTCGTCACCGCAGGCGTGCTGCTCTACGGATTGGCCGACAGCTATGTGATGATTCTCCTTGCCCAGGTACTGATGGCCCTCGGCGCATGCTGCGGTTTCGTCGGCGCCGGCTACATCGGCGGTGTATGGTTCGGCATGGCCGCCTATGGCACCATGTTTGGCTATGTGCAGACCCTCTCGTCGGTAGGCTCAGCCGTGCAGCAGCCTGTCATTGAATGGCTTCTGAGCAAGATGAGCTACAACGCCATGTTCATCGGCATGGGCGTGATCGGCGTGGTGCTCGTGATTCTCGCCTTCATCTATATGCGCAACCCCGAGCCGGTGCCTGTGACCCGCAACCCGTTCAAAGTGGTGGGCAACAACCTGCTCCAGATCTTCAAGAAACCGCAGATGTGGATTGCCGCCGTTTGGGGTGGCATCATCTTCGGCCTCAACCTTGCACTCGGAGTGGTATGGACTCCGGAAATATTTGAAGCCCAAGGCTATGACAACGGTTATATCGGAACAGCCCTCCTTTGGCTCGGCCTCGCCGCAGGTTCCTGCTTCTGGCCCCAGTGGAGCAACCGCATCCACAGCCGCAAAATCCCCAGCATCATCGGTGCTCTGATGATGATAGTAGGTCTCGCCCTCGTGGTTTTCGTATCAATGCCCATGTGGCTTATGGTGGTGATGATGTTCATCATCGGTATGGGCGCCACTGCCCACATGCTCGCCTTCTCGGTGGGTGGTGATGTGGCAGGCGGCCCGCTCGTCGGCACCTCCAGCGCATTCCTCAACGGCATCATGTTCATCTTCGGCGGACTGCTGCAGAACATCCCCTCAGCTCTCCGCAGCGACGGCTACAGCTTTGAAGGTATGTTCACGCCTTTCATCATCGCCGCAGTCATAGCCCTCATATTCATCTTCATTCAGAAAGAAACTGCACCCAAAAACTAATTGACAGCAGCAATTCAGAACAACTTCTGAAGCCACCGCGCCGGCACCCCGCCGGTGCGGTTTTGCTTTTTATCCGCTTCGGCACAAACCATTAATGCAACAGCGTCTCCACACTGAATATCAATCTCTTGCCACAAACGCTATGGGCTGAATAGTTATTCTAAACCGTATAGCCGAGCAGGTCGAGAATCAACGGGGCGAGGAGGGCTGTGAGAACGCCATTGAGGGTCAAACCGATGGAGGAGAACGCGCCATATCGCTCGCTGACTTCCATGGCTGCGGCTGTGCCCACGGCATGGGAGGCTGTGCCGATCGACAATCCCCCGGCTATAGGCGAATGTATATGGCTCATCTTCACTATCCTGAACCCGGCCATGCTGCCGAAAATTCCGGTGGCCACCACAACGGCGGCTGTGAGCGGCGGTATTCCTCCCACAGCCTGGGATATCTCCATGGCTATAGGTGTGGTCACGGCCTTGGGAGCCAAAGAGATTACAACCTCGCGGCTCGCACCGAAGAGCTCGGCCAACAGCACTACACTCACCACTCCGGCCACACATCCGGCCAACTCCGACAGCAGCAACGGCAACAGCTGGCGACGGATGGTGGACAGCTGCTTGTAGAGCGGCACCCCGAGAGCCACCACCGCCGGCTTGAGCCAGAAATCTATATAGTCGCCCCCCGCACGGTAGGTGTCGTAGTCAATGTCGCACATCATCAAAAAGCATATCATGGCGGCTATCGACAGTAGTATCGGATTGAGCAGCCTGATGCCGGTGCGGCGCTGCAACAGCTGCGCACCGAGATAGAACCCGAATGTGAGGGCGATGAGGAAATATTTGTTTTGCAGAAACTCCATCACTGCATCACCTCCTCTCTGCGATGCGATATGCGCGAAGATGCCTTTCGGGTAAGCTGATGCACCCACCCTGTGACACCGATTATCACCACCGTGCTCACCACAGTGGCGCATACTATCGGCACCCATTGGTCGGCCACAAGCCCCAGACAATTCATCAGCCCAATGCCGGCGGGCACGAAAAAGAATCCGAGATTGTGCACCAGAAATCCTGACAGACGGTCCACCCATTCGAGCTTCACTATGCCGCATTTCAAACTCGCGCACAGAAGCACCATCCCTATGATGCTCGACGGCACAGGCACACCGGTGAGCTTCACCACCAGTTCGCCCGCCACAAGGAAGGCGAACAGCACTCCAAATTGCAATATCATAAGCTGTGTATGTGTAATTTCAGCGGCAAAGTTACCCATTATGTGCGAAATATTGCTACATTTGCAAATTATTATGAGCATATCCGACCCACATACCCCGACGCTCTACCTCCTGCCGGTGCCTTTGAGTGACACCGACCCTGCACAGGTGATGCCCCCCAACTGCATAGAGGTGGCATGCACGGTGAAGCATTTCATTGTGGAGAATATTCGCAGCGCACGCCGTTTTCTCAAACGGTGCAGCCGCGACATTAACATCGACTCGCTCACATTCAGCGTGCTCGACGAGCACACCGACCCCGCCGATGTGGCCGCCATGCTTGAGCCTATGGCTCAGGGATATGACATGGCCGTGGTGAGCGAGGCCGGATGTCCTGCCGTGGCCGACCCCGGAGCTCTTGCCGTGGCACGCGCTCAGGAGCTGGGCTACAGAGTGGATCCGCTCATAGGCCCCTCCAGCATCCTGCTGGCGCTGATGGCCTCGGGGTTCAACGGTCAGTCGTTCGCCTTTGCCGGCTACCTCCCCGTGGAGTCCGGAGCACGCACCGCCAAGCTCCGCGAAATGGAGCGGCGCATCACCCGCGAGCATCAGACCCAGATATTTATTGAAACACCGTATCGCAACAACAAGCTCATTGCCGAACTCTGCCGCATACTCCCCCCTGAGATGAAGCTGTGTGTGGCTTCCGACATCACCGGCGAGCGGCAAAGCATCCTCACACGCCCTCTCCGACGATGGGCCAAGGAACACTACGACTACGGCAAAACACCAACCATATTTTTGCTCTTTTCGTAGATGGCACGCAGAAAACTGAAAATCAACACCGCGCAGCCCGGCCTGTTTGACCTGTTCGCTGACAACAACTCTATCCCGGAAAGCACCGCCAAAGGGATACACGACTTTGTGGTCAACTCCGCCAGAAAAGCAGCCACGCCTCCCGCAGCTGCCTCCGCCGACATCGTGGAGCCATTGTCGCCCGACTCGCTCTCCAAGGCTGACACCATACGCTTCATCAGCTTTGGCAGCGGCAGCTCCGGCAATTGCGCCTACATCGGCGACAGCTCCTGCGGCATCCTCATCGACGCAGGCGTTGACAACAAGCGTCTGCTCGAGGAGCTAAGCCGCAACGGGCTATCCATCAACAACATCAAAGGTATCCTCCTCACCCACGACCATAGCGACCATGTGAGATACGTGTATGCCATCGTGCGCAAACACACCCATATCGGCATATATTGCACCCCAAAAACCCTCAACGGTCTGCTCCGGCGGCACAGCATCTCCCGACGCATCAAGGACTACCATAAGCCGCTGTACAAGGAGTTCCCGTTCAAGATTGGCGATTTTGAAATCACAGCTTTCGATGTGAGCCACGATGGCACCGACAACTGCGGCTACTTCATCACCCATGGCTCCCACAAATTTGCCGTGGCCACCGACCTCGGATGTATCACCGACCGTGTGGACCACTATATGCGCCAGGCTCAATATATCATGATTGAGAGCAACTACGACCGCTATATGCTCGACCACGGCCCTTACCCGCTCTACCTGCGAGCCCGGATAGCCGCCGAGCGCGGACACCTCGACAACACGGTGACGGCCAACTTCCTCAAGCAGATTTTCAGCCCAGCGCTCCGCTATGTGTTCCTCTGCCACCTCAGCCACGACAACAACACCCCCGAGATAGCGCTGCAAACTGTCCGCACCGCCCTCACCGAGGCCGGCGCGCCGAGAGTGGGCGACGGCTCCGACCCGAGGCTACAGAACAACGGAGGCACCGAGCTTATCGCGCTGCCGCGCTTCGACTCCTCCCCACTCTTCACTTTCCGTCTTGACTGAGGAAAGAAGTGGACAGCGACCTTCAAAACGCACACAAAAGCCATTAATTAACAACTATTTAGCCGACACAGGCAAATAAATCATCAATTGAACGTAAGCTTTTGCAAAAAAACATTTATATTTGCAAAAACTACTTCAATACGCCCTTTAATCCCTTAAAATACACTCCCATGAAAACAGATAATAATATGAAAAGGATAATGACGATTATAGCCGTTGCGCTGATGTGTGTGGCGGTGGCGCGGGCAGAGGATGAGTTTGTGCCGCAGATGGAGTGTATCGATGGCATTTGGTATGAGACTTTCATGCCGTCAAAAGAGACAGTTCCCTCAAACCACCCCGGAGAAAGAAAAAATTGCGCCGAAGTGCTGGGTGTGGGTGCCGGTGAGGTGTTTGCTCGCGTATGCCGTAATGAGGAGGAGGAGATTGTGCCAATCAGTTCGGATCTCACAATTCCAAGCCATGTAACAATCGGAGGTATGGAGTATGAGGTGATAGCTACCGGCAAATATTCACTTGGGAAAATTACTAACGGTGCTACCGTTACATTGCCCTCCACAATCAAGTTGATTGGTTCCGGCTCAGTATGGGCTAATCATGAATATCTCAATATGGGACAAGTGGAATTTGATGAAGCGTATGTTAAGATTCCTGAATCTATTATTGTCGTTGAATCGCTTTGTTTCTTTGGGTTAAAATCAAAGCATGATGTTTATCTACCCAAAGTGAGCTGTTGGATGTCAGCTCATTAGGCAGCTTAACAGTTTCAAAGCTGACATTAGGGCCAAAGTTGACAGCCATGAGAGACTATTGCATTCCAGTAGTTGAGGAACTGGTGTTTGCGGACGGAGATGAAGACGCTACACGATGGGATGCCTTCGGGATAGAAAAGGGTCACACTTATCTTTGTCCGGATGCTATTTGTTCTACTAATTTAAAAGAACTCAGATTGCCAAAGTGGGAAAAATTGGAGTTGTGTGATTGTTTTATCTCATACAACAAATCCTTGGAGCGCATTATTTTTCCGGAAATCAAACTGATTACGTACGGTTTTGGGTTGACCTACAAGGGTATTGACACTTCGATATTTTATGGATATTTTATTGAAGAATGTCCGAATTTGAGGGAAGTGGTATCTCTTGGAGAAACGCCTCCGCAGATGAATGTCGGATCCAATTATTTCAACAAGGGCTTTTATGAAGGTACAAGCGGCGAGTTTGAGTTCATGGACAATATAGATGATTGTGTGCTGAAGGTGCCGGCGGGAAGCGAGGAGCTGTATCGCGCCGACCCGGTTTGGGGCAAGTTCAAGACCATATACGGGTTTGAGAACGGCGACTACACTTCCATCGTTATGCCCGAAGTTGCTGCTCCGGAGGCGGAAGCCGTGCCTGTATATCACAACCTACAGGGGATAAAAGTAGAGCACCCTGTGTGCGGTCAGCTCTACATCCGCACTGTCGGCTCCCGCACCGACAAGGTGGTATATTAAGGGCACCTTCGACTGATGAACTCCGTTTCCATCTGCCACCAGTCGATGGGGGCCGGAGGCTCAGGCCATGAGGCGAGGCGGGCCTCAAACCACCTCTTCCACCGGGGATAATACAGTCCGCGGAGCAAACCGGCCCATTCGCGGTGGGCATAGTCGTGCAGGCCACCTTTGTCGGAAGCCTCGCGGCCTCCCCAGGTGGTGACAAGAGTCAGAGCGTTGCGCTCATAAAGATCCTTATCAGCCTTCGACACACCGCAATTGCGCGCCGCCTCAGTCCAGCTGTCAAGCCTGAACGCCGGATGAGTGGCCAGCAGTGAATCCTGCTCTAAAATCAGCTTCAGAAACCGCTCCGCATTGATACGGTAGTCGGCACTGTCGCCGCGTGAGGCAGCATCTTTTATATCCGCCATAATGAGCCGCCCGCGCTCCGCGTTGGCCTGACGCTCCACATCCACAAGGTCGTAGCAAAAAGCCGGGTTTACCCCAAGCCTGCCCTCAGCCTTGCGGAGCATTTCGGCCGCCTTTATCACATCCTCCGAACGATAATACTCCTCGGAATTGGCCCAGGTGGAAGCCGACACAGGGTTCATGCACGGGCGCGCGCAGAACAGCGATTCAGTGGTGCCCTGCTGGCGATTATGGGCAGGAGCATTGAGGATTGATGAGCCGAGCAGCTTCCAGGCGTTGACAGCGTCATCGTTGCGCTCGCCGTAGCGCGCTGTGATGTAGTCGGCCAACCATTGGTCCACCTCCACATCCTCGCGCCACGGCAGCTCGCTGAGCAGCTCATACATCACGGAATTGTTCTCAATCCCCTCCATAGTCATCCCCGCGCCCTGCATCAGAGGATCGCCGAGCTGACTCCTGTATGCCAACGGAATATGGTGTAGCTTGCCGTGAAGCCCCACATTGCCGCCATAGTTGAGCAGCATGCACCACACCCGGGGATGATGGCCAAATCCCTCCTTGCGATACCACGGCGAACTGCTGTCGCCACACTGCGGCATCGATTCGGCAAAAAGGTCGAGCACCACCACATCCTCCGCCTCAAGCGAGTCGATGAGTGCCGTGCGGGGATTGTCCTGCCATGCCTGTATCACCCATTTGCTGCCCGGCGAGGCTTTTTGCGCCTCTCCGAGCAATGCCCGTCCGGCCGCCGGGAGGTCCACACCATCGGTGCTCCCGCCTTCATGAAACGGGTCCATGGCATAATAGCCCGACTTCCCCACAATATCTTTCTGAGCTTCGTAATATGCCCCGGCCACGCGGCTGAACGCAGTGTCGGTGGGTTGCAGAAACGCCGGGCGCACATACCCGAGCCACATTCCCGGGTCGGACACACTCAGGCCAAGCTCCCGGTCGGCATCCGCGGGAACCATACCAGAATATCCCGGAAGCACAGGGGTCATATCCATATCGCGCATCGCATCGGCCACAAACCGCCCGAGCCGCGCATCGCGCTCATACATGGCGTCGGACTGAGGCCCGCCCCACCCTTGCAGATTGTTCATCAGCCACCATGCCTGATAGGCCGGCCCGGCCACGAAACCGTCCACCTTGCCGGCGGGATATCCGAGATTGGTGAGCGTCTGCCGCCACACAGCGGCACTCCCCACCAGCATCAGCGGCATATTCACCCCGTGGAGAGCCATCCAGTCCACCTCCCGCTGCCACCGGGTATCGTCCCAGAACGGCATACTGTAGGAAAATGTGCAGTAGTTCAGATAGTAGCGCATCGGCACATTGGCAGTGCGCCGCTCCGCAATCTTCACAGCCGGCAGAGTGTCGGGCAGCACAGCCGAGCTTCGCTCCCAGCTTATCTGCACTCCGGCATGATATTTCAGATACCAATGCACGCCCATGGCCGCGCTCACCTTGTTGTTGGCGGTCACGCGGGGTTTGGCTCCCTGCTGCGACAGCTCGAAAAAATCGCTCCGCGATGGCTCTATCACCACCTCTATCTTATTGGAAAAACCATTGTCGATACGCTCCAGCAAAGGATCTATAACCCCGGCGCATACGGTGGATGCACACACCCCCGCAAAAGTCAGTAGCAAAAGTATCTGTTTCATGATTACCACAAAAATAATAAAAAAAGCCAACACATTTGGCATTTAACCACATTATACCTATTTTTGTGTATCATCAATTATCACGCAATGAATATACGACTCATATTTTCCGCAGCCCTCATCGCCGCATCCTCCGCCGCCTGGGCTTGCACCGGCCTCATCGCAGCCAAAGGTGCCACCACCGATGGCTCGGTTCTCGTGACTTACGCCGCCGACAGCCACACCCTCTACGGAGAGCTCTACCATCAACCCGCCGCCGACCATCCCAAAGGCTCCATGCGCAAGATTGTGGAGTGGGACACCGGCAAGCCGCTCGGCGAGATTCCCGAAGTGGCTCACACCTACGCCCGGATGGGCAACATGAACGAGCATGGCCTCTGTGTCACCGAAAGCACATGGGGCGGTCGCCACGAGCTCGCCGGATCCGGCATGATCGACTACGGCTCGTTGATTTTTTTGGCTCTCGAGCGCGCCAAAACCGCCCGCGAAGCCATCAATGTCATGACCGACCTCGTGCACAGGCACGGCTACGCCAGCGAGGGCGAATCGTTCACCATAGCCGACCCCAACGAGGTGTGGATCATGGAGATGATCGGCAAAGGCAAAACCGATAAAGGTGCCGTTTGGGTGGCCCGGCGTGTGCCCGACGACTGCATCGCCGGACATGCCAACCACAGCCGTATTCACAAATTCCCCCGCAACGACATCCGCAACACCATGTACTCCGACGATGTGGTGAGCTTCGCCAAAAAACAAGGATATTTCTCCGGCAACGATGACGACTTCAGCTTCTCACGCGCCTACGCCATTGCCGATGGCGGAGCACTCCGCGGGTGCGATGGCCGCGTGTGGTCGTTCTACAACAAATTCAACTCTTCCATGCAGCCCTATCTCGCATGGGTGCTCAAAGGCGAAGGCCCCGAGCTTCCACTTTGGGTGAAGCCCGACCGCAAGCTCAGTGCCAAAGATATGAAATGGATGATGCGCGACCATTTCGAGGACACACCCCTTGACATGACCAAGGATGTGGGTGCCGGCCCATACAAGGTGCCCTACCGCTGGCGTCCCCTCACCTACACAGTGGACTCCGTGGAGTACACACACGAACGCGCCATCGCCACACAGCAAACAGGCTTCTCGCTTGTGGCCCAGCTCAAGAACGACGCCCCCGAGCAGATGAAAGGTGTGCTGTGGTTCGGTGTGGACGATGCCAACACCTGCGTGTACCTTCCCGTTTACTGCTGCCTTGAGGAGGTGCCCCATCAGATTGCCGTGGGCAACGGTGACATGTACACACTGTCGTGGGATGCCGCTTTCTGGGTCACAAACTATGTGGCCAACCAAGCCTACAACCGCTACTCCCAGATGATTCCCGACATCCGCAAGGTGCAGTGCGCCATGGAAGACACCATCGAGGCCGAAGTGGCCACTCTCTATGCCGAAATCGGCGACATCGACCCCGAAATCGGCACCCGCCTGCTCAACGACCACACCGCCGACTGGGCCGAGAAATACACCAAACGCTACAAACAGCTCGGCGATTACCTCCTGGTGAAATATCTTGACGGCAACATCAAGAAGGAGCGCGACGGCGAGTTTGCCCGCAACGAATACGGCATGCCCGAATACCCCGAGTTTCCCGGATACGACGAGCGGTATTTCCGCTCCATAGCCACCGACCCCGACGGCGGCGAACGACTCAAACTGTTCATTCCCGATTAACTTCATCCGCCTTGCCATGAAAGAAGCCAACATAACTGTTCCGATTCTGTCGGCCCAATACTCCGAGCTAAGCGACATCGACCGCAAGCTCATCGACACCGCACGCGCCGCCACCGCACGTAGCTACGCCCCCTACAGCCATTTCCGCGTGGGTGCGGCTATCCTGCTCGACAACGGCGAAATCATTTCCGGCAGCAATCAGGAAAACGCTGCATTCCCCTCCGGACTCTGCGCCGAGCGCACTGCGGCATTCTACGCCCATTCGCGCTATCCGGAAGCCAAATTCAAAACCATCGCCGTGGCCGCCATCGGCACCGATGGCGCGGAGATTCCGGCCCCCATCGCTCCATGCGGTGCTTGCCGCCAGAGTCTGCTTGAATACGAAACACTCGCAGGCGAGGATGTGAAAGTGCTTCTGGCCGGACAGAGCGAGATTTTCATCGTGCCAAGCGTGCGCCACCTGCTTCCGGTCACTTTCAGCGAATTCTAAAAGAGTGCCGATGATTGACGCTTTCCTCAAATATCTGCGCAACGAGCTTGCCAAGTCCCCTGCCACTGTGGCGGCTTACGGCAGCGACCTCCGGCAATGGAGCGACTACGCCACCGCCGGTGGACGCTATCCACTTGAGCCTATGTCCACCGCCACCGACGATCTCCGCCTGTGGGTGGCATCGCTGGCTAAAAACGGATGCTCGCAGCGCACTATCCGAAGGAAAGTGCAGAGTCTCAGGGCTTTCTTCCATTTCCTGATGCTTCGCCACGGATTGAAGGAGAACCCTGCCGCAGAAATCGAGCCTGCCAAGCTGCCCAAAACCTTACCCGTCATTGTCCGTCCCGCCGAAACCGCCGCCGTGCTCAACGAGGAGATTGACCTCGGCGACTTCACCGAGGTGCGCAACCGCCTGATTGTGCTCATGATATACTCCACAGGCATGCGATGCTCCGAGGTTGTGGGTCTTAAAGATCTGAATGTTGACACCGCCAAGGGCGAACTAAAAGTGCTCGGTAAGCGTAATAAAGAAAGAATTATTCCTTTCGGCAACGAACTCACACAAATGATCAACACCTATCGTATGCTTCGCAACGACATCGCCGGCACTGACACAGAGCCGTTTTTCGTGCGCCCAGACGGCGAGCCGCTCTACCGCAAGCTGGTGTATGATGTGGTGCACAACGCCCTTGCCGGCACCGTTCACGCCTCGCGGCTGAGCCCTCATGTGCTCCGCCACTCGTTTGCCACCGATATGCTCAACAACGGCGCCAATCTCACCGCCGTACAGCAGCTGCTGGGACACAATTCTTTGGCCACCACGCAAATTTACACTCACGTGTCATACCGTGATATTTCAAATAATTATCAACTCGCACATCCCCGTGCACTAAAAAAAGGAGGTTAATATGGACGTAAGAATTCAAGCCATCCACTTCGACATCGCCGACAAACTCGTCAGCTTCATCAACAAAAAAGCAGAGCGTCTCGCACGCCACAATGTTAATATATCCACCGTGGATGTGACTCTCAAAGTTGTGAAACCCGAAACCGCCATGAACAAAGAGGCTGTGGTGAAAGTGACAGCTCCACAGGAAGAGTATGTTGCCACAAAAACCGCCAATTCGTTTGAAGAGGCTATCGACCTTTGCCTCGAGGCCATTGAGCGGCAGATGGAAAAGAAAAAAGACCAGAAATAAGAGATTGGCTCAATCTCTTATGGCGGCGGACCCCAAAAGGCCCGCCGCTTTTTATTACGTTAATACGATTTAGCATTATCCGAATTATTCGTATCTTTGTAAGCTTATTTTGACATCAAGACACCTAACGATATGAAAATTCGCTTAAATCTATGGATAGCTGCCGCTTGCGCCTTCACCTATGCCAGCGGCCTCGCTGAGATTCCCGCAGGATATTATGACTCCTGCGAAGGCAAATCAGGAAAAGCTCTGCTGCAGGCTCTGCACGACAAGATTTCAAGTCACACCAATGTGGGCTACGATGGACTCTGGAACGTGTATGATGAGTCGGATGTTCATGCCGACGGTTCATTATGGGACATCTACACCACCAAAAATTGGGGCAGCAACTACAAGCAATGTGGCAACTACAAGCTGATCGGTGACTGCGTCAACCGCGAACACTCCCTCCCCAAAAGCTGGTGGGGCGGCGGAAAGAGTGCCCAGTATTCCGATGCGTTCCACCTCTACCCCACCGACGGCAGAGTCAACGGCCAACGCTCCAACTACCCCTACGGTGAGTGCGCCAACGGCACCCGACTCCCCAACAACGGCAATGTGCAGGCCCTCGGACGACTCGGAAACAGCACTTTCAGCGGCTATTCCGGCCAGGTGTTCGAGCCCGACGACCAATACAAAGGCGACCTCGCCCGTTCCTATTTCTATATGGCCGCGTGCTACAACTCCATCATTTCGGGTTGGACTTCCGGCAACGGCAACCAGTTTTTTGCCGGCAACAACTACCCGGTGTTCAAATCATGGGCGCAGGAGCTCCTCCTCAAATGGACCCGCAACGATGAGGTGAGCCAGAAAGAGATTGACCGCAACGACGCCATCTACAAACATCAGCGCAACCGCAACCCGTTTATCGACCACCCTGAGATGGCCGAGCATATATGGGGCTCCAAGCAAAACGAGCCCTGGACTGCCAACCCGGTGAAAACACCGGAAATCACCGCACCTGCCAATGGATCGGAGCTCAACATCGGCTATGCCGCCGTGGGGTACCCACGCACCGTTGACCTGCGCGTCAAAGGCGTCAACCTCACCGACAATGTCACCCTCACCGCCACCGGACTCTTCTCCGTAAGCCCCACATCTCTCACTGCCACCCAGGCCAACAACGGCGCGAACATAAGCATCTCCATTCTTGGCCAGAATGAGGGCACAGCCGAGGGGATGTTGACCATCCGCTCCGGCGAAGCGGTGAGCAGAATCGACCTCACAGCCGAACTGATTGACGGGCTGCCGGTATCCATCACCAATGTCACAAGCAACGGATTCAATGTCAACTGGATCAATCTTGATGATGCGGCCACCGACTATACCGTCCACGTAAAGCAAGGCGGCGCATACGTGCCAACCTACCCCGTTAACGTATCTTCGGCTAAAGAAACTTACCTCGCATACACACTCGACCCACTTACCACCTACACCGTTCAGGTGACCACCCCCAACGTGGAGTCGTCAATCCTCTCCGTCACCACCGCCGATGTGGTGCCGAGCATCCTGCTGCTGTTTGACGGTGACCTTGACTTCTTCACCGAACCGGGCACTCCCTCCGAACCCGCCGAGATTCTGATGGATGTGGAGAATGTGGCACAGGACATAGTGGTGAGTGTTGATGCTCCGTTCGAGCTTTCGAGCGACAAATCGGCCTGGAGCCGTTCTATAACCCTCGACCCCGAGGAAGACAGGTTCTACCTGCGCGTCAACAGTGCCGGCACCGGCGAATACTCCACCTTCATCACCTGTACTGCAGGAACATACAGCAACGATGATGCCGAGGCAACAGCCACCGTGGCCGAAGCCACCTCGTTCATCGAGGACTGGGAGGTTGAGAACATTGGCAAGAGCGTGCCGTGCTACTCCTCCACCACCTTCCAAGGCAACGCTTGCCGCTGGGCCGTGTCCGACGCAGGGTTTGGCAACAAAGGCGAGCTCAACAGCACCATGGCCCTCCGCTTCGGCAAGGACGCCACTTCCACCCTCACCATGGACGAGGATAAGGTGGGCGGCATCGGCACTGTGTCGTTTGAAGCCGCCAAATGGAGCAGCTCAGAAGCCACCGCCACCTTCGATTTGGAATACTCCACCAATCATGGCTCATCGTGGACCTCTGCCGCCACCATAAGCATTGACTCCTCCGATCCCGAAACAATCAGCGTGCCCGTCAACATTTCGGGCAACGCACGCATCCGCCTGCGCCAGAGCAGCGGCAAACGATGGCTCGTGGACAACATCGCCATCTCCAACTACTCCGGCACCGGCGCCGTGATGGAGCTTGAATATCACTCCTGGGATGCTTATTGCCGCAACGGCAAACTGGTGGTCGAGAGCCGCGACAGCAACCTGCCGGTGGCTGTATATGGCATGGACGGTCTAACCTGGGTCAACGAAACCATCGCCCCCGGCACCGCCGAATACTCCCTGCCCAAAGGGCTGTATGTGGTGGTGGGCAACGATTACACCCGCCGCGTGGTGGTAAAATGATGTGGCGAAATGATTTGCCTATATCTGTGATTCTTTGTAATTTTGCGACAATAAAAAAACACCTGAAGCATGAATATATCATATAACTGGCTGAAGCAATATATCAACTTCACTCTCACTCCCGACGAACTCGCCGCCGCCCTCACTTCCATAGGGCTTGAAGTGGGCACTGTCGAAGAAGTGGAGAGCATCCGCGGTGGTCTCAAAGGACTCGTGGTAGGCCATGTGCTCACCTGCATCGAGCACCCCGACAGCGACCATCTCCATATCACCACCGTGGACCTCGGCGACGGCCAACCCACACAGATTGTGTGCGGAGCTCCCAACGTGGCCGCCGGACAGAAGGTGATTGTGGCCACCGTCGGCACCACATTGTATGACGGTGACAAAGAATTCAAAATCAAGAAATCAAAAATCCGCGGCACCGAGAGCTTCGGCATGATTTGCGCCGAAGACGAAATAGGTGTCGGCGCTTCCCACGACGGCATTATGGTGCTTCCGGAAGACACCAAACCCGGCACACCGGCCGCCGAATATTTCGGACTCACCTCCGACTGGCTCATTGAGGTGGACCTCACACCCAACCGTGTTGATGCCGCCAGCCATTTCGGTGTGGCACGCGACCTCCACGCATGGTTGAAGCAGCACGCCACACCGTCGCCGCTGCAGTTGCCGCAGGTGGAGACTTTCGCCGCCGACCGCACCGACGGAGCTGTAAGCGTGGTGGTGGAAAACCCCGAGCTCTGTCCTCGCTACAGTGGCCTCACCATCCGCGGTGTGAAAGTCACAGAAAGTCCCAAATGGCTCCGTGACCGCCTCACAGCCATCGGCCAGCGTCCCATCAACGCTGTGGTCGATGTGACCAACTATATCCTCAACGGCATCGGCCAGCCCCTCCACTGCTTTGACCTCGCAAAGGTGGATGGCGAAAAAATCGTGGTGAAAACCTGCGCCCAAGGCACACCGTTCACCACACTCGACGGTGTGGAGCACCACCTTGACGAACGCGACCTCATGATCTGCTCGGCCTCCAAGCCTATGTGCATCGCCGGAGTGTTCGGCGGACTTGACTCAGGCGTCACCATGGAGTCAACCGACATCTTCCTTGAAAGCGCCTACTTCCAGCCCACCACCGTGCGCCGCTCCGCACGCCGCCATGGATTGAGCACCGACGCCTCGTTCCGCTACGAACGCGGCACCGACCCCAACATCACCCTCTATGCACTCAAGCTCGCCGCCCTGATGATCAAGGAGATATGCGGCGGTGAAATCTGCGGCAACCCGGTGGATGTGAAAGCCAAGGAGTTTGACCCGTTCAAGGTAGAGCTCACTTACGGCTACATCAACAGCCTCATCGGCAAAGAGATACCCAAGCACACCGTCCACAGTATTCTCGAATCGCTCCAGATTGCCATCACCCCCGAATCCGACGACACCACCATGCACCTCCTCGTGCCCACCTACCGCGTGGATGTGCAGCGCCCGTGCGATGTGGTCGAGGACCTGCTCCGTATCTATGGCTACAACAATGTGGAAATATCCACCACTGTACACTCCTCATTGAGCTACAAATCGCCCACCGATATCAACTGCGAACTGCGCACCCTCATCTCCGAGCAGCTCACCGCCTGCGGATTCAACGAGATTCTCAACAACTCCCTCACCGCAGAGGCTTATTATATCGACTCCACGATCTACCCCATCAACACCTGCGTGCGACTGCTCAACCCGCTGAGCAACGAGCTTTGCCTCATGCGCCGCACCCTCCTCTACGGTGGCCTCGAGTCGATAGCCCACAATATCAACCGCAAGCTCCCCGACCTGCTGATGTATGAGTTTGGCAATGTGTATAAACTCAATCCGCAGGCCGAAAGCACAGCCGAAGCACCCCTCGCCCCCTACTCCGAAGAAGCACGCCTCGGCATCTGGCTCACCGGCAGTCTCCGCCCCGCATCGTGGCTCCGTCCCGCCGATGAAGCCGGCATCTACGACCTCAAGGCAGTGGTGGCCAATATCTTCACCCGCCTTGGCATCAACCCCGCCGAGCTGAAATACACCGTCGAGGCCCCCGATGAAATATTCGCCGCCTCCCTCGCCATTGCATCCCGCTCCGGCAAGGAACTGGGACGGCTGGGCATACTCAGCAAGGGCGTCCTCAAGATGTGCGGCATCAAGCAGCCTGTGTGCTACGCCTCGCTCCGATGGGACGACCTCGTGAAAATGGCCATCAAGCACAAGGTGACCTACACACCCCTACCCAAAACCCACCCCGTGAAGCGCGACCTCGCACTCCTCATCGACAACAATGTCACAATGGCGCAGATTGAAGCCACTGTGCGCGAGAGCGAACGCAAGCTCCTCAAAAACGTGGCCCTTTTCGATGCATACCAGGGCGACAAGCTCCCCGAAGGAAAGAAATCCTACGCCATCAGCATCACCCTCCAGGATGACGAAAAGACCCTTCAGGACAAACAGATTGAAGCCGTAATGGCCAAAATCACAACTAACCTCACCAAAAAACTTGGTGCCCAACTTCGTTAATCAATCTACAATAATAATTCAAAAACCAATCAAACAACTTCGATATGGGAAGAGCTTTTGAATACCGCAAAGCCAGAAAGCTGAAACGCTGGGGCAACATGAGCCGCACATTCACCCGCATTGGCAAAGAAATAACCATTGCCGCCAAAGCCGGTGGTCCCGACCCAAGCACCAACCCTCGCCTACGCGCACTCATGCAGAACGCCAAGGCTGCCAATATGCCTAAGGACACTGTGGAACGCGCCATCAAGAAAGCCACCGACAAGGATGCCGGCGACTACAAGGAAATCACCTACGAGGGATACGGCCCCTTCGGCATAGCCATTTTCGTGGAAGCTGCCACCGACAACAACACACGCACCGTGGCCAACGTGCGCTCCTACTTCACCAAGCACGGCGGCTCGCTCGGCACACAAGGCTCTCTCACTTTCCTCTTTGACCACAAAGCAGTGTTCAAAATCAAACCCAAAGATGGCATCAGCCTCGAAGATCTCGAGCTTGAGCTCATTGACTACGGTGTGGACGAGCTGATTGACGATGTGGACGAGGAAGGAAACGAAACCATCATGCTCTACGGCGGATTTGAGGACTACTCCTCCATACAGACCTACCTGGAGCAGAACGGCTTTGAAATCGTATCTTCCGAATTCGAGCGCATCCCCAACGATGTGAAGGAAGTCACCGAGGAACAGCGTGCCGCCATTGAAAAACTCCTTGACAAGCTTGAGGACGACGAAGATGTGCAGAACGTGTTCCACAACATGAAGGAAGCTGAGGAATAATCCCTGTCAACACCTTATACAAATGGAGCGATGCCCGAGGCACCGCTCCATTTTATTTTTTACGCCAAGCATCTGTCAATACACAATCTTGCTCACCGTGGCACCGGTACGCCGGATATAAACACCGCCCTTCACCGGATTCTGCACTTCCATCCCCTGCAGATTGTAATAAACCGGGAATCCATTGTCAACAGACTCTCCCACCGGAGCAACGACAGATGTATAATCGCCACCTTCAAATCCGCATATATTCCTGAATTTGCCCCAGATGGGATGCATCTTGTACAGCTCCTCGCTCCCCGCCGGAACTTTCAGCACACATTGGTCATTATTGTCCGTGATATTGAACTCGGTAGCCTCTGAAAAGGTATAACTGTCAATAAGTTCAAGATTAGTGATTTCAGGCGGAACCGTTCCCAGACACACCACTTCGCGAAATTTTGGCCCGACTTCAATCCAATATCCCTTAATTGGAATTATTAACGACAGCTCCGTCATGGCAGCAGCTCCGGCATACGTTATCTCATCAACTTCAGGAAACACCACACGGACAAGATTGTCGCCTTTTGGCACAAAACAATCGCTGATATACATACTGTTTCTGCGCGGCAACTTTAGCTCTGTCAATGATTTGCAGCCAAACGATCTCCAAAGCAGACGCAAAGGCTCATCCGGCTCCCCCTCTTCAAATATCAAATCACATACATTGGCTCCAAACGCTGGATAACCCAATTTTGACACCCGGGGACCAATAGTGATTCTCCGGACATTCGACTCCGTAAACGCATAAGGGCCAATAGTTCTAATATTGGGCAGGTATATATTTTCCGGCAAAGTAACATAATAAAACGAGTAGCGCATGGCATGCTCCAAAGATTGAGGTATATAATCCATTACTGCGCCACTCGAGTAACCCTCAATAGTCTCAAGGCCTTCCGGCAAACAGATTTTTTGGCCTTCACGCAGCCATTCATACCCCCAGTAGCAAGTCACCGGATACTCAACATTGTTGTATTCCACTGACTCCTTGACAACAATCGTACCGGCAGAAGACTGTGCAGGATCAGCCGGAGATGTAGCGATTGCGTAATGCTCACTCTCAAGAATATAGTACCTCACACCATCTTCTACAATATATGGCATCTCGGCCCGACACACTAACGAAGCCAACGCCAAAACAAAAACAAATGCAATTCTTTTCATGACTTTCTTATTTTGAAACATATATTTTTAAACTTGCACGTGGAGTGCCTCCTACCATGAGATAAGCAATCATTACACCTCCATCACATCTCATTTGTATGGTATTCTTTACATCAGTAATTGTTCTATCTAAAGGCCAGCTTGATATTGGTCTGCCAGTTAAAGGATCTACTATATACATTTCAACAGATCCGCTGTTCGCATCAACTTTGGAAAGATAATATTCAATTTCAACGCCTCCCATTCGTGTATCTTTATACCCAAGAATAGAGGTACCTTTATTCGGTTCATCTTGAATTACACCGAAATATCTTTCACCCAAATCAATATAAGGCACATCTTTAGATGAATACACGACTACATCAACATATTTTGCGCCCCCATTTTCCGCTGTAAAATAGGATGCCTCATTCCCATAATATAAATTGCTTTTATTACTTATTGGATCATAAAAAGCGATATAAGCATTTCCATCATGAATATAAACATTTGTACCCTGATTACCACGATTTACTTCTATGCCATCCAACACTTGTGGATATTCTGCATAATAATACATTGATGGATCTCCAAAGAGATGATATATGTATTTACAATAAAGCATCGTTTTGGATTTTTCTGACGGATTTGTATATCTCATACCTTTCAATGCAAAATCAAGTGTCATACCTAATTGTCTGAATGGACCATCAATCTTAAGATTTGATGCATCAATATAAAAACTATTGCTTAATCCTGAACTGTTACCAATACTACCAGTAAGAGAAAAGGACGGTTTGTGCCAAATTGCATTGATCAACAGAGACGCAAATTTTTCTTGATATCCGAAAAAACCATAACTTGTAGCAGCAAACGCCGCCATTGAACCACCATTTCGTTTTGTCAAAAAATCCCGCACTAAACACGGATATTTGCTATGATTCCCACTAAGACAACAAATACTGAGAAGCAACGGAAGCTTTTCGTAATTATTCATTTTTCTTATTTCAGTGGTCTCAAAAGCTTCGTTGTTTCCATATCCCCACGCTCCATAACCTCCATGACCAACAAACATCAAATAGGATATACCTGAGTTTACTGAATTAACCACACTATCGGGAGTTGCATTCCATTTGAATCGATCATACTTCAATTCATTCGAGAATGGAGCGGATTTAGTATACCAGTTATTCCACGCTGACGGCCAATATTTTAAATTTTCAGTATTCAATGTATAAAATCTATCAATATTAAAATCGTAGTATTTCGTCAAATAGTCCCTTACATCCTCACACGTTCTCACAAATATTCCATCCTCCATACCATCATGTTCATCATGTACACCGTCCTCAAAAAATGAGAAATGTGAACCTCTACCATAGAAGTTTTCATCAGTTGGAGGAGATTGCTCATACCAAATTGTTTTATCTATAATTGTTTGCAAATCGTAAACATTATTAACAGGCCAACGACCGCGATATAATTCAGGATATGTATCTGAATCACCATCCATACATGTATATGAGAAATCAGAAAGACAAAAATCGCCATCAGGCATACCTGCGATTGGATAAACAGTCGCACTATCAGCCGGGACAATACTGTGATCTCCCACTATCAGTAAGTATAAATTCTCCTTATTTTTAGTGTATTCATTCCTTATTCTTTCTTTGACTTTATCAGCACTCCAATTCTCATCATATAGCTCTACTACATTATATCCCATACGTTTTTTCCACAGCACAAATTCTTGCAATGTTTCCTTAAACCCGGGTATGGACAGAATCAAATATCCATTACTAACACTCTTGCTACTGCCCGGCTCTCTAATACGCATTTGGGAATTTGCTTCTCCAAGATACAATTCATGAGAACAGTTAGGATTAAGCATTGACTTGGGTTCGAAGTAAATATCAGAAATTGAACAATTTGAGCCATAACTGATTTTAAATTTCAAATCCGTATAGACCCTTACGACCTTGTTCATATAATCATATTTAACAGGATTTATCTCCACTTCAATTATTTTTTGCTCTCTATATACTTGCATTGGTAGCAAACTACATTCTCTATCCGGCCAAAACCCTGAGTAAGGTTGAATCGGATTGACATTTGAGATAGAATATTTTACCGTATCGCACAATAATCGTGGAACACGAGCAGGAGCAACTGATAATTCGCAATCAACGAAATCGGATGAAAGCAATGTAATGGTGGGGGAGGATAAAGCAGGTGCAATAAAGGAAGATATATAACATGGCAATGATGGATATCCAGACATTGATTGTGTAGAAAATCCCGGAACAGATATATGAAAACTACCAGGATATAAATTGTCTTCACTGACAATAATGTTATTAATTTTGTAGGAACAAACTATCCCATCGTTCACATACTCAATAGAATATTCTGGAACCGACACCGCACTGTCTGTAAGTTCAGTTCCACCACTCAAGTTAATGACTTTTAATGCATTAGCCTGAAACGCTACGCAAACAACAAAAACAAAAAATGCAAGTTTTTTCATAAGAGAGGTATTTAGATTCAAGTTAAGTGCCGTAATATTACTAAATTACCATAAATTTCACAATAATTAAATGTATAGAATCTATCACTTTTTCATTTTTTTAACCACCAGCCATTGAAAAGCCTCTTGAATTTTACACTTATTAACCTACAAGGAGGGTTCTAAATCAAACTCTTAATTCCTTGGATATGGGGTGTTGTACGGAAACGGACATTGCAAAACTTGTAACCATCTGATTTTCAGCAGGGGTTGACAAGACTCAATTTTTATAGTTATTTTGGGGCATGGACAAACAGATAAGCAAATCCCAGCTCAGGCGCGAACGCAACATCAAGTTTCTCAAATATGGCGGCATCGCCCTGGTGATAATGGCAGGCGTTGCCACAGTGATTCTCAGCATGGAGAAATCCGTGCGACACTCCGATCTGCGAATGGGTGTGGCCGAGCAAGGGCCGCTCGAAACCACTGTCAACGCCTCTGGCCGTGTGGTGCCGGCATTCGAGGAGATCATCAACTCTCCCGTGGACTCACGCATCCTCAAGGTGTATGCCCAGGCGGGCGACACCGTGGAGGAGGGCACACCGTTGCTCCAACTTGACCTTGAAACTGCCGAGGCCAACTACACCAAGCTCCTCAACGAGCGCGACATGAGGCAACAGGAACTCACCCAGCTGCGCCTCAACAACTCCACCCAGCTCAGCGAGCTGGCCACTCAGATTGAGGTCAAACAGATGCAGGTCAACCGCATGAAGGTGGAGGTGGAAAACGAACGCCGCCTCGACAGCCTCGGCTCAGGCACCGGCGACCGTGTGCGCCAGGCCGAAACAGCGTATCTCACCGCCACCCTCGAGCTCAAGCAGCTGCGCGAACGCCTATCCAACGAGCGGCTCCGCAATGCCGCTGCCGAAAAGGTGCAAACCCTCAATATGAGCAGCTTCGAGCAGGATCTCGCCCTGATGCGGCGCACCCTTGACCAAGGGCGCATCCCGGCACCACACGCCGGCGTCCTCACATTCATTGCCAGCGAGATTGGTGGCAGAGTGGGTGCCGGTGAAAAGGTAGCCGTGGTGAGCGACCTAAGCCGTTTCAAGGTGACAGGAGAGGTGCCCGAAGGGAGCAGCGACCGCGTGGCCGTAGGGTCGGAAGTGGTGGTGCGCATAGGCAAAACCGAGCTTCAGGGCGTGATCACCAATCTCACCCCGCAAGCCAAAGGCGGTGTGGTCTCTTTCACCGTCCGCCTCAACGATTCCGGCAACCCGCGGCTGCGCTCCGGCCTACGCACCGAGCTCTATGTGAGCTACGGCTACAAGAGCAGCGTGCTGAGGATTCCCAACGGCCAATATTTCAAAGGTCCGGGCGAATACTCCTTATATATAAAAGACGGCGACAACCATATTGCCAAACGCACCGTGCGCCTCGGCGACAGCAACCGCCAGTTTGTGGAGGTGCTCTCGGGCCTCAACCCCGGCGACAGCGTCGTGGTGAGCGATATGGAGCAGTTCAAATCCGTGAAATCATTAAAACTCAAATAACTATGGCTATCATCACCCTCAGCGGCATCAGCAAGGTGTACCGCACTAAAGAGATTGAAACCACTGCCTTGGAAAATGTGAACCTCACTGTGGAAAAAGGCGAGTTCATAAGCATCATGGGGCCGAGCGGCTGCGGCAAGTCAACGCTCCTCAACATCATCGGACTCCTTGACAAACCTACCACCGGCACGGTGTCGCTGAAAGGCGAAATCTGCAACGACCTCTCCGACTCCCGGATGTCGCATTTCCGCAACCAGAACCTCGGGTTCGTGTTCCAGAGCTTCCACCTCATCGAGAGCCTCAACGTGGCCGACAATGTGGAGCTTCCGCTCATCTACCGCAGCGGACTCTCGGCAAAGGACCGACGCGAAAGAGTGGAGCAGGTGCTCCAGAGACTCGAGATGTCACACCGCATCAAGCACCATCCCGCACAGCTCTCCGGCGGTCAATGCCAGCGTGTGGCCATTGCCCGTGCCATCGTCGGCGCTCCCGACATCATTCTCGCCGACGAACCCACCGGCAACCTCGACTCCAAGATGGGTGCCGAGGTGATGAACCTCCTCCACAGGCTCAACAAGGAGGACGGCACCACCATAGTGATGGTGACCCACAACGAGGCCCAGGCCCGCGAAACCGACCGGATTGTACGCTTCTTTGACGGACGCATAATATCATAAGCCATGAGATCCAAATTATTGCAAATATTCTACGACCTGCGCCATCAACCTGTGGTCACATGGATCACTCTGGTAGGCACCACACTGTCGATATTTCTGATCATCGTGGTAGTGATGATGCAGCAGGTGGGCATCATTCCATTCGCCCCCGAGAGCTGCCGTCAGCGGCTGCTTATCGGCGCCTTCCTGCATACAAACTCGTTGGCAAACAATGGCGGCGACTCTTCAGCCGGTCTGAACTACAACAATGCCCGCAGGCTTTACGCTGACCTTGATGGAGTTGAACACACTTCCTACATGATGAAATACACCGAAGTCGGCACACTCAAAGGCTCTACAAACGAAGCTTTCGAGGGCGACTATCGCAAAACCGACGCGGAATTCTTCGACATCTACGACCACCGGCTGGTGGAGGGACGCTACTTCACAGCCGATGAAGCCTCTGCCATGAGTAAGGTGGCGGTAGTGACCGAAAGTGTGGCCAAGCGGCTGTTCGGCTCCGACCCCCATACGGGCAACACCGTGCTGTTCAACCATGAGCCATACACTGTTGTAGGTGTGGTCAAGGATCACTCCCAGCTCGCTTCTTTGGCCCACGCCGACATTTTCCTCCCCACCGGAGCCAACGACCCGGATATGTCCTGGGGCGATGAATTCGGCCAGTTCTCCGTTAGTCTGCTGGTGAAGGATGGTGTGGATTTCGAGGATGTACGCAATCAGGTGAAAGCCCGATATGCCGCCTTCGACACCTATCTCGCCGAGAAAGGGCTGAAAACCATATATCACGAATCGCCATACGACATCAACACCATCGCCTCCGGTGTGTCCGGATCAAATATCACCCCCGACGACAAAGAGCAACGGCAACAACGATATCTGCTCTACACCCTGCTGCTGCTTGTGCCGGCCATCAACCTCAGCACAATGCTACAGAGCCGTCTCCGCCGCAGAGTGAGCGAATTTGGTGTACGGCGAGCATTCGGGTGCACACGCACACGCATCATCACCGATATCATCACCGAAAATTTCATCATCACCCTCATCGGCGGTGTCCTCGGGTTAACTCTCGGTGTTGTTTTTGCCCTCACCTACACCGGGCTGTTCGACTCCAATCCCGGCAGCAACTTCACCCCTCCGGCCCTGAGCGTGCTGCTCAACTGGCGCATAACCCTCAGTGCTGTCGCCGCCTGCTTTGTTCTCAACCTCATCAGCGCAGCCGTGCCCGCCTGGCAAGCTTCGCGACTCAACCCTGTAAACGCAATTAGAGCATGAAACGCCGATTAATCACTCAAATGCGCCATGAATGGCGCAGCAACCTCTGGCTGATACTTGAACTCGCCATCGTAGGCGTGGTACTGTGGACCAGCTTCACTCTCTTCATCTACCTCATCCACACACGTATGCAACACTACGGCTACGATATGACCGATATGTATTGCACCAACGTAAAATATGTGCCAAAGGCGTCCGACGCTTTTCAACAATACCCGGACAGCACCCACAGCTATGTCACTGACCTCGCCATGATCAAGGACAAAATCCGGTCCAACCCCTACGTGGAGATGGTCGGCCTCGGCCAAAACTCAATGCCCTATAACTTCAATTTCTACGGCAACAACGTTTCCTTCACTCAGGACGACTCCACGTATATGTACTACGGCAACCAACGCTTTGTGTCCCCCGAAATCATACGTATGCTCCGCCTTGAAGGGTTCAACGGCGAAACTACCGAGCAGCTGGCCAATCTGATAGAGAAAGGCGAGATACTGGTGTCAAACTTCGACAACCAAGGCCAACGGCCCGGTCCATCCGAATTTGTGGGGCGCGATATATTTTTGAACTGCGACTCCTCCAAGGTTTACCATGTGGGCGGCAGTGCCTACGGCATACAACGCTCCGACTACGAGGGATTGTTCGCCGGCGTCATCTACACCCCATTGCCCGATGGCTGGGGCAGCGAACTGGCCATACGAGTGAAGCCGGGCATGGGACGGCAGTTCATGGAGTCAATCACCACTGCCGACACCGAGCATGGCAATGTGTATCTGAGCAACCTCCGCTCCGTTGAGCAGATGCGCATAAGTGCACACAGCGACATCGCCAATGTGGTGCGCGGATACAGCGTGTGCGCCGGATTCCTGACCCTGATTGTATTTCTGGGATTTCTCGGCTCGTTCTGGTTCCGCATCCAGCAGCGCACAAGTGAAATTGCTATCCGCGTGGCCAACGGCGCCACTCGCACCGACATTCTCCGCCGCCTGCTTGGCGAAGGGATGGTGCTTCTGTGCGTGGGCACCGCGCTGTCCCTCGCCATCGAGCTTGTACTGATTCACTATAATATCGTCAACTGGGGCATGGATATGACCAACCACATTCCCCAACTCGCGGTGCTGGCTTCGGTGCTGATTCTCACTCTGATGGTGGTGGCAGGGATATGGCTTCCGGCCCGCAAGGCCATGCGTATCAATCCGGCAACTGCTCTTAAAGATCAATAAATGACTCGCTTTTTCATACTTCTGATTCTCGCTGCGCTGCCCCTGTGCGGGGCGGCGCACGAGCTCTCGCTTTCGCTCGATGATGCCATCGCCATGGCCCGCGTCAAGAGTGTGGATGCAGCTGTGGCTCTCGATGAACTCCGCACCGCCTACTGGGAATGGCGTACATACCGCGCCGACCAGCTCCCTGAAATCAACTTCTCGGCCACAGCTCCAAGCTACTCCAACCAATACACCCCCTACATGAACTCGCAAGGCAGCTACAGCTTTGTCAACAACAACTACCTTGAGGCCCAGGGACAGCTCTCCATCACCCAGCAGGTGCGCCTCACCGGAGGCACCATCAGCCTCAACTCCTCGCTCGACTTCATGCGCATGTACGGCTCCGACGGTGGCAACAGGTTCATGACCATCCCGGTGGCACTGACCCTCAATCAGCCTATTTTCGGCGTCAACGCCATGAAATGGCAGAGCCGCATCGAGCCGGTGCGCTACAGCGAGGCCAAGGCCGCTTTCCTCAGCGCCACCGAGGATGTGGCACGCGCCACTGTCGAATACTACTTCGCCCTCCTCCTCAGCACCGCCAACCTCAATATCGCCGAGCAAAACCTCGCCACTGCACGCAAACTTTACACAGTGGCGCAGGAGAAACGCAAAATGGGACAGATCAGCGAGAACGACCTCCTCCAGATGGAGCTCAACATGCTTGATGCACAATCGGAACTCACCGATTGCCAGAGCACCCTCAAAAGCAATATGTTCACCCTCCGCGCATTTCTCGACCTTGACGAGAACACCGAGATTGTGGCCATCCTACCCGACAATGTGCCGCAGGCCGACATCACCTATGCCGATGCCCTTGACCGCGCTCTCACCAACAACAAATTCGCCAAAAACATGCGCCGCCGGCAGCTTGAGGCCGACTATGAAGTGGCCAAAGCCAAAGGCAACCTCAGGGAGATCAACCTATTTCTGCAAGTGGGATACACCGGCACCGACATCAGCATGGGCAACGCCTATACCCGGCTAAAAGGCAACCAGTTGGCGCAGGTGGGGTTCTCTATTCCGCTACTCGACTGGGGACGGCGCCGCGGCAAGGTGAAGGTGGCCGAAAGCAACCGGCGCGTCACCCAAAGCCGTCTGCGGCAGGAGTCGATGAACTTCAATCAGGAACTGTTTGTGCTCGTGGAGCGGTTCTGCAACCAGCAGAGCCAGCTCGCCATCGCCGGAAAGGCCAACGAAATCGCGCTCAAACGCTACGACACCAATGTGCAGACCTTCCTGATCGGCAAAATCTCCACCCTCGACCTCAACGACTCCCAATCCAAGAAGGACCAGTCCATGAGGCAGTATATCAACGAGCTGTACAAATTCTGGAGCTACTGGTACCAGATCCGCTCGCTCACCCTCTACGACTACGCCACCCTCTCTCCCATCAACGCCGATATTGAAAAACTCGTGAAATAATCTTATTTTTGCCGTATGATTCTCATTGTGGACGATGACAACGCCATCAGGCTCTCCATAGGGCTTATGCTCAAGCAGGCTGGCCTTGAATGGCTGGCGGTGGGCACCGAACCGGATATGCTCGCGGCCATACGCGCCCGCGAGCCTGAGGTGGTGATTCTCGACATGAACCTCACCCTCACCACCACCGGCCGGCAAGGGCTCGAGCTCCTGCGCAAAATCAAGGTGCTCGCACCACAGTGTGATGTGCTGCTGATTTCCGCCTGGGGCACCATCCCTTTGGCGGTGGAGGGGATGTCGCTCGGTGCCAGCGACTTCATCACCAAGCCGTGGCGCAACGCCGACCTCCTTGCCAAAATCAGAACCATCCTCGCCCGCCGCAACAAGCAGCGGCAAGCATCCACACCCACTCTTGACGAATTGGAGCGCAACGCGGTGGTGGACGCGCTCCATAAATGCAACGGGCAGCTCAGCGATGCAGCCAAAATGCTCGGCATCACCCGTCAGGCTCTTTATCGACGACTCGAAAAATACGGACTCAGATGACCTACCGCCTGTATCTTCTCATTTCCCTCGCCGCCTGGATTGCCGCAGTGGCTCTCGCCATACTCGGCATGCCGTGGTGGTGGCCCGCTGCCACTGCCGCAGTGGCTCTGATTTTCACCCTACTGCTTTGGCGAGCGATCCACAAGCCGCTCATGGCGGTCAACAACGGCATATATCTCCTGCGCGAGCAGGATTTCAGCAGCCGTCTGCGCCACACAGGGCAGCGCGACGCTGACAAAGTGGTGGACCTGTTCAACCGTCTCATGAACGCCATGAAGGCCGAACGGCTCAGGCAGCAGGAGCAGACCCACCTCATGTCGCTGCTCATCGAAGCATCGCCCATGGGGATAGCGATATGCGATTTCGACGACAAAATCATCAGTGCCAACAAAGCCTACCATCAGCTTGTTGACCCCGGCTTGGAAGCCCGGCTCCACGCCATGGCCGATGATGAAGTCATCACCATCCGCACCGACGGCTCGCAGGTGTGCCGATGCTCCAGACTCTGGTTCATGGACTCCGGTTTCCGCCGCCGCTTCTACCTCGTGGAGCTGATGACCGAAGAAATTCTCAAAGCCGAGAAGCAGATGTTCAACAAAATCGTGCGCACCATTGGTCATGAGGTCAACAACACCATGGGAAGCGTGGTCAGCGTGTTCGACACCCTCCGGCTCATGCACCAAACCGACCCCGACATCGCCACCGTGCTCGACAGCTCCGCCACCAGCTGCCTTAACCTCGCCGAATTTGTGCGCGGCTACTCCTCCGTAGTAAAACTCCCGGCCCCGCAACCGGAACCCACCGACCTCAACCGGCTCCTTGACTCCATGCTCCCCTCGCTGCGCCACCTCGCACCCGACAACATCTCCATTCAGCTCCACCCCTCCTCCGAAACACGCATAGTGCAGCTCGACCCCATGCTGATCCAGCGGGTAGTGTCCAACATTGTCAAAAACTCGATCGAGAGTATCGGCAGCAAGCCGGACGGGCATATTGACATCAATCTCGAGTCCAACACACTTGATATCACCGACAACGGCGCAGGCATCCCCCCCGAAGCCACCCACCTGATATTCACACCCTTCTTCTCCACCAAGCGCACCGACCGCGGACTCGGACTCATGCTTGTGGCCGACATCCTGCGAGCCCACAAAGCCTCATTCTCCCTCTCCACCAACCGCGCATCCATGCTCACCACATTCACCATCCGCTTCAAATAGAGTTTGGCATTGTTGACAAATTATCACTACCTTTGTCACCGGAAAAACAATATCAAACTTCTCTTAACTATGAAATCATTCTTTGTCAAGGCCATCACACTCATGGCCATCGTATGCATGGCGCCCAATGCCAACGCACAGTTCAATCTCAAGAAGGCCGCCAGCGCCCTCAAGAAAACCGCCCAGGCCGTCACTCTCACCGATGCCCAAATGGCCGAGTATGTCAAGGAATCAGTGGAATGGATGGACAACAACAACCCCGTGGCCGACGAAAACGACCCCTACACCATACGTCTCCGCAAACTCACCAACGGCATCACCCAAGCCGATGGCATACCCTTGAATTTCAAAGTTTATAAGGTGATTGATGTCAACGCATTCGCTTGTCCCGACGGAAGCGTGCGCGTGTTCTCTTCACTCATGGACATCATGGACGATGATGAACTCCTCGGCGTTATCGGCCACGAGATTGGACACGTAACACTTCACCATAGCAAAAAAGCTTTCAAAACCCAGCTCATGACCGGTGCTCTCATGGACGCTGTCGCAAGCTCCGGTGGCACAGTCGCCAAACTCACTGAAAGCCAGCTCGGCACTCTCACCGAAAGCCTCATCAACGCCAAATATTCCCAGAAACAGGAAACCGAAGCCGATGACAGCGGCTACGACTTCCTCGTGGCCAACGGCAAAAACCCCATCGGCATGGCCAAAGCCTTTGAAAAACTCCAGTCCATGGAAGGAAGCAACACAGGCAACGCTATCCAGAAAATGTTCAGCTCCCACCCCGACACAGCCAAACGCATCAAGCATGTGACAGAACGTGCCGCCAAAGACGGCTACATCCAGCAGTAACCCCGCGTTTGAGGTACACACAAAAAACAGCCTATTTTCAAAAAATTGCATGGCAGCACGATGGACGCTGCCATGCAATTTTTGTATTACTCCTGCAGAAAGCCACGCTGCAGGCCTGCATATTCCGGTCATTTCGTCAAAAAAATCACGGATTTGATTACATTTAGAGCATAAAAATGCTGATGTATTGATTTTTTGATTATATTTGCCGCAAATACATTATAAATGTATAACTTCAAACCAATCATAAATACATAATCTATGCGTAAACTTTTACTCAGTGCTACTATCCTCAGCAGCTCTCTCGCAGCGTTTTCTGTGGCCCCATATCCCGGCCCGGTGAAATACACCCAGCCCGATGGCTCGCAGATTGAAGTGACCATGAAAGGCAATGACCATTCGATAATCTATTACTCCACCGCCGATGGTCAGGCAATGCTGCCCGACGACGAGGGACAGCTGATTCCCGTCAGCACTGAGCAGGTCAAGCAAGCCTTGGATGCCTCCACCATATATCAGCCAAAGGGTGTGGGGCTCCACACCGGATATGTGGCCACCACCGGCTCGCCGAGAATGTGCGTGATTCTCGTGGAGTTCAAGGATGTGAAATTCTCCACCGCCGACCCCAACAGCTACTTCTCACGCTGGCTCAACGAAGAAGGGTTCAACGACAACGGCAGCTATGGCTCCGTGCGCGACTATTTCATCCACCAGTCAAACGGCCAATTCTCTCCGCAGTTTGATGTTTACGGGCCTGTGACACTCTCCTCCAACAGAAGTTCCTACGCCTCCACAAGCAATGCCTACAAGATGGTGCATCAGGCTGCCGACGCACTTGACTCGCAGGTGGATTTCGCCACCTACGACCTCAATGGCGACGGCAATGTGGACAATGTGTTCGTGATTTTCGCCGGACAAGGGGCCAACTACGGTGCTTCCAACTCCGTCAATCCCCACAACTCCGAGTGCCCCACAGGACTGTTCTCGAAGAAATCAGTGGATGGCAAGTTGCTCTACCACTACGCTTGCGTGTCAGAACAAGGATACACCACCGACAAACCCGATGGATGCGGAACCTTCATCCATGAGTTCAGCCACGTGATCGGACTTCCCGACTTATACAACACCAACGGCCAGAACGATTACACCCCCGGCTACTGGTCGATAATGGATATAGGCAACTACCTCGGCTACGGTTACTCGCCTTGCAACTACAGCGCCTATGAACGCCATGCCTGCGGCTGGCTCGACTACACCGAGCTTACCGAGCCTGCCAATGTCAGACTGCGCCCCATGACCGACTACAACTTTGCCTGCAGCTTCGACACCAACCGCCAGGGCGACTACTACGTGCTTGAATACCGCAAACCCGCCGGATGGGACCGTGGACTCTACGGAGAGGGTATGCTGATATGGCATATTGATGCTTCCGATGAAAACGCCCTGTCCTCCACACCCAACAACGACACATCCCACATGCGTGTTGACCTCATCGAAGCCGATGGCACAGTGGGCCGCGGTACATATGAAGAACTTGGCGGCGACCCATGGCCCGGTGTCAAAAAAAATTATCTGTTCAACGCCAACACCACTCCGGCTCTGGTGCAGTGGAACAGCAGCACCGGCTCCGGAACCTCCACCGTTGACAAATCCATTTCGGCAATCTTCCTGATGACCGATGACGACTATGTGCAGTTCCGCTACTGCGGTGGCAATGAAGAAAATATCATCGACCCCGCAAGAGTGTTCTACCCCGTTTCGGTATCCGCCAACCCTGCTAAAGGCGGCACCGTATATATCGGCACCGACCAATCGTGCAAGGAAGCCATAATTGAAGGCGGCACCGAGGCCAAACTCAACGCCGTGCCCGACGACAACTATATTTTCATAAAATGGACCCACAACGACAAGGATGTGGCCTACAACAAAGCCCCTGCCATCACTATCACCGAGGAGAACCAAGGCGAATACGTGGCTATTTTCAGCAAAGTCAGCGGAGGCCCCGAATACGACTATCCCGAAGGCAATGCCAACTACTCTAATGCATACGCCACCACCGAGCGCGGCGTGGTGACACTCACCGTGTCCGATGACATGGGCAACACCCTCACTGTGGACGGCCCGGGTGCCAACAACACCCACCCCCTGTATGTGGACAACACAGACCAAGCCCTCAACACCGAAGCCGGTGCCACTCTGTCGTTTGACGGCGAGGCTCCAAATCAACAATGGATGCACTCATATATATACATCGATTTCGGCAACGATGGCGTGTTTGATGTGGACCAGTCCGATGAGCAGATCAACAACGACCTTGTATCACATACCGGCTACACCCTGTCAATGAAGAGCGACAATTCCGACACTGCCGATCCTCAGGTCAAAAGCGACGGCACAGCGGTCAACATGGGTCAGATTTTCAATCTTCCCTCCTACCGTCTGCCCGAAACCATGACCCCCGGCACCTACCGCCTCCGCTTTAAGAACGACTGGAACAGCACCGACCCCATCGGACGCTCTGCCGACCATCTCTTCGGAGGCCAAAAAGGCAACTATATGGCCAGCAACGGCGGATGCGTGATTGACTTGACACTCAATGTGGCACCTTACGCAGGGGTGAAATCCGTTGAGGCTGACACCGACGACTCCACAGCTCCGGAATATTTCACCATCGAGGGTATCCGCGTCAACGCAGACAATCTCTCCACAGGATTCTACATCGTGCGCCGCGGCTCCAAAACCGGAAAGGTGTTCATCACCCGATAGTTCTCTTGCGCGGTGATGGTCCACAGCACCATCACCGCCAGCTTCACACCAAACGAGCAGAACAGCAGCGCCTGCAGGATATAGAAATAGACGAGAATTGATTTGTAGATATTAAAATCAGCCAAACATTTTGGATTATTTCCTGAATAATACGTATTTTTGACTGATTTTAATATATACCGCTCATGAATCTGTCCAAAATATTCTGCACCGCTGCTGTTCTGGCCGCATCGCTGCTCGCTTCCGCCGGCAACACCCTCTGGTTCAGCGCCCCTCCAACCGCCGACATCCGGCAGCCGTGGAACATCCACGACATGAGTGCCGACTACTCCAACCCCGACACCATCTGGGAACGCCAATCGTTTCCCATCGGCAACGGTGCTTTCGGTGCTTCCATCACCGGCGGCATCGCCACCGAACGCGTGGTGCTCAATGAAAAGTCGCTGTGGCGCGGCGGACCCGCGACGGGTGTGGAACGGTACTGGAACATGAACCGCGATGTCAACCCCACCATCATCGGACTGGTGCGCAAGCTCCTCCGCCGTGGTGAATATCATCTGGCCGACAGCATCATCGCCGCCGAGTTCAGGGGCAACACCGACTACACTTCCGAGGTGTTCGGCTCGTTCACCGTGCTCGGAGAGGCTTATATCCACTCCAACATCTCCGAAAAAAAAGCCAGGAACTACCGCCGCGAGCTCTCGCTCGACAGCGCCTTCGCGGCCGTGAGCTTCAATGTAGGCAAAAACCTCTACCGCCGCACCTACTTCGCCTCCTACCCCGACAGCGTGCAGGTGTGGCGCTACTCCAGCAGCCGCGCCAAGCAGTCGCTCACATTCCGGTTTGCCACGCCGCAGCATCTCACCTCCACCACAGCGGCCCCCGGAGGCCTTGTGTGGCAAGGAGTGCTGGACAACAACGGCATGAGATGGGCCCTAAGGGTCATGGCACGCACCATCGGTGGTGGCACCGTCTCCGCCAATCCTGCCACAGGCGAGATTTCCGTCAAGAATGCCACAGATGTGGAATTTATCCTTGCCGCCGCCACCGACTATAAGCTCAATCTTGACCCCGATTTCTCCGATCCCCACACCTATGTGGGCTCTGATCCTCTCCCCAAAGTCAACGACCGTGTCAACAATGCCGCCGAGCTCTCCTGGACGCAGCTCTACAACCACCACCTCGACGACTACTCCTCGCTCTACTCCCGCGTCAAACTCTCTCTCAACCCCTCCGACACCGTTCCCGACCTACCCACTCCCAAGCGGCTGGAGCGCTACCGTGCCGGAGAGTCCGATGCCGACCTTGAACAGACATACTTCAACTTCGGGCGCTATCTCCTCATAGCAGCCTCGCGCCCAGGCTCCCTTCCGGCCAACCTCCAGGGACTCTGGCACAACAACATCGACGGACCGTGGCATGTGGACTACCACAACAACATCAACCTCCAGATGAACTATTGGCCCGCCACATCCACCAACCTCCTTGAATGTATGACCCCGTTTGTGGAATATGTGCGCTCCCTCGTGAAGCCCGGACGCGTCACCGCCCACAAATACTACAAGGCTCGCGGATGGACGGCCGAGGTGAGCACCAACTCTTTCGGATTCACCGCACCGCTCTCATCCTCCGATATGTCGTGGAATTACAATCCCACCGCCGGGCCGTGGCTCGCCACTCAGGTATGGGACTATTACGATTTCTCACGCAACAAGGAGTGGCTGCGCTCCGTGGCCTACCCCCTCATCAGCGAGAGCGCCGACTTCGCCGTTGACATCCTTTCCGGCGATGGCGACGGATACTACACATCCGCTCCCTCCTACTCCCCGGAGCATGGCACCGCCGACATGGGGGCTACCTACGCCAACGCTGTCACACGCGAGATTCTCAAGGATGCCATCCTCGCCGCCACCACTCTTGAGGTGGACTCCGACAAGGTGGCACAATGGCAGCTCCACCTCCAGAAAATGACCCCCTACCAAATCGGACACCTCGGGCAGCTTCAGGAGTGGAGCCGCGACATCGACGACCCCTCCGACAAGCACCGCCACACCAACCATCTCTTCGGGCTGCACCCGGGCTCATCCATTGATGTGGACAAGACCCCTGCGCTCGCCAACGCCGCTCAGCGCACTCTCGACCAGCGCGGCGACGAAGCCACTGGGTGGTCCATGGGATGGAAGCTCAACCATTGGGCACGCCTGCAGAACGGCAACCACGCCCACAAGCTGCTCCGCAACCTCCTCAGCCATGGCACCGCTACCAACCTATGGGACATGCACCCGCCTTTCCAGATCGACGGCAACTTCGGAGGCACCGCCGGCATCGCCGAGATGCTACTCCAAAGCCACAATAACAAGCTGCGCCTCCTCCCGGCGCTCCCCGACGAGTGGATTGACGGCTCCGTGTCAGGACTCCTTGCCCGCGGTGCCTTCGTGGTGGATATCGACTGGTACGAAGGACAGCTCACCAAAGCACGCATCACATCGCTCAAAGGTGAACCGTGCAATATTGTATATGGCAACTTCTCCATCTCTTTCCCCACAACCGCCGGCACCTCCTACACCATCACCCCCGGCCCCGGAAAACTAATAGTACAGTAACCCATGGGCAGGCTGCTGATTTTCAACCCCGAAAACGATCTCGCCCTTGCCTCCAACGCCCTGAGCTACACCCCTACCGCCGCAGCCGCAGCCTTACGACAGAGCGGACTGCTGCTACCCTTGTGGTGGAGCCAGCCGGGCGACCAACTGCTTGTGCCCCGGCAACTCTTTCCGGCGGCTATGGCTTTACGCGACCGATGGCACCTCCCCGGCATCCCAGTAATCCGCGCTGATGCCGCCACTGCCATGCCATGGGGGTGGAGCCGCTCCATCCGCCGCGAGCTTCAGGCACTGGGTGTCGCCGACCTTCCGTCCGACGAGCAGGTGCAAACCATCCGCACCCTCTCCCACCGCCGCACATCCATAGCACTTCTCCGCGCCCTCGGCACACCGGACGAAATGATGCCCCGCGAATTTGACTCCCCGGATCATGCCATAGATGCCATAGATGCCATGAGTGCCGCCGTGCTCAAAATGCCTTGGAGCGGCAGCGGACGAGGTGTGTTCCACACATCCCGCATCTCCAGGGCCATGACCCTGAAAACCATCCGCGATGTCATCCAACGCCAGGGAAGTATCATTGTAGAGCACGAGCTCAACAGGCTCCGCGACTTCGCCACCCTCTACCATTCCGACGGCCTCCGGGTGCAATACCGCGGCCTCTCGCTCTTCATCAACGACTCCCACGGCCACTACCGGGGCAACCTCATCATGCCGCAACAGATGCTTGCCCGACAACTCGGCCTTGACATCGAGCCCCTCGCCGCACGGATCGCCGACATACTCACCCCGGTCATCGCGCCGCACTACTCCGGGTGGTTCGGCGTGGACATGATGCTCCACACCCTCCACTCAGGCGCCACAGCCATATGGCCTTGCGTGGAAATCAACCTGCGCGTCACAATGGGCGTACTCGCGCTCTATCTTGCCGAGCGTGCGCTCGAACCGGGCCACACCGCACAATTCATCATCGGCACATCCACTCCCCCCGACGCCATCAACATCTCACCCACTCCCCACCCGGTCAGCTTCACTCTCACTCCCGACCCGGCACCCGCAGACAACATCACATTTTCATAAAATCTTTGTAGAGGAGACCTGCTCCAGCGCAAGAAGATGCTGCTTGGCGGCCAGACCGCCGGCATAGCCCGTGAGCTTGCCGTTGCTCCCTATCACTCTATGACACGGCACGATTATCGATATCGGATTGCGGGCTATGGCCGAGGCTACGGCGCGCACGCCGTTGGGGTTGTTGATGCTCCACGCTACTTCGGCATACGACACTGTGGTACCATACGGGATTGTGAGCAGTCCGGCCCATACCATCTTCTGAAACCGCGTGCCCGCGAACTTCACCGGCACCGAGAACTCGCTTCTTTGGCCTCTGAAATACTCATCCAACTGGCCGGCGGCGAGCTCTATCACCTCCGAGCTTCCCTCTTCCCACTCCCCACCGAGGTGACGGCAAATCCGTTGGCAGCTCGCGAAAGGCTGTTTCTCCGACACCCAGTCGCACATACACAGTTCATTTCCCAACGACCCGAGTATCAACTCACCCACCGGCGAGCTGTAGCGCGAAATCTTTATTTTTTCCATACACAAACAATATTTACCGAACCATGAGCTTCAGATATGCAGCAGGGTGCGGAGCTGGGAACGGAGGTCGCGCATCATGTCGCGCGCGGGGGTGATAATCGGCACAAACGGCGCATCGCTCTTGGGAGTAAACACCCTAAGCGCACCCGCATGGCACTTCACATGCAGTTCCTTGCCCATGCTCAACGGCTCACCGTCAAGATGCACCACTCCTTCTTCGGTGCGCCGTATCATAACTTCGGATGACTGGAAGGTGTGGGTGAGCATATTCTCCTCAATAAGCCCGGTCAGCAGGTCGAGTCCCACAAGAGCCGTGGTAAGCAGATTGCCGGCATGAACCACTGTCACATCCAGCAACCCGTCGGTGATGGATGCCCGAGGAGCTATATAGGCATTGTTGCCATACTGCGAGGCGTTGCACACCGCCACAAGAAATGCCCGCTCAGTGATATCCATCCCATTGGCCGAGATGGCGTAGGTCTGCGGCTGATAGTTGAAATACTGCTCCACCGTGGAGCGCACGTATGTGAGCTTGCCGCGCTGCTTGGAACGGGCAAACACATCGCTCACCGTGGCGTCAAACCCTATGCCGAAGGTGCAGAAAAACGGATGGCCATTGACACTGCCGTGGTCACAGTCCACCACATTGCGCAGCTTCAACACATCCAGCGCACCCTTGATATCCAAAGGGATACCCACATGCCGCGCCAGACCGTTGCCCGACCCGCAGGGGATGATACCCAACGGCACACGGCTACCCGAAAGCCCGGCGGCTGTTTCGTTGACAGTGCCGTCGCCGCCGGCGGCAAGCACCACATCCACACCATCCTCCACCGCCTCGCGGGCAAACCGAGTGGCATCACCTCCAGCGGTGGTGCAGCGCACCGTCAGGGTGGTGTTGAACTCCGTCAATGCCTGAGCCACAGCCTCAGGAAGCTGCTGCTTGGACGAAGTGCCCGCTATGGGGTTAATTATTAGTAAAGTGCGGTGTTGTGTCATATTGGAGGCGCAAATTTAGGGATTTTTTCGTATATTCGCCCACTGATATACGAATAAAGATATGAACACCACAGATATTCTCCGGCGCCACTCCACGCTCATCATCCTCATCCTTCTGGCTCTCACCTTTCTGCCGTGGCTGGGATGCTCGCCGTTCAACACCAAAGGCGAGCCACGCGAGGCCATTGTGGCCGTATCGATGCTTGATAGCGGCAACTGGATTCTCCCCGAAAGTTTCGGTGCCGACATACCATACAAACCTCCGTTTCTGGCCTGGTGCATAGCCCTGCTGTCGCTGCTCACCGGTGGGGTTACGGAGTTCACATCGCGTCTTCCGAGTGCCATCGCCGTGATAGCCATAGGGGTGGCCACATATAAATTTTTCAAACGCAGCTCCGGTTCGCGCCGACGCGGTGGCATGACAGCACTCTTGATGGTGAGCTGCATCGAGGTGTGGCGTGCCGGAATGGCCTGTCGCGTTGACATGGTGCTCACTGCCTGCATGGTGGGAGCATTGTATTCGCTCTACAACTATCGCCACAGCGGCTACCGCGGCCTCCCATGGGTGGCTATCCTGCTGATGACCATGGGGATGCTCACCAAAGGCCCCGTAGCCATCTTCCTCCCGTGCCTGTGCCTCGGCATCTACGGCCTCCTGCGTGGCGATCGGTTCTGGCCACTCCTCGCACGCATGACCCTTTCGGGCATCCTCGCCCTGGTCATTCCGGCACTCTGGTATGTGGCGGCATGGAATATTGGGGGGCAGGAGTTTTTCGACCTTGCCTGGGAAGAAAACATAGGACGGCTCACAGGCACCATGAGCTACGAAAGCCATGTCAACCCCTGGTGGTACAATATCGTCACCCTCGTGGCCGGATTGCTCCCCTACACCCTGCTGGTTCTCATCAGCCTGTTTGTGGCGCGATGGAAAGTCCTCGCCCACACATCATGGATTCACGACAGCTGGCTGCGGATGCGACGCATGCACCCCGCCACACTCTACAGCACCGTCTGCGCCGCGGTGATATTCATCTTCTACTGCATCCCCTCGAGCAAGCGCAGCGTATATCTGCTGCCTATGTACCCGTTTCTGGCCTACATGCTCACCCTCCTTGTGCTATGGATGGCCAACGGCACCATCCGGTCGCGCCACCTGCTCAAAACCTACTGCGGCATCATCTCCGCACTCGCCCTCATAGTGCCTTGCGTGCTGCTCTATGCCCGGTGGCACGGCACCATGCCGCTGGCACACGGCCCCATGGCCACTCTTTTAGCTACCATCCCCTCCTCCCCCATCGGATGGATACTTATAATAATATGTATGGTCTGCGGAGCACAGTCGCTATACTTGCTGCTCTGCCGTAAACCGTTATTCTGCTTCAACGCTGCCGTGGCCACTACGCTGACCATGCTGTGGCTCACCTCCGGAGCGGTGCTCCCCGCTGTGCTCGGAGCCAAGAGCGACCATCCCGTGGCGCAGGCAGTGGAGAAAATAGTGCCCTCCGACCACCTCATCTACTCATGGGTGAGCACCGATATGCTGCGCTACTACACAGCCAACTTCTACCTCCACGACCGCATCCGCACCCTCAACCCCTACGCACTCCCGCCAGAAGGCGGCTACCTCCTCATCGGTGACACCGACCTATCCACACTCCGCCCCATTTTTGAACAGCAAGGCTACACAACCACACTCCTCCACGACTCACACCACCGCAGCTGTGACACCCGCCAGACCATCCTGCTCCTCCACCTCTCCCCCAAATAGCAAAAAACAAGGGGCGAAGCAACTCAGTGCTCCGCCCCTGCCGTTTCAACTATTTATTTATGAGAGCCTTAATATCCAGTAATCACTACTCGACTATTAAGGACGAGGGATGTAGGGAAATTGTTATTGGTTTTTCAACTACACCTATACAACAATCCCCACACATCGAAAGTCACATTCACCATCGCTAAAAGAGCTTAAAAATTGCAAAGGCCGGAGCGCATCAGCGCCCCGGCCCATATATCAATTGTGAATGAGCGGATTACACGTTGAACAGGAAATGCATTATATCGCCGTCCTGCACCACGTACTCCTTACCCTCGATATTCATCTTACCGGCCTGGCGCACTGCTGCCTCCGAGCCAAGCTCCACATAATCCTGATACTTGATCACCTCAGCGCGGATAAACCCTTTCTCAAAATCCGTGTGGATGATGCCGGCACATTTGGGAGCCTTGCTGCCGCGCATGAAGGTCCACGCCCTCACCTCATCGGCGCCGGCAGTGAAGAATGTCTGCAAGTCAAGCAGCGAATATGCCGCCCTGATCAGGCGCGACACACCGCTCTCCTCAAGGCCGATCTCCTGAAGAAACATCTGACGGTCCTCAAAAGTGTCAAGCTCGGCAATCTCCGCCTCGGTTTGGGCGGCAACCACCAGAATCTGAGCGTTTTCATCGGCTGTGGCCTTGCGCACAGCCTCCACATAGGCGTTGCCGGTGGCAGCGGAAGAGTCATCCACATTGCACACATACAGCACAGGCTTGTTGGTCAGCAGAAACAGGTCGCGGGCATACTTCTGCTCGTCCACGGTGTCAAACTCCACCGACCGCGCAGGCTTGCCCTGCTCAAGGGCCTCCTTGAACTTGGCCAGCACCTCATATTGCATCTTGGCCACCTTGTCGCCACCCGTCTGCGCCTGCTTCTGGGTCTTGGCGATACGGCTCTCCACAGTCTCAAGGTCTTTGATAAGAAGCTCATAGTCAATAATCTCCTTATCGCGCACCGGATCCACCGAACCGTCCACATGGGTGATATTGTCATCGTCAAAGCAGCGGAGCACATGGATTATGGCATCCGTTTCGCGGATATTGGCCAAGAACTTATTGCCAAGCCCTTCGCCCTTGCTCGCGCCCTTGACCAATCCGGCGATATCCACAATCTCCACCGTTGCCGGCACCACGCTGCGCGGCTGGCACATCTCCACAAGCTTCGTGAGCCTGTCGTCTGGCACCGTAATCACACCCACATTCGGTTCGATGGTGCAGAACGGGAAGTTGGCCGATTGAGCCTTAGCGTTGGACAAACAGTTGAACAAGGTGGATTTGCCCACATTGGGCAGCCCCACAATACCACATTGTAGTGCCATATTCTATTTGATTAATGTCTGATTCGGTTTGTGAGCCGCAAAGTTACGCAATTTTTATAAGAATTATAGAATTATAGGAATTAGATTCTGTCAAGCACAGTGCCGATAAGGTCGCGCACAGCCGTCTTGTAGTTGGGCGTGGCGTCATGACGCATACGGTTGGCTATAATGGAGCACACTGTCATCGCCTTGTGACCCATAAGGCGCGCAAGTCCCTGGAGGGGAGCACTCTCCATCTCATAATTGGTCACTTTGCGGCCATCGTGGCGGAACTCCTCGATGCGGCGGTTGAGGTCGGGGTTGGCCAGCGGCAAACGGAGCTCTCGGCCCTGCGGTCCATAGAAACCCACAGCCGAGATAGTGACCCCACGCACCATATCATCGCGCCCTATCACATCCACCAGATGCTCATCGGAGTCCACCACGTAGGGTTTGGCCCACAGCGGATTCCAGTCCACATGATGGCAGAAATCGTGCTCGAATTCCAGGTCGGCCACATCGTTGCGCCCGGCATAATAGTTGAGCACGCCGTCAAACCCTATCGACTTCTCGGCAATCACCGGAGTGCCAAGCTTCAGTTCGGGCTGAAGGGCACCGCTGGTGCCTATGCGCACCATCTGGAGCGTGCGGTGCTCGGGGCGCACCTCGCGGGTGGCGAAATCAATATTGGCCAACGCATCCAGTTCATTGACAACAATATCAATATTGTCCGGGCCGATACCATGGCTCAAGCACATGATAGGCTTACCCTGATATGTGCCCCCGATAGTGTGGAACTCGCGGCTCTGCACCTCGAATGTCCTGGTGTCGAAAAACTCCGCCACCATGTTCACCCTCGCCGGGTCACCCACAAGGATGATGCGGTCGGTAAGCTGCTCCGGAAGCAGATGCAGATGAAACACTGAACCATCGGAGTTAATGATTAATTCCGACGATGCTATAACTTTCTTTTCCATATTCTTGAATTTTGATTTTTCATTCTTGATGTATAACAATTCCACACCTCTTATGGTGCGCTCCGGCGATATGTGCCGCCCGGATAAGCCGTCACCATGCCCCTGAACTCCAAGTCTATCAACGCCGACATCAGCCTGCCCACCGGAATATCAAGCTCCACCGACAGCTTGTTGAGCTGCGCTTCGCCGTGATGGTTGAGATACTGCGCCACAGCCTCCTGGTCAGGCGGCAGCGGATCAAACAGCACCTGCTGCTCCGCGGACGCATCCTTTCTCACCACCGGCCAGCGCATGTCGGCTATCAGCTCGTCGGCGTCCTGCACCAACTTGGCCACACAGAGCGATATGAGCTTGTTGCACCCCTGGCTGTAAACATCGGAGGTGCGTCCCGGAAGAGCGAACACATCCCGGCTGTAGCCCGACGCAATCTTGGCCGTTACCATGGCGCCTCCCTTACGGGCCGACTCCACCACAATAGTGCAATGGCTCATTCCGGCCACTATGCGGTTGCGCGCCAGAAAATTACCTTTGTGCACAGCATCTGTGGAGCGATAGTCGGTGACCAACGCCCCGCCTTGGCGCACCATATCGGCCGCCACAGAGCGGTGCACTGCCGGATATATCGTGTTGAGTCCGTGGGCAAGCACGCCTATGGTCGACAACCCATAGCGGAGCGCGGCCTTATGTGCGGCCACATCCACCCCGTAAGCCAATCCGCTCACCACAGTCACTCCGCCTTCCACCTTATCGGCCAGCCCCTTGACGAGGCGGTCGGTGAACTCAAGGCCGTAGGGCGTGATATGCCGCGTGCCCACTATCGACAGCGTCTGCGGCGCATTGAGCGACGCTCCGCCCAGGGCATACAGCAGCAGCGGGGCATCCTCGCATCGCGTCATAAGCTGCGGATACTCCTTGTCGGTGTAATATATGGGGCGGATGCCATTGGCCGACACGAAATCAGCCTCTCTACGCGCCTCATCGAGCAGCCGTTGACGGTATTCGGTATCCATCAGCTTGTTGCGGCTCCCGAGCACAGCTCCGAGCTGGCTTGGTGTGGCCCTGAAAAAAGCCTCCTCGCTCCCAAGACGGTTCAGCACCTCGGTGGCGAACACGGTGCT
Organism: uncultured Porphyromonadaceae bacterium; assembly: GCA_900546365.1. Taxonomy (GTDB): domain Bacteria; phylum Bacteroidota; class Bacteroidia; order Bacteroidales; family Muribaculaceae; genus Paramuribaculum. Next base: position 53,435 of record URCF01000008.1, read on the forward strand.
CACGCCACGCAGAGACGCGAACGCTATCCTGTATGTCAGCTGCTCATCCATCAAAGATATTCAGCAAAAGCCTCGGCGAGCACATCACCCTTGCTGAGACGACCGTTCTCGATACACACCACCCATATATCGGCCTTGGCCACAACCTCGCCACCGGGCAGCTTGTAGATATCCTGCTCAAACACGAATTTAGCACCTTCGCGCCTCATGGCAAGCTTGCTCACCATCTCCTCGCCCAACCGCAGCGGCGTGAGATACTCTATCTCCACCTTGCGGAGCACCGGATCGATGCCGCGCTCCTGCATGGTACGGAACGAGGTGCCCGCTGCCCGGCAAAACTCATGCCGGGTGTGCTCCATATAATGCAGATAGTTGGCGTTGTTCACTATTCCCTGCGAGTCCACCTCATAGTCGCGCACTCGCATCACAAGTTCAAATTGATAGTCAGGGTTGCGTTTCATCAGCGTTTGGAGAATGTTAAGGGGCCGACTCCGAGCCGGCCCCTTGATATTCAATAAGTTCTGTTTATGCCTGAGGGGCAGCGGGAGCTGCGCTTGCCGGCTGGGCCATCGACACTGTGGCGGGCTTTGCCTCCCATCCGAGAGCACTGGCACCAAGCACTGCGGCATCGGCCTCCTTGAGCTCCGAGGGAAGAATCTGCACTTTACCCTTCCAGATACTCAGCATATTGCGTTCCATGCTCTCGCGCAGCGGCTTCATCAGAAGCTCACCGCTCTTGGCCAGGCCGCCAAACAGCACAAACGCTTCGGGCGAGGAGAACACTGTGAAGTCGGCCAACGCTTCGCCGAGGATATTGCCGGTATATTCAAACACCTTCTGGGCCAGCTTGTCACCGGCCATGGCGGCATCATACACATCCTTGGATGTGATATCCTCCACGGGGATGTCGCGCAGCAGCGACGGATCCTCTCTCAGCTCCAGAAATTCGCGAGCCGTGCGGGCCACACCTGTAGCCGAGCAGTAGGTTTCCAAACACCCAGTGCGTCCGCAGCCGCACAGGCGTCCATTGTTGCGCTTCACAATCACATGGCCGAGCTCGCCGGCAAAGCCGTCATGCCCATACACAAGCTGTCCGTTGATAACGATACCGCTGCCCACACCGGTGCCGAGGGTGATCATGATGAAATCCTTCAGACCACGCGCAGCGCCGTAGGTCATCTCACCGATGGCTGCGGCGTTGGCATCGTTGGTGATGGCAACAGGAATACCAAACTTATCGCTCAGCATCTTGGCAAAAGGTATGGGAGTGGGCCATGGCAGGTTCACACCATCCTCAATCATACCGGTGAAATAGTTGGCGTTGGGCGCACCCACACCTATGCCGAAAATCTTGCCTTCAGCTTCGAGCTGGTTCACCAGACGCATGGTTTCATGATACAGTTCATCAATATAATCGTTGATATTCGAATGTTTGCGTGTTTTGATAGAGTTGCTTGCAAGCACCACGCCGCGGGCATCCACGATGCCGAACACCGTGTTGGTGCCGCCCATGTCTATGCCGATCACATAAGGTTTGGAGTTGACCATGATAGTAGATATAATTATATTGTTTTGAATTTAGTTACGCTTTTGTAGCTGCAAAGATATAGTATTTTCTCAATTATCAGTAATTTTGTAGCCGCAAAACATATTTTTTATTGATTTTTATGCTTCAACTCCCCGACAATATACTCCCCGCCGACACTACGGTGGTCAAAGCGGCCGAGGCTCATGCTTCTTCGCTCAAGAACCTCACTTTCGATGACTTACTCTCCCGGCTCGCTTCCGGCACCGTGGACCTCGCCATCAGCATCGCCATCGCCATCGCGGTGTTCTACGCCGGGAAATTCATCATCCGTAAGATCCACACCTTCATAGGCACCATCCTCCTGCGCCGCAACGTTGATGCCTCGCTGAGCACCTTCATCCTGTCACTCGTGCGCATTGTGCTCTATTTCATTCTAATCATCACAGTGATCGGCATCCTCGGCATACCCACAAGCTCATTCCTGGCTCTCTTTGCCTCAGCCGGCGTGGCCATCGGTATGGCTCTGAGCGGCACTTTGCAAAACTTTGCCGGCGGCGTGCTCATCCTCCTGCTCAAGCCCTACAAGATAGGAGATTACATCGAAGCCCAAGGATATGCCGGAACGGTGATGGAGATTCAGATTTTCAGCACCATCATCTGCACACCCGACAATAAATCGATCATCATCCCCAACGGCGGCCTGTCCACCGGCAGCATCAACAACTGGAGCCGGGAGCGCTACCGCCGCGTGGAATGGCAGATCGCAGTATCCTACGGCGACAATGTGGAGACAGCGAGGCGCCTAATCCTCAACATGTTCAGCGCCGACAAACGCATCATCCAGGGCACTCACTCGCTTGACAGCTTCGACAATGCCGACCTCGAGCCCGACTCCGATCAGACAGCCGACCAAACAACCTCGCCAAAGAAAGGGTTCTGGGCCCGCTTCTTCTCGCGACGCAATGCCATCCGCGCCGACATTGCCGAGCGCGAACGCCGACAGGAAGCACGCCTGCGCCAGCTTCGTCCCGCCGTGGACCGCACCCCCACCGTGCGCCTCGGACAGTTGGCCGACAGCGCCATCGTGCTCACCATCCGCGCCTGGGTCAAGAGCAGCGACTACTGGAGCGTGTTCTACGACTACAACGAACGGTTCTACACCGACTTCCCCAAAAACGGCCTCTCGTTCCCATTCCCCCAGATGGATGTTCACCTGACAAAATAATTCCGGCAACGACCACCGCCATAACATCCTGACTATCACACACAACCACACCAGCCCGCGTTCACTCATCCCTCAAATGGATGTGCCGCCACGCAGCGGCTATGTCATAGCACCACTCTATAAATCAACACATTGCACCATTTCACACCACCGGATTATCGAGAGTCCCGACTGCCCTGTTAATCTGTATTAAATGGTATATTCTATGCGGAAATTCCATTTTTTTTCATTATTTTTGTAGCCAAATATTTCGTTGCCTGAACGAGGCCGGCCGATCATCATCACTCCTCTCAGCCCACCATTGCGTGGCTGTCATCACGATTCCGCTCTCCCCTCCATCTTTACGGCCTCACAGCGGACAGCGGCATTTGGCCACACTCTCCTCACCCCGAGCCATGAGCATGCCGCGCAGGTCTGTACCCACAGCCCTATCCGCCACCGACCATGAAATAAAAAAAATAACAACATAAATGACAAGTAAATGGAATTATGCACCCCTTACTTCAGAAGAGCAGAAATTAGAATCGGAATTAGCTAAACGATATGCCGGCTGTCCGCCTGTGAGCGAACTGCTGGTACAGCGTGGCATATCGTCGGTCAAGGAGGCGGAGAAGTTTTTTCATCCATCTCTCAAGGACTTGCACGACCCGTTTCTGATGCCCGGCATGGACAAAGCCGTTGCCCGGCTCAACAAAGCAATGGGTGCCAAGGAGCGCATCATGGTTTACGGCGACTATGATGTGGACGGCACCACAGCCGTAGCACTGGTATATAAATACCTGCAAAATTTTTATTCCAACATCGAATACTACATCCCCACCCGCTACGACGAGGGGTACGGGATTTCTCTGCGGTCCATTGACTACGCCGCCTCGCAAGGGGTGAAGCTCATCATCATCCTCGACTGCGGCATCAAGGCCATTCAGGAAATCAAGTATGCCAAATCGCTCGGCATCGACTTCATCATCTGCGACCACCATGTGCCCGATGAGGAGCTGCCGGAGGCGGTGGCCATCCTCAACCCCAAGATGGAAGGGAGCACATATCCGTGTCCCCACCTTTCTGGCTGCGGCGTAGGGTTCAAACTGATGCAGGCATTTGCCAAAAGCAATGGCATCGGCGATGCCGAACTCGACGCGATGCTCGACCTTGTGGCCGTAAGCATCGCCGCCGACATTGTGCCTATGGTGGATGAGAACCGCATCATGGCCTATCACGGATTGCGGAGGCTCAACAACAATCCCAACATGGGGCTACGAGCCATTATCCGCATCTGCGGCCTCACCAGCAAGGAGATAACCATCTCCGATGTGATATTCAAGATTGGTCCGCGCATCAACGCCTCCGGACGCATGCAGAGCGGGCGCGAGGCTGTGGAGCTGCTGGTGGCACGCGATGCCTCCGACGCCTACGAGAAAGCAAAGGCCATCGACCAGTACAACAAGGACCGCAAGGAGCTCGACAAGCGTATCACCGAGGAGGCCAACGCCATTCTTGAAGCTCACGGCGAGCTGCTCGACGACAAGAAGTCGATTGTGATCTACAACAAGGACTGGCACAAAGGAATCATCGGCATCGTAGCCTCGCGACTCACCGAGCTGTACTACAAACCCTCGGTGGTGCTCACCCTCGCCAACGGCCTTGCCACCGGCTCATCCCGCTCTGTCCAGGGGTTTGACATCTACAAGGCTGTGGACTCCGCACGCGACATCCTCGAAAACTTCGGAGGCCATGCCTACGCTGTGGGACTAAGCCTCAAGGAGGAGAACATTCCCGAATTCACACGCCGCTTCGAGGAGTATGTCAAGGCCAACATCACCACCCGGCAGCTCACTCCCCTGCTGGAGATTGACGCTTTCCTCACATTCTCGCAGATCACCCCCGAGTTTGTCAACACTCTCCGCCATTTCAATCCGTTCGGGCCGGGCAACAACAAGCCGGTGTTCTGCGCTCGCTCCGTGATGGATTTCGGCACCAGCAAACTTGTGGGCAAGAACCTCGAGCATATCAAGCTGGAGCTCGTGGACGACACCTCCGGCAAGGTGTTCAATGGCATCGCATTCAACATGAGCCAATATTTCGAGCACATACACGCACGCAAGCCGTTCGACATCTGCTTCACCATCGAGGACAACAAGCACCGCTCCTCCACCCCCGACATACAGCTGCTTATCAAAGAGATACACATAAAATAAGCCCCGCACCGCCATGCCCACTCCCGAGGAGATACTGGAGCAGTACTGGGGTTATCCCTCATTCCGCCCCCGCCAGCGCGAAATCATCGATTCCGTTCTGGCGGGGCGCGACACTTTGGGACTCCTGCCCACCGGCGGCGGCAAAAGCATCACTTTTCAGGTGCCTGCAATGATGCTGCCGGGACTCACCATCGTGGTCACGCCACTCATCTCGCTCATGAAGGACCAGGTGGACAACCTACGCGAACGTGGCATACGCGCCGTGGCTCTCCATTCGGGACTTTCGCGCAGCGAGCACCGGCTTGGCATCGACCGCTGTCGGCTCGGGAAAGCGAAGATTCTCTATCTGTCGCCCGAAAAACTGCAGTCGCCCAACTTCCTATCCACTCTCACCGCACTAAATATCAGCCTCATAGTGGTGGACGAGGCACATTGCATATCGCAATGGGGCTACGATTTCAGGCCATCATATCTCAAGATTGCCCAACTGCGCCACCAGTGTCCCGATGTTCCGGTGCTGGCCCTCACGGCAAGTGCCACCGCCGAAGTGACGCAGGACATCATGCTGCGGCTGGAGTTCAAGGCACCCAATGTGATTGCCCGAAGCTTCGCCCGCACCAACCTCAGCTACATAGCGCGCTACTCCGACCACAAGGAGGCCACGCTGCTGCAGGTGCTCCGCAACACCTCCGGCTCGGCCATCGTGTATGTGCGCTCCCGTAAGCGCACCAAGGAAATTGCACAGCTACTTGTCAATGAGGGCATAAGCGCCGACTTCTACCATGCCGGGCTCCCTGTGGAGGAGAAGAACGAACGGCAAAACCGCTGGAAAGAGTCCACCACACGCGTGATGGTGGCCACCAACGCATTCGGCATGGGTATCGACAAGCCCGATGTGCGCGTGGTGGTGCATATCGATGTGCCGATGGGCCTGGAGGAATACTACCAGGAGGCGGGGCGCGCCGGACGCGACGGACTCCCGGCCTTCGCTGTGATAATAGCGTCGCAATACGACAAAGCCTCTCTCACACGCCGCCTCAACGAAGCGTTCCCGCCCAAAGAGTTCATCAAGCGGGTGTATGAGCTTGCGGGCAATTTTCTCAACCTGGCAGTCGGGAGTGGCTACGGCACGGTGTTTGAATTCAATTTCAGCCTGTTCTGCGAGCGGTTTCAGCTTCCGCCGGTGCCCACACGCAACGCCCTGATGCTGCTCACCCGGGCCGGATATATCGACTATGTGGATGAAGTGGCCACCCGCTCACGGGTGATGATGGCGTGCAGCAAAAATGAGCTTTACAACCAGCCCCTGCCGGAAAAAGCCGACACTGTGCTCCAGGTACTCCTCCGCTCCTACACCGGACTGTTTGCCGACTATGTGCATATCCACGAATCAGCCATCGCCCTCCGCGCCTCGCTGAGCGAGGAGGATGTGTATCAGGCTCTCCTCACCCTCGGGCGCGAGCACCTGCTCTACTATGTGCCACGCACATCCACCCCCTACCTTGTATATACTACCTCACGCGAGGAACCCAGATATATCGTCCTCCCGACCACCGTTTACGAAGACCAGCGCCAAAGGCTCGAGCACCGCGTGGAGGCTATGCGCCAATTCGTTTATGCTACCGATAAATGTCGCTCAACAATGCTGCTCTCCTACTTCGGCGAATCCGCCACCGGAGAGTGCGGCATCTGCGACCACTGCCGCAAGAGAACAGATCGTCCGCAGACGGATTACCGCGGGCAGATATTGCGTCTGGCAGCCCAACCCGGCGGCCACACAATAGACCACATCGCACAGCAGCTCTCCACCACACCACAGGCCCTTGTGCCGCAGTTGCGCAAGCTGATGGACGAGAACAAAATTATGGTGACGGGCACCGTGGTCACCAAAATTTAGCTACATTTGCAATGTGAAAAAAATTGACCAGGGCACAGTTCAGCGTATTCTCGACGCCGCCGACATTGTGGAGGTGGTGAGCGACTTCGTCCACCTCAAGCGAAGAGGGTCGGGCTACATCGGCCTATGCCCGTTTCACAATGAGCGGACACCAAGCTTTTCGGTGAGCAAGACAAAGGGGATCTGCAAATGTTTCAGCTGCGGCAAAGGTGGCAGCGCGGTCAATTTCATCATGGAGCTCGAGCAGCTGAGCTACTACGAGGCTCTGCGCTATCTGGCCAAGAAGTACAACATCGAGATCGAGGAGCGCGAGCTCACCGACAAGGAGCGGCAGGAAGCAAGCGAACGCGAGAGCATGATGGCTATCAACGAGTTTGCCATGCTCCATTTCGAGCATATCCTCGCCGACACGGCCGACGGACGCAACATTGGACTGGCTTATTTCCGCGAGCGCGGCATCAACGATGCCATGATCAAGCGGTTTCACCTCGGCTATAGCCTTGAGAAACCTGACGACCTGCAACAGGCCGCCCTCTCCAAAGGGTTCACCGAGCATTTCCTGCTTGAAACTGGGCTATGCTACCGCACCGACAAAGGTGCGATAAAGGACCGCTTCCGCGGCAGGGTGATCTACCCGGTGTTCACCGTCAGCGGCAAGGTGGTGGCGTTCGGCGGACGCACCCTGCGCAAGGACAAGGATGTGGCCAAATATGTCAACTCGCCGGAATCAACAGTGTACAAGAAAAGCCGCGAGCTCTACGGCCTCTATCAGGCCAAGCAAGCCATCGTGCGCAAGGACAAGTGCATCCTCGTGGAAGGGTACATGGATGTGATTTCGATGCACCAGAGCGGAGTGGAGAATGTGGTGGCCTCATCAGGCACTTCTCTCACCGAGGGACAGATACGCCTCATCCACCGCTTCACCGAGAATGTGACCGTAATCTACGACTCCGACCCCGCGGGCATCAAGGCTTCGCTCCGAGGCATTGACATGCTTCTCGCCGAAGGACTGAATATCAAGGTGCTGCTCCTCCCCGACGGCGACGACCCCGACAGCTTCGCGCAGACCCACAGCTCCACCGAGGTGGAGGAGTATATCGCCGGGCACGAAACCGACTTCATCCGCTTCAAAACCGACATTCTGATGCGCGGTGTGGAGAACGATCCTATTGCCCGCGCCAAGGTGGTGCAGGATATTGTCCGCTCCATATCCATGATTCCCGACCCGATCACCCGCACTGTATATATAGGTGAATGCAGCCGCTCGATGCAGATTGACGAAAAGGTGCTCACCCTGCAGGTGGCCAAGTTCATTGCCGACCGCCGCGAGCGCGAGGCCACCGACGCCCAGCGCAGGCGCAACCGCGAAGCTGCCGGACTCCCCCCGGAAAATGAGGAGACCGCCGCGCCAACGCCCGATGTGCCGGTTCAGCCCAAACCGGACGATTCCGCCGCGCCAATTTCAGGCGACGCACGGTTTTTGTTCCCATACGAGCGCGAGCTGCTCCGCTATGTGCTCAAATACGGCATGATGTACCTGTGTGATGTGCCGGTGGACGATGAAGGGAATGTGCGCCCCATGAATGTGCTTGAATATGTGGACCATGAGTTGCGCGACGACAACATCGCCCTCTCCAACCCCGAGCTGGCTCACACCTTTGAGGCCGCCAAGCGGGTGAGCGCGTCATGGGACAACGACTACACCGCCTATATGGCCAAGGCCGAAGAGCAAAAGAAAGCGTTCATTGCCGCCGGCATAGAGCAGATACGCAACAATGCCGATGATGTGGCCTCGATTGAAGTGGCGGAAAAACGGCTCATGGAGCAAGCCGGGGAGCAGATGCAGAACGCACTGGTGCAATATTCGGCGCTGTATATAGAAAAGGTGTTGGCATCGGACCCCGACGATTCCGTGAGGCGCATCACCACTGAGCTCGTAAGCTCCAAGCACAAACTCAGCAAAATCCACACCAAGTATGCCAAGATATCGCAAGAGGAGGACCGCCTTTTCGAGCTGCTTCCAAGAGCTGTTTACAACCTCAAGGAAGCACTGATAGAGTGCGACATACGCTCCACCATGCAGCAAATCGGACAGCAATACGCATCATCCGAGCGCGACATGGAGAGCGTGCGCTCGCTGATGGAACGGATTGCCAATCTCAACGAGATGAAAAAAGAGCTCGCCAAATACCTTGGCGAGCGTATCCTTTCACCTCACAAGCGGTAGATCAGTGCGATTTGAGCATAAGGCCTACGCGCTCCTGAAGACCAAACATCAGATTCATCACATGGACAGCGGAGCCGGCTGATCCTTTGATTTTGTCGTCAATAGCCACGCTCACCACGAGCCTCGGCTCGGATTTCTGCAGATGGATGATACATTTGTTGGTTCCGGCCACCTCCATGAGAGTGGGCAGCGTATCGGCCACGAGCGTGAAGCTATGGTCGGAGAAAAACTCCTCATACAGTTTCTCGATCTCGCCCACGCCAACAGGAGTTTCCATATACACCGTTGCGGCGATGCCGTTTTGCCATCCGCCGGCAGTCACCACATACAGCATCTCGCTGTGGAAGCTGGCCTGCAACTGTCCGAGCGCGCTGCGGATCTCACTATCCTCCTCATGCTCGAGGAGCGCCAACGGCTCGCCCGGCTCTGCCTCGGGTTCAGCAGCCACCGCGCAGATATGAATGGTGGAGTTGAGCAGCAGATTCTTGGCCAGCGGCAGCAGCGCGGGGAGCACGGCACATGCCAGCGGACCGGGCATTGCGGCACGTTTGGCTCCGCGCACCAGCGGTTTGCGATTCATCTCCGGCAGCGCATACACCCATGGCGAGTCGGCATCCATGAGCGACTGCTCCCTGAAATCAGGCGACAGGTCTATCACCTTGAGGTCGTCGGGCACAGCGTGGTTGGCCATGAACCGCAGCGAAGCTCCCGGTTCGGTGTCGGCCATGAACAGCACATCCAGCTCCTCGAGCGGAATCTGCGAGCTGAACCGCATGAAAGTTTCCCCTCTCAGTCCGCGATGCACCTGCGAGAGCAGCTTGCCGTCGGCCTCAGGGGCATGGACGCATACTATCTCCACATCGGGATGGTTGATCAATATTTTCAATATTTCACGAGCCTGGGGCGTTGTGCCACCGGTGATTGCTGCTTTTATCATGATTCTAATTTTTGTTTTGCTTCTGCTATGACATTGGGCGGGAGAGTGGCGGACAGCAGCGTGAGCAGCTCCTCGCGGGATGCGCCCTCGGCCAGAGCCACAAACACAGTATCGGCTCCGGCGATAGTGCCAAGCACCAGCGGCGACTGCACCTCATCTATATCGTATGCCAATCCGCCGGCATAACCGTTGCGGGTCTTGATCACCGCGATATTGCCGGTGAATGTCAGCGACAGGATAGCGGCCTGGCGCACAGTGTCCATAGCCTGCGTGGCCACCTCATCGGCAGCGGTGCCGTTTGCGGCAATCACATAGCGGTAGCCACCCATTTCGGTCACCACCTTGGATGTGCGCAAGGTTTTCAAGTCGCGTGACAAAGTGGCCTGGGTCACCTCGCAGTTGCGGGCCTTGAGCTCATCCATCAACTCTTCCTGCGAGCCCACTTGGTTGTGGAGCAGGATATTCACTATCAGCGACAATCGCGCCTGTCGTTTGTTCATTATTTCTATGGTCGGATATAAGTTACAGCTACAAAGCTAATACACAAATAATAATTATGCAAAATTTTTTCACTAAAAAAAACTCCGCGCCCACTTCAAAGCGGGCGCGGAACTACATTTGCATATTTATTTAACTTTTCAGTCAACCTGTTTGGTTAATCCTCCAGGCGGCGGGCACCGTCGCTCACCACCACGGGATAGATCTGGGGCTTGTGGCCATACTTTGCAAGGAACTTCTCGGTGACAGTGTTGATGAACGGTTCGTAGAGCTCATCCTTGACAAGGTTGACAGTGCAGCCGCCGAAGCCGCCGCCCATGATGCGGGAGCCGGTCACGCCACACTCCTTGGCCACATCATTGAGATAGTCAAGCTCCTCGCAGCTAACCTCATAAAGCTTCGACATACCCTCGTGGGTCTTGTACATACGGTCGCCCACAGTCTCGTAGTCGCCATGCAGCAGCGCATCGCACACATCAAGCACCCTCTGCTTCTCGCCAATCACATATTCGGCGCGCATGAAATCCTCGTGCGAGATTTTGTCCTTGGCAGCATTGAGCATATCCATATCGGCATCGCGAAGAGTCTCCACGCCGAGAGTCTTGGCCACACGCTCGCAGCTTTCGCGGCGCTTGTTGTAGGGCGAGTCAACGAGTTCGTGCTTCACACGCGAGTCCACAAGCACCAGCTTGTAGCCGTCGAGCTTGAACGGGAAATACTCAAACTCGCCCGAACGGCAGTCAAGACGCATCAGATGGTCCTTTTTGCCATGCACGGATGCGAACTGGTCCATTATGCCGCAGTTCACGCCGCAGTAGTTGTGCTCGGTGCTCTGGCCAATCTTGGCGAGCTCCATTTTGGGAAATTTGTTGTCGTTGAACAAGTCGTTGAGCGCGTTGGCAAAACAGCTTTCCAAGGCAGCCGACGAAGAGAGACCGGCGCCGAGAGGCACATTGCCGGCAAAAGCGGCGTCAAACCCCTTCACAGAGCCGCCGCGCTTGATGATTTCGCGGCAAACACCGAATATATAGCGTGCCCACTGCTGCTCGGGAGCATCCTCCTCGCGCAGACCAAACTCGGCATACTCGTTGAGGTCAAGCGAATACAAGTGCACCTTGTCTGTGCCGTTGGGACGAATCTCGGCCATAATCACCTTGTCGATGGCACCGGGAAACACAAAACCGCCATTGTAGTCAGTATGCTCACCGATGAGATTGAAGCGTCCCGGGGCTACATAAAACACACCCTCGCCGCCAAAATTGCTTTGAAACTGCTCGTGAATTTTATTTTTCATGATAAATTAATAGGATTATATGATTTACATTTTCAGCAAATGTAATCATTTTTTCCACTACCACAAAACATCACATCCGATTACAAACATCCGCGAGGATTGTTCAGTGATTTTTGGTTAAAAATAATTAAAAACATATAGAGCAAAAGGAGTCCTTAGTTTTTGACTTTTACAATTCAATCACATACATTAACTTTGCACACCGATTACAAAACACATTTTTTTCGGCAGGGATATCCGCCAATCACATTGTTTAAAACAGGGTTCGTAAACCGACACACATCATATGCTGAAACACTTTCTTGTAGCATTGCTGCTTGCGGTGACCAGTGTTGTTCCACAGTTCACTTATGCGCAGAATGTTGCCGTAAAAACCAATTTGCTCAGCGATGGATTTCTCAATCCCAACATTGGCGCTGAGATAGGCGTAGCCCCGCGATGGACTGTCGCCGCAGACTTTCAATTCAATGGATGGACACTCAGCCATGACCGCAGATGGAAGCACTGGGCTGTTCAACCTCAGGCCAGATACTGGTTCTGCGACCGTTTCGGAGGTCACTTCGTAGGCGTTCATGCCCATGGAGGTCAGTTCAACGTAGGCGGTCTTGACATCAACGCCAACTTCTTGGGCACCGACTACAGAAAGCTGCTCCATTCCCGCTACCAGGGATGGTTTGTGGGCGCAGGCGTAAGCTACGGCTACGACTGGGTGCTCAGCCAGCATTGGAACCTTGAGGCCGAAATAGGCGTAGGATACTCCTACACCCGCTTTGACCAATTCAGATGCGAGGGATGCGGCAAAAAGACAGGCACCGACCTGAGCCACAACTATTGGGGCATCACCCGCCTTGCCATTAGCATCGTATATCTTTTCTAACCAACCAATCCTTATCCAACCACGCATACACCAATGACAAGATTCACACGATTTTGTTTCATAGCCGCTGTGGCAACAATATTCTGCGCCGACTTCCATGCGCTGGGAGCACACGCTCCACAGCTTCCCGGGCAGGGGCTTAAAGCCGACACATTTGCCATGAAGCGTCAAGGCGACCGTTTTCTCATCAACCTGGCACTTGACTACAGCGGACTGAAAGTGTCATCCAACAGAGCCAAAGTTATAGAACCGCGTCTGGTCAACGGCAACGACTCCATCACCCTTCAGCCGGTAGGAATCTACGGACACCGTCGCTACTATTATTATAAGCGCAACTCTTCCGACGGCACAATGATTGCCGGAGAGGATGAAAAAGCTTACATCAAGTCCAAGGCTCCCAACAAAATGGACTATAATATCGATATCCCCTATGCAGAGTGGATGAACGGCGCCACCATGACCGTAAACACCTGCGAATATGGCTGCTGCAACAATATCGAGGCTATGCAGACCGACACCCTCGGGATATTCAACTTTTTTGTATTTCATCCGCAGTGGGTATTTGTCCGCCCGCAGGAGCAGGGACCGAAAACCCGCCAGCTCTCAGGCCGCGCTTTCATCGACTTCCCGGTGGACCAGACAGTCATTTACCCCGACTATCGCCGCAATGCCACCGAGCTTGGCAAAATCCAGGCCACCATCGACTCTGTGCGCGACGACTCCGATGTCACCATCACCAAAGTGTGGCTCAAAGGTTTCGCTTCGCCCGAAAGTCCATATTCCCACAACACCGACCTGTCGTTGGGCCGTGTGGCAGCACTCAAAAGCCATATTCAGAAACTTTATCATTTTGCTCCGGGGGTGATAGAGACGGACAACGAGCCTGAAGACTGGGAAGGACTGCGCCGCTTTGTGGAAGAGTCCAACCTCGAGCACAAAGCCCAGATTCTGGAGCTCATAGACTCCAATATGGCACCCGACCCCAAAGAAGCACGCATCAAAAAGCTTTACCCGCAGGAGTACAAGTTCATGCTGACACAATTCTACCCTGCCCTGCGCCACACCGACTACCGAATCGACTATCAGATCCGTCAGTTCACTGACATCAACGAACTGCGCGAGATATTCCGCAAAGACCCCACCAAGCTGAGCCTCGGTGAATTCTTCACCTTGGCAGCGAGCTATCCCGAGGGAAGCGAGGAGTTCAACAATGTGTTCGACACCGCCGTCCGCATGTATCCCACAGACCCCACGGCCAACCTCAATGCCGCTACAGCCGCCCTTCAATCCGGTAACTACAAACTGGCCAAGCGCTTCTTGGCCAACGCCGGCGATTCAGCCACCGCAAGCTACAGCCGTGGCATATATGCCGCCCTGACTGAAGATTATGCGCAGGCCCGCGAGCAGTTCGTCAAAGCGGCCAACGCCGGCATGACACAGGCAGCAGATGCACTCAGCCAGCTTGACAAGCTTGACAATCAAAGCAAATAGCAAGAAAAAAATCACATAATAAATAATCAATACTAATCATCTAACTGCAATGAAAAAATCAATTTTCATGTCGATCGTTGCGGCTATGGCACTCACCGCTTGCTCAAGCGACGAGCCCTTGATGGACGCAAACGTGAACGACAACAATGAGACACTGGAGGCAGGCAACCACTACCTGTCAATCAACATCGTGGCAGCTCCCGGCAATGGCGGCGGCACTGCCACTCTCAGCACCCGCGCCACCGGCGATCCTAACGGTAATGCGACATACGAGGACGGTATCGGCAACGAGAACGAAGTAAAAGCCGTGCGTTTCTACTTCTTTGACAATGAAGGCAACGCAGCCTGCGTCAAGGCCGACGGCACCAACAATGTTTACTTCCAGACCACCAGCACTGCTACCGGTGACGCCCCCAATGTGGAGAAAAAGGTGAACGCACTCATCGTGATCAGCACCAAGGAAGGTGACAAATTCCCCTCGCAGATTGTGGCTGTCGTGAACCCCGACGAAGAAGGTCTCGATGGAACCTCCATGGACCTCGCCACCCTCCGTGCCCGCCACAAAAATTATGTGGCCACAGCCAAAGGCGACAAAGGAGCTTTCGTGATGATCAACTCCGTATATAGCCAGAACGGCGAAATCTCCACCACTGCAGTAACTAGAGAAAACTATGGCGAAAACGAAACCGAAGCCAAGAAATCTCCCGTCAACATCTATGTGGAGCGTGCCGTGGCCAAGGTTCGCGTGAAGCTCGGCGCCAATCTCGGTGTTGATGGCAACAACCGGATCGCGCTCAAGGATGCCGAAGGCAAGAACATCGTTATTGACGGACAGCAGATCTACCTCCAGCTCAGCAAGTGGAACCTCACAGCTGAAACCGACGAAGGCTGGCTCAGCAAGCATATCGACGCCTCATGGGCTTCCGATCTGTTTGGCGCAGAACCTTGGAACTGGGAACCCTATTTCCGTTCCTACTGGGCTTCCAGCTACGCCAACCCTGTGTCCAACCAGCTCTGGCACCCCTACAACGACATAATCGCCAACGGTAAGGAGTTTGGTACCGACTACATCTACACCAACGAGAACACCGTACAGACCCTCGGCCTTACCAAGGCTTCCGAAGGTGCTGACATCGAACCGCTCACCAAGGTAATCATGGCAGGTACTCTCGTTGATGCCACAGGTAAAGCTATCGATGTGGTGAAATACGCAGGTGCCTCTTACGCAGGCACACAGAGCCTCAAGGCCCTCCTGCTTGACAACCTCGCCAACAGCGGTATGATATACTCCTACACCACCGACGGCTCCAATATAACTTTCTCCGCCCTCGTGGATGAAGATGTTGACTTTATTACTGCCGAGGATGCCGATATTGCCGGTGTGACCGAGAGCGAAAAGACCAACGGCCGCTACAATGTGTATCTGCAGCTCTCCCAAAAAGGTGCTGCCAAGAACTGGACCAGAAATGCCAATCCCGACACCTACGAGGCCGGCAAATTCACCGATAACGCATCTGTCAACTCCTACCTCGCCACCATTTGGGGACCCGCTCAGATCTACAAGAACGGCTTGACCTACTACTACTTCCCCATCCGTCACCTCGGTGAGTCTGGCAAGGTTGGCTACTACGGCGTTGTCCGCAACCATATCTACGATTGTACCGTAAACTCCATCACAGGTCTCGGCACACCGGTTTACGATCCCACCCAAACCGTATATCCCGAAAAGCCGAAGGATGAGAACACCTATATCGCAGCCGTAATCAACATCCTCAGCTGGCGCGTTGTGCCCAACGATTACGACCTTGAGTGGTAATCACCCCCTCCTCAGGCATCATTCCATTGATGCTATAACCTCTATTTGACTTAAACACAAGCGGCGGAGCACTCTCCGCCGGAGATAACGCTCCGCCGCTTTCTTTTATCTTAAGCTCTCTGCTCACCCAATTTTCCACATCTTTCTACAACCACACATATACCGCTCTGCTCCTCACGCTCCAAACGAGCCACCTAAAACCGAAATCAACAAAGGAACCAACCATTATGGCATACACCTTTTCAAAATATATGAAACTCAAATCAGCAATTGCCGCCGTTGCGTTCGCTGCCATCACCGCACTATCCGGGTGCAACAGCGTGATCTATGACGACGAAGGCGATTGCGACATCCACCATCGTCTGCTGTTCCGCTTCGAGCGCAATCTGCTGTTTGCCGACGCATTCTCCTCACAGGTACAGTCTGTAGCCGTTTACGCTTTCAATCCCGACGGCACTTTCGCCTGGCAACGCTCCGAATACGGTGCACAGCTTGCATCGGACGGCTACTATATGAACCTTGACGGCGTGGCACCCGGCACCTATACCCTCGTGGGATGGTGCGGCATGGAAAACCAGTGGATCGCCACCCGCCCTGAATCGTTCACCCTGCCCGACCTCATTCCGGGCCAAACCCGCATGGAGGAACTCATCTGCCGCATGGAGCGTGAATACAGGGAGGACATGACCGCCCACAGCTCCGCCGATTTATGGCCCCTGTTCCACGGCTTCACCGCCGATGTCACTATCCTCCCGTCCGATGGGCCGGAGGCCAACGGCCAAACCATCACATACACCATGAACCTGATGAAGAACACAAACAAGGTGCGGGTGATTCTCCAGCAGCTCTCAGGCGAGGATATCAATGTAGATGGATTCACATTCTCCATCGAGTCGGCCAATGGCCTCATGGCTCATCACAACGGCCTGCTTGATGACGACAAAATAACATATCACCCCTGGCGCACATCTTCGGGATACGCCGGACTGGTGCTTGACCCGATGGGTAACGCCACCGGAGCCATCCACCCCGCCAAAGTAGCTATCGCCGACCTCACCGTGGCGCGACTGATAGTGGACGACCCTATGATTCTCACCGTACGCCGTCCCGATGGAGAACTCTCGGCCCGGATTCCCCTCATAGACTATGCCCTCTATACCAAAGGCAATTACGACCGCCCGATGGAGGACCAGGAGTTTCTTGACCGCGAGGACACATACACACTCACATTCTTCCTTGACAAGCAGTACAAATGGGGTGAAACCACCATATATATCAACGCATGGCGAGTAGTGCTCCATAACGAAGATGTAAATTGAACACACATATATATCACTCAACACAGATCACTTTTTCAACCGTTCACCAACACTGATTGATGTCCAAGCATAAATTTCACATTATTACTTCACTTTGCATGGTATTGCTCACGGCAATGGTCATGGCGGCCTGCAGCTCCGCTATCGAGGAACCGCAGTCAACCGATGCACCTGTCGATGAGCACTCCGCCACCCTCATCCTCAAAGTGGACAGAGTGGACGCGCCCTCCCGCGCCGCCGACAACGACAACATTGAGTCGGCTTCCACCCTCCGCATCATAATTGTGGGTAGCAACACCGTTGAGCTCAACCGTCTTGTGGACCTCGACTCCTACACCCCCAAAGGAAGCGAGGTGTATATCGGAGTATATAAGTTGAAACCGAACGAAAACAAAACCATCTACGCCATTGCCAATCCGGAGAATTGCGGATTTGACTTCGACAGCTACCCCGAAGGCTCTACAGCCAATATTTCCGATGCGCTCAACAGCCACGCATTCACTTTCAACCCCAACGCGCCGATACCTATGTCGGACAGCCGTGAGATCAAGGCCTCCGACATCACCAACGGCTCCCGCTGCGAAACCACCCTCAACCTTGTGCGCGTGGCCACCAAATTCTCAGTCAACATCACCAACAAACGCTCCGAGAATGTGACCCTCAACTCATTCTCCGTGAGCGGACTTGCCTCCGTAGAATACCTCATGCCCCACTTTTCGGGCACCAATGGCCAATATATTGTCAACACCAACGGACTCATGGGGTTTGATTTTCCCAATGCCGGAACCGATATGCATTGGTCAGACTGGCTTAAGCTCGCCAGCGATGAATCACAAGCCAACCCTACTGACAATCAGCTTGCCGACACACGCGGCTGGATTATAAAATATGCCGTTCCCACCAACGCCGGCATAGCATCACGCAGATTCAGCCTCAACGATGCCGACGCCACCGGCATCACAATAGCCAAGGATAAAACCGTGGCACTCCCCACCCATTATTTCGCCGAGTCGAAATCGGGCATCATCAGCTCCAGCAGCTTCGGCAACGGCGCCGCCTCCGGTTGGGAACAGCACTACACATTCGATATACAGTTCAGCTCCGCCGACACTCCCGGAGGCACAATCCTGTTCAGCAACCAGCCGTTCAATAATCTCCGGGCACTGTTCCGCAACACCCATGTGGTACTCAACATCACCATCAACCAGCACAAGCTCGATATAGCGGTGAGAGTAGTACCGTACGCCTCCGTCGAGCTCCGCCCCGAATTCGGCTGGCCCACCCTCCCCGACTACGATGAAAAGCCGGATCCGGACATTCCCGAAACAGCCTCCGATAGTTCCAATCCTGAAATAATCGCATAATGACACACATACTTAGCAAAATATTCTCTCTGCCGGTAGTTGCACTCATTCTTGCGTTTGCATCCACCGCCTGCACGGATGAAATAATATACGAGCCCGAACAGATCGTTGACGGTGAAACCACCGTGGGGATGACCGTGAGTTATTTCCCCAACGTATCGGAAAACGTGGGCGGAAACTCACGCTCCAACGGCAATGCCATTGAAACTCTCAACTCGCTCCACGTAGCGATATTCCAAACCGACGGCACACTCTACCGACTTGTGCCTCAATCAGAACTTGTGGGGTATTCCAAAGGCACCCATACCGACCGGCCATCAATGTCGCCCGAAGACTCCAAGAACAATGCCTACTGGACCGACGGCACCCAGGACCGCGCCACCTTCCGTATCGAAAATATCCCCAATGGGTACTATCATATTTATGCCATCGCCAACATGGATATCGACGAGTCGGACATCCGTGTGGCAGATGGCGACAGTTACACCACCGACGAGGAGAAACTACGCAACATACGCCTCTCATGGTCGGAGAACGTGGGCGAGAATTGCCAGATGTTCGGATACTTCACCAACGCCGACAAGATGACTGCCGACACTCCGCTTGAAGGGCTTGCAGCCGGCGATGTGACAATCAACGGTCCCTCCACCGCCCTCCATTGCTGGCTCAAACGTGCCGCCTCGAAGGTGACCGTAGCTTTCGATCCTAAGGGATTGCACGACGATGTGGAGATATTCATCCACAAAGTCACCATCAAGGATATACCCCGCGAATGTACCATCGGTCGCGACAACTCGCCCATGAGTGCATCCTCCGATGCCGCCGACCGCGAGAAAGAGCTGATTCTTGACGGCGAGACACTCTACTTCAACGAGCAAGGTCAGGTCTCAACCCAAAACCCAGGTGACGGTGATGACAACCACTTCAACTGGATGCGTCTTGACAACAGTATCCGCCAGACAGTAGGCACCGACCATAGTGCAAATGCACAGGCGCTGTTCTTTTTCGAGAATATGCAAGGCGATTATGAGAACGAGCCCGAGGATGTGCGCGAACGATACAACAAGCAGCCCAAAGCCGGTTGGGTGCACCAGTATATCGACCGTCCGGAGTCCGATAAGGACAAGCGCCCCTGGGATTATGACACCAAGGACAAAATCAATGCCGGGTCATATATCGAGGTGGAAGCTTACTACAACTCCACCAACGACCGCAATATAGCCAACGGCCATATCATCTACCGGTTCATGCTCGGTAAGAATGTCACCTACAACTACAACGCACAGCGCAACCACCACTATAAAATCACGCTCGCGTTCAACGGCTGGGCCAACCAACCCGAATGGCACATAGACTTCACATACGAGAAACCTGACCTTCAGGTGCCCAAAGTGTTCTTCATGCCCTACATCTACAATGAGCGTGTGGATATGCCGGTGAAATGGAGCGGCGACATCGAGTCGATTGATGTGCAGATTGTGGACAACGACTGGGGTCCTTACCGCTGGGACGACCCCAAACGCCCGGTGTCAAGCGGACGCTACGCCATATCACAGGAAGGCCACCCGGAACTCTTTCTATGGAACACTCCCGCATGGAACAATCACAATGGCCTCAGCACAGCCACCAGCAGCATGGGCAAAAGTAAATTCTATCTCGGATTTCTCGCCCTCGCCATGGAACGCGACCCACGCCCCAACATTATAGACAGCTACTCATTTGCCGCTAAAGATGTGGCTCACAACCTATTGAAAGCAGACTACGAGGGTAGTGTGCGCGGGCGCTCGCGACAAGACCGACGCTCCTTCACCACTGAGCAACTTGCCGACGGCACATATGATGAGTTTGAAAGAAGCACCGACCAGAAGGACCACTACTCTGTGTCGTATGAAAGCGGCTCGCACACTCTGATGCTCCCACTGTTCACCAGAGCAAAAACCATGATTCACTCCTCCGGCTTCTCCGGCAACAACCCCTATGAGTTCCTCTACCGGAGAGCCCGACTGAAAACTGTAGCCAAATTCAAAAACGGGGCCGAATTGACTGAATATACCGATGTAATGCAGGTGCCGCGTATCACCAATCCCAAAGGTGTGTGGCGCAAACTCGGCGACACCCAAAATTTCACCGTCACCCTCATGACCCGCGAGGGGCCCTGGGACACCGACAACTTCAAGCCGATGGAATCGGTAGGCTCATGGTCGGCTGAAATCGAGGCCGGAAACGACAACTCCAACTTCACCATTGTACCCGGTCCGGACTCATACTATGAGGAAGGGAGTTCCAACTACCGCATCAATGGCTACACCAACACCAAGGTTGTATTTGACATCACCTTCAATGGCAAAGAGGACTGCGCAGTGGTCCTGGTGAGATACAACGGCAAAAGATGTATCCACAAGATATTCGTGCGCCAAGGATATGGACCTATGCAGGTGGAGGACGGCGGTGCCTATTGGCTTGCCTACAACCTGAAGCATGGCGGTGATGGAAAATACAATAACGCCACCACCACTCCATCGCCCAACGGTGCACTTGTAGGCAACCCGCTCAGCTTCGGCTCATACTTCAAGCGCAACAATGTGAACCAAGGGATACTTGAAAAGAACAACGACACCTACGGTCACCTCAAATCCATCAATAGCGACAACAACAAACCGTATCTGGAGTTGGCAAACGGTGGCAGCGCACGATGGATCGATATCACCTCGTGGTGGATAAATGGTTGGCAAAACATAGCCAACAAAGCAAAAGATATGATCGACACGCGTGTATGGCAGGATATAAAGATAGGCTCAACCACCTATTCCCTTCCTACATACGCACAGTTCAAGTCATTGGCCGACAACGCTAACTTTGGCTACGGTATCTTCTACACCGACGACGCCACAGAAACCAAAACCGAGTACACGGAAGCCACCGGATATGCCACCGAATGGAAACCGGGCACCTCAACCTACGGCATGCGAGGTATTGTGGCCTACAACAGAAATAATGCCCACCAAATATTCTTCCCGCTCGGAGTGGCCGGACATGGGCGTCGCCATCAGGCATTCAACAGCTACGCCGGTCGCGCCAACCGTGGACGTCTGCTCTACGGCGATGTGGCAGGACAGTTGACCTCTGCCGACGACTACTACCGCCCCATACCGTACAACCTCGGCTACTCGCCCGGTGCCCTTTACTGGATTAAGCAGATCCAGGAGGACGGTCATGTGGAAGGTGATGCCAACGGTAATCAGCAGTACTACCCCTGCGCAGCATGGGACATGAACTACTTCAGCTTCGACTTCGGTCCCTACACCAGCAATGTGCTGTGGCACTCCACGAGCACAACAATCCGAACCGATTCCGGGGCCAGTTCAATGCAGGATAGAAATTGTGAGGACACCGGCTGTGACGCTCTCCCCATTCGTCTTGTCAGGAAATGATGATGCGCGGATTTTGGCATACGCTATCAGTATTCGTTCTGCTGACCCTGCTGTGCGGGTGTGTGAACGATGAGGAAGAGCCGGTGTGGTCGCTGCAGCCGGGCGACTGGTGTCCGGAGATAGAGATTGCAATGAACGATGGCTCCACACTGACCCGCCCGATGCTCGCGGGTAAAAGAACCCTGATTGTGCTCTTCAGCACCTCGTGCCCTGACTGCCAACGCGAGTTGCCGATAATCCAGCAGGCATATGACAGACTGGCGGGAAACACGGATGCTGAAATAGTGTGCATCTCACGCTCGGAACCGGCAGCGTCAATCGAAGAGTTCTGGCATTCGCATGGCCTTACTCTGCCATATTCCGCGCAGACTGACGACAGGGTATATCGCATGTTTGCCACCGGCATCATTCCACGGATATATATCATCGCTCCCGACCTGAGAGTGGCGGCGGTGTTTGCCGAGCCGGATATTCCCGATTCCGACATATTGGTGGCATTGATGGAAGAATAATCCAATTTTTAGCTTTACCTTTGCTGCATACATTTGTACTTGACTTATGGAGCAGCTGAAACATGAATGTGGCATCGTGGTCATCCGACTGCGCAAGCCTTTGGAGTATTACAAACAGAAGTATGGATCGTATGCCTACGGTCTCGGAAAGCTGTATCTGATGATGGAGAAGCAGCACAACCGCGGTCAGGAGGCTGCGGGTGTGGGAGTGGTGAAGCTAAAGGCTCCTGCGGGCAGCGAGTATCTGTTTCGCGAGCGTGCCCTGGGCACCACTGCCATTCAGGAGATTTTTGCCAACATCAATGCACAGATGCAGGGAGCGGATGTGGAGCATATGAATGTGGAGGAGGCTGAGGAGCTGGCTCCTTTCATCGGCGAAATCTACATGGGCCACCTGCGCTACAGCACCACCGGCAAGGGCGGCATGAGCTATGTGCATCCATTCCTGAGACGCAACAACTGGCGTTCGCGCAACCTGATGCTGTGCGGCAATTTCAATATGACCAATGTGGAGTCGATATTCAGCAAGGTGGTGAACCGCGGGCAGCATCCGCGGCTCTACAGCGACACTATCATGCTTCTTGAGCAGCTTGGATATGCGCTTGACCATGAGAACCACAGGGTGTATCGAGAGCTGCGCCACAAACTGGAGGAGCCGGAGCTTACCCGCGCCATTGAGCAGCATATCGATATGCGCCGCGTGCTGGCCGACTGTGTTGACTCGTGGGACGGAGGGTATGTGATATGCGGGGCCACTGGGAGCGGGGATGTGTTTGTGCAGCGCGATCCCCACGGCATCCGTCCGGCATGGTATTATATGGATGACGAGATAGTGGTGGTGGCTTCGGAACGGCCTGTGATACAGACCGCCCTGAATGTGGCGCGGGCCGATGTGCATGAACTTGCGCCAGGTGCGGCTCTGATTCTGTCGCCGGAGGGTGAGGCCACTGTTGAGCAGGTGCTGGAGCAGGGGAAGAACGAACGGTGCTCGTTTGAGCGCATATATTTTTCCCGCGGGAGTGATGCCGATATCTATCGCGAGCGTAAAGCCCTGGGGCGCAACCTTGTGCCTGAGATTCTGCACGCCACGGGCGATGAGCTTGACAAGGTAGTGTTCTCGTTCATCCCCAACACCGCCGAGGTGGCGTTCATCGGGATGGTGGAGGGCCTGGAGCTGCATCTTGACCGCCTCCGCGCCGACGAGATTGAGCGGGCTATGGCCAACGGAACGCTGACGCGGCCTGTGGTGGAGGAGATCATGAGCCGCAAGCTGAGGGTGGAGAAGGTGGCTATCAAGGACATCAAACTCCGTACATTCATTGCCGAGGGAGAGGTGCGCAACGACCTTGCGGCACACGTGTATGATGTGACCTACGGGTGTATCCACAACAATGAGGATACCCTGGTGGTGATCGATGACTCGATTGTACGCGGCACCACCCTGAAGCAGAGCATTTTGCGCATCCTCGACCGATTGCATCCCAAGAAGATAGTGGTGGTGTCGTCATCGCCGCAGGTGCGCTATCCCGACTATTATGGCATAGATATGAGCCGCATGGGTGAGTTTATTGCTTTCCGGGCAGCGGTGTCGCTGCTCAGGCGCACGGGTCGCGAGGAGATTCTTGCAGACACCTACCGGCGCTGCCAACAGATGAAAGATATGCCCGACGAGGAGCTGGAGAATTGTGTGAAGGCGGTATATGAGCCGTTCAGCGACCGCGAGATTTCGGCCGAGATAGCCCGCCTGCTCACTCCCGAGGGGATGAATGCGGAGGTAGAGATTGTGTATCAATCGCTTGAGGGGATGCATCAGGCTATCCCCAACGACCCGGGTGACTGGTATTTTTCGGGAAACTACCCCACTCCGGGCGGCACACGGCTGGTGAACCAAGCGTTCATCAACTTCTACGAGGGCCACGCCGACAAACGCTGACCACGTATATAAACATGTCAACGGACTGCCTGACACAATCAAGCAGTCCGTTGCTATTATACTTTGATATCCGGCCGTTTATTTGGCGATGTCGCCGAGGAACTGGTCGAACTGAGCGGCGTCCATGTAGCCGGTTTGCTGCTTGACGCTACCGTCGGGCATCATGATGAGCACGGTGGGGATGGAGCTGATGCCATATTTCTCGGCCAGGGCTTTGCACTCATCCACATCGGCTGATGCGAAGGTGGCTTTGGAGCTGTACTTGGCGGCGGCTTCATGGAACACGGGCTTGAACTGCATGCAGGGACCGCACCATGTGGCCCAGAAATCGACCACGATGGGGAGCTCGCCGGGCACGATGTTGTCGCCGGCTTCAAGGGCGATAATAGTTTCGCTATCTGCGGCTTCAGCTTCGGCGGAGTTGTCGGCGGCCTGTGCGGTTTCGGTGGTTTCGGCGGCAGATGCCTCATCGTTGGAGGAGTTGGAGGCGGTCTGTGAGCAGGCGGCCATTACGGTGCACAATCCTGCTACGGCGATGTAAGCTAATTTTCTCATAATCTTATTATATCTGTTTTGTTATTTAACGCAATATGTAGAGTTTTGTTGCATCCGCAGCGGGGTTATTCCTCTTTGGTCCACACATTTACTATTTTGCCGATGTAGCGGGTGTGGAAGTCGGAGTCGGGGTACCATCGCGGCATGAGCGATTTGTCAACAAACTCCTCGGGAGAGAACCGGCCTTTATACACCACCTCGCACTCGATGGTAAGCTCGGCTTCCTCGAAGGTGATTTGCCCGGAGGGGAGCTCGAGGGCAGTGAGGCCGGGGTAGTGCATCTTGTCGATGTCGCGGCCCGACTGCGTGCCCATCACGGAGAGCACGCGGCGCATGCTTTCGGGGTAGAAGCTTAGGGTGAAGCGGTTGGTGCGCTCAATATACTGATGTGTGAACCGCTGCGGACGCACCACGGTTTCAGCCACATCCATGCCCCACATTTCGCCGACCATACCCCAGGAGGCGGTCATGGTGTTGAAATCGTGCTTATTGCCGGCGGTGACGAGCATCCACTGCTTGGCAATGAGGTCGATAGGGTTTTGTTTGATATGTTTGGGATCAATCTGTTTCATAGTACAAAAACGGGCCCGCCGAGGCAGGCCCGTGTATCATTGTCTTGTTGGAAATCAGCAAGGGAGAGCAGCGTTGGTTTTGTGAACTGCTTCGGCGCTCTTGTGGAAGAGTTCGCGCTCCTGCTCGTTGAGGTCGAACTCAACGATTTTCTCGATACCGTTGCGGCCGAGCAAGCAGGGAACACCGATGCAGAGGTCCTTTTCGCCATATTCGCCGTCAAGCAGAGCGGAGCAGCTGATGAGACGCTTCTCATCACGGAGCACTGCGCTGACCACCTGGGCGGCAGCAGCACCGGGAGCAATCCAGGCGGATGTGCCGAGGAGCTTGGTGAGGGTGGCACCGCCAACCATGGTGTCGGCAGCTACCTTAGCGAGCTGGTCCTCAGACAGAAGGCCAGAAACGGGGAGCCCGCGATAGGCAGCGTAGCGTACCAGAGGAATCATTGTGGTGTCGCCGTGGCCACCGATCACAATACCTTCCACCTCAGTGGCATTGGCATTGAGGGCAAGGGAGAGGAAATATTTGAAGCGTGCGCTGTCGAGAGCTCCGCCCATGCCGATGATGCGCTCCTTGGGAAGACCGGAAATCTTGTGGATGAGATAGGTCATGGTGTCCATGGGGTTGGCCACGCAGAGGATGATGGCGTTGGGGGAATATTTGAGGGCGCTCTCTGTCACAGCCTTGACAATGCCGGCGTTGACGCCGATGAGCTCCTCGCGGGTCATACCGGGCTTGCGGGGGATACCGGAAGTGATGACAATCATGTCGCTGCCTGCGGTCTTTTCGTAATCGTTGGTAACGCCTGTGAGACGGCCATTGAAATGCAGGATGTTGGCGGTCTGCATGATGTCCATGGCTTTACCTTCGGCCACACCTTCCTTGATGTCGATGAGCACCACTTCGTCGGCAATGCTCTGAGTAACCAATACGTTGGCACATGTGGCGCCCACGTTGCCGGCGCCAATCACTGTAACTTTTGACATAGTAGTTTTATTTGTTTGTTAGTTTTTGTAGAGATATTATGCCACAAATATAATCAATTATTATCTTATGAACAACAATTCACGATATTTGGGGAGAGGCCACATTTCATTATCGACCATCAGCTCGAGCTTGTCGATATGATAGCGTATCACATCCATGCAGGGTGCCACGGTGTCATGATAGGCGATTGCTTTCTCACGCTCAGAGGCAATCTTGTTGGCTGCCCGGCGAGCATCCACCATCTTTGCCACCTCAACTTTTATCACGCTGATATGGCGGGCCATATCCTCGATGGTGTCCATGTCGGCGGACGAAAGCGCGGAAGCTTTCTCTTCGGGAAATATGGCTTTGATTTTAAGTACGTTGTCAAGCAGCAACGACTGGTAGCGAGTGGCCACGGGGAGCACATGGTTGATGGCGAGGTCGCCGAGCACGCGGGCCTCAATCTGCACTTTTTTGGTGTACATTTCCCATTTCACTTCGTTGCGTGCCTCGAGCTCCACCTTGCTGAACACTCCGGTGTCGTGGAACATTTTCACAGAGGCCGGACTGAGGTATGCGTCGAATATCAGCGGTGTGCTGCTCTCGCAGTCAAGCCCGCGGCGCTGGGCTTCCTCACGCCATTCGTCGGAATAACCGTTGCCGTCGAAATGAATAGGCTTGGAGCTGACAATCAGTGCACGGATCTCCTCAAGCAGCGCGTTGCGGAGGGTTTCGCCGTTGGCTATGCGGCTGTCCACCTTGGTCTTGAACATCTGGAGCTGGTGGGCCACGGCGGCGTTGAGGGCGAGCATGGCGGCGGCGCAGTTGGCACTTGAGCCGATGGCGCGGAACTCAAAGCGGTTGCCGGTGAAGGCAAAGGGCGAGGTGCGGTTGCGGTCAGTAGCGTCGAGCATGATTTCGGGAATCTGCGACACATTGAGCCTCAGGCCCTCCTTGCCGGAGAGGTCGGAGAGGTCATCGTTGGGACTCTCCTCCACGCGGCGGAGGATGTCGGCGAGCTGTGTGCCTGTGAATATCGAGATGATGGCGGGGGGTGCTTCATTGGCACCGAGGCGGTGGGCATTGGTGGCCGACATGATTGAGGCCTTGAGGAGGGCATTGTGGGTGTGGACGGCGGCCATCACATTGACCACAAAGGTGATGAACTGCAGATTGTCCTTGGCTGTTCTGCCGGGTGAGAAGAGCAGCACACCGCGGTCGGTGCCGAGGCTCCAGTTGTTGTGCTTTCCGGAGCCGTTGATTCCGGCAAACGGCTTTTCGTGGAGCAGCACACGGAAATGATGGCGGCGTGCCACTTCGCTCATGAGCGACATCAGAAGGAGGTTGTGGTCATTGGCAAGGTTTGTTTCCTCAAAAATGGGGGCAAGCTCAAACTGATTGGGGGCCACCTCGTTGTGACGCGTCTTGGCGGGGATGCCGAGCTTGTGGCACTCGATTTCAAGGTCGAGCATGAATGCCTCTACACGCGATGGGATGGCGCCGAAATAATGGTCCTCAAGCTGTTGGTTTTTGGCCGATTCATGCCCCATAAGGGTGCGTCCGGTGAGCATAAGGTCGGGACGGGCGTTGTAAAGGGCCTCGTCCACAAGAAAATACTCCTGTTCCCAACCCAAATACGAGCGCACGTGCTTCACCTCCGGATCAAAGTAGCGGGCCACGGCGGTGGCAGCGCGGTCCACAGAGTTCAACGCTCTGAGCAGCGGGGTTTTATAGTCGAGACTCTCGCCGGTGTAGGAGATGAAGATTGTGGGGATACAAAGGGTGTTGCCCATGATGAAGGCGGGCGATGAAATGTCCCAGGCCGAATAGCCGCGGGCCTCGAAAGTGTTGCGGATGCCACCGTTGGGAAAACTCGACGCATCCGGCTCCTGCTGCACCAGAAGTTTGCCTGTGAACCGCTCGATCACACCGCCCTTGCCGTTATGCTCCACAAAGGCGTCATGCTTCTCGGCAGTGGTTTCGGTAAGCGGCTGAAACCAATGGGTGTAGTGTCTGGCACCGTTGTCGATAGCCCATTGCTTCATCCCTTCGGCCACGCTGTCGGCCACTTCACGCGGCAGCGGTTCCTTGTTGTCGATAGCGTTGCACAATGCCTCGTAGGTGTCGGCCGGCAGATATTCAAACATTTTCTGTCGGTTGAACACATATTTCCCGTAATACACTTCCGGACGCTCGGCGGGAATCTCCACCGGGTCGGCTTTTCGGTTGAACGCCTCGTCAACCACCTTGAATCTCAATTCTGACATATACTACCTATTGTTATTCTAAAATTTCATTTTGCTCAGGCGCTCCACAGCCTTGAGGGTGTTGGTGTGGGAGGAGAATGCCGTGATTCGGAAATATCCCTCGCCCGATGGGCCGAACCCCACTCCGGGTGTCACCACGATATGGCACCGGTGGAGCAGCTCGTCGAAGAATTCCCAGGAGCTCGTGCCCGAGGGGGTGCGCACCCATATATACGGGGCATTGATGCCACCCCATGCCTCAAGGCCGGCTTGGGCCAACCCTTGGCGGAGTGTAGCGGCATTGCGCATATAATATGCCACCGTTGCTGCCACCTGCTCGCGGCCTTGTGGGGTATAGAGAGCTTCGGCTCCGCGCTGCACCACATAGCTTGCGCCGTTGAATTTGGTGGTCTGACGCCTGAGCCATAGCGCATTGAGGCTCACCTCGCTACCATCGGCATACACACCTTTGAGAGCCTTGGGCACCACTGTATAGCCACACCGCAGCCCTGTGAATCCTGCCGTCTTGGAAAAGCTGCGCACCTCGATAGCCACCTCCTTTGCGCCCTCGATCTCGTAAATCGAATGGGGCACATCATCCTCGGAGATATACGCCTCGTAGGCCGAATCAAACAGTATCAGCGCACCGTGGCTCCGCGCATATTCCACCCATTTGGCCAGCTGGCTGCGGGTGAGCGTGGTGCCGGTGGGGTTGTTGGGGTAACAGAGATATATCAGTTCGGGAGCACCGGTAGGGAGAGCCGGCACAAATCCGTTGTCGGCCACGCATGGGAGCAGTTCGATGTCGGTGCGTCCGGCCATGATGTTGGAATCCACATACACGGGATACACAGGGTCGGTCACCGCTACTTTGCAGCTCTGTGCGATAATGTCGCTAAGATTGCCGATATCGCTCTTGGCGCCATCGCTGATGAATAGTTCATCAATACCCAGCTCCACACCTAAAGGCGCATAGTCGTGGGCCACAATGCACTCACGCAGGAAAGCATACCCCTGTTCGGGGCCGTAGCCGTGGAATGTGGTCCGGTCGGATTCATCCCTCACACCCCGCATCATACCCTCTATGGCTGCGGGAGAGATGGGGAGGGTGACATCGCCTATGCCCATCCGTATGATCTCGGCATCGGGATGGGATGAGCTGTATGCAGCCACCTTGCGCGCTATCTCTGAAAACAGATAGGAGGGTGACAGCATACTGAAATTGTCATTGACATGTATCATCTCGAGCAGTTTTTCTCTTTACGAAAATATATTCCTTCACACACTGTTTCCGCCGGGCCGGTCATATATACATTGCCGTCGGAGCGCCACTCTATCAGCAACTCGCCTCCAGGGAGTCTGACAGTAGCCTTGCGTCCGGTGAGGGAGTTGAGCACCGCGGCCACAACAGTGGCGCACGCACCTGTGCCGCAGGCCATTGTCACACCGCTGCCGCGTTCCCACACCTGCATCTCAATCACATCCGGACCCACCACCGAAGCAAATTCTATATTGGCTCTGTCGGGCCACATAGGGTGATTTTCAAGCTCCGGCCCCACAGAATGGATTGGAAGACGGCGAAGCGACGGGAGAAATATCACCCCATGGGGGTTGCCCATCGACACAGCCGTGAGCTTCACCTCGCCTATTGAAGTATGCACCGGTGCACCCACCATCTCGCCGTCGGACAGCACCGGCACCTGCGAGGGAATGAGCGAAGGCGCACCCATATCAACGGTAACGCTCTCCACTTCCCCATCGGTGGGGCTGACATGCAGCTCAAGAGTGCGGATACCGGCAAGAGTTTCCAGCGTAATGACGCACTTGCGGGTCAGATGGCGGTCGTACACATATTTGCCCACACACCTGCTGCCATTGCCACACATCTTGGCCTCCGAGCCATCAGCATTGAAAATTCTCATTTTGAAGTCGGCCACATCGCTCGGCTCAATGAGGATAATGCCGTCGCTGCCAACCCCGGTGTGGCGTTGGCTCATGGCAATGGAAAGTTCTGAAAGTGAATGGGGTTCTTTGTCGGGACAATGAATATACAGATAATCATTGCCCAATCCGTGCATCTTGGTAAATGAGATTTCACTCATGCGGTATCCCAATATTTGATGCGTGCAAATTTACAGATTTTTTTTGCACCCTCGCACCTCCCGCACCATTTTTTCTCAAAAAAAATAGGCCGGAGATAATCCCCGACCTAAATATATGGTTACGCAGTTCTCTACTTCATGAGCAGATAGGATGTGAGCGGTTCAAGCTTGCCGCTCACTTTTCCGCCTTTGACGGTGAACGAGGCTTTGTGCACGGCATCGGTATATACTCCATCGGGAAGGGTGGTGTCCATCTTCACGGTGCGAGCTTTGTCGGTGAAATTGACAAGAGCGGCGCCTTTCTCACCACGGGCCACCTGAGCCACTTCGCCCTTGGGTGTGGTGAATATCCGCTCCGGCTCACCGGCCATTGCTGCGCGGAAACGGTTTACTGCCACCACTTCGGGGTGCTTGAATTCATCGTTGCCTTTTGGCCCCACGAGGTTGTTGCCCCAGTAGTTGCTGCGGGTGCTTCCGGCAGGACGGCTGAAGAAAAGCGGTGTGCCGTGCTGGCGGGCAGTGAGGAACACCCAACCCATTCTCACCTGTTCATCGGTGAGGTGAGCCGATTCGTGGTGATTGCAGTAAGTGTCGTGACTCTCCACCCATGTGACGAGCGAATCGGGGGAGGCGGTATGGTGCCAAGACACGAGATCCTCGGCCAAGGCATCGCCCTTTTCAAGAGCGGTGCGCAGTGCGTGGCCGTAATTGCTCGCAGTGACATCCAGAAATTCGGTGTACTCCTTTTCCTTCACGTTCTTATCCTGAAGCACCTCACCATATATGAACAGCGAATCGGGCATCAGAAGACTCAGCCCTTTGGCAGCCTCACGACCGGTGGCCACAGGCCAGAAATTGTTGCGCCGGGCCTTGGCATCCAGGGGGTCGGAAGGGAGACCGATATGCTTGGCGGTGTCGTAGCGGAATCCTCGAGCGCCGAGATTGATCAGGTCGTTGACATACTGCATGTAGTAGTACTGGAAATCGGGATTCTCGGTGTTCACATCAGGCAGTCCGCCCATTTCGCCGGTGGTGCACTGGTAGCGGTCATTCCACTCGGTGATGGGTGTGAACCCGTTGGCATGAAACAGATTCTCATGACCACCCACAGCATTGTCAAGATCGGGGAGCACCGCAGTGTGGTCCACAGCGGTGTGGTTGGGGAGCACATCCACTATCACCTGCACATTGTATTTTCTCGCGCTGTCGCACATGGCTTTGAATTCATCCCTTGTGCCAAGCAGATAATTGCCGATTTTCCAATCAGTGGGCTGATAGTAATAGTACCACTTACCTTGGATGGAATCACCCTCCTGGCTGAACAGAGCCTTACCACCGTTGTCGCCCACAAAGCAGGTGTTTGCCGGCGAAGTCTGCACAAAAGCGTAGCCCGCATCGGCAATATCCTTCATATTGTCGGCAATAGTGTTGAAGCTCCATGACCACGCATGAAGAATTGCTTGGGTTTCAGTGTTGCCCACACGCCCGTGGCGCGGGGAAGCCATAGCTGAAGCGCATACGCACCCTGCCAAGGCAATCAACAAAAATTTTTTCATTATGATATCTTTAATAGTTATGATGTAAGTATAATGCCGTAAAGATACAAATATTTTTCAAATCATCCATCACCTCCAACAATTCCCTCCGACAATGCCATAAATCTATGTTTTATAATATATAAATCACTCTTGCAAGAGGCCGTTTTTAGCATTATATTGCATTGCGAAACAAAAGCCAACATTGAGAAATAACTTTTTCATAAGTCAAACTTAGACATTACAATAAAGAAATCCACTGACGTTAAGTACTATGTGTAAGTGACAAAGGATGCTCGGGAGAGCATCCTTTGCCTTTATATGACTTATAAGAATTATCAGACTCATCACCCCGCCAACAAAAAAAAGCCGCGGCAGGATTTCCTGTCG
>URCF01000009.1 GCA_900546365.1 uncultured Porphyromonadaceae bacterium
TAGGTAACCGCCCCTTAACGAGCCGCGACAGGATATCCTGCCGCGGCTTTTTTTATGCCCGCGCGATTATGGTGGCGGGGTGATAAGTCCGATAAGTCCGATAATTCCTATAAGTCGTATAAGTCTTATATGTGCTATGGGGTGTGATTATTGTGAATTATATATTGAAAATTGTTTGGTGGGGTCGGCGTTTTTTTGTACTTTTGTGGCGGGTAAGTCCTACACGACCAGCTCCCCGGGAACTCCGTCAGATCTTGACCGAAGCAGCGGTACCGGGTTGTAGCGGTGCGATGTAGTAAGCTTACCCTTTTTTTGTGGCCTTTTGTGTGGATTGGTCGTAATTGTTTGCTACTTTTGCATCATGCGAATTGTATGTGTCATATTGTTTGTGTGCGCACTTTCTTTAACGACGCTGAATGCGCGGAAGAAGGTGGTGCTCCGTGCTCAGCCTGTGGATGCTGACAGTGTTTCGGGTCGAAAGGCTCCGGTGGTTGACTCTGTCGGGTTTGAATCTCCGTTTCTTATGCCTATAGAGGTGAATATTGACTCTGTATCGGAGGCGTTTGACAGCCATGAGGCTGCTGACGGTCCGAGCAGTGTGCTCGAGGCGGAGGTAAGCTCCATATCGGAAGATATGTCGATTCTTGGCCGCAGTTCGGTAGATGTGGAGCGGATGTATAGGTTTGTATGCAGCCGCAATCCGAATTTCGAGCGGTCAATCGCTGAGGCTTTTTATGATCTTGGTGAACTTTACGGCATCAGGGGCGATGTGGCCCTATGCCAGAGCTTGATAGAAACAGGCTGGTTCAAATTCACCGGCGGCACTGCTGTCACTCCCGACCAGCACAATTACTGTGGCCTTGGGGTGACGAAGCTCGGTATGAAAGGCCATTCGTTTGACACTGTAGAGGATGGCGTCAGGGCACAGTTGCAGCACCTGTATGCTTACGCGTGCAAGAAACCTTTGCCCCGGGGAGAGAAGATTGTTGACCCTCGTTTCAATCTCGTGAAGCGTGGTGTTGCATCGACATGGAAAAATTTGAATGGCCGTTGGGCGGCCAACAGCAAGTATGCGGAGAGCATCATGCGTGTTTACCGGATGATGCTTGAATATAAATAAACGACAATCTCTAATTGTTATGAGAAACGATACTGAATTGGAAGGGGTGAGTTTGCTCGGTAACACCGGAGTGAAATACCCCACAGGGTATGCGCCTGAAATACTTGAAACATTTGTCAACAAACATCCCGGCAGGGAGTATCTCGTCACATTCATTTGTCCCGAGTTCACAAGTCTCTGTCCCAAAACGGGGCAACCTGATTTCGCGAAAATCATCATCAACTATATTCCACGCGAACGGATGGTGGAGAGCAAGAGCTTGAAGCTGTATTTGTTCAGTTTCCGCAATCATGGAGATTTTCATGAGGATTGCGTCAATATCATACTCAACGACTTGCGCAAGCTGATGGACCCGATGTATATCGAGGTGAAAGGTATTTTTACTCCGCGAGGCGGTATCAGCATCTATCCGTTTGCCAACTGGGGGGATGAGCAGCATCAGGAACTCGTGAAATCGCGCCTGGCGGCTTCGTTTGTCAGCAATATATAAATTATGGAGAAAGATTGTTTGCTTGTGCTGTCGGGTGGTATGGACAGCACCACCATGCTGTGGGAATACAAGGAGAGGATAGCTGTGGCGGTGAATTTTCATTATGGAGCCAACCATAATGAGCGTGAGGCTGAATGTGCCCGCGAGAACTGCCGCCGTGCCGGTGTGGAGCTGGTGGAGATTGATCTGTCGTTCATGGGCAGATTGTTTGAAAGCTCACTGCTCAGCGGGGCCGATGCCATTCCAGAGGGGAATTACGATGATGACAATATGAAGTCAACCGTAGTGCCATTCCGCAACGGAATAATGCTCTCCGTGGCTGCCGGATTGGCTGAGAGTCGCGGATTGAAATGTGTGATGATAGCCAACCATGGCGGCGACCATGCAATTTATCCCGATTGCCGCGGTGGATTTATCCGCGCCATGGCGGGAGCCATAGCAGAGGGCACCTACGAGCATATAGAGCTGCTCGCACCGTACACCAACATCTCCAAGGCCGATATAGCGCGCCGCGGCGTGGCACTCGGTGTGGATTATAGCCTCACTTATTCATGCTACAAGGGCGGGGAGAGGCATTGCGGCAAATGCGGCACATGTCGCGAGCGTCATGAAGCGATGGTGGCTGCCGGACTCACACCCGACTGCTGAAAGTGGGTTTGATTGTAGGGATGGCTGTGAAGCTCTCCTTGAAAGCGCACAGTCCGGTGTTGGGTGCGCCATGCTCGGTGGAAGGGCCGAAATCAACGATTTCCACGCCTTGTGCGGCATAATACCGAATAATATAATCGGCAAGAAGATTCATGGGGCGGAGATGGCCATATCCGGGAATATCGCCCCAATAAATGGCTTGCGCTATGCCGGGAGCTGCGGTGTACACCATGGCTCCGGCAATGTCGCACCCGGAGTGGGTGACTGCGAAAAAACGTGCTTGGGCCATCGGCACTGTGGCGATAAGGTTGTCGAGCGGGATATGCACCGGTCGATGCTTGGCGAAATGGTTTTGTTGCACAATAGAATAAACGCGTTCAATTGACTCGGGTGATGAATCAAGAAGAGTCACCTCGGAGTGGGCGTTGCGGGCCTGATGGAGCTGATTGCGAAATCGGGAGGCGCAGTTTTCCTCACAAAAGGCGCGGGTGAGGACATGATAGTTAAGGTCGAGCACGCATGACATCCCAAGCTCATGGAGCGCAAGAATTGATTTGGCAGTGGTGTCGGGGTCGTAAAACTCCGGCGGGAGAGTCACCCTCAGGCCAAGATTCTGTTGACTGGCGTATTGCAGGGCGGCGCGCCATATAAGCTGGATAGTCTCAACCCGCTGGGTGCGGTTGACCACCAGACCTCCGAACGGTGCCGAGAAAGGAGTGTGGAGAGTGTGTTCATGTCTGCCGAGAATCAACCCTGCACGCACCCTGCTGTCGGTGAACAGAAGATAGCGCAAATCGCCGTCGGTGCATTTGTGGCGGTTGAGCTCGGAAAACGCCACGCTGCCATAGAGGTGCGCCGGCTCAGGCAACCTGTTGTGGAAAATATCCGGAGATACTTCAGTGATGGTCATTAGAGCGCAAGATGGTAGATTTGGGTGGTTTCGGTGGCGGTGAGTGGGAAATATCCGCCGATTGTGGCACCCTTGTTTTCGTGAAGACGGGTCACCATTGCGGGAATCTCGTCGGCGTTTACACCCAATTCTCCGAGTGTGAGGGGCATGCCGAGCGATTTGAAAAACTCACGCAGAGCCGCAATCCCCTTGAGTGCGTCAGCCGAATCATCACCTGAAGGAGCTATGCCAAACACCCTGTGGGCCATCTGTG
This sequence comes from uncultured Porphyromonadaceae bacterium, assembly GCA_900546365.1. Lineage (GTDB taxonomy): Bacteria > Bacteroidota > Bacteroidia > Bacteroidales > Muribaculaceae > Paramuribaculum. The sequence goes on from URCF01000009.1 coordinate 3,422, forward strand.
CACCCTTGGCAGGGTTGTGCGCGGCCATGAAAGTCATCCATGCCGGCATGATTACGGCAAGCCCGGCGCCATGGGCCACTTGCGGGTGCAGGGCTGAAATCTCATGCTCCATGGCGTGGGAAGTCCAATCCTCCTTGCGCCCGGTGCCGCAGATTCCGTTATGGGCCAAGGTGCCGCACCACATGATATTGGCCCTTGAGTCATAGTTCGTGGGGTTCTGCATCACCTTCGCCCCTTGCTCCACAATTGTCATGAGCACCCCTTCGGCCACCCTGTCGGTTATTTCCACGCCGGGAGTGGTGGTGAAATAGCGTTCGAAAATGTGGGCCATCATATCCACAATGCCGCAGGCGGTTTGATACGGCGGCAGGGTGAACGTGAGTTCCGGATTCATCAGTGCCCATTTGGGGCGGAGAGCGAAATCAGTGCGCAGACTGATCTTGCGCATGTCGGGAGTGTGGGTGATCACCGAGTTGCCCGATCCTTCCGATCCGGCTGCGGGAATGGTGAGCACCACACCCACCGGCAAAGCATGGCGGATGGTTGCCTTACCGGCCCAGAAATCCCAGAAGTCGCCTTCGTAGGGCACCCCTGCTGCAATAGCCTTGGCGGTGTCGATGACCGAGCCTCCGCCCACGGCAATGATTCCGTTCACCGTGTTGTCGCGGCAGATCTCAATCCCTTTGCGCACAAGGGTGTCCTCGGGATTGGGTTGCACGCCGCCAAGCTCGATATGCTTCAGCCCGGCCTCATCGAGCGATTGGAGCACACGGTCAAGCAGTCCGGAGCGAATGGCAGAGCCGCCGCCATACACCACAAGAATATTATCCATCCCTTCAGCTTTGGCCGAAGCGCCGGCGTTGAGCTCGGCATCGTGGCCGAAAATGTATTTGGTGGGAGTGGTGAACGAAAAATTTTGCATAGTAGGGGGTGGTTGAAATAATACGACAAAAGAGAAGCCATGACCGAGTATGATCCGGGCTTCTCTATATTGTTGGCAAGAAGATGGGTGGAGGATTATTCCTCTACGCTGCGAAGCTTCTGCACGTAAACAGCCTTCATCATTTTCTTGCGGTTGCTAACCGAAGGCTTGATGAAAGCCTGACGGGCGCGCAGCTCTTTAACGATGCCGGTTTTTTCAAATTTACGTTTGAATTTCTTCAGAGCTCTTTCAATGTTTTCGCCCTCTTTAACTTGTACGATGATCATGTTTTTAGAAGATTATATTTTTTATAATTAGTTGCAAATATGAGTTTAGCGGGGCAAAATTACACATTCTTTTTTTTACGGCAAAACATTTTGCTAAAAAAACAGTTTTTCGTTCAATATAATGTGTGTATTTTGCGGGACAATCATTTCATTCCTGCAATCGGCGGCTTGCTAACCCATTGGTTCAGAGTGTTGTCGTCCACATCCTTGATGAGCACCGTCATGTCGGAATCAAGAAGATAGATCGAGGGAGTGGAACGCAGGAAATATATTTCGTCGCTGTCAACGGCTCCGTCGGGCGAGTATCCCACAATCCAGTTGGCGGGCAGGGAAGATGCTTTGCCGGCCCATTCCTCCTTGGTGGCGGTGAATGTGTCGATGGCCACAATGGAGAGCAGCTTGTCGGCGATGGCGGCATTGATGGCCGGCGAGGATGCCAGCATCTTCTCAATCCTGGCGCACACCTCACAGTCGGAGTCGTAGAATATGAGAATGGTGCGTTTGCCGGCCACTTTGCTCAGGCGTGACGAGCCGCCGGTGAGTTTGTCAAACGGAAAATCGGCAGCGCGGGAGCCTTCGCGGTTGGAGAGTATGGCTTTGCGCTGGTAGGCCAGGCGATGTTTCTCGACATCGGAGAGAGCAGGGATGGCCGAAAGGTGGTTGACAAACAACAGATAGTTGGAGGGGTGATACATGGGTGAATCCATGTTGTAGAGATAATGCTCCGCGATCCTTGCTATGGCGCGGAGAGCCTCGGGATTGGCCGAGGACGCGTCAATCATCCGGGTCACACCTTTGGACGCCGCTGCGGTGTCGGCCATGGAGAGGAAGTGCGCGAAATTGGCAAAGTTCTGCTCCATGAAAGTGGAGTCGTTGATAGCTCCGGCATCGTTCCAGTTCATGGAGTCCCAGTAGTGGTTGATTACAAACTCAAGCCGTTGGTTGACATCGGTCATGGTGTCGGGCACCACCGGCATAGCCAGTTCTCTGGCCGCAACAGCAGACGATACCGCAGCCTCGGGGACTGCAGTATCGCTGTTCTGATTTTTCCCTTGGCATCCTGTTGCCATAAGGAGCATCGTTATTGATGTAAAGAGTATCTGTTTCATTAGTTTACTATATCGCGGACACATCTTATGTAGGCCGATCCAAGACTGTATTCCCCGTCTTGGAGAGCTGTGGCGTGTGATTCGCCAACCACACCCATCAATCGTGTTGAGCCATTAATTGTGAAATAGCCTTGGGTAGATGTCAAATATATACGTTTGGCGACTGTGCCTCCTGTGAAGAGTATCGCTGTCAGCTCTGTCTGGTTAGGCACACGCCAACCCGTTTGGCCGTTGATGTTGAATTGATCGCAAGGATTGTTGGCGTTGAGATTCTTACACCAACCTGTGACGGTGATTGTTTCACCGAATAAGTTCTTATACCAGGTAGGTGCGGGAAAATCATCGGTGGCTGAGCGGTATTCAAACGCTTTGGCAGGACGGTTGTACTCGGAGTTTACCCTGTGTATCGGAAGCGGGGATGTGGTGGAGCGACGCAAGGCTTCAGTCGGATAGTAGAAGTCGATGATATTCTCGCCACTACGTTTTTCAAACGCCGCTTGACCGGGGTTGCTGCTCATCTGCGACATATCCACACCCAGATAGCGCACGCAGCGCAGATGCTGAGGTTTGGCATCGTTGACATTTCCGGTTGACATACCTTCCTCGGCCCAGAGCATACTGTTGTTGATGGCCGCGAAGTGTTTTAGTTCGGTAGCGTCAACACCGGCGGTGTATTTGGAGAAGTCATACACCGGAGTGGCGAGTCCGGGAGAGCCGATCACAATACGCACATACTGTTTGTCGGACGGCAGAAACCAACGCATCTCCTCGCGGTCAATCACCCCGTTGCCGTTGAGGTCGCGGTTGCGGTTGAGGCAGGCGCGGGAGGTGTAGTAAGTTGCAGTATTGCCCTCCATCTCCTGATACATCGGCACACCCTTTGTCGCGCCGTTCACAATCTGGAAACTGTTGCTGAGATACCGGTTCCATGCCGTGTTGGTCGAGCCGTCGGTAATTGCTTTCCATGTGAGGTAGCGAGAATCGCTGTTGGAGTTATCGGAAGCGTAACTGTAGCTCATATACAGTCCTTCCAGCTCGTTGAAATGTTCGATTCCCATGGCTGAGGTAGGGTCGTTGCTCCCCACACCGTAGTATGTCTGGATGGAGTGCTGCCGGATGGCGTATTTGGAGCCGAAAATCACCGATTCGCCATCGGCGCTACGCTCCTCCTGTACCTTGAGCCACACCTGGCGGTCGGGGAGGTTGACATACGACTTCCAGGTTGGAGTGGTGATGCCTTTGCCGTCGCTCTCGTAGATATATTCGTTGAGAAACACTGTGTACCATCCTGATGCACTTTTTTCGGATAGATTGGCCATCTGGTCGATGGTGTAGGTTTTACCATCAGCATAAGCGCCGGTGCGCGGCTTGTATTCGGCTATGGTGCTTTTGTCGGAGGTGGAACGGAATTCTATCCAGTTGTAGTACATTGGGTCGAACGAGGTGTAGTTCTCATTGGAAATATCATGGTACTGCGAGGATGAGTAGTATGCACGCACAGCCCAGCTGAGCCCTGCGAGTTCCTGGTCGGTCAGCTGTATATTGAACACTGAGAAATGTGCATCGGCCTCCATCATTTCGTTAGAGATTACCGATACAACGCCCTCGGCGCCGTTTTCATACTGCTGGTCCTCGCGGCGGGCCTCCACCTCGATTTTGTCAATATCGTTGATGCGGATATTGTAGGTGTACTTATGGTTGCGGCGGCAGTTGAAATCTTTGGCCTTGTCGGCTTCGGAGGAGCCTTCGCAATATCCGAGGTGCACGGTGTATTTGGCCACAACGGAGCGGGATGCGGCGGCGGAGCCATCGGGCATAGTGCCGTTGTCGCGCATCACCATTCTCACATTGAAGGTGAGGTAAGTGGCGGCCTGGTTGGCAGCGGAGGCCTGAGCACCGGAAGCGTATCTGTTGAGAGCGGTGTATATGCCGGAGTTGGCACCCGAAGAGGCGTCTTTGTCCTCCAGCTCACGCATGGAGTAGGAGTCGCATGACCCTGAGCGGCGGTTCTCCATCTGATACCAGTCGAAGGAGTAGGTGTTGCCCTGCTTGCCGAGCTGTGAGGGATATATCACCGGAGAGTTGTGGAAATTGCCGGTGAACGAGGCCGAGTTGCCGAGATGGGCAGTGAGCTGGTCGCCGGCGTTGATGGAATGCGGGTCACTGTCGTTTCGCTCGGCGAGCCAGGCTATCATGGGCACATTCGACACCTGGATACTGATAGGTTCAAACTCCAGGATTTTGTCGCTGTAGGATATGTTTAGCTTGATTTGCGAAATTGTTCTGCGGAAATGGATTTTGCCACCGAGAGCCACCGAGGTGACACTTGAGTGGATGGTAAGGAATTCTTCAGCGAGTGCAGCCACGGTGTTGGACTCCTCGAGCGATTTACTGTCGGAAGCATCGGGTACCCAGACACCCTGCATCACCAGATTGCCGGTGGGAGTGTCGATAAAGCCGGCGTCAACGCCCACGGCAATGTCGCGGTAGTCGTTGTATGTGTCGGTGGCCTTGAGCAGGTTTATAAGGGGAGCGCTTTCGGAAGTACGGGAATTATAGCCCTCATTATTTTCGGGGTTTGCCACCGCCGCCAGACGATAGCGTCCGGAAAGCATCTCCACCTCAAGCTTGCCGTTGGAGAGATACGATTTGTCGTTCCATGTGAATTCATAAGCCTTGTTGCCGGCCTCGTCGAAAAAGGCGAGCCATAGGGAGTTGATTTCCGAGTCGCGTCCTTCAGCCATGTCGGCACGCGACACCGAGGGCATCACTCCCGCCGAGAAGCTGAGCGACACTTTGGCCGGGAGACCGAAGTCGCTGTCATCAACAGTTTCCCCCACAGGGAAATCATCGGCACAAGAAGCGAGCAGCAGTCCGCAGAGGGCTGCCATGAAAGCAAGTATATGTTGAGTCAAGTATCGTGTCATTGTGTAAGGGATAAAGTGATTTTAGTTGAATCCTATGTTCACATCGGGAGCCAGCACCCAGTTGTCAACCGTGAACTCAAGATAGAGCTTGGTGGGTTCCTCGGGTTTGAATTTCACAAGAAATTCATAGATATGGTTGCGGGCCAGCTGTTGGACGCCAAGTTCGGACAATGTGAGCACATAATTGGTGTCCGTATTGGTTGCAGTGTCGTTGAGGGTGATTGTGATGCGCGAAGGAGTGGCTCCGGCCGGTATGGCATCATCGGAATACTCGGTGACATACATGGTGAACGATTTGAACTCGATTTTGGAATCGGGATCAGTGTACCTACCTTGGATGCCTGGCGCGTACCGGTTGGCATCATACCAATCGCTGCTCACCGAGGCTTTCTCCACCGGGCAGGTGGCGTTGACCCAATTGGGAGCACTGTCGCAGGATGGGATGAAAGAGCCGTGCATATTGACTCCGGTGATGAGGATGTTCTTGATTGTTTTGCCTGTGGAAGCCTCCACATTGTCAAGGAATCTCAGCTTCACCATGGCACGCTGCATATCAATAGTGCCGAGCTGGCAAGGAGTGGCGCTGTTGGAAGCCATGAGATTGCCAAGGCTGATGGAGAACTTTCTGATGCCGGACATCGGGATATACCGCTTGCTCGTGAGCGAGGGCATCCATGAGCCTGTGCCGGAGGTGGTGTATTCAAACGACTGCAATTGCCGTGAAATGTCGTTGAAATACGACAGGAACGGAATCCCCTTGAAGGGGTCGTAGGACGATGTGACGCCCGCGAGGTTGGCCACTAAAAGCAGTGAGAACTGCACTTGGTCGCCTTTCGCGTAGTCGAAGTAGTCGGCGTGCACTTTGGCCCGCAGGGTGTATTTTGTATAGTCGCTTACCGACTCGACGCGTCGGATTTCATAGTCGGTTTTGTCAAAATATTTGATGAACTGACTGTTGTCGTCAAACAGCAGCAGAGTGAAGTCACCGTTGTCGCAATCAATGTAGTTTTCCTCCACGCTGCCGGCCTCCTCGGGATGACCCTGCGAATCCGATGCGCGGGATGCAGCGGCCTTGGATTGAGGGAACCCGGCATTGCTGATGTCAAACGACATCCATACATAGTCAGCATCTTCCTTATCCGGAGCGATGGAGGAGCCATTGTCGGGCATCGACGGGCCATCGTCAGATGAACACGCCGTCAACACCGTCATGGACAAAACCCCGAGCATTGCGGCAAGGAGAATATGTATATGTGGAAATTTTATTGTCATGGTTGTGTGTGCATGTTGGAATGAGGATGTCTTAATGTCACTGAATCGGCGTGTTGTTGCGGATTATTCGCCAATCGTTGATGATGATGCAGCTGCTGAACCAGCGGTTGCCTTCGTCGAGGAAGAAAGTCATGTTGTATTCATCCTGACGGTCAAGATACTCCTGGTCGCTGATGGAGGTGTGGTAGAATCCTTTGACGAGCAGGGCATAGTCGTTGATGTTGATGTCGAACACCACCTTGCCCGACTCTTTGTGCACCACCCTGAGCCTGGGATTGTTGTCCAGATGCAGGCGGCCAACGGTGAACTCGGCCAGCGATGCGGAGAAAGCGGAGCGCGAGGTGGGGATGGCCATAGTGGAGGTGGCGTTGTCGGGAGCATCGGTGGGGTTGGTGTTGATGTCCACCGAGCCGGAGTGGGTGTACCAAGGATGGTATGTGATAGTCTCGTCGGGGAGCAGCGAGTTGTCAAACTCCATGTGGCCGTTGTTGTCGGTGATGGAGAAAGTATAGTCGGTGTCCTTGACGGGGTCGCCCGAGATATGCTGGAGCACAAGACGCACCACATTGGTGTTTTTCTTGAGCGGAATGTTCACATAGTTGGGCTTGGAGGGCGAAGCGTATGGCAGGTCGAGATGTGCAAACCCATGGAAGAGCGGAGCAAGGTCGTCCTTGACATGTGCGGAGCCGTTCTCGGACTGACGGCGCATATAGCAGCGGAATTGGGCGAGGGTGGAAACCCCGGTCTCGCCTTCGGGGATGTCAAATGACTTGAAGTGCTCGCCGGCCCACACAAGCAGGTCGTAGCTGCCGGGTTCCAGCTCAAGCGGGAGCTGGTTGGACTGCCCGAGTTGCTCCTTTGTGGCGTCGATGCGTTTTGTGAGCAAACCGGTGTTGCTGTCAAAAGCGAGCAGCGACACGTATTTCACCTCGGAGTTGAAAGCGTCGGCGAACTTCATGTTGTGGCTGTATTCAAAAGTCACGATATTGTAGCTTGCCACACAATCTGTGTCATCCTTCACAAGGTTGCAAGACGACAGTATGGCTGTCATTGCCAAAACCGAGAGGCAAGCACCAAGAAAATGTCTATGTGTTTTATTAAGCATCTTTGCCAATATTTTTGTATCGTGTGATAAAAATGTGTTGTAATGTTTATGTTGAAGCCATGCTTGCGCAGGCTGGAATAATCAAATCAATTGGATGCTGCTGAAGTGCGTGCATCGGATTGGAGTGCGGGCGTTCCCAGCCCGGAGGGTATGCTGGAGGATGAGAGGTAGTGAATAAAAAAAAGTGACTGCCGGCTCTGCGCCTGCCGGAGCAAAGCCGGCAGTCAATGGTTGGGTTGTTATTGAGGGTTACTGGAGAATGATGGAGTTCTTGATCACATGCCAGTTAAGCACATTGATGCTTGCAGCAAGCCAGGTTTCGGTTTCGGGCTCGGGATCCTTGCGGTCGTTGCCGGGAACGCCGAGGCCGATGACGCCGGTGAACTCGTAGTCATACACATGGTTGCGGACAACGCCGGTGATATTGCCGAGGTGCTGGATGGTGGTGTAGAACGAAGTCACACCATCTTTCCACCAGAGGATGTTGTCGAAGCGGTTGAACTCGGTGGTGTTGTTGATCACAGCGCGGTAGGTGTTGGCTTTGGCTGTAGAGCGGGTGTCCTTGACAAGCTCAATGTTGTCCTTTGTCACAGTGTGGCCATCTCCTTTGTCAGCGTTGTAAGCGTTGGCGATAACGGTGAGCAGGTCTTCGTACTTATAGTATGTGCCGCCCCAGTAAACGATATTGGCGGGCTTGCCTTCGGAATCTTTCACAATACCGCGGACTGCGATAGCAGTGGCTCTGGTTTCACGAGTGGTGGGTTCGGCTGTGGGGTAGTCGGTGTTCTCGTAGCAGTACTGGATATTCTCAGTGGGTTTGGAGGATACATAGTTGCCGAGGGCGAACTGAGTATTGTCGTAGATGTCAAAGGAGTTGGAAGAGAACTCGGAGAGCCCGGGAGTGTATGCCCAGTAGCTGCGGTGGAGTTTGGCATCGTTCCAGCCGGTGAATGGCTCGGCAGAGAATGCCGGAGCGATATTCTTGATGGCATAGCAGCGGTTGGCGAGGAACATAGGCTGCCAGCCGGTGAGTTCGATGCTGTATTTCACCTTGGAAGTGGAACCGTCGGGATTGGCCATGATATACTCTTTCTCGTTGCCGTCAGCGTCAAGCGATGGCCATGTCTTGAGACCCTGCACGCGGATTTTGGCAGCAAGACGCTCGATGTAGATGTTCACGGGGTTGTCCTGTGCATCCTCAACCGAGGTGTAGAGCTGGGGGATATCGGTGGTGAAAATCTCCTTGCCGTTGTCGCCGTAGGTGGAGCTGGTCATTACAAACGAAGTCCAGGTAGAGGGAGTGTTGGCGATTATAGATTCAATTTCAGAGAGACGTTTATTGGCGAAAGAAATAAATCTTTCATCGGAAGAAGCGTTGGCCACGCAGAGCACTTTGGCAGGTTTGTTGCCGAGGTAACCTGATTCGGGAGTACCGAGCACGAGCACACCTTTCAATGTGGCGTTGCCGGAACCGTTGTTCTGGTCCATGGAAATTTCGGTGGGCTTCACCATATTGGTGTGCGACACTTCACCGTTCACATTGGCCACAGCCATGGTGTAGGGGAGGTCGTTGTCGGTAAAGAAGTAGAAGCGAACGGTTTCTGCGGTGATGGTGCCTTCGTTGCCTACAGCTTCAGCGTACCCTTCGTCGGAAGTGGCACGGCCCATGGATGAGCCACCGGTGGAGCTGATGCGTACAGTGACATATTGCAGGTCGCCGACGGGAATCTGTTCTTCCTGATTGATCTGCTCAGCCTTAGGCTCGTCGTTGGAGCAAGAGCTCATGCCGAGTCCGAGAGCGAGCGCAGCAATTGCGCCAAGATAAAATTTAGTTTTCATTTAAGTAAAAAATGGTTGGTTATTGATATAGAATATTTTAATCACTTGTTGTTGGAGCCGGGTGCCGAAAAGGCGGAGGCTGCGGAAATGAAGTTGAGCAGTTCCTGCGATTGGGCGATACCGAGGCTGTTGGCCTGCTGAAGCAATTGGGTGGCCTGTTGATAGTCCCCTTTGATGGTGGCGAGCACGCCACGTGCGTGGATAGCCTCGGGTGAGTCGCCGGCCTTGGCGAGAAGTTTCTCGGCCTTGGCAATATCTTTACCGGCCATGGCGGCGTTGGCGGCGTTGAGGTTGGCCACCGGGTCGTTGGGGTAGAGGTGTGCGGCGGTGTCAAACACATTGTTGAACTCTTCCGAGCCAGCCGGGAGCGATGAGGCGGCGATATAGAATTCGTTGAGGTCAAGGTTGCCCGGGCGGGTTTTCATGATCTGCAGAATCTCCTTGGGGTCGCTGTAGGCCCGCACGGTGTATTCGATAGCGTAGTCGGTGTGACGCAGCGAGGGATACACGGTGTTGAGCAGTGTGGCATATTCAGCGGGATAGGCGGAGCGTAGCTTGGCATCGCGTGCATCGGGTTGGAGTCCGGTGTTGTTGATGATCTGCAGCAGCTCGTCCTTGTGGCCGATGTTGCTTGCCTCCACCCATGCGCGGAGACCGTCCCAGTCTTCGGGCTGATAGTCAGTGGCGAGGAGCGATGCAGGGAAGCTGTAGAGCTGCTCCACATAGCGCTTCACGGCTTCGGTGCGGCCTTTGGCCAAACGCTCGTTGGAGGCATAGGAGCCTTCGGGCGAGGCAAAACCCTTTATGGTGATTGACTTGATGGTGACATCGTTGTCGGAGCGCACGGAGTCAATACCGGCACGTATGCGCTGCAATTCGCTGTAGTTGTTGCGGAAATCAGCCTTGAGGTCGGTTTTGTTGACAGCGAACTCCACATTGGCGCGGCCTGAGAGTGTGCGCACTTTTTCAGTGGCCACGGGCGGGGTGACATATACCAATGCGTCAATCAGATTGAGCTTCGGAGCCTGGATGAATGCCAGATGTTGGATAGTGGCCGGTTTCCCGGCTGCGCATCCGGCGCATCCGTAGGTTTGACTGCTTACAGAAAGTGTTGCACCGTCCATCCAGTTGCTGTAGGGCACAGACGCCGAATAGCTGTAGGAGCTTTTGGCATCGGAAGCCTTGATGACGGTGGCCGGAGGGGTGAGGGCATCGTCGTTGCCGCGCTGGTGCTGGATATAGCGTGAGCGGCCGTAAACGCCGATCTGGTCAAGAAGCAGTGTGTCGGCACCGTTGGTGAGCATCGGGGTGATGATGCAAGCCTGCCGCGACTTCACATCCAGAGCCTTGAGGTCTATGGTCATTGACACATTCACCCGGCTGTCAACGGCAGAAATCTGCTGCGATGATATGTAGGATTGCTCCTGTGTGGATGCACTTGCACCTGCTGCGGAAAGCAGCATCGTGAGAGCGAAAATGTTAAGTTTCATGATGGTGAATCTGTGTGTTTTAGAATACATAGACTAAGTTGATGGCCGCTTTCGTGGGGCCGAAATAGTGGTGGGAGCGGTTGGACTCCACCTTGCGTCCGCAGTCGGCACATTCAAACCGGTCGTATCGGGCATATACATACCCTATGCCGATTTCGGCTTCGAGGTTCCAATGCTTGGACAGGAGCCATGAATATCCGTAGGCGATACCTACGCCGGCACGCCACCCTTGGAAGCGGTTGTCGCGCAGCTGGCGAAAATCGGAGCCAAGAAAACTGAACGGCAGGTCAAGGTTGCCGACATTGAACTCACCTCCAAGAAGATGTGCTCCGAGGAAATGTCCGCCGAGAGCATCGCACAGCCAGTAGCGGGCTTCGGGCATCACGGTCCAATGTTTCCATTTCCTGTCGTGCGATAGGTCCCAGAAATTGAAGTCCCCGGATAGATCAATCGACCATTTGGGTGACAGTCGCATTTCGGCTCCGATATTTGCGTTGAGCAATGCGTCAGACACAAGGTTGGTTTTAATACCAATTTCCTGAGCTGAAACGTATTGCATGATGCTCGCAAACAGAAGCACCAAGATACTTTTTCTCATTATTTAAATATGGTGGGTAAATGTATGTTAGGTAATGTTAGGTTGCTAATGGTATTTTATAAAATGTGATTTTTGTTTCCACGTGCAGAAGCCAAAGATGCGATGCTCGATAACTTATCTACAAAAAAAGTTGTAATTGTGCATTTATCAACGCTTGCTAAGGCTAAAAGTCATTGGGGTTGTGTGCCCCGGTGAATTCAAGGATTATAAAACTATAATTTATGCACTGCCACAATTTTTTCTTTGCGAATTACAAAGTTACGGACTAATTGCAATATTAATATCATCCCGGAAGTTAAATGGTGTTAATAGTAGGTGTTATTGAGCGTTAAAGGGCTAAATTGTCGCGAAACATACAAGTATTCTCTGCATTCGTATTAATAACGGTGGTTCTGGTGGGTTATTGGTTAAAATGGGTGAAAAAAAGCTTATTTGAGCTTAATATTGGAATAAATGTGTAAATTTGCGACTAATTAAGAAATATAGTATATGAAAGGACATCGCGAAATATCACTGAGCAGCATATTGGGTATAGAGAAGTTCTCATCGCAATTCAGCAGCTATGGCACCGACTATGTGTTTGCCCACATCACTTCGACCAACAAAAGCTCTGTATTCACCGAGGGACCTATGAGAATGTCGGGGTTGTCCACTATATTGTGCCGATCGGGCAGCATAGACCTTGATATCAACCTCACGCATTATAAAATGGAAAGCGGGTCGCTGCTGATGATTGGCCCGGACAGTATTGTGGATGTACGCAAGCTGGATTGGGACCAGCTGGATGCATATCTGTTCGTGATATCGCTCGACTTCGTGCGTGATATAAATCTCGACCTCAATGTGATGAACTCGGTGAGGTTCAAGCCGTCGCACAACCCCATCATGACGCTTTCCTCCGAGGAGATGGCCTTGATGTGCCGCTACTATGACCTTGTGCATTTCAACACTATTGACAACACCGACGGGATGTATGTGCGCAGTATCACCCGTTGTCTGCTGGCGGCTATTGCCTATCAGATGATGCAGTTCATGCGGGCACGCTCGCAGGAGCTGGAGGAGGTTGAGCCCGGGACGCGCCGGAGCAACTATGTGCGCGATTTCATGCAGCTTGTCCATGCCCACCATCGACAGGAGCGCGGAGTGGCGTTTTATGCTTCCAAGCTGTTCATCTCGCCTAAGTATCTGTCGCTTATCATCAAGAAGAGCACAGGCCGGAGCGCGGCGGAATGGATTGACGAGTATGTGATACTTGAGGCCAAGAACTTGCTGCGGTTCTCAGGCAAGAATGTGCAGCAGATAGCCTACGAGATGAATTTCTCCAACCAGTCGTCGTTCGGCAAATATTTCAAGCATCTCACCGGAATGTCGCCAACTGAGTTTCAGCGCAGCTGACAATGATATGTATATGAAAAAATCAGGGCGGGTTCGCGATTGCGAACCCGCCCTATATATTAATATGTGTGGATGGGATGATTACCAGATCACCACACGTTCGGCTTCGGGACGGAACATCGGCTGGCCTTCGGTGATGGAGAATGCCTCGAAGAAGGGAGCGATGTTGCGCAGGGTCACGTTGACACGGTTGCTGCCGAGGGAGTGAACATCACCGGTGGTGAGGGAGCGGATCTCCTCGTCGCGGATATTCTGACCCCACAGGTTGGCATAGTTCATGTAGAATACCTGTGCAGGGGTGAACCCTTCGATGGTTTCGGTGGCCACATCCACTCCTTTTTTCTTCTGGGAGTCGAGGAATGCGGTCATAGCCACACGCAGTCCGCCCTGGTCAGCGATATTCTCGCCCATGGTGTAGGCACCGTTGGCGTGAAGTCCGGGGAGCACTTCCACCGCGTCAAACTGAGCGCCGAGACCTTTGGTCTTCTCTGTGAAAGCCTCGCTGTCCTCGGCTGTCCACCAGTCGCGCATGTTGCCTTCGGCATCGAAGTTGCGGCCCTGGTCGTCAAATCCGTGGGTCATTTCGTGACCGATGACTACGCCGATACCGCCGTAGTTTTCAGCATCGCTGGCTTCGGGATCGAAGAAAGGAGCCTGAAGGATGGCAGCGGGGAACACGATCTCGTTGGCCAGAGGGTTGTAGTAGGCATTGACAGTTTGCGGAGTCATGCCCCATTCGGTGCGGTCCACCGGTTTGCCCCACTTGCTGTAGAGCTCTTTCTGGTGCCACATGCTCACATTATGCATATTCTCGTAGTAGGAGAGGGCCGGGTCAATCTGCATGGTTGTGTAATCTTTCCACTTGTCGGGATAGCCGATTTTCACAGTGAAAGCGTTGAGCTTCTTTATGGCGTTGAGCTTGGTGTCGTCGCTCATCCAGTCGAGGTGCAGGATATGCTTGCCGAGGGCGGTGCGGAGGTTCTCCACAAGGCCAATCATATACTCCTTGCTTGACTGGGGGAAATATTTCTCCACATAGAGCTGGCCAACGGCTTCGCCCATGGCACCTTCGGTGGCACCGAGCGCACGTTTCCAGCGGGGGCGCTGCTGCTGCACACCGCTCATCACCTTGCTGAACTCAAAGGAGGCATCGCTGAAATCATCGCTGAGCTTGCCGGCGGCCTGGGCCACATATTTCCAGAGGTAGTAGTCCTTGATTTCGCGGTCGGTGAGTGCTGCGATGAGTTTGTTGGCCTGGTCCACCGACTTGAGCTCGGTGACAATCACCTGCTCGGGCGACTGTATGCCCATTGTTTCGATGAAGAAGCGGTCCCAGTCGATATTGGGGTACATCTCCTTGAGCTGACCGAAAGTGCGGGGGTTGTACATAGCCGGGATGTTGCGGCTCTCCTCGCGGGTGAGGGCGGAGTCGGCAAGAGCGGTTTCAATCTTCATCACATTGTTCATGATGCGGTTTGCGTCCTTTTTGGAGTAGCCGGCGTTGCGCATCTGTGTGACGATGAGTTTTTTGTATGCTTCGCGCACCTCTTTGTTGCGCTTGTCGTTCTTGAGGTAGTAGTCGCGGTCACCGAGTCCCATGCCGCCGCCACCGATATACATGGCATATACCGATGAGTTGGCAAGATCCTCCTGGATGCCTGCGCCGAAGAACGGAGAGGCATAGTTGCCGTGCATCCACATAAACAGGTCGGTCATCCCTTCGTGGGGTGTTGACTCGATTTTCTTGAGATCGGCGAGGATAGGTTTTGCGCCCTCGGCGTTGCGGCGGGCGGAGTCCATGGCCTGGTTGTAGATGGTGGACACCTTGAAAGCCACGGTGCCGGGCTGCGGGTTGGTGGCGCCGAGGTTGAGTACAATATCTTTCACACGGGCTTCGCTGGTGTCGGAAAGGATGTTGAACTTACCGTAGCGGGCATGTTCGGGTGTAAGTGGGTTTTCGTCCATCCATTTTTTGTTGACATGGAGGTAGAAATCAGTTCCCGGGGCAATTGAGTTGTCAATCTGCTTTATGTCCAGACTCTTCAAATGCTCCTTGGGAGCGTCGGCGGCCAATGCGGTGCCGGCGGTGAGTGAAATCGCCATTGCGATAGCTAATCTTTTCATTTATTTGTTGTTAGGTTGGTTTGTCGGTTTGTTTGACGGCTTGACTGCGGTGTAGAGGGTGCATACTCCGAATGTGAGCGGTGTGGCGGTGGCCTGCTCAAACCCTGCCTCCTCCATCAGCCGGGTCATGTTGCGCCCTTGCGGCACGGCGGCTATGCTCTCGGGGAGGTAGGAATAGGCGCGGGTGTCGTGCGACACAAGTCGTCCCGCAAGCGGGATTATGCCGCGTGTGTAGAGCTTGTAGAGCGGTTTCACCAGCGGAGAGGTGGGGGTGGAGAGCTCCAGCACCACAAGCATGCCTCCCGGCTCCAGCACACGGAGCATAGATCGGTAGCCCTGCAGCAGGTGCTCGAAGTTGCGCACCCCGTAGGCCACGGTGACACACTGGAAGCTGCTGTTGTCAAACGGCAGATTGAGGCAGTCGGCCACCTGAAGCTTTATCCGTGAGTTGAGCCCGGCTTGGTTGACCTTGCCGAGCCCCACATCTATCATCCCCTGCGAGAGGTCGATGCCGGTGATTCCGGCAGTGCAGCGTCGTGCCATCATTATGGCCATGTCTGCGGTGCCGGTGGCCACATCAAGTATGCGCTTCGGACGGCGGGAGGCCACAAGCTTCACCGCCTTGCGGCGCCACAGCTTGTCGATGCCCAAGGTCATGGCGCGGTTCATGAAATCGTAGGCGGGCGCAATGTTGTTGAACATCGTCCTCACCTGCGAAGCCTTGCCGCCTGAGCTGCCGTAGGGGTTGATCTGCTCGCAGTCGATCTGTTGCATCACTTGGATATATTCTGCAGGCAGTCCATCACATTGACTGCTATGCGGTCGGTGAGGTTGGTTTCGTTGGCTTTGACAAACGGTGTGCCGGTGACATGCTCGTAGAGCTCAATGTAGCGTTCCGACACGCTTTGGCAAAATTCGGGAGTCATTTCAGGCACTTTCTCGCCGGTGCGGCCCATGAAACCGTTGTCAATGAGCCACTGGCGCACGAACTCCTTGGAGAGCTGACGCTGGGGGAGCCCTTTCTCAAATCGCTCCTGATATCCTTCGGCATAGAAGTAGCGCGACGAATCGGGAGTGTGGATCTCGTCGATGAGATACACCTTGCCGTTGTGCTTGCCAAACTCATACTTTGTGTCCACAAGTATCAGTCCCTTTTCAGCGGCCATCTTGGTGCCGCGCTCAAACAAGGCGCGGGTGTAGCGTTCCATGATGGTGTAATCCTCCTCCGACACTATGCCGCGGGCTATTATCTCCTCGCGTGAGATATTCTCATCGTGGCCTTCGTCAGCCTTGGTGGTAGGGGTGATGATAGGCTCGGGGAAGCGCTCGTTCTCTTTCATTCCTTCGGGGAGCTTCACGCCGCACAGCTCGCGGCATCCGGCTTGATATTCGCGCCATGCGCTGCCGGTGAGGTAGCCGCGGATAATCATCTCCACCTTAAATCCTTCGCATTTAAGGCCAACGGTGGCCATGGGGTCGGGGGTGGCGAGCTTCCAGTTGGGCACTATGTCGGCGGTGGAGTCAAGGAAGTATTCGGCTATCTGATTGAGCACCTGTCCTTTGTAGGGTATGCCTTGGGGCAGGATTACATCAAAAGCCGATATGCGGTCGGTGGCAATCATCACCAGAAGGTCGGAGCCGATGGTGTACACATCGCGTACTTTGCCGTGATACACTGCTGTTTGTCCGGGAAAATTGAAATCTGTGGAAATCAATGTAGTAGCCATAATAAAATATTGTGAGAGTAGAAATCTGTGATTGTTTGCTTTTTAGCACCGCGAAGTTACTAATTATTTCGCTCTATGGCAAAAGTATGGCAGGATTATGACTTACCGATGCCATATACTTTAGCAACGAAAGAGTTGACTTTGTCGGTGATATTTGTTCCAAAAGACGACTTAACGATATCGTAAAGCGATTTGTATGAAATATTTTCTTTGTCGTTTATTGCAGACTGGTATAGGAAATTGGCGAGAGATGAGGCTGTGATAAGAACATTGCAGGTGCCTGCAATATCAGACTCTGTAGAGGTCTTGTAATATGGAGCCACAACGATGGTGTATTTCGCCATTATTTTATTCCTGTGGAGCTGCAATCGACCGGCGTTGACTTGTGCCAGTTTGGTTTTGGTGGATTTTGCTTCAACAGCAAATTTTTCGTCACGAGCCAAGTGGATACATTCCACATCAGTGTTTCCGGGACCACCGATATATTCCGCTTGGACATCAATGAATTGATTGAAGGCATTGGCAAGAGTATTTTCAAATTTATAGCAATCGCCATCTTCCTGATTGCGTGAGTAGCGGTTTATATCCTGGGATAATTTCAGCATTATCTGAAGAATGTCGATTTTTATACCCAGGTCCTGTAGCAATTCGTCGGGATAAAAGTTGTAGAGTTGCAGGATATAGTCTTGCCGTCCCAATGTGCGTAGCAGCTCGTGGGGTTTGCAATATGGCGAATGTGTGGTCAGCAAGCTGTTGAGTAATGGTTTTACAGTGTCAGTCAGCGCAATGGCCTCGTTTTTGTACATTCTGTATCCTGATGGATTGTACTCTTCAAGCTGTTGGGTGGTTGGATATGCCGGTACTTCACCTCTGCCAAACCCGCCCTGGCGCAAAATTCCAATGTTGTTTCCGGGGATGATGCGAGCTATACCTGCACTCTCGAGTTGTCCCATCAGATACGATGTTTCGTGAAGGGCGTTGGCAAGAGTATCCTCAATTTTGAGGTTTTCAGTAAACAGGACATACTTTTCCTTCGGAGATAAGCTGCGTAATTCCAATATATTGTCAACCAGTTCGTTGTATGATGTATCTTCAATCTCCTTAGTCCATAGGACAAGATAGAATAACTCGTCTTGATACAATTTCTGCTCTAAACGATGGTCAAGCAGCAGCTGGAATATCAGTCGGAATGGATATAGGTCGAACTGAGGGCTTATCTTATTGAAAGGATGATTGAAGGGCAGTCCGAACAGCATGGTTGCAAAAATCTTGGCAATCCAGTCGGTCTTATCTAGATTGTTTAGCAATAAGTTTCCTAACGGGCTGAATACAATCTCTTTGTTTGCTGATTTTTCATTCCTGTAGGCAAACATGAAGTAAACAATCTGGCATATCTTGAAGTTGGTGGTGTCAACACTTGGTTTGCCATATTTGGGTTGGTAAATGTTTAGCCCCTTCATGATATTGTTTATCTCTGCAATCGTTCTGTCATCAACTTTGGCGTTGAGATTGCGGATCAGTGTGGCATATTTAAGCAGCAGGTCAAATTTGTTGACATATTTCATTATTGTCCACTTGTCCTTTTTATTGCTGCGGCTGGTTGGGTTGGGAAGCATGTTCGGTGAACTTGTACGGGGTTGCAGAGTGGAAAGAATTTTTTTCAGAAGCAGCGGCGGTATGGCTTCGCCGATGAGAGTGCGCACGGTCCTGTCGTTGTAATTCTTTGGGAGATTCCAATCGCACGGGAGTGATGACACTATCATGATTTCAAGTAGCGATAATGCACGGGGGTCGCTGTACAGTCCGTTGGATAGCTTTCGTCCGGGATGAACATTGTTATGTCCTGAAATCATTCCGCTGTTGGTGGTGACGGCGGCGCATGGCACATCCCATTTCAATCTGTTGTAGGTGTTGTGGAATCCACTTACTTTTTGTCCGTTTTCTTTGCGTGGGAAAAATACAGGATTGTTCATCGCACTGCACCCTTCGGGTGTATGCGACATGACTTCTACATGCATGGCGCTATGAGTCAGCGCGTAATGGTATTTGATGCCCGAATTTTCGCCGTTCTTCAATGATGGCAGATGGCCAATGGCTTCCCTCAGTGTAATCTCTTTCTCCGCGGGAGGGAGATGCCATGAATAAGTTGGCTTGTGCATTATCACCAAGGCTCTTGGACGAGACTGGGGCACTCCGTAATCTTTTGCGTTGACAAGCACCGGTTCTATTGCATAAGTGTCGTTGTATTTCAGCTTCAGAATGTCAATGATAGGCAGATTCTGTCCCTTGTAGGGGAACAGCAGCTTGAAAAATTTAGGCACATTTTCAATCACCACTATATCAGGGACTAAATCCTCAATTGCATTGAGAACTGAGAATATAAGATAGTTGCGGCTGTCGTCGGAGTACTGTTTCTTGCCTAAACTGCTCATTCCTTGACAGGGCGGTGTGGCCAGCAGGAATCGGGGGCGCAGTGATTTGGCTTTGCTGATGAATTCCGAATACACATCCGGATTTTGGATGTCACCGACCACCATCTCCGCATCGGGATAGAAATGAGAGTGATATTGCGCTCTGACAGGGTCTATCTCGTTGGCGAGCCTGATATCTATGCCAAGTTCGGACAGGTATGTCTCAGCTATACCTGCGCTTGAAAACATAGATATTCCGGATAAATTCAATTTGCGCATAACCCTTGCATTATTGTTTTGACCATCATTGCAGGTATCCCCTCGCCAATACATTGGCGCAGGCGGGCATCGCTGATGTCAGTCGGCAAATCCAAGTCGGGTGGGAGTGTCATCACAATCAGCAGTTCTCTGAGAGTGAGCACTCGGGCATCGCTCCACATGCCGTTGCCAAGAGGGCGGCCCGGGTGCACTTTGTCTTGGGATGAGATTATTTCGTTTCTCATTGTTACGGTAGGTGATGGTGCATCCCAAACCATTCTTTTGTAGCAATTGGGATAGCTCTTGATTCTCTCTCCGTTGGCTTTCTTGGGGAAATGCACTTTATTCAGCACTGCCGAGCACCCTTCCGGTGTATGACGCATCCATTCAATCTGCGACTGAGGATGTTTCCTCGCCCAATGATTTTTTATTCCACTGTCTTGCCCCGGTTCCAGCGACGGGAGATGTCCTATAGCCTCTTTTAGAGTGATGATATGGTCGCAGGGGACAGGGTCGTTCCAAGTGAGGCCCTTTTTGGCAAGACGGATGTAGCATCGCTCTCTGTTCTGTGGCACTCCAAAGTTGCAGCAGTTCAGCACGTTGATTTTAATATCGTAGCTGTCGCCGTACTTCAGACGCAAAATTTGTTCGATAGAGCGGTATTCACCTTGATATTCTATCAGGACTTTAAGCAGTCGCGGAACATTCTCAAACAAAATGAACGATGGAGAGAAGTGGTCTATTATAGCAAACGACTCAAGCAGCAGAGTGTTCCGTTCATCTTTGCTGTTTGCCAGATCCCCGTAGCTTCTGTTCTTGCCCGCGCTGCTGAGCCCTTGGCACGGCGGTGTCGATAGGATAATGTCAATATTCTGATTATGAGCCGCGTCAATTATTTTTTGCTTGCATTTGGGGTCCCGTATGTCTCCACATACGGTTGCTGTATCCGGATATAGGAATTTGTGAACCTCACACCGTTTGGGGTCAATGTCAGAGGCTACTACAACATCGATGCCCAGCTGCTGCAGGTAATATTCTGCAACACCTATACACGAAAAAAGAGATATCGCTTTAAGTGGTTTCATCGGTGTGTCGGGTAGCTATGTGACAAAGATAACGATTATTTTTGAATTATGTGTATTGGGAAAAGTCTTGGTTTAGCGGCGGTGGGCGAGGAGGTCGCCAAGGGAGAAGGCTGCTTTGAGGGCGGATGGTTTGGGGGCGTCAAGAGTGCGGGTGCCGGTGAGGCAGAGTGGGGGATAGACTGTGAACCCGGCGGGCCGGAATATGCGCTTGAGGGCTTTGATGGCGGGGCGTGTCTGGGTGATGCTGAGCGGCCAGGGTGCTGTGCATGCGCAGATGATGCCGAGGCGGGCTCCGCGCTGCAGCGGTTTGGGCAGGGATGTGCCCGAGGTGTCAATGAGGGCATACACGAGCCTGTCGAGGAGAGTTTTGAGTGTGCCGGGCATTGAACTCCAATAGATGGGCATGGCTATGAGCAGCGAGTCGGCTTGGCTGATGAGTTGTGCCAGTTGATGGGCATCGTCATGGGGCAGTGCGCATTGTCCTGTGGTGCGGCATTTCATGCACGCCACGCATGGGTGGAAGTCGAGATGGCTGATTGTGAGTCGTTTGACTGTGGCGCCGGCTGCAATGGCGCCTCGTTCGGCTTCATCGAGGAGTGTGGCTACGTTGCCGCCGAGTCGCGGCGATGCCATGATGGAAAGGACCAAGGGGGAATTGTCTTGCTGCATGGAATGTATATAGAAAAAGGGTGCGCAAATTTGCGCACCCTTTGTATGAGAGGTATTTTAGAATTCAGCGTTCTTGGGAGTGCGCGGGAACGGAATCACATCGCGTATGTTGGTCATTCCGGTGACGAACAGCACAAGGCGTTCAAATCCGAGACCGAAGCCTGAGTGGGGCACTGAGCCGAAGCGGCGGGTGTCGAGATACCACCACATATCCTTCATGGGGATATTCAGCTCCTCGATGCGTGTCAGCAGCTTGTTGTAGTCGGCCTCACGCTCGGAGCCGCCGATAATCTCTCCGATCTTGGGGAAGAGGACATCCATGGCGCGGACGGTGCGTCCGTCCTCGTTCTGCTTCATGTAGAATGCTTTGATATCCTTGGGGTAGTCGGTGAGAATCACGGGGCGTTTGAAATGCTCCTCCACAAGGAACCGCTCGTGCTCGCTCTGCAGGTCGGCACCCCAGAACACAGGGAACTCAAACTTGTGGCCGCTCTCTTCGAGGATTTTCACACCTTCGGTATAGGTGAGGCGCACAAACTCATGCTCTACAACCGATTTGAGGCGGTCAACGAGCTCAGGGTCGTACATCTGGGCAAGGAAGTCGATGTCGTCGCGGCAGTGGTCGAGGGCATAGTTGATACAATATTTGATGAAATCCTCGGCGAGCTCCATATTGTCGGTGATGTCGTAGAACGCTATTTCGGGTTCTATCATCCAGAACTCCGACAGGTGGCGCGGAGTGTTGGAGTTCTCGGCGCGGAATGTGGGGCCGAAGGTGTAGATGGCACCAAGGGCGGTGGCACCGAGTTCGCCTTCAAGCTGTCCGCTGACGGTGAGGGCGGTGGGCTTGCCGAAGAAATCGGCGGAGAAGTCCACCTTGCCATCCTCGCATTTGGGCAGGTTGTTGAGGTCGAGGGTGGTTACCTGAAACATTGCTCCGGCGCCTTCGCAGTCGCTCGCTGTGATGAGCGGGGTGTGGAGGTAGAAGAAGCCGCGCTCGTTGAAGAACTTGTGGATGGCGAAAGCCAGGGTGCTGCGCACGCGGAGCACGGCACCGAAGGTGTTGGTGCGGGGGCGCAGGTGGGCTTTCTCACGCAGGAATTCCAGAGTGTGGCCTTTTTTCTGCAGGGGGTATGTTTCGGGGTCGGCGGTGCCGAACACCTCGAGAGTGTCGGCCTG
Organism: uncultured Porphyromonadaceae bacterium; assembly: GCA_900546365.1. Taxonomy (GTDB): domain Bacteria; phylum Bacteroidota; class Bacteroidia; order Bacteroidales; family Muribaculaceae; genus Paramuribaculum. The sequence continues at coordinate 25,819 of URCF01000009.1, forward strand.
CACTTCCACGGTCTGCCCTTTGCCCATTGATTCGCACAGAGTGCCGGTGACATGGACGCTTGAGCCGGTGGTGACGGGACGAAGCTGCTCGTCGGTGAACTTGGTCATGTCGAGCACTATCTGGATGTTCTTGATGGTGGAGCCGTCGTTGAGTGCGATGAACTGCACATGCTTGTTGCCACGACGGGTGCGGACCCATCCCATCACGCTGACCTCTTTGCCAATCATTTCGGGCGAGAAGAGGGATATGATTTTATTGCGTTTCATATAAGAATTATTATTCAAATGAGCCCATTTTGAGGAAGTTCACTTCTTCCTGAGTGAGGTAGCGCCAGCGGCCTCGGGGCAGGTTTTTCTTGGTGAGTCCGGCGAAATACACGCGGTCGAGCTTTGTCACATGATAGCCGAGGCTCTCGAACAGACGGCGCACGATGCGGTTGCGGCCTGAGTGGATTTCAATGCCGGCCTGGTTGCGGTCGGTTTCGGTGGCATAGCTGATGGCATCGGCGTGGATGGGGCCGTCCTCGAGCTCAATGCCATCGGCGATACGCTGCATATCGTCCTCGGAGATATCCTTGTCGGTCCACACATGGTAAATCTTTTTCTTGACATACTTGGGGTGTGTGAGCTTGGAGGCGAGGTCGCCGTCGTTGGTGAGCAGGAGCACACCGGTGGTGTTGCGGTCAAGTCGTCCCACGGGGTAGATGCGTGCATCGCAGGCACCCTTCACGAGGTCCATCACAGTGAGGCGTCCGTTGGGGTCGTCGGAGGTGGTGACGCAATCCTTCGGTTTGTTGAGCAGAATGTAGCATTTGCTCTCAAGGGTGACGAGCTTCTCGTCATACTCCACGGTGTCGCTATGTGTTATTTTTGTGCCGAGCTCGGTCACAACGTTGCCGTTGACTTTCACCAGACCCTGCTGGATGTATTCATCAGCTTCGCGGCGGGAGCATATACCGGCGTTGGCCATATATTTGTTGAGGCGGATTTCTTCGTTGGGGTCGATGACGGGAGCCTCGTATTCCACCTTCTTGGGGCGGGGCACAAAGCTCTTGCCACCCTGCGGCATGCCAAACTGGTTCTGGCGCGGACCCTGGTTGCGGTTGTTGTAGCGGTTGTTGTTGTATCCGCCCTGACGGTTGTTGTAGCGGTTGTTGTTATTGTTGTAGCGGTTGTTGTTGTAGCCGCCTTCACGCTGCTGGTAGGAACGCTGCTGGTAGGGGCGCTGCTGATAGGTGCGCTGCTGGTTCTCTTCACCTTCGGTAGCCGTGGCCTGACCCTCGGCATCGGTGGTGGCGGGAGCGTGATACTGCTGACGGGGACGATATCCGCTGTCACCCTGATTGTTGTAGCGGTTGTAGGAGTTCTGACGGTTATAGCCTCCCTGTCGGTTATATCCGTTCTGACGCTGCTGGTACGGGGTGCGTGGACGGTAGTCGCTGTGGTGCTGTGCATCGGAGTTGTATTCGTTTCCAATGGCAGATGAGTTAGTTTGCTGGTCGGGATTCATGTTCACCGACTGCCCGATGCGGGGACGTTTCGGTTTTTTCTCGTTACTTTCCATGTGTAGTGACCTTTACGTAAATGGTAATAAAAAATTGAATGAAATTAAAAATTATTTAGACTGGCCTCGCGGCGGAATCTCTGATTAAATAATGCAAAAGAACAACCATGGGCACAGTACCCGGAAGGTTCTCCGCCCATTTAGCAGCAAAGGTAATGCATAAAAAGCAAACAAACCGTATAAATTCCTGAGAAATTCATACGGTTTGATGTTTTTTTATGTTTTTTGGGCTCAGCGAACCACAATCTTGCTCACATTGCGTGTGCCATCGGCATATTTGGTGGTTTTGATCACAAACATACCGGGCTGGGGGTTGGCCACCTTGCGGCCGAGAACATCGGTGTATTCAGTGTCCACTGCTGTGCCATGGTCGGCATCAATGGACCCGATGCCGGCGTAAACGGCGCGCTGCGACACACGGGCATCGTTGTCCACAGTGTAGATCGATTCTACCTCGAGGGTGTTGAATGCCGGTCCATGGAAGAATATGGTTTTAATATCGCCGTTGGAGTATATGTCATACTGATCGGTGAAGCTGTAGGGGAGGTCGGTCATGGATTCGGGAAGGTAGTAGTAGTCATCGGGAGTGAACTCATACAGCGCACCGTCGAGATAGATGCGGTATGCGAGGTGCTCGGGATTGATGAAATTGCCGTCCTCATCGGCGCAAGGCACATTGATGCGGATAAGCTGGTCCTCATCTGACCACGACACGATTTCCGGAGTGGCGGGAGTGGCAGGTTTGTCGCCGGCATAGCGGAACAGTTCCACATTGGTGATGCCATTGAGCATGGTGAAGTTGAAGTAGCTTGCCTCCACGATATAGTCGGATGAGGGGTTGAGGGTGAAGTGGTCCTCGGCCTCGTTGACATCAAATGTGTATTCGCTTGACATGGTGAGGGTGGGATAGCCCCATTCATCGGGTTCGCCCTCGCTCGCACCGATGAGGCGGATATATCTGGTGTCGGCGTTGGTGAGGATGTAGCCGGAGCGGAACGACAGCTTGCCGTTCTGGATGGTGCCCACCACATAGTCGTCGGGCGACATGGAGCTGAAGCCGGCCACATACACATCGTTGCCGCTGCGGGCCACCTTCATAAACCGTGATCCGGTGTCGCAGGTCATCATCCACTGCTCCACTTCGGCATCGGCCGGTGGGGTGAATGTGGTGACATCGCCCATGGGGAGAATTTCAAAATTGTTCATGAATATGAAAAATCCGGCTTCATCCATTGTGTCGCCGTTCTTGAACACGCTTACACGGAGCGAGTTGTCGGCCTGACGGATGGTCTCGCCATCGATGGTGAAGTGAATGTCGTCCTTGAACTCCTCCACCTGACCGTAGTCGTCCACAGTCACTATTTCCAGATACAGCACCTGGTCAGGCGATTTGTAGAGCACCTGTCCGGCGGGAATAGTGATGTCGGTGCCGTTGATGTCGCCTGCCACCCAGGAGTATCCTTCGGTGTTGGCATCGCCGTTGAATCCGGGGGTAAGGTCCTGGAAATATATTTTCTTGCCGTCGGCAGAGCGGCGGATGGTCATCTTGTAGCCATCCACATCTTCATCGCCCCAGAAAGTGTTTTCAGTCACATTCATGATGTAGGCTTCATCGGAGCCTTCGGGGTTGTAGATGGGGTTTTCCATCACAGGCACTCCCGGGAGCAGCTTGGGCTGCGCCTTGGTGGCGAGAGTCATACGCTGTGCGGCACCGGCTGAGAGAGTGAGGCCGAAAATAGCGATAATGACTGATAGGATTTTGTGTTTTAACATTGTTGATTGTGTTTGTGGAATATATGATATAGTACTATGTTATCGTCCTGTGTAGGTGTGGGGTGACAAGGCGTGAAGTTCGGCTTTCACCTCGGGGGTGACATCGAGAGTGTCGATAAATTCGGCGATGCTTTGTGCTGTGACCGCGGAGTTGGTGCGGGTAAGCTGCTTGAGGGTTTCGTAGGGGTGGGGATACCCTTCGCGGCGCAGGATGGTCTGTATCCCTTCGGCCACCACGGCCCACATATTGTCAAGGTCGGCATCTATGGCCGGCTGATTGAGAATGAGCTTGCCGAGACCTTTGAGGGTGGAGGCCAGGGCAATGAGAGTGTGGCCCAGAGGCACGCCCACGTTGCGGAGCACTGTGGAGTCGGTGAGGTCACGCTGGAGTCGCGACACCGGGAGCTTGGTGGCGAGGTGTGAGAATATGGCGTTGGCTATACCGAGATTGCCTTCGGAGTTCTCGAAGTCGATGGGATTCACCTTGTGGGGCATGGCGGAGGAGCCTACCTCGCCGGCCTTGATGCGCTGCTTGAAATATTCCATGGATATATATTGCCATATATCGCGGTCAAGGTCGATGATGATGGTGTTGATGCGGCGGAGTGCGTCAAACAGGGCTGCAAGGTTGTCGTAGTTGGAAATCTGAGTGGTGAACTCCTCGCGGTCGATGCCAAGTCGTGAGCTGAGGAAGTTGGCTGCAAACGATTTCCAGTCGTATTGGGGGTATGCCACGGAGTGGGCGTTGAAGTTGCCTGTGGCGCCGCCGAATTTTCCGGTCACGGGCACGCTCTTGAGCAGCTCCATCTGCTTGCGCAGACGGTAGGCGAATACCATTATCTCCTTGCCAAGACGGGTGGGGGAGGCTGGCTGGCCGTGGGTTTTAGCCAGCATGGCCACATCTTTCCACTCCCCGGCTTTGGATTCAAGGTCGGCAACGAGGGTGTCGAGCATAGGCAGATACACCTCATGGATGGCTTCGCGCACTGACATAGGCACAGAGGTGTTGTTGATGTCCTGCGAGGTGAGGCCGAAATGGATGAACTCCTTGTACGGCTCCAGATGCAGGGCATCAAACCGCTCCTTGAGAAAATATTCCACGGCTTTCACATCGTGGTTGGTCACCGACTCTATCTCCTTGATGCACCGGGCATCGTCCACGGTGAACTCCTTGTAGATGGCGCGGAGGGCGGGAAACAGTTCGTGGCTCACATCCTTGAGCTGCGGCAACGGCAGCTCGCATAGGGCTATGAAATATTCTACTTCCACTCTCACACGGTAGCGGATGAGGGCGTATTCTGAAAAATATTCGGCCAGGGGCTCGCATTTGGAACGGTAGCGGCCATCGATGGGCGACACTGCTGTAAGCTCGGTAAGATGCATATTGATGGTGTTTTTTGGATAATCAGGGTGCAAAGGTAGTAAGATTTTATGGAATTGTTGTACATTTGCACCCATGTATTGCTTGAGTTTTGACATTGAAGCGTTTGACTTGCCGCGTGAACTTGGCTACGATATTGAGTTCGGGCAGCAGATGGAGGTGTCGCGCCAAGGCACAAGAGCCGTGCTTGACATCCTCAGAGAACATTCGGTGCGGGCCACATTTTTCGTGACTGTGAAGTTTGCAGAGAATGCTCCCGAGGAGCTGTCGAGGATTGTGGCCGAGGGACATGAGCTGGCGAGCCACGGCATGAACCACTGGCATTTCGAGCCGGAGCATCTTGCGCAGTCAAGGCTGCGGCTTCAGGAGCTTACCGGGGCGGAGGTGAAAGGGTTCCGCATGGCCCGCATGGCCAAGGTGGAGCCGGAGCTGTTTGCCACGGCCGGATACAACTACGAATCGTCGCTCAACCCCACCTTCATCCCCGGACGCTACAATCATCTCACCAAGCCTCGCACTCCGTTTGTGCAGAGAGGCGGTGTGCTCCAGATTCCCACATCCGTCACCCCGTGGGTGCGGTTTCCGATGTTCTGGCTTGCCGGCCATGTTCTGCCGCCGGTGGTTTACAAGGCGTTGGCGCGTCGCATCCATGCCCATGACGGCTATTTTGCCACATATTCCCATCCGTGGGAGTATTTTCCGCTCCACACTCTCGCGCCCGACATCAAGATACCGCTGATGATACGCCACCGCAGCGGTGCGGGGATGCAGAGTATGCTCGAGGGGGTGATTGCGGATGCCAAAAAGCATGGCATTGCGTTCGGCACCTACAGCGAGTTGGCTCAGTTGTACTCAGCGCATATTTAAATCAAATGATAGTGCCATGAAAAGAGTGACAGTGCTTCTTCCGGCGTTCAACGAGGCTGCCTCGATGCCTCTGCTCCGCTCCAAGATGGAGCGGCTGGCCGAGGAAAACCACTCGGTGGAGTGGGAATTTCTGATTGTGGACGACGGTAGCAGCGACGCCACTGCTGAGCTTGCTAAGCAATATCATGATGAGGATCCTCGGTTCAGCTATGTGAGCCTCAGCCGCAATTTCGGCAAGGAGGCCGCGATGCTCGCCGGTATGGACTACGCCACCGGCCACGCCGTTATTATAATGGACAGCGATATGCAGCACCCCACCGATGTGGTGCCGCAGATGCTGGACCTGTGGCAGCAGGGGTGGCAGGATGTGTATGCCGTCCGAGCTTCAAGCCACGAGGGATGGTGGAAACGGAAAACCTCGCAATGGTATTACCGCCTGCTCCAGAATGTGACTCGGGTACCGATCCAGGCCAACACCGGTGATTTCCGCCTGCTCGACAGGGTGTGTGTCAACGCCCTACGCCGCATGCGCGAAACGCAGCGCAACACCAAAGGTATGTACAGCTGGATAGGGTATCGCAAAATCGGAATCACCTACAATCAGCTCAGCCGCTCGGAGGGCCGCTCCAAATGGAGCTGGTGGAGCCTGCTCAATCTCGCTGTGGAGGGTGTGACCTCCTACACTACCGCACCGCTGCGGCTGGCTTCGCTGATGGGAGTGGCATGCTCGATTGTGGGATTCGTATATCTGATATATATCCTCACCAACACCCTGCTGTGGGGCGACCCTGTGGCCGGCTATCCCACCATCATGGTCACGGTGCTGTTCATGGGCGGCGTGCAGCTGTTGTGTCTCGGTATTATCGGCGAATACCTGAGCCGAGTGTTCAGCGAGAGCAAGCACCGGCCCCCGTATATAGCCAATGTTCACAATGGCCGTCAGATAGTGGCGGATGTAGATGTTACCAGCCATGAAGTTGATGCAGGTGCGTGACGGAGTGAGACGATATATGCCGGGGTCCAACCCGCGTACCATCGCGGTGCTGTGGGGAGTGATGGCTGTGTTCGCGGCCATTTACAAGGGGAGGCTCGACATGCACCTCAACAACTTCAGGATATTCCGCCATGTTTTTTTCCACCTGCGCGACGGATTGTCGCTCTATGCCTATTATCCCGAAGAGTATTTCGACCACAATCTTTATGGCCCGCTGTTCGGTGTGCTCGTGGCTCCGTTCGCCATGTTGCCGCCGGTGGTGGGGCTTATAGCGTGGGAACTTGCCATGTGCGCCATATTGTGGTGGGTGGTAAGGAAGCTGCCTCTGGAGCTTGACAAACGGATGTTCATCTACTGGTTTGTGAGCTACGAGCTGCTTGTGGCTCTCTATATGGCGCAGTTCAATATCGTGATATGCGCCCTTGTGCTTGCCACCTATTGTGCTATCAGGAAAGGAGATGAGAAATGGGCGGCATGCTTCATTGTGCTGGGCACACTCACCAAGCTCTACGGCATTGTGGGGCTGGCGTTCATTGTGTTCTCGCACCGCAAGAAGGTACTGCTGCTATGGCTCGCGATATGGACAGCTGTGGGGCTGGTGCTACCGCTGCTGATTGCCTCGCCGCAGTATCTCCTGGGCCAGTACGCCGAATGGTTTGCCACGCTTGCCGACAAGAATGCCCTTAATGCCGAGGCGTTTTATCAGAACATCTCCACCCTCGGGATGGTGCACAAGATTTCCGGATGGTGGGGGAGTGACCTGTGGATACTTGTTCCGGCGGTGGTGCTGTTCATGCTCCCGGCTGTGAGAGTGCGGCAGTTTGCCAACGATGGTTTTCAGTGGGCGCTTGTGGCTTCGGTGCTGATGTGCATAGTGCTTTTCAGCACCGGGAGCGAGAGCAGCGGCTATATCATAGCCATGACCGGAGTGGCGCTGTGGTATGTCACTGCCCCGTGGCAGCGCAGCCGGACGGACTGGTGGCTGATGGTGGCGACGCTGGTATTTGCGAGCTTCGGCTCCGATTTCTTGCCACATTCGGTGCGGTATTCGCTTATTTGGCCTTACGCACTTAAAGCGCTGCCGGTCACCATAGTGTGGCTCAAGCTGATTTACGAAATGTGTGTGCGCGACTACAAGGTGTGATTTTTTTGCATCCGCGCTCAAAAATGTATAATTTTGGGGCGTGAAAACGAGTTTAGGATTAACAATAATATATTATGCTTAGCAACAAGATTCAAGATGCGCTCAATGCGCAAATCAATGCCGAAATGTGGTCGGCCTATCTGTATCTGTCCATGGCCATGTACTGCGAGGAGCAGGGCCGTAGCGGCGTGGCCAATTGGTATCGCGTGCAGTTCAAGGAAGAACAGGCTCACGCCGAAGTGCTCATGAACTATGTGAACCAGCGTGGTGGCCGTGTGATACTCAAAGCTATCGATGAGGTGCCCACAAGCTGGGACTCTGTGCTCGACACTTTCAAGCACACACTCGAGCATGAGCAGAAGGTGACCTCGCTCATCAACAATATCTATGCTCTCGCCGAGCAGGAGCATGACTATGCCACCCGCGACCGTCTCAACTGGTTCGTGTCGGAACAGGTGGAAGAAGAGGACAATGCCGCCAAGCTGATTGACAAGTTCTCCCTCGTGGGCAACGACGGCATGGGTGTGTATATGCTCGACCAGGAGCTTGGTGCCCGCACCTATGTGGCACCCTCGGTGCTGACCGCCGAATAATATCCGCGGATTTATTGAAATTAACAGCGGGATGAGCCGACCAAGGCTCATCCCGCTGTTTGTTCTGTAGGTCTGTATTGACGATGTTATCTTGGACCTCGTCCGGGACCGCCGCCGTGGCCGCCGCCACCGGGACCGCCACCACCGGGACCGCGCCATGCGTTTCGGTCGGAGGGTTGGTTGCCTTTGCCGAAAGTGTTGAACCGGTAGGACACTGTGAACATGAAATAGCGTGTGAGATTGTTGTAGCTTGTGTCGTCGATATAGTTGGCGGTTACGCTGCGGTTGATTGACGAACGCTGCTGCAGCAGATCGTAGGCCTTGACGGCAAGAGTGAGTGAGCGGTTGGCCAGCAGTTGGTAGGAGATGGAGGCGTTCCACATCCATTCGTTCTTGTCATACCCCTGGGCATATCCGCTGGTGGCGGTGTAGGTGAGGTCGCTGCTGAGAATCACACCAATGGGAGTGTAGTAGTAGGCAGAGAATGTGCCGCCATAGTTGTGCACCTTGAGGTTGGATGTACTGCTGAGCGAATTGTGGGTGTACTGGAGGGAGTAGCGTGGGCGCAGCTCAAACTCCATGTTGTCGGGACGGAAGGCAATTGAAGGCATCACATTGATTCCGAGAGTTCCGGAGCTGTTGCGCTCGCCGTTGTTGAATCCCACGGCGTGGTTGTAGTTGGTGAACAAGTGGGTTGACACCTGCCAAGCCTTGTTGCGCAGCGGCTGGGAGTAGATTACCATCCATCGTCCGTTCCACACACCGTTGACATTCTCGTAGGTGGTGGTCTGTGCACCGGTGGTGCGGTCGAATGTGGTTTTGGACACTATGGAGTTCTGGGTCACCTCGAAGTCGGCCATACTCATTATGGAGCGTTGGTGCTCGGCGTTGAATGATTGGAAGCGCAGGCTGATCCAATGATTGAATGTAGGGTCAAGATTAGGATTACCGACAACGATGCGCATGGGGTCGCTCATATCGGCCACCGGCTGCAGCTGGGTCATGGAAGGTTCGGAAGCGCGTCCGCGATAGGCTGCGTTAAAGGTGGTGGAGTTGTCAATCTTGAGACGGTAGCGCAGGAATGGTGCGAAGTTCCACACACGGCGCAGTGGAATACTTTTGGCACCGTTGATGAGGTTTTTGCTCCTGGACTGCGAGGGTACGGCGGTGATGCCCACATCCACATTATGTTTGCGCGACACATATTTATAGCCAAGGCGCAGCTCCTGGGTGAAGAAGTCGTTGCGGAATTGGTTGGATAGTGTGTCGTTGAACTGCAGGTTTGTGTAGTCGATCCATGCGCTCCAGTCATCACCCTCGCCGGGGTAGTGCACAGGGTGGTCGTAAACCAGCTTGTCGGCGTTGTTCCATTTGTACTGGACACGGTAGGCGAAAGTGAGGAAGTGGCCATTGGCGGCATTGCCTATGGGTTCAGTCCACGACACACGTGCCTGGGCAAGGTTGCTCCATGTGTGGTTGTCGCCATATTGGTCGTAGAGGTCGATGGAGTCGGGGAAGAGATAGAAGCGGTTGCGCGAATAGCTGTTCTCGCGCTCTCTCACATCGGAGTGCTCGTAGCGGAGGTTGATGGAGAACGAGCGGCCGCGCTTGCGCTTGAAGTTGTGGCTGTAGATGAGGTTGGCGCCATATTCGAGCGAGTGACCGCGAGAGGAGTTGTCGTTGTATGTGGAGCTCACGTGGGTGCGCCTCGGGTCACCGGCAATGATTAGCGAGGAGTCGATGCTGGCGCTGTTGTTGAGATTATATGAGATTCGTGGACGGAACTCCAAGGTGTTGAACGAGTCGGGTTGCCATTGTACTCTGAAGTCGGCACGCAGGTTATGGCCTTTATCGCGGGAGTTGGTGATGGAGTTGCTCCACGAAGTTGAGTCGGAGAAGAGGTACTGGCGGCTCTGGTTCTTGCGGGTGTCACGGTCGGTGTGGGAGTACATCACATCACCGCCCACGCGGAGAATTTCCTCCTTGCCCACATTGAAGTTCAATCCCAGCGCTTGCGACTTGTTTATGCCGTTGGTGCCTCCGAAGCGGCGGAAACGGCTGCCATTGGAGTCGGTGAATCCAAGCTCGTTGGTATTGTTGAAATTACCGAGGAGGGTTATCTGGGTGCCGTTCCAGAATTTGTTGACATTGAACGAGCCTGTGTAGCGGTTGTCTGTGCCGTATCCGGCTTCGATGTTGCCGAAATAACCGTTCTTCATATCTTTCTTCACGGTGAGGTTGATCACAGTCTCATCCTCGCCGTCGTCCACACCTGTGAGCCGTGCGAGGTCGCTCTTTCGGTCCACCACCTGAAGCTTGTCCACCATACTCACAGGCAGGTTTTTGGACGCCACCTTGGGGTCGTCGCTGAAAAACTCCTTGCCGTCGATGAGGATCTTGGACACAGATTTGCCGTTGGCGGTGATTTTACCATCGGAGTCCACCTCCACTCCGGGGAGTCGTTTGAGCAGGTCTTCCACCACAGCGTTGGGTTGTGTTTTGTAGGAGTCGGCGTTGAATTCCACCGTGTCCTCCATCACCTTGATTTGAGTCTTGACGGCGGTTACGGTCACATCTTTGAGCTGGATGGACGATTCGGCCATCTGTATAGGCTCCATATTGATGTTGGATTTGGCCACTGTCACCGGGGTGAAGCTGGTGGCATACCCCACGTATGATGTTTCAATGAGGTAGTTGCCGGCTTTGACAGCGGAGAAGGTGTAGTTGCCGGAAGTGTTGGTTTTCACACCTTTCACAAAGGTGGAGTCGGAGGCCGTGAGCAGTCGCAGCGTGGCCTGTGGAAGGGGCTCTCCCATGTCGTCTTTCACCAAGCCTGTGATGTTGAGCGCCATCGCGGAACTCACGCAGGTTAACAGTATTGACATAAGGAGCAGGATCCTACATGACGTTTTCATTGTTGATACGGATGTGGTGTGTTAGTAAATTTTTAACAAAGTTACTTTAAATAGACATTATGAATGTAAAATGGTTTAATCGCCTGCAATTTTTTTTGAAAAATGAACTTTAGCTTGCGTCGAGGCGTAATATATATACTTATAAGAGTGAAGATTATGAAACTATTCGGCAAAATCATGACAATAGGGTGCGCCTTGACAGCGGGTTGGCTTGCTGCAGGGTGCGACTCGCTGTGGGACGCTGAAATGGATGTGTCGCCCGATTACTATGGTGTTGGCATTTCTGTGCCGACATACGGATATTATCCCGGTCCTCCGGCCATTGATCCCTCGCTGTGGAATCCCGGCGTGAGCGGTTGGGGATGGGGTGTGAATGTGCCGCCGCCATCCATCCCCGTGGCTCCTCCTCAGTGGGGTGTCCGTCCCGGCGTCCGTCCAAATGTGCCAACGGGTTATCTCCGTCCGGGTTACAACAGCTCATCAACCCCCTCTGTTACCCCTCCGGCAGCTTCCGATCCTCCTTCCGCTCCGGCGGTGCCATCGCAAGGCTCCGGCTATCAGCGACCCGCATCTGCAGGAAGGCATTGACAGAATTAGATATATATGCAAAGCGGCGGACCCTTGACGAGTCCGCCGCTTGATGTAGGCAGGTGGATGTTATCGGATATAGGTTTTCTTACCGTTCACGATATATATGCCGGGGAGCGGCTTGCCGGTGATACGGCGCCCCATTATATCGTAAATAACCGATGCATCATCCCCATAGTTTGGCATGAGTGGCACCTCATCGATGGCATCGGTGGCCTCGACAATGTTGAGAGGAATGTCAATTGCCTGTCCTTCTTTGATGTCGGTTGCGTTGGGGCCTGACAGTGCGGCCCATGCATTTTGGTAAATGACGCGTATCCTACCGATGCACGGTGTGGCACCACCCGGCACCATGAGGTCATGTGCGATGTCAAGCACTGAGTTGTAGTTGGCGGTGATGTTGTCCGACGGTTTCATCTGACCGTAAGAACCTGCGAGCTCAAACTCGCCGCTGCCGGTGAAGTCGGTGTAGATATAGGCCTGGTTGTATCGGAAATCCTGAAGCACTGTTCCGGGGCTGCCGAGGTCGTTGCCGAGGAGGTGGAGTGTGAAATAACCTCCGCTCTGCACCTCAAGCTCGCGTGGCAAGAGTGTGTAGAATTCAGCAGGACATTCATCCCATGAATGTTCTATGTCGGTGATGGCACCTACTGTTGAAACAGTTTTCAGATAGGCTTTGCGCTGTGAGTGAAGGGTTCCGTCAGGAATCTGGTAGTCAGCTTCCGCGTTGGGGTCGCGTAGCAGCACTTCTATCTCGATGTCGTAGGCCACACCTTCCTTGATATTGGTGGAGTTGGGGTCAGTGAGGTTTTCCCAAGCATTGGTGTAGATTACACGCAAGCGGGCATGACCGGAGGTGGCGTCCTCGGGTATCTCTATGCTCTGCTCAATGTTCATCACCTCATCGTAGTTGCCTATCACATTATTGGCCGGTGGCACGTTACCATATCTTCCCACTTCCGTGAATTCGCCTGTGCCGTAGGCGTCAAGGAATATCACGGCGATGTTGTAGCGCAAATCCTGCATCACCGAGCCTCGTGAGCCGAGGTCGTTGGCATTGAAATGGAATGTGGCGGAGTTTCCACGTATGATGGTGGGCTGCATATCGAGCAGGGTGTAGATGGACTTCGGCGCAGCATCGGCTTGATAGCTGATGTCGTTGAAGGCACCTTCGGTGTAGATGCGGCTGACATAAGCTTTACCCTGGGCATGCATGGTGCCATCGGGAATCTTGTATTCCACCACACCTTCGGGTGCGGCTACGGATATGCGGAAGTCATATACGCGTCCGCTGGCAACCGGTCCATCGGCAACGGGTGTGCCGGTATCGGTGACCAGGCGAGCACGATATGTGCCCGATGTGATGCCTGGGGGGATATTGACAATCCATTGGCCGTTGCCGGACGATTGGAGCTGTTCGTCGCTGTCAAAGGTGTAGTCCTTGTTGAAGTCAATCCACAACGCGCTGTTGGTGTCGCCTGAAAATTCCGCGTTGATTATGGCCGGGTCATTTCCGTAAGGTACAGTTGCCATCTGGTCGGTCAGCAAGGTATAAAGTTCCTCGGGAGCTTCGGCGGCGGCATAGTCCATGTTTTCAATGGCGTTTGTTGTGGCTATTGCTGTGGCGAAGATGTCGGAGCTGTTGCCTTGCGGCACACTGTATCCGGCGCCTTTGCCCATGATAGGAGTGATGCGCAGCTTGTAGGAGTATGTGCCTGAAGATGGCACAAGGTATTTGTCCAGCTGACCCGGGCCGCAGGAGGCGTTGCCGAGTCCCTTTTGCATATAGTCGAAATGCAGGAATATTTCCGGATGTGTTTCAAGATCGAAGTCGTGGCGCACCTTCACGAAGTCCTGTTCGGTGGCGTGCAGGGCGGAGAATGATACCTGACCTTCGGTGTCAATGCGCATACCGAAGCCATTGTTGTTGGTAAGCTCCACAAATCGCATGTCCTCATGGTTGCCCATGGTTTGCGGACGTACGAAATGCTCGGCCATGTCGGTGACGGTGGATGAATACACTGCTGCCAACGAGCCGGTTTTTCTGTCAACGAAGTTGGCCAATGGCCCTCTGGCGAAATATTTCACATTTTCCAAGCCGGGCACGGTTGTCATGCCCAGCCCAAGCCGGTAAATCGATGATGTCTGTGGCGAAAAGCTTGCCTCCACATCTATGGTCGCGTCGGCATACACAGTGTAGGTGGTGGTGTAGGCGCAGAATCCCGAGCAGGTGTAGCTGCAGCTGATTTTCACAGCTTCTGCTCCAGAAGCATCGCCATTTACATATTCAATCGAGGGAGTGCCGGCACGGAAGGTGGGATTGTAAACTGATGACGGCATGGCGGCGTCATTCTCAATCCATCGCATATTGTTGAATTTCAATCCTTCTTCATTGGCTATTATCTCTTCGCTGAGATATTTGAGCGATGTGATGTAGCCTTGGCTGGAGAACTTGACGCTGAAGTTTTTGCCTGTGACGCTGAGACCGTCGTTTTCATCCGCTATAAGCGAATTGTCAAGTGCAGTTATCTCGGGAAGCGCCGGGCGCCCGGTGATTGTGAACTGGTCGGAGGCCACTTCGTGTCCGGCCTCGGCCCATGTGGCGGCTTGCTTGGTGACGAACCGGATGGTGAGCAGGTATTCGCCGTCCTCAGCTTCGGGTGCGGTGTAGGGGATGGTGAGTTGACCTGTTTCCTCCGACCGCAGATTGAAATCGGAAATGGTGCCGTTCTCTATGTCCACTCCATTTTTGCTGACGCTCCATTTTATGTCGAAGCCCGACAGGTCAAGGAAGTCGTAGGTGTTGTTGACAGTCACTGTCTTGGTGGCGGCATCAAAATCGCGAAGCTTGATGTAGCTGTACACATGTTTCACTTCGGCAAGCTTGGAGGTGGGCTCGCGCAATGGCCCCACGATGCCGTTGGAGCAGAAATTGTTCTGGTGGGGGCCGGAGAAATCATATCCGGTGTAGAACCCTTTGATGTTGCCTGACTTTATTTCATCAGGATTGTAAATGGCCTGGTCCACCCAGTCCCAGATACAACCGCCGATTGTACGCTCACTGTTTTCAATATATTCCCAGTATTCTGAAAGATTGCCGATGGCCTGTCCCATGGCATGGGCGTATTCACACAGGAAGTGCGGGCGGCTGTCGCCATTGGTGTCATCGGATATCATTGCTGAGTAGGCCGGATACATTCTGGAGGTGAGATCGGTGTAGGTCCATGTGCCTTGGCCTTCATAATGAATCATTCTGCTGTCAAGCTCGCGGATGGCGTCGTAGCACCCCTTGAAGTTTATACCGCATCCACTTTCGTTACCCATTGACCAGAATATCACCGATGGGTGGTTTCGGTCGCGGAGAACCATGCGCTGATTGCGGTCAACAAAGGCGTCACCCCACGAGGTGTTGGAGCTGAGCGATGTGAGTGCATGACATTCAAGATCGGCCTCATCCATCACATATATACCGTAGTAATCGTGCATGGCATACATCTTGGCCGCGTTGGGGTAGTGGCTTGTGCGGATGGTGTTGAGATTGTTCTGCTTGAACATGAGCACATCCTTCAGCATCACATCTGTGGGCAATGCCCTGCCGTAGAGGGGGTGTGAGTCGTGGCGGTTGGCACCTTTGAAAAATATTTTCTTACCGTTGATGTACACGAACTTGCCAACTTGCTCTATATGGCGGAATCCGTATTTGGTGCTGAAAGCCTCGATTTCCTTGCCTTCGGAGTCCTTGAGGCTTACTACCACGGTGTAGAGGTTGGGTATTTCGGCTGACCACAGCTTTAATCCGCTTAGATTGGCGGTGAAGGTGAGTTTTTTTTCGGAGCCGGCCGGAATGTTGCTCAATGTCTGAGGCGAGAAGCTGTGGCACACCTCTCCGTTTGCGTCAAGCAGCTGCACTTCCGCGCTCACTGTGCTTGCCTCGTCGGAACGGTTGTCGATGTCGAGAGCCACATTTAGCTGTCCGGAGCTGTAGTCGGATGATTTGTCAAGAACGGATGTGATGTAATGGTCGCGCACAAATGTTCTGGGCACGGCTGTCAGAGTCACATCGCGGTATATGCCGCTCATACGAAACATATCCTGGTCCTCGAGATATGAGCCGTCGCACCAGCGGAACACCTGCACTGCAAGTTTGTTGGAGCCTTTGCGGGCCATTGCGGTGATATCAAACTCGTGGTCGGTGTTCGCGGCTTGGGTGTAGCCCACAAACTGGCCATTGACCCAGATGTATGCCGCCGAATATATGCCGCCGAAGTTCAGCAGCAGTGTATGGTTGTCCCAGTTCTCAGGTACTGTGAAGGTGGTGATATACGAACCCACGGGGTTCACGCCGTAGTCGCTGTAGCTTGGGTGGCGACGGATGTAGGGCGGGTTTGTGGCATGGGGGTATGCCACATTGACATACAGTGGCATATCATACCCCTGCATCTCCCAGTTGGACGGCACGGTGATATTGTCCCAGTCGCTGTAGTCGTAATCTTCCTCATAGAAGTCGGTGGGGCGCTTCGATGGTTCGTCCACAAAATGGAATTTCCAGACGCCGTTGAGATATTGCACTCTCGATGACTTGGTGTCAACCCATGGAGTGGTGTAGAACTCACGGTCGGCTTTCAATTCTTCAACATTTGCATAGGGCACTGTGGTGGCGTGGGCAGTTTCCTTGTTGACGGAAAATATAGCCTGGTTCTCCCAATAGTCTCCCCATGTCACCTCTGTGGATGCCATGATCCACGGTGCGAAAGCCAATGCTGCCATGCAGGTCAACATTCGCTTGATGCAGGATTTTTTCATGGTATGAAATTTTGATTGGATATTGATTGCGTACTAATAATTTGTCAAATATAGTGAATTATTCTATATGCGCAAAAAAAATATGGGACCGGGCTCACAGAGAGTCCGGTCCCATGTTATAGTGGGATGAAAAAATGATTATTCGAGATCCTGAGGGATGGCCACAAGCTTGAGGTTGCAGTCGCGGATGAACGATACGATATTGTTGCGTACATCACCCTGCTCCACATCGGCTTCAATGCGCTTGAGGGCGTTGAACACCGATGTGCCTGTCTGATATACATGGCGGTAGGCTTTGGCCACATCATCAATCTGCTCTTCGGTGAACCCATGTTTACGGAGAATCACGGCGTTAACGCCGAAATAGGCCACAGGGTTGTGGGCCACGATGATGTAGGGGGGCACATTGCCACTGATGCGGCATCCGCCTTTCACCAGCACCCATGAGCCAACTTTGGAGTTCTCATGCAGTATCACCCCGCTTGACAGGATGGTGCATTCGCCCACCTCGGCATCGCCGGCAATTGTCACACCGTTGCCTATCACGCAGCGTCCCATGATGTGGGTGTCATGGCCAATGTGTGTTTCGGCCATGATGAAGCTGTCGTTTCCAATGCGTGTGCCACCTTCGGAGGTTATGCCTCGGTTGATGATCACGTGCTCGCGTATCACATTATTGTCGCCTATGTAGCAGAACGACTCATCGCCATTCCAGCGGAAATCCTGCGGGTCGGCACCGATGATGGAGCCTTGATACACCTTGTTGTTCTTGCCCATACGGGTGCCGCGGATTACGCTGGTGTAGGACATTATCTCGCAGCCGTCACCAATCTCCACATTGGCATCGATGAACGCAAAGGGGTGAATTGTGACATCACGACCTATTTTGGCCGAGGGGTCAACGTGTGCTAATGGACTGATCATGATATGTATGAATTTAGGTAGTCAAGTTTCAACGGCCTCCACCGAGACTCTGATACAGATTGATCACAGCGCGGGCGCGGTTGTTCTCGCAGGTGATTTCGTTCATCTGGGCTGCCAGCAGGCTCTGCTGGGCGGTGAGCACTTCGAGATAGGTGGTGCCGGATGTGCCCAAAGATAGCAATTCTTCTGTGATTTCAACCGATTTTTCCAGATTTTCCACCTGCACGCGCAGCAAATCGAGCTTTTCGCCGCTCTTGGCATAGAGTGTCATGGCATCGCTCACTTCGGCACTGGCACTCATGAGGGTGTACTCGAAGGTGTTCATTGCCTGCTGCTGCTGTGCCTTGGCGGCCTCGAGACGGGCTATGTTGGCACCACGTGAGAACAGCGGAATGGTGAGCGATCCGGCGAGCTGGATGAAGAAGTCGCCGGGGTTGGAAATCATCGAGCCGAGCAGATTGGTGAATCCACCGTTGGCTGTGATGTTGAGGCCGGGATAGAACGCTGCACGGGCTCCGGCTGTGGCGTAGTAGGCGGCGGCGAGGCCACGTTCGGCGGCTCTCACATCAGGACGCGCTGCCAGTTCGCGCATAGGCACTGATTCGCGATACATGGCCGGCACCTCGAGCACTGCGTCGGGCGAAATCGACCATTTCTGCGGCATGGTGTTGAGCAGCAGCGAAAGGGTGTTGTACATCTCGTCGAGGCTCACCTCGATGTCGGTGATGGAGGCGAGGATGCTGTAGTACTGTGCGTTGCTCTGCACCACAGCGGCTTCATTCACACGGCCCGCTTCCTTGAAGTCCTTCATCACCTGCACATTCTCGCGCCATTTTTCAGCGGTGGTGCGGCTGAGCTTGAGCTGGTTCTCAAGAGCCACGATGGCATAGTAGGTGTTGGCGGTGGCGGATATTATCTGCGAGCGGACGGCCTGGGCGTAGTCCTGGGTCTGCTCATAGGCGGCCTGGGCATTGCGCTTGTTGTTGAGCAGCTTGCCAAACACATCTATCTCCCAGCTTACCTGCGCGGGGATTGTGTAGCTCCAGCCAAACGAGCGTCCGTGACCGGTGCCGTATTTAGAGCCTGCTCCGTTGGGGGCAAGGGCAAGTGACGGCAGGAAACTCAGGCGAGCTCCTTTGAGCGAGGCGTGGGCCATATCCACATTGAGCATGGCGTTCTTGAGGTTGGTGTTGTTGGCCAGAGCCTGCTCGATGAGGTCGGTGAGCACAGGGTCGGTGAATACCTGGTGCCAGTCGATATTGCCGAAGGCGGCGGAGTCAACAGGCTGCTCCTGAGCCTGCGCATACTGCTGCGCAAGCTCGGAGTCCTTGGGAAGTTCAAATTTCTTGTATATGTTGCAACCGGTGAGCATTGACACTGCCAATGCGGCCACGGCTATGTTGCGGAAATTCTTGTTCATATATATTATTATATGTGTGTTAACGTGAATACTGCTCGATTTCGTTTTCAATGCCGGCATTGTCGGTATCCTCCCATTTGAGCGGGGTGAAATGCTCCTGGATGGTCTGGAATATCACAAACAGGGCGGGCACGATGAAGATCTGCAGTATCATACCGATAAGCATACCGCCTACTGAACCCACACCGAGTGCGCGGTTGCCGTTGGCGCCTACACCGTGGGCAAACATCATCGGCAGCAGACCGATGATCAAGGCCAGTGAGGTCATGAGGATAGGACGCAGACGGGCGCTGGCACCGGTGATGGCGGCATTGACAATGCTCATGCCTGTGCGGCGGCGTTCAACAGCAAACTCTACAATCAGGATGGCGTTCTTGGCCAACAGACCGATAAGCATGATGAGCGCAATCTGCAGGTAGATGTTGTTGGTGACCCCGAATATCTGGGCAAAGATGAACGAGCCCATCAATCCGAACGGCACGGACAGGATTACTGCGAACGGCAGCAGGTAGCTTTCGTACTGTGCCGACAGCAGCAGGTAAACGAACAGCAGACAGAGTCCGAAAATCATCGCTGTGGCATTGCCCGATGAGTTGCCTTCCTCACGGGTCATACCGGCATATTCATATCCGTAGCCGGTGGGGAGTGTCTGGGCGGCCACACGCTCGATGGCAGCGAGAGCGTCACCTGACGAATAGCCGGGGGCAGGGGTACCTGTCACGGATATGGACTGGAACATATTGAAGCGGTTGAGCAAGTCAGGTCCATACACGCGGGTGAGGGTCACGAAGTTGCTTATCGAGGCCATCTCGGCACCATTGCGGATCTTGATGCTGGCAAGTGTTTCGGGACTCACGCGTGCATCCGGAGATGCCTGCATCATCACGCGGTATAGCTTACCGAAACGGTTGAAGTTCGACACATACATACCGCCGTAGTATCCTTGAAGGGTTGTGAGTACCGACTGGGGCGATATGCCGGCCTGCTTACATTTGGCGGCATCCACATCCACCAGGTACTGCGGGAAGGTGGGGTTGAAGGTGGTATAGGCCACCTGTATCTCGGGCTGGGCGTTGAGCTGGGCGAGAAATCCTTGAACCACTCCGAAGAAGTCGTTGATGTCGCCGCCGGTTTTGTCCTGCATCTTGATTTCAAAACCGTTGGTCATGGAGTAACCGGTAATCATAGGCGGAGCGAACATTAGCACGCGTCCGTCTTTCACCTGACTCATGAGGCCGTAGAGCTGTCCGAGCACTGCATCGGAGCTTTGCGAGGCATCACGGAGCGACCAGTCCTTGAGCCTGACGATGAATGTGCCGTAGGTGGCACCCTGTCCGGCCACGAAGCTGTAGCCGTCGATCATGGTGCGCGACTCGATGGCGGGCACGGTGGCGAGGATGGAGTCAACTTTGTCGAGGGTCTCGCCGGTGCGTTCCTGCGAGGTGCCCGGGGGCATATCAACCATCACAAACAGTGTGCCGGTGTCCTCGTTGGGTACCAGACCGGTGGGGGTGACGCTCATCAACCATACGAGGATGGCGATGGCGCCGGCCACGATGGCCAGCGACACATAGCGTGCCTTGATGAACCATTTGGTACTGCTGTCGTATTTGCGTAGCACGGAGTTGAACACGTTTTCAAATCCTTTGTGGAAACGTTCTCCAAGCAGGCCGAGGATGGTGATAACTGCCACAATGTAGCAGGCTATGGACAGAATCACATTGTCAAAAGTGAACCACCCCATCACCATGGCAAGGATGGTGAATGTGAGGCACACAAGGGTGATGGCGGGGTGCATGTTGAGCTTGAAGCTCTTTTTGTATTTGCCGCCGAGGGTTTTGGCTGCGGTTTTGTACGAGTCGGCCATGCGCTCTTTGAGTGAGGCGTCGCTGTTGTGCGGTTTGAGGAACACTGCGCAGAGAGCCGGCGACAGGGTGAGCGCGTTGATGGCCGACAAGCCGATGGCAATGGCCATTGTCAAACCGAACTGTTGGTAGAACACACCGCTGGTGCCGGGCATGAAAGATACAGGGATGAACACAAGCATCATCACCAGGGTGATGGAGATGATAGCGCCACCGATTTCGTTCATGGCATCGATAGAGGCGCGGCGGGCACTCTTATATCCCACATCGAGTTTGGCGTGCACCGCCTCCACTACCACTATCGCGTCGTCCACCACAATCGCAATCGCAAGCACGAGAGCGGAGAGGGTGATGAGGTTGATGGAGAAGCCGATTAGCTTCATCAGGAAGAATGTACCTACCAATGCCACAGGGATGGCGATGGCGGGGATGATGGTGGAGCGGAAGTCCTGAAGGAACACGTAGGTGACGAAGAACACCAGGATGAACGCCTCGATGAGGGTCTGGAGCACATGGTGTATGGACGCATACAGGAAGTCGTTGTTGTTCATAGGGATAGCCACGCCTATGCCGGCGGGGAGATCCTTCTTCATGTCGTCAACGAAGGCAAGACAGTTGTTGATGATGGCGGTGGCGTTGGAGCCCGCTGTCTGGAACACGATTGCGGTAACACCGGTTTTGCCGTTGAACTTGCCATGGAAGCCGTATGAGACGCGGCCAAGTTCCACCTCGGCCACATCCTTGAGGTAGAGCACTTCGCCGTTGTCCTTGGCGCGTACCACAATATTCTCAAACTCTTCGGCGGTCACGAGACGGCCCTTGTAGCGCATGATATACTGGAAGGTCTGGTTGCCCTGCTCGCCAAACGCACCCGGAGCGGCCTCGACATTCTGCTCGGCCAGTGCTGCGGAGATGTCGGTAGGCTCGAGATGGTACTGTGCCATGACATCGGGCTTGAGCCATATACGCATTGAGTAGTCGGCGCCCATCACCATCACATCACCCACACCGGAGATACGCTGGAGCTGAGGCACTACGTTGATTTTCATGTAGTTCTCAATGAATGCTTCAGAGTAGCGGCCATCTTCGTCGTAGAGGGTAATACCGAGAAGCATTGATGTCTGACGCTTCTGGGTGAGCACACCCACACGGGTCACTTCGGCGGGCAGAAGGCTCTGTGCCTTGGCCACACGGTTCTGCACATCCACCGCTGCCATGTCAGGGTCGAATCCCTGCTCGAAATACACGTTGATGGTGGCTGAGCCGGTGTTGGTGGCTGTTGACTCCATGTAGGTCATGCCTTCAGCACCGTTGATTGACTCCTCAAGAGGGGCTATCACTGAGTTAAGCACCGCCTGGGCGTTGGCACCCTGATAGGTGGTGGTCACTGAAATTGTCGGGGGTGCGATGTCGGGATACTGGGTTACCGGCAGCGAGAAGAGGCCGATGATACCCAGCAGCACGATAAAAATTGATATAACCGTGGACAGTACCGGACGGTTGATAAATCTATCTAATTTCATCTGTGATAATTCGGTATTAAACTATAGAATGTTACTTCCCGGAATTATTTCCGGGCGGCTTCCTGCTGCTGAGCCTGCGCTGCTGCAGCCTGTTCGGGTGACACGGGATTGATGGTGAGGCCATCTTTCAGTGTGGTGCCCACGCCTTCCACGGCTATCTTATCGCCAGCTTTGAGGCCTGAAGTCACCACGAAATTCTTGCCGTCGGTGTTGGCGTCAACGGTGATGGGTACTGACTTAACCACATTGCTGTCGGTCACGATGTAGGCGTAGCGACGGTCCTGAAGCTCGAAAGTGGCTTTCTGCGGTATCACTATCACATCGGTTTTGGTGTCGGGGATGAGCACTGCTCCGGTGGAGCCGCTGCGGAGCATTCCGTTGGCGTTGTTGAACAGGGCGCGCACGCTTGCTGCACCGGTGGTGTTGTCAATCACACCTGACACAGTTGCCACCTTACCTTCGGCGGGGAAGATAGTGCCGTCGGCCAGGCGGAGCTGCACGGCGGGCATTGAGTCGATAGCTGCCTGAAGTGAGCGGCTGCCGTTGTTGGTGAGGTTGAGCAGGTCCTTTTCGGTGAGCGAGAAGTAGGCATACACCTGTGAGTTGTCGGAGATGGTGGTGAGGGGCTGTGCCGACGATGGTGATGCCAGCGAGCCTTCACGGTTGGGGATGGTGCCGACAACGCCATCGCTCGGTGCGGTCACAACAGTGTAGGCCAGGTTCTTACGGGCTGTTGTAAGCGCGGCCTGTGCCTGAGCCAACTGTGCGCGTGCCGATTGCAGGTTGTTGTCAGCCACCTGATATTCATATTGGCTGATGATGTTCTTGTCCAGAAGCTGCTTCTTGGTGTCGGCTGTCATTTTAGAAGTGTTGACAGCTGTCTGAGCGGCGTTGACAGAGGCTTGGGCCTGGTCAACGGCAGCCTGGAACTGAACCTGGTCGAGTGTGAACAGTACTTGACCTTTGTGGACACGCTGACCTTCGTCCACATGTACTTTTGTGATGAATCCTGTCACTTGCGGACGGATGTCGATGTCGGTTTTACCCTTGATGGTAGCGGGATAGGAGTTTTCAACTTGTGAATTGTCAAGCGACAATGTCATTGTGGCGATTGAAGGAGCAGGCATCTGCTGCTGTTGTTGACCACCTCCGCACGAGCTGACGGTGATGAGGGCTGCGCCGGACAGAAGCATGGCGGCAACTTTCATTACGGAAACTTTCATACGTCTTCTTTCTTTATATTACCTTAGTTATGATTGTCTTGTTTGTCTATACGGGTTGTTATCACCCAATATTTCAATGTGCAAAGTTACTAAATACTTGGCGTGTAAATAGCACCCTGCTAATATAAAAACTCATAAAAACAACCCCGCGATTGGTCAAAAAGGCTTATTTTTGCCATTTTTGCCAATCGCGGGGCTTATGGATGTCCCTTATGGGAGTTATTTCTGGATTGCTTCGTAGATTGTGGCGGTGCCGTCAATGCTCACCCGCTTGGTGTCGGGAAGCAGCTGAACGGTGGCGTAGGGGGTGGAGAATTTGGAGGAGGCAATCTCCTTACCTTTAGCGTTGAACTGCTTGATAGTCACGTTGCTGTCAGTGCCGCCGAGCATAGTGAGGGTATTGGAGCCTTCCTTGCGGTCAAATGCCATTTCGCCGTTGAGGCGGTAGCTTGACGAGGGGTTGCTGTCAAGTGCCTTCAGAGCATCAATGGGATCGGCGGCGGTCACATTCAGGCCGATGCGGTTGGCCGACGGCGGATTGACATTGAAGGTGCGCACGCTGGCCCAGTTCTGCTTGGGCGAATCAAGACGGCGCAGACGCACGAACCGTGCGTTGACAGGCTCTCCGGTCCAATTGATCACGTATGTTTGCTTGAGGCTGTCGGCCAGTACTTTCCAATCTTTGCCGTCAACGGAACGTTCAAGGGCCACATGGTCGAAATAGTCCACATCGTCCACATCGTTGCGTCCCTGATGGATGCAGATTTCATCCACCACGCGCACATCGCCGAGGTCCACGCCAATCCAGTCGCCGGAAGCCTGGGAGTAGGCGGAGGTGTAGAAGGTGTTGAGGTCGTCGTCAAGCATCAGCTTGTTGAGCGTGGTGCTGAGGTTGGCATACGATCCCACACCTTTGGGCATCATAGGCACCACGCCGGTGAGCTTTGTGAAATAGGCGCGGAGCATATCGTCCATGGCGTTGTCGTAGAACGGTTGGAGCTTCATGGTGCCGCTTTTGTGGGCCTGGTAGGCTTCGCGGTCGGCGCGAGTCATCAGATTGGCCACATAGTCGATCCAGAATATGGAGTCGTTGCCTTGCTCGTAGGTTTTGATGAGTGCGAGGGTGTTGAGTCCGCGCTGTCCGAGCTTGCCGAACTCTTTGAGCCATGGGCGCAGTTCGCCGAGCAGCAATGCGTTGTCGCATCCGCTCTCCATCCGTTCGGGCACAGTCACTATCTTCTCAAATTCGCTCTTGAGGGCGTCGAATTGCGGTTGGGTATAGTTGTTGAACGGGAATGTGGTGGTTTCCCACGATTCATCGCGTCGATAGCCGGTTTCGGTGTCGCATGAGTGGATGGCGAAAGTGCGGTAGGCTTCGGCGGCGTTGGGTGTCAGCTGCTCGATACCGCGTTCCCAGTTGTCGATGGGGTTGTAGGCGGCGGGGTTCCATGCGTAGTCAGCCACACCGTAGAGAGCCAGCTTGGAAGCTTCGCCATGCTCCATGGGGTTGCTTTCGATACCGGCCACCTGGGCGTTGGTGAGCGATGTGTCAAGTCCGTACACCGGGCCTTGGAGAATCATGTTGCGGCAATAGTCGCTCACGGGATAGTTCCACCAGTATAGGGCGGGGCGCTTGATGCGGGAGTTGATGAACTCCAATGTTTCGGGTGTGAGGTCGGAGCACACCACATCGCCGGTCCAGAACACTTCGGCCAGCGGATTGAGGGTGCGGCCATACACAGCCAGCGGACCATCTTCGCCGGGCTTGGCCCACAGTTTGGAGTAGTCGGTGGGACAGATTATGATGTTGCTCACATCGCCTTTCACCTCCACGAAATCGCGGGTGAGGTTGTTGAGTAGCTCGGTTTGCTTGTGGGGGTTGGTGCCTTCGCCCTCGATGTCGTCGAAGAATATGGCGAAGGAGCGGACGCCGAGGTTGTACATCATGTTGAATTTATTCAACAGCGAGTCGTAGTCCTCTTTGTTCCATCGTATATCTTTTCCCGGGTGGATAGCCCAGTAGAATTTCACATGGTTGCGTTTGCATGCTTCCACGAGTTCGCGGATATTCTTGGCCTGGTCATCGGGATATGGCTGACGCCAGTACGGCGAGCTGTGATAGGGGTCGTCCTTGGGACCGTAGAGATAATTGTTCATCTTGTTGGCGCCGTAGAAGTCAATGAGGCTCAGGCGCACCTCATGGCTCCAGGGAGTACCATAGAACCCTTCCACCACTCCGCGATAGGGGAGTTCGGGCCAGTCGTTGATCTCCATCATCGGCAGGTCGTTGCTGTTGCCGAGGCTTTTGAGTATCTGCTTCAAGGTCTGGATGCCGTAGAAAGCGCCGTCTTCATCGCGGCCTGTGATGCTGATTTTGTCGGGGCCGATGCTGAGCAGATAAGCGCCGCTCACGGCGTTCACCTTGGCTTTGTCGGCCTGTTTCTTGCCGAAATCAATCTCCACGGGCAACCCTTTGGGTTCCTGACGGAGAAATCCGAGATCGTTGGCGAATTTCTTGGTCTTGTCCTTGACTTTGAACCCTCCCGAGGTGTTGAGCACACCGGTGTAGGGGCGTGTGATGCTCTGGGGAGTAGGGTTGATCACTATGCCATGGTGGTCCACTTTGTGACCGGGCACCGGGTTCACTTCGGTTTTTTCGGAGCGCTGTGAGCCCAGGTCAAAATCGTCGGCTGCTGCCGGAATACCCGAAGCTACGGCCGATGCTATAGCAAGGGTCAGGATAGATTTGAGGTTCATATTGTAGGGGTTAAGTGTTGGTCGGTCGGTTCATCGGGAGCCGGCTCCTCAGTCGGCTCCGGGAGGGGATTGCCTGACGGTTCCGGCTGTGGTTCATCGGACGGTTCAGACTCCGGCACGGTGTCAGCGGGTATAGGCTCATTGCTCTCAGGCTCTGTGGCCGAGAGTTTTTCCAGAGGCGCGTTGGCATTGGGGCGCCGGCGGTCTTTCTCCTTTGTCTTGCGCTCTGCCACAGTGGCGCTCACCGGGTCGGCGCTGTTGATGAGGTCAATCATCCCTTGGGGCACATTGAACACATCCTCGGGACTCCATGGGCGCAGCTCCTCATACCATGCGAACTTGGGGAGAAAATAGGCGTTTTTCTTGGCCAGATACAGCGGCACCACCTTGCTGGTGGTTTCGGGCCAGAAATGTATGCTGTCCACAGTGTTGTTGCTATAGTACGAATCCATGTAGCTGCTCTCGGTCTGCACATATTTATTATATGTGGAGTCGTTTTCCATCGGAAACAGTATCAGCTGCACATTCCCCTCCACATACAGGCGTCTCAGCGTGGAGTCGTTGAACCATGCTGTCATGTCGGTGCCGCTCAGCTGATTATAGCAATCTTCAGCGATATGCTCGGCGGAAAATCCGAATTGCGGCAGCCGTGCCCAGTCGATGGTGGAGTCGTTGAGATGCAGGTAGATGACATTGCCGAATATCTGCTTGTCCTCGCTCCACACCACCGGGTGACGGTACATGTACATTATCGAGTCGCGGTCGGTCATGCTCAGGGAGTCGCAGATGCCCTGCATGTCGGACCGGTAGAACCGCACTTTGTGAAACGCGTTGGTCACTTTGGTGCTGTCGGGGTCGGTGTAGGCGTTGATGGTGTCGCCGTGCAGATAGAGGGTGTCGCCTCGGGAGTACTCTTTGGCAAGTGCACGGATGGTGACAAAAGCGCTGTCGCTGATTTCGTTATAGAATCCGTATTCGCCGTGCAGCGACACCTGCCTCACGGAGTCGGTCATAATCACACCGCCAAAAGCTTCGCCATACCCCTTGGAGCGGTCGTAGAACAAAGTGTCACCGGTCAAGGTGCTGCCGCGTTTGGTGACCACGAGCGACCGCTTGTACAGGTCTCCAACACCGGTGTCAGTGTTGTAGATTCCTGAAGTGGAGTATATCACGCCATCGCTGTTCACAATCTCCGATTTCGACACTATCTTGGCCAGATGGGTGTCGGTGTTGTAGTCAAGTGAGTCGGTGTAGATGTGCAGTGTGTCAGCGTTTTGAAGCGATCGCAGGTGCACATTGTAGTTGAAATATGCATCCTTGGTGTCGGGATGATATTCTCCCGCTATGGAGGTGAGGCGATTTTGCTTGTCGGTGAGCTCTCCGCCGTTGGTGTAGTACCCTACTTCGTTGAGCATATCGTAGTTGAACACATCGGTTTCCAACTTCACATCCTTGTTGATGAGCTTCACTTTTTTGCCGAAATCGGCATACAGTATGGCAAGCTCGGAAGGACCGTCGTAGTTGAGCTCGTCGGCATATACAAACAGGGTGTCGCCCTGCTCCATCTTCACATTGCCGAATGCGTCAAACGAATTGCTCTCCTCGTAGAAATATGCGCTGTCGCAATACATGAACATATCCCCTTTGCGCATCACCACATTGCCGTTCAGCACCTGAAACTGTTCCGGTGGTTCCTCATCGTTTGCTGCCACAGGAATCTGCTCATAATGAAGCAAGTCGGCATGTTCCAGAAACACTTTCCCCTCCTGATGGCGGTTGGCTGCGGGCACTGTCGGGGCTATCCTCACATGCGGCGAGCGGGGCTTTATTTTGCGCTCCTGTGCCACCGACTGCATAAGCACCGGCAATGCAAGTACCGTCACACACGCCACTGCGCACACTCGGCGCCACCATAGCGGGGTGGGAGATTGTCGGAATGATGGGATATTGCGCTGTGCCATGTCCGCTGATTGCTAAGATATGCCTTGTGGATGTTATTCAGCCGAGGAATCGCCCGATTTCACCCATCCTTTGTGGTTGAAGTCGCAGTTGCGCCATTCCGGTTCGATGCGTACATAGGTGTTGGCTATCTTTTTCTCGAGCCACGACTTGAGAATCTCGTTGCGCTGGTCATCCTCATACATCCCCTTGATGGTCTGATAGTCATCGCTCATGTTGGCTTTATGGCCATCGGTGCGCGAGGTCAGTTTCACTATTGCCACCACTTCGCGGTTGAGCTTCGGGTCGGTCATCACAAACGGTTTGGAGATGTCGCCCGGCTGCATTGCAGCCACGGTTTTGGCCACCTCCTGCGGCAGCTCCGACATCTCGAATTTTGTGGTGCCGGACTGGGAGTTGACCATCACGCCGCGGTTGTTGCGTGTGTCCTTGTCCTGACTCAGATAGGGCACAGCTTCCTCGAAGCTGAATTTCTTGTTGTCCACGATGTCGGTGCGCACCGAGTCAAGACGGTTCACAGCATCCATCAGATCGTTGTCCGACACTTTGGGCTTGAGCAAAATATGGCGTGTGTTGATGCGGTCACCGCGCTTCTCGATCAGCTGTATGATATGATAGCCATACTGGCTTTCAACGATTTTTGACACTTTCTTGGGGTCGTTGAGGTTGAATGCCACTGCTGCGTATTCGGGGTCGAGGTGGCTGCGGCCCATAAACCCGATCTCGCCGCCACGCACCGAACTTCCATCCTCGGAATACAATATGGCGAGTGTGGAGAAAGAGCTTTCACCGCGGTTGATGCGGTCGGCATAGTCGCGAAGGCGAGCCTTTACATCCTCAATCTCCTGACGCGGAATCACCGGGTTGAGGGTCAGAATCTGCACTTCAACCTGGGTGGGGATAAACGGAATGCTATCCTGCGGCAAACGGTCAAAAAACTTGCGCACATCAGCCGGAGTAGCTTTCACATTTTTGGTGAGTGACTGCTGCACCTGGCGCACGCGGTAGCTGTTGCGCACCATATCTGTCATTGCCGATCTCATTTCGGGCAGTGTTTTGCGGAAATACTCCTCCATCTTCTCTTTTGATCCCAACTGGGTGATATAGAAGTTGATGCGGGCATCCACTTCGGCCATCACCGAAGCATCGGGCACCTCGATGGTGTCAAGGTCGGCCTGATGGAGATACAGTTTCTCGATAGCCATCTGTTCAGGGATGATGCAGTAAGGGTCGCCGTTGATGGCCACCTTTTCATACTGCATATTGTTGTATTGCTCTTCGATTTCCGACTTCCATATCGGAGTGTCGCCCACTACCCAGGCCACTTCTTCGGCCACATTGTTTTGGGCGGAAGCTGTCGCAGCCATGGCTATATAGGCAGCGGCGGCAAATAACGACTTGATATTCACTTTCAAAATTTATTATATATAATAAGCCCTCAAAATTACAAATTTTCCTCATTCCCGCCAAACATCCCCCCGCTTTATTGCTGTTATTGTGGGTAAAGCCGGTATGTCCGGTAAGTGCGGCAGGTGCGATAGCGGCGGAGGCTGCGCGGCATTTGATAGCTGCGCAGCCTCCGGTATAGGGATTATGTTGGCTGTTATTTCACTTTTTTCAGCACTTTGTTGTTGATTTTCACGGGATATTTGTTGCGGAGCTCTTCAATCCATTTGGTTTCAAGTTCCTTCTGATAGTCCACGCTCACTGCTCCGCGCACATCGGATGCTTCCTCGGGTTGCTCAATCACCTTGCCGAGCACGGGACGGAATGCCGACCAGCGTCCGATGGGGGAGGGGCGGAAGCCATGGAAAGCCACGTAGTCAATCACGTGGTTTTCACCCTTGGCGGCGAGCGCACGCTCTATCTTCACATCGTTGCCAAACTCAGTGCGCAGTTTGCGGACCAGTGAGTCGGCGGGGATGTTGTTGGTGGTCACATAGTTGGCGGCCGCACTTGCAAGCGAGTCGTTTATGGCCGACACCACATAGCCTTTGTACTTGGGTGCGTTCCACAGATATTTGTTGCGGTGCTGCTCGAAATATTTCTGCTGGCCTTCGGCATCCTTGTTGGCAAACTCCCACACTTTCTTGGAGCTGACATCGAAATAGAGCATGCCATCGCGATACTCGTTGAGCAGGTAGCGGTAGGAGGGCTCATTGTTTGCCAGCCAGTTGATGGCGGCATCGCGGGTGAGATCGCGGCGCTGGTTCTGGAGGAGCATATCATAGAGTCCCATTGCGGTGCTCACGCTGTTGGTGCGTGAACGGCTCATCTGGGCACCGATTTCTCCGAGCGACACACTCTTGCCGTTGACGGTTATTGCCGGAAGATTGGTGCGGGTGGAAAGTTCTTTGGCGGCCTCGGGTGTGAGTTTGCCAAAGCGTGTGAAGATGGCCATGGCGGTGTCGCGGGCGGCCTTGTTCTCCTTGGCCGGGAACTTCTTGGCATATTTCATGAGACCGCGGTCCTGAAGTATTTCTCCGCGCTCGCCCTGTTGCACCATCTGCACCAGCTGGCTTCTGAGCGAGTCGATAGGAGCCAGGCCGCGACGGCCTTCGCACAATATTATATGCCAGCCGAAGTCGGACTGGAAAGGTTTCGACATCTCTCCGGGCTGGAGGGCAAACGCTGTGGCTTCAAATTCGGGCACCATGCGTCCTGAGCCAAACCATCCGAGTTCGCCGCCGTTGCGTGCGCTTCCGGGGTCTTCCGACTCCCTGTGTGCCACGGATGCAAACGATTCCTTGCGCTTGCTCAGTACATTGTATATCGAATCAATCTGGAATTTCTTTTTGGCTCTCACCTCGTCGTTGGCGTTTTTGGTCACCTTGAGGATATGGCTTGCCTTTACTTCGCCCGGATCGTTGCGGCGTCCTTTGACGCGCACAAGGTGCCATCCGTAGCGGGTTTTGAACACCGGTGACATCTCGCCCTCGGGGGTGGTGAACACCATATCCTCAAATGAGGCGGGGTATGTGCCGGCAACCACATGGCCTATATGGCCACCGTTCATTTTCACGCTCGGGTCAATGGAATATTTCTTGGCGAGGTCGTAGAAGTCAGCATTTCCTTCGGCTATCAGGGTGCGGAGACTGTCGAGGGTGGCTTGCTGCTGCTCGCTGTTTTTGTCCTCAGTGTTGAGCGCGAGCATAAGGTGGTCGGTGTCAACATTGTAGTGCATTCTGTCGTACACCACTTTCACCATTGAGTCCAGCGCGGCTGAGTCGGTGAGAAACGGCTCGGCAAGCTCCAGGCGGTGCTGGTTGAATTCGCGTTTGTATTGCGGCATGGTGTCCAGACGCTCCTCAAGAGCCTGGGCCACACGGAGCTTGTAGTCAACAAACGATTTCACATACTCGTCGATTGACTGGGTGCTCTGCTGCTGGATGTTGTTTTTGTTGTAGAGATATTGAAATTCGCTCAGCGGCACATCATGTCCCGCCACATTCATCACAACAGGGTCCTTTGCGTTGGCTATCAAGCCAAACACCGAGCCCACTGCAACAGCTGCCAACATTCCGGCAGCAACCTTTCTATGCATCATATCTTAATAATTGATGGTATTCTAACTGCTATACTCAACAATAACGCACCGGGATGCCGTTTTATTGCCATCCCGGTGCGTAAAATATTCCAATTGTTTATCGGTTGGATGCGCTGTAGTTGGGTGCCTCGCGGGTGATGTCCACATCATGGGGGTGGCTTTCGGCCACACCGGCATTGGTGATGCGGGTGAATTTGGCTTCATGAAGTTTTTCGATGTCGGCTGCACCGCAATATCCCATGCCTGCGCGAAGGCCGCCAAGCATCTGGTATGTAACCTCATAGAGTGAGCCTTTGTATGGCACGCGGGCGGCGATACCTTCCGGCACGAGTTTCTTCACATCGGACTCTCCTGCCTGGAAATAGCGGTCCTTCGACCCTTTCTCCATAGCCTCGAGCGAACCCATGCCACGGTAGGATTTGTATTTTCTGCCGTTATATATAATGGTGTCGCCGGGGCTTTCCTCCACACCGGCCAGCATCCCGCCGAGCATCACACTGTAGGCTCCGGCGGCGAGGGCTTTGACTATATCGCCAGAATAGCGGATACCGCCGTCGGCAATCAAGGGCACTCCGGTGCCTTTCAGCGCTTTGGCCACATCATATACGGCCGACAGCTGGGGCACGCCCACTCCGGCAATCACACGGGTGGTGCAGATGGAACCCGGACCGATGCCCACTTTCACGCCGTCGGCACCGGCGTCCACAAGATATTTGGCGGCTTCGCCGGTGGCGATGTTGCCCACCACCACATCAATGTGGGGATATTTCTCTTTCACAGCCTTGAGCACGCTCACCACACCTTTGCTGTGGCCATGGGCTGTGTCAATGACGATTGCGTCAACGCCGGCGGCCACAAGTGCATCCACGCGGTCCATGGAGTCGGCGGTCACACCCACTCCGGCTGCCACACGCAGGCGTCCAAGCTTGTCCTTGCAGGCGTTGGGTTTATCTTTGGCTTTGGTGATATCCTTGTAGGTCACAAGTCCCACCAGGCGTCCATCGTTGTCCACCACAGGCAGCTTCTCGATTTTGTGCTCCTGAAGAATCTGGGTAGCCTCCTCGAGGTTGGTGCTCTGAGTGGTGGTGACGAGATTGTCCGATGTCATCACTTCGTCAATCAGGCGCATAAGGTTGCGCTCGAATCTGAGGTCGCGGTTGGTGACTATGCCCACCAGCTTGCGGTCATCGTCCACCACCGGAATACCACCGATATGATACTCTTCCATCATGGCAAGGGCATCGCGCACTGTGCTGCCGCGCTTGATGGTGACGGGGTCGTAGATCATGCCGTTTTCAGCACGCTTCACCGCATGGACCTGACGCGCCTGCTCGGCTATCGTCATATTCTTGTGAATCACTCCTATGCCACCCTCGCGTGCTATCGCTATGGCCAGCTGTGCCTCGGTCACGGTGTCCATCGCTGCCGACACCAAAGGCACGTTCAGCTCTATGTTTCGCGAAAATTTGGTGGATAACTTCACATCTCGGGGAAGTACTTCGGAGTATGCGGGTATCAGAAGGACATCATCAAATGTCAACCCGTCCATTTTTACTCGATCTGCAATAAACGACATAAGTGGGCTTGTTTATGTTGATTTTTTATTGCCCACAAAGGTAATCATTTTATGCGAAACCCACAACTTTATATCCCGTCATCGTGTGCTGTTCACCAAAATTTTTTCTACCTTTGCGCTGTTATGCTACTTATCCTTTACAGAATATATCAGTGTTTGGTGATGCTGCCTGTGTTGTTGGTGGCTACAGTGATAACAGCCTTGATAGCCATCATAGGCTCAATCTGCGGCCTTGGCCGGTGGTGCGGCTACTGGCCCGAGATGGTGTGGGCCAGGATGTGGTGCATCCTCGCTTTCGTGCGTGTGGAGGTGCATGGCCGTGAGAATATCTCCCCCTCCGTTTCATATATGTTTGTGACCAACCATCAGAGTGCCTACGATATATTCTCCATCTACGGCTACCTTGGCCACTCTTTCCGCTGGATGATGAAGCAGGAGCTGCGGAAGATTCCGCTCGTGGGGCTCGCATGCCAGAAATCCGGTCAGATATTTGTGGATCGCTCCTCGCCAACGGCCATCCGCCACACCATGGAGCGTGCCGAAAAGCAGCTGCGCGGCGGCATGAGTCTGGTGGTGTTTCCTGAAGGGGCGCGTACATGGACCGGCAAGATGCGTCAGTTCAAGCGTGGGGCGTTCCTGCTTGCCACTGAGTTTTCGCTTCCGGTGGTGCCTCTCACCATCGATGGCGCATTCAAGGTGATGCCGCGCACAGCACGTTTGCCGCGCTGGGGCGTGATACGCCTCACCATCCACAAGCCTATCCTCCCGCCGCAGGAGGGGTATGATCTCCCCGCGTTGATGGAGGAGAGCCGCGAGGTGATCGCCTCCGCTTTGCCACAGTAATCAAACTTCCGGCACCGGCAGATTGTTGTATATCCTGAAAACCGACAAAATGTCAGTATGGTATGTCATTTTTCAGATTTGGCACGGATTGTGCATACCCTTGTAGTGTGAAATTCATATAACCAAAACAACAATATAAAAACTTTACCCACTATGAACATCAAACCGCTTGCCGACCGCGTGCTCATCGCACCGTGTCCCGCCGAAGAAGTAACCATGGCCGGTATCATCATCCCCGATTCCGCCAAGGAAAAACCGCTCAAAGGCCGCGTGCTCGCCACCGGTAACGGCACTAAGGACGAAGAAATGATTGTGAAGCCTGATGACACTGTGCTCTATGGCAAATATGCCGGCACCGAGGTGGAGCTCGATGGCGAAACATATCTCATCATGCGTCAAAGCGACATTTTGGCTGTTATTGAATAACTCTAAAAATTTATAGCACTACTATGGCTAAAGAAATAAAATTTGAAATCAAGGCTCGCGAAGAGCTCAAGAAAGGTGTTGACGCTCTCGCCGACGCCGTTAAGGTGACTCTCGGTCCCAAAGGCCGCAATGTGATTATTGATAAGAAATTCGGCGCTCCCCACATCACCAAGGATGGTGTGAGTGTGGCTCGCGAGGTGGAGCTCGAGGATCCATTCCAGAATATGGGTGCCCAACTCGTCAAAGAGGTGGCTTCCAAAACCGGTGACGATGCCGGCGATGGCACAACCACTGCCACTGTGCTCGCACAGTCGATAATCAATGTCGGCCTCAAGAACGTGGCTGCCGGAGCTAACCCTATGGATATCAAGCGCGGTATCGACAAAGCTGTGGCCAACGTGGTGGAGAACATCCGCGCCATGGCTCAGGAAGTGGGCGATGACTTCAAGAAAATCGAGGATGTGGCCCGTGTGTCGGCCAACAACGACGAGAATATCGGCCGTCTCATTGCCGAGGCCATGAAGAAGGTGAAGAAAGAAGGCGTGATCACTGTTGATGAAGCCAAGGGCACCGAAACCACCGTGGACATCGTGGAAGGTATGCAGTTTGACCGCGGGTTCATCTCACCCTACTTCATCACCAACTCCGAGAAGATGGAGGCCGCTCTCGATTCGCCTTACGTGCTCCTCTACGACAAGAAGATTTCCAACCTCAAGGATATTCTCCCCATTCTTGAAGCCACAGCCCAGAGCGGTCGTCCGTTGCTCATCATCTCCGAGGATGTTGACCAGCAGGCTCTCGCCACTCTCGTGCTCAACTCCCTCCGTGGTTCGCTCAAAATCTGCGCTGTCAAGGCTCCCGGCTTCGGCGACCGCCGAAAGGAGATGCTTGAGGATATCGCCATCCTCACCGGTGGCGTGGTGATCAGCGAGGAGAAAGGCATGAAGCTCGAATCCGCCACCATCGACTATCTTGGCCGTGCTGACAAAATCACTGTCAACAAGGAAAACACTACTATTGTCAACGGTGCCGGCAGCAAGGAGGCCATCGCCAACCGCGTTGCCCAGATCCGCGCTCAGATCGAGCAGACCACTTCCGACTACGACCGCGAGAAGCTCCAGGAGCGTCTTGCCAAACTGGCCGGTGGTGTGGCTGTGCTCCATATCGGCGCTCCCAGCGAAGTGGAGATGAAAGAGAAGAAGGACCGCGTGGACGACGCTCTCTCTGCCACCCGTGCTGCCATCGCCGAGGGTATCGTGCCCGGTGGCGGTGTGGCCTACATCCGCTGCGTTGAAAAACTCGAAGCTCTCAAGGGCGACAACGATGACGAAACCACCGGTATCCTCATCGTCAAACGCGCCATCGAGGAGCCGCTTCGTCAGATTGTGGCAAACGCCGGAGTGGAAGGCGCCGTTGTGGTTCAGAAAGTGAAGGAAGGCAAAGGTGACTTCGGCTACAATGCCCGCACCGACACTTATGAGAATCTGCTTGCAGCCGGTGTGATCGATCCCGCCAAGGTGACCCGCGTGGCACTTGAGAATGCCGCTTCCATCGCCGGTATGTTCCTCACCACCGAATGTGTGATTGCAGAGAAGAAGGAAGAGAATCCCGCACCCGCAATGCCTGCTCCCGGTATGGGTGGCATGGGCGGCATGATGTAATTCTCACCCCATAACCTTATATTGAAAAACACCCCCGTCGGAGATTTTCCGACGGGGGTGCTTTGTTTTGGGAGGGTTATCGTTGTCAGCGAACAGCTATCTTGGTAGAGGTGCCGCCTACGCGCACCACATAGATGCCGCTCTGCAGACCGTTGAGGTCAATGGTGGTCAAACCGTTGTTGCAGCGGCTCTTCTTCACCAGTGTGCCCATTGAGGAGAACAGCTCCACATCGGCAGCCACAGGAGAGGCGATGTTCAGTTCGCGGCCTTCGAGCCATGTCTTGACACCATTGCCGGCCTCGGATTCATCAATACCGATGTTGTTGATGCCATCAAGCGCAAGCACATGCTTGAGACCATTGAAGCAGTCAAATTTGCCGTAGCCCGATTTGTTGTTGGGCTCGGAGCCGGTGTTGGCATCGCGTTTGGCTGTTGCAGCTATAGCTTCACGCGCCATGTCGGTGGTGAGCTCGGGATAAGCTTCAAGCCACAATGCCATACTGCCGGCTACAACCGGTGAGGCCATTGATGTGCCGATATTCAAGTAATAGATGTATGTGTTGCCATCTGCATCGGAGGTTTTGTCGTTGACCATAGCATCGACGCCTGCAAAATAATAATTGTTGGCGGCTGCCACCACAAATGCGCCCGGAGCCAGTACATCAGGCTTCATGCGGCCATCGGCACTCGGTCCTTGGCTGGAGAAGGTTGATACTGCGCCTACGGGGAGTGTGGTCTCATTATAATCGCCGTAGGTATAGAGGCCCTCTACTCCGTACACAGGGAATGCGAAACGTGAGTTGTAGGAACCGACGGAGATCACTGAGTTGCCTGTGCCTCCGATTTCACCGGCCGACATCTCGCCGTCGCCGGCAGTGAACCCACGGAATCCACCGCTGCTGAATCCCTGATACTTGAGGTTCCAGATGTTCACTTCCTGCCCATCTTCACCCTCCACCTCAATGCCGATGTAGCGTCCGGAGGAGATTGATGTGATGTAGAATTCAATATACACATTGGGTTTCTCACCTTCCTGGGTTCCGGCGGGTACCAACTTGAAATATGCATCAACCCCATCATCGCTGAAATATTTGCTCTGGGGAGTTGAATCTGTGGAACTTGCCGAGTATGTTTCGATAGCCTTGCCTTTGGCATTGTACAGACACACCTTCACTGTGATGGGTGTCTCCTGACGGCCCCAGATATCCACAGCAGAGTTTTTGTCGGAGGTGGACGGTATGGTCAGCAAAGTTTTGAGCGGATCGGTGGAGCTTATCTTTTTGCCGACATGAAATTCATATTCGCCTTCGTTGCCCACAGCACCTACAAGGATACAACCCGGCTCTATGGCGCTGTCGAAATATTTGTCAAGGTATGAGGTGCCATCGTGAGGACCTTTGTGTGAGCCGAGGCTCATGTTGATCACACACGGTTTGCCCACGCTCTTGGCGTAATCCTTGATATACTCCACTGCATTGGGTATATCCACTGTGTTGTTGCCGAAGCTCACAAACACAATGTCGGCTTCCGGAGCCACGCCATAATATTTAGAGGTGAGGTCACCGCCGGCTGCGATGCTGGTGGTGTGTGTGGCATGATATTCTGAAGCTACATCGTAGCGTGCAGCCTTTATTTCCTCGGGGGTGGAGTACTCGATGCCGTAGTTGAAATTGGCCGGAGCCTTGCCTCCGCTCACCTTTTGGTTCCACACACGCTTGATACGCAGTGTTTTGCCGTCTATATCCCTGAAGGCAAGGTGGTTGTACTCGATGCCGGTGTCTATCACACCTACCACCACACCTGCGCCGGTGTAGGCGGCCGGAAGTTGGTTGCCGGCGTTTTCATGCACGCTGTTGATGTTGCTCGCCTTGCGGGCTTCATCCATGCACAGCTGCACTTCCGAACCCATCTCCACGTAGTCAACCCCGGGCAGTTCGCTCACGGCCTCGAGCACACTCACCGGGAGTTCACCGGTAGCGGTGTTGCCGAAAGAGCAATAGATTTTGCCGCCCATGGCCTTGATTTCATCAAGCACATCAGGGTTGTTGATTTCAATAAAAGCCTTCACGGACTCCACTTCCACTTTCGCAGTGTCGAGGAGCGACATCATTGTTGCCTTGTCTCCTTTGCGGTCAAGGAGCAACGCTTTGGCGTTGGGCGACAGTTTCTGGGCGTTGAGCCCAAAAACTGCCGCTGTGGCCATCATTAAAATTAATGTGATTTTCTTCATTTGTTTGTTCTTGCAGGTATGGATTATTCAACTACGCCAGCGTAGTTAAGTATCACTTTGGCCGGGGTGCCGAGATGGGTTCCCATATAGTTATTGTAGTAGTTTTGGATCTCAATAAACAGTTCGTATGTGCCGTCCTCATTCTGCTTCGCTTTCATGAAGCCGTTGTCGGCCACGTTGGAGTATTTATCGCGTTCCTCATCTCCGCTGGGGCCTGTAAGCTGGATCAGATAGCCGAGCTTGAACTGCCATCCGGTGGCTTTGGTGAGGTCAAACTCCTCTTCGCCTGACTCAAACATGGCATCTGACACCACAATTGTCGCTTCATCCTGGCCACCGAGATAGCCGTCGAATGTGATGGTGAAAGTGGTGGCTTTGCTATAGGACGAATAGCGTTTGCTCACGTTGCTGATTACGGCATGACTTTCAGCACCGTCTTCATTGGTGTAGAAGCCTTCGTTGCCATACACTTTGGCGGGAACGAGTCCTTCGATTGACTCGACATCGGTGGCGGCTCCATCGTATTTTGCGCTTATCTCGGTGCCGTCGCTCATCACTGCCTCAAGCTCAAGGGTCACCTTGCGTGTCTTGTTGTTGAACTTGGTGCTCAGGGTGCCGGAAGTAACCTTGTCAAGTGTCCATTCCGAGCCACCTTCAGTGTATTTCACCAGCTTCAGTGTGTAGCTGTCGGTGTTCTCAGCCAGGTCAAATTCGCCGGTGTAGATCTTGGTCGGTGACACTGACAGATACACACCGTATTCACCTTGGGCTATCTCCTCGGCTGTTGCTCCGGCCACGTTGCCGAAGCCGAGCAGTGTGGGGTCGCCGTCGGATTCAGGAATAACTCGTAGCAGAGTCGGAACGGTGGCGTAAGCTACCATCTCGCCGTTGGAGGGGGTGATGGTGAAGTTGAACTCTGTTACCTTGAAGTTCACTTTTTCCACGTTATCCACATTGTATTCCACGGTGGTACCGTCCTTGAGTTCTATCACCATCTGCTCCTCAGTGTAAGCATGAAGGCTCATAGTTGCCAGCGCACCTATTGCACCGGCCAATATCATCTTTTTCATTTCTTTGCTATTTTGATTGTTTTGCCATTTATATTAAGAACATAGATGCCGGCAGCCACATTGCTTGTGTTCACGGTCAGGCCATCCACTTCGCACCGGTGCATCATGCCGTTCATGCTGTAGAGCGCAGCGCTCTCAATCTTGTTTACACCGTTCACCAGCAGCACATCGTTGCTGAGCCAGGTGGTTTTCAGTTCAGAGTTGTCATCGCCTTCCACGCTGCTGATGCCGGCGAGGATGCCGTCAGGGTTATACATCAGGGTGGCAGGGCCGGTCCATGTTCCGTCCATGTGGAAGTTGGCGTCACACATCACAGCGATGTCAAACTTGTAGTTTTCTCCAATCTGCTGCACACCGATAGTGCCGGTCACTGCGGGAGCATGGTGGTCCATTACCAGATAGCGGCCTTCGATGAAGTGGTAGTAGCGGGTACCTGTAAGGTCTCCACCGGTGCCCCAGCGGCCTTTTCCGGCGGTGTACGGTTGGTAGAAGTCGTCATATTTTTCGGTAAGCACTGTGAAGTTACCGGGCTGGATATACTGGGTGCCTTCGGGAAGCACGAGCTCCACACGGAATATGTCACCCTCGGTGTTGCCGCCGCGGCCGTTAGGCGAGCCTATATCCACGAGGAATGTCTGGCAATGATTGATAATACCGCCGTTCCACACATAGCAGGTTTTGTGCTGCTCCAGATCGAGCTCCACATCGTCCTCAAGAGTGGAGATAGCAGCGCCTGTGGTTTCATCCACACGCTGGTCTCTCAAGGAAATTTTGCCTTCAAATGTGCCTTTCACGGTGTGACCCAGCGAGGTGACGCAGTCAATTGTGATTTTGAACACGCTGTCGCCCATATCCTCCACAACAATGGTTCCGTCGGTCAGATATGAGTAAGCGTAGCTCACAGATCCGCCCACTTCAATACGCTCTTTCACATAAGAACCTAATATCACAGTTGTGCCGGCATAGTCTGTCTCCATTCCGGGGAAGAATGTGCCACGGTTGAAGTTGCGGGCCACGGTATATGTGCCGTAGTCAGGGTAGGGGACAGCATCCTTCTTAAATAACTTGCCAAACATCTGCAGGCATACGCTGTAGCCGGGCTCTGTCATACCGCCGGTTTCGCTATCAAAGGAGTGGTCGTAAAGGTCCACATACATGGCGCCTGTGTTGCTTTCATACAGGTTGCCGTCATATACGCCCCATGAGCCGGTTAACTCCAGGTCGAGATTTTTCTTAATCTGGTCATATACCGACAGTTCGGCTTTGGCATTGTCAAGCTCTACGGATCCGGTGAAGGTTACAGTCTGAGTCTGGCCGTTGCCATCCTTTATGCCGACTTTCACTATCACACCGTCAAGACCATCCTCTACCACAATGTTGCCGGTGGAGTCGAATGTGCCGCTCTCATTGCCGTCGGCATCGTAGTAAGCCATATATGTGTAGCTGGGATCGTAAGTGCCGGCCTCGTTGTCAAGCGAAGGGGTGTAGGTTCCGGTAGGTAATTTCACGGGCGAGCCTTGCTGCAGTCCGGTGTAGATATCCACATACAGCACGTAGCCGTCTTTCACCTGCGGCCCATGGTATTTGTTAAATACGGCCGAAGATGTGCTGCTGAATATCATATAGTTATCAGCCACTCCGGTGCTCTCGTCAGGGTCGTATGTGCCGTTGAGATATTTCACCATTGTGGTGGGTATGCTCGAGGTGGCGGCCATGGTTGACACGTTCGCCTTGCTTGCCTTGGATTTCACCAATCCGGCAGAGGCAGTGGTGGTGCCGCACATCATGGCGGCAATTGTCATTCCGAGTAAAAGTTTTTTCATTCGTTTCTATTATGGGTTTATTATTTCACAAGAAGTTTCACTGCGGGTTTGCCGCTTACGCTCACGATATAAACACCGCTTTTCAGCACCGACAGGTCGGCATTGATTTCACCGTCAATAGCCGGTTGGTCCATCACTGCCATTCCGTTGATGTCGTACATCTTCATGCTTTTCACGCCTTGGCCTCGGATGGTGAGCTTGTTGTCAACATATCTGAACAGATAGTCGTCTGCTGCCACCGAAGCTATTGACGCGGTGCCACGGGTGAAGTGGAAATGCGACAGGCTTGCTCTCTCAAGCTTGGTTTCGGCGAGTGGTGTGGTAATCACCAGCTGGTCGCCGTCGAATGTCAGCTCGGGTTGCTCAGCCAAATCGTAATGTGACTGCGAGCCGTCATTGTGCTCCAATGTGAGTCGCGTCACTTCCACCTCCGGCTCCTCAGCTGAAGCTTTGGTCCAAGGGAGCGCACTTATCAGAAGCGCTCCAACTAAAATTAATAGAGGTTTCATAAGGTTTGATTGGTTAAGATTAAACTTTTTTAATATCAATTGGCAACAAAGATAGTTATAATTTTTGAATATTTTATCATTCTGCTTACTTTTAACTGTTCGATTTTTCTAAAAAAGAGGTGTAAATCTGTGATATATCTCCATTTTGTCGTTTTTTTTGCTTTTTTACCACAAACTGCTTATCTTTGCAGCGGTATTTCAGCCACAATTCATTTGCGGCAGTAGCTCAGTTGGTAGAGCATCAGCTTCCCAAGCTGAGGGTCGCGAGTTCGAGCCTCGTTTGCCGCTCCCTACAGGCAGTTTCACTGCCTGTTTTTTATTCCCCTCCCCAACAACCCCATTCCCCAAACAAAAACTAAAAGCGCGGCCATCAACCGACCGCGCTTTTCACTATCTTCACAAACACTTACATTTATTTCAGCATCAGCTTCCTGCCGTTCACTA
The DNA here is from genome assembly GCA_900546365.1 of uncultured Porphyromonadaceae bacterium. Lineage (GTDB taxonomy): Bacteria > Bacteroidota > Bacteroidia > Bacteroidales > Muribaculaceae > Paramuribaculum. The sequence continues at coordinate 68,241 of URCF01000009.1, forward strand.
TATACACACCTCCCGGCAGTTTTCTGACTTTCTCAATATCCGTGGTCTTGAGCATCAACACACCTCGCAGATTGTAAACCACATATCCGTCTGTGCCATAATCCGGCGTCACATCCTCAATCCCCATAAGTTCATACCCATTGATGTTCACAAAACTCTTCCATGGCTCCACCGACTCATACCTGCTCTCACACCCGTTGGGCACATACAGCACAGCATTATCATACGTATAATCCTCAAATAACTGGCTATCACCCTCAATTGGTTCCTCCCATTGACAGTAAACAGCTTTCAGTCCCGTGCAGCCAGTGAACGATTCCCGTCCGATATTTTTTACCGAACCGGGTATCGTGACACTCGTCAATCCCGAGCAACATTCAAACACACCCTCTTTGATATATTTCACCGAATTAGGTATATTGATGCTCGTCAATCCGTAGCAATATTTGAAAGCGCTATTCCCTATATAAGTCACCGAATTGGGTATGGTCACATTTGTCAGATTCCAGCATCCTAAGAACGTATATGGATTGATATCGGTCACCAAGTCGGGGATGGTCACATGTGTCAACCCTGTACAATTTGCGAATGCTTTCGTTCCTATGTAGCTCACCGAATTGGGTATAGTCACCTCAGACAACGCAGAACACCCCTCAAACGCACCCTCTTGAATACGAGTCACCGAATTGGAAATATTAAAAGCCATCTCTTGTTTTCCCTGCGGATATCTGATGAGTTTATCACCACTCTTTGAATACAACACTCCGTTTTCCGACGAGTAATGTTCATTTCCTGAAGCCACATTTATCTCGGTCAAGCGCGTGCACTCATTGAATGCGCTGCTTTCTATATAAGTCACAGACTTAGGTATAGTCACATTAGTTAGAGCTGAGCACCCTTCAAATGCACCCCCTTCAATCTCATTTACCGAGTTGGCCATGTTCACGCTCGTCAACCTCGAGCATCCGAAGAATGCACTCGCCCTTATAAAAGTTATTGAATTAGGGATGTTGACCACTGCCAATCTGGAGTTTTCATAAAACGCTGATGAGCCCAACTCTCTCACTATATATTCCGTGCCATCAATCTTGATTGTGCTCGGTATATCACATGTCTCGCATGATTTATCACAGGACGATACCTCCACAGTGCACTCTATGCTTGAGAGGATAGAATAGGACAGATCGCCAATCTTGATATCTCCACCCCGGCTCGGCAGCCACCCTGACAGCAGCATTGTCATCACCGCCACACTTACTTTAATTAATTGTTTCATATCCATATAAATTATTATATCACGCTCACGCTCTCCCACTTGGCTTTACCTTGAGCCTTCACGCTTGCCATGCAGGTAGCATCGCAAAGATACAAATAATCCTTAAAACCCACATTTTATTCCTAAAAAACAGACGAAAAGCGCGGTCAGTTGATGACCGCGCTTTTCACTATCTAATAAAAATTGTCGTGTTTTTTTATTTCGCTGCCTTTTTGTTCTTGCGGCTGTCGGTGAGGTAGGCCACGGGAGCTGCCACAAACATGGTGGCGAGGGTGCCGATGACCACACCGAAAATCATTGCGAATGTGAACGAGCGGATGGCGTCGCCACCGAGGATGAAGATGCAGAGCAGCACAAGCAGTGTGGATGCCGAGGTCATCACGGTACGGCCCAAGGTGGAGTTGACAGAGAGGTTGATTGTTTTGCCGAAATCCTGCTTGGGATACAGACCAACATTCTCACGCACGCGGTCGAATACCACCACGGTGTCGTTGATCTGATAACCGATAACGGTGAGGATGGCTGCGATGAACGACTGGTCTATCTCCATGGCAAACGGGAACACGCCCCAGAACAGGGAGTAGAAGCCGATGATGGTGAACGCTGTGAACGCTACGGCTGCAAGCGCACCGAGCGAGAAGGCTACGTTGCGGAAGCGAACCAAAATGTAGAGGAACATTGCTATCAGCGACAGGAGCACGGCGATGATGGCGTCGGTGCGCATGTCGTTGGCCACTGTAGGACCTACTTTCTGCGACGACATGATGCCGATGTTCTCATTGGTGGTGGAGAAGTCGCTTTTGCTCATGTCACCGATCTCGTCTTTCAATCCGTTGTAGAGGATGTCGGTGATTTCGTTGTCAAGGTTCTCGTCGTCGGAGTCAATCTTATAGTTGGTGGAGATACGCACCTTGGTGTCGTCGTCGATGGTGATTACCGATACCTGGGCACCGTTGAACAGCGGAGCGAGCTTGGCCTGGAGTTCGTGGGTTTTCACGGGGTGGTCAAACTGCACCACATAGTTGCGGCCACCGGAGAAGTCGATACCCTGGTTGAGGCCACGGAACAGGAACGAGCAGATGATGATCAAGCACATCACGGCAACCACAATGAAGCTTGCTTTGCGGGCTCCAAGGAAGTTGAAGTGGGTGTTGGTGAACATCTTGCGCGACAGCGAAGTGGTGAATGTGAGCTTCTGGAATGCTTTGCTCTTCTCGCCGGCGATGAACACCAGACGGGTCAGGAACACTGCGGTGAAGAACGAGCAGATGATACCGATGATGAGGGTAGTGGCAAAACCTTTGATGGGGCCTGTGCCGAACAGAAGCAGAATCACACCGGTGATGATAGATGTGAGGTTGGAGTCGAAGATGGCCGAGAAAGCGTTGGCATAACCGTCGGAGATGGCGGTGCGCACATTCTTGCCGGCGCGGAGTTCTTCTTTCGCACGCTCGAATATCAGCACGTTGGCGTCAACGGCCATACCCAGAGCGAGCACGATACCGGCGATACCCGACAGAGTAAGCACTGCCTGGAACGATGCGAGGATACCGAAGGTGAAGAAGATGTTGAATATCAATCCGAGGTTGGCGATGAGGCCGGGAATCAATCCATAGAAAGCGCACATGAAAATCATCAGGAGCACGAGTGCGATGATGAATGACATGAAGCCGTCCTCAATGGCCTGCTGACCGAGCGAAGGACCGATTACGGTGTCGGAGATGATGTCAACCTTGGCAGCCATCTTACCGGATTTGAGCACGTTGGCAAGGTCTTTTGCCTCATCGGTGGTGAAGTTGCCTGTGATGGAGCTGCGACCACCCTCAATCACTGAGTTGACGCGGGGTGCGGAGTAAACCTGGTCGTCGAGCACAATAGCCACCTGCTTTTCAAGGTTGGCGGCTGTGATGCGTGCCCACTGGCGAGCTGCATCGGGCTTCATGTTCATCGACACATAGTTACCACCCTGCATATTGTCGAAATCGGAAGTGGCGGAGGTGACAACATCGCCGCTCAGGGCAGCTTTGCCGTTGGAGGTTTTCAAGGCCACGAGGGTGTAGAGGTCGAGTGTACGTTTCTTGCCGGTGAGGGTGTCGGTGAACTCAGCAGTCTGAGGTTTCACTTCCCAAGCTAGCTTGAGGTTGCCGGGGAGGTAACGCTTGGCTGCGGGCGATGCCATGATGGAATCGATGGCGGCGCGGTTGGCGGCGGTGGCGGTACCGATGGCAATGGGGTTGTATTGGTTGCCCATCTGGAGGAAGTAGCCGGTGAGGCCCATGCCGTTGCCGAGGGTGTCGGCGCGGAGGGCTGCATCAAGCTGGGCTATGGCTCCCTGCCATTCGTTGATGGTCATTGTTTCGTAGAACTCAAGGTTGGCCGATGATTTGAGCAGCTCGCGAACACGGTCGTGCTCTTTCACGCCCGGAAGCTCAAGGAGAATCTGACCGTCCTTTTCAAGCTCCTGGATATTGGGGGCCACCACGCCGAACTGGTCGATACGGCTGCGGAGCACATTGGTGGATGAGCTTACGCGGTCTTTCACTTCCTGCTTCAGGGCGGCTTCAACTGCCTCGGCTTTCTCGCCGCGCTTCACCTGATCCTTGAACACTACCGACAGGTCGCCGGTGGGGTCAAGAGCTTTGTACTGCTGGCAGAAGATAGCCACATAGTCGTTGCTCTTGGTGGCTTTGACCACGGAGTCGGTGTTGGCAAGAGCCTTTTCAAAATATGGATTGCCATCAGCATTGGCCATAGAGCGGAGGATGTCGGGAACGGACACTTGGAGGGTCACGTTCATGCCGCCTTTGAGGTCGAGGCCAAGGCCAACGCCAAGTTTCTGAACTTCATTGTAAGTGTAGCCGAGCCATACTTTTTCTTTCGACACAGAGTCGATGTACGACTTGTAGGCCATGCGGTAGGTGTCGGAGTTAGTGCCCTGTGCACCGGCTGCCTGCTGCGCATACGCCTCAGCCTTGTTCTCGTAGTGGTTGCCCACCACGGTGAACGAGATGTAGAAGAGGCAAATGAGCACCAGGAAGATGGCTATTACACCGGCCACTATACTTCCCAATTTTCCATTGCTTTGCATGTGTTGATAGGTAAAATGAGTGTTTATATTAATTTTGTTAATTTCTGACTATGAAATTTCAGCCTGCAAATATAGTGAATTATTGTGAATAAATATCTGCAAGGCCAACAAAATGTTTTTTTCAGAGGGTCGAGATATATTGTTTCATCTCGTTTTCGTGGGCTTCGACGCTCTCAAGGAGCTTGATTTGTGCGCGTGTACGCACAAGGTTGTGCTCAGGATACTGTATTTTATAGTAGGTGTCACCGTTCACATAGTCAGTGAAGAAGCGCACGGCCTGCATGTAGGGAAACAGTTTGGCGGCATACGGAAGGTTCTCTTTCTCCACATCGGTGAGGAAGCTGCCGGCGGTGGAGAGATACCCTTGTGTGAAGGCGCGGAATATGTCCATGTTGAAGCTCACGCGGCTCAGGTCGGGGTCGTCCTCGGCGCCGGTGTTGGCGGCTGTGCGCAGGAAGTCGCCGTAGTCGCTGAACACAAAGGAGGGCATAACGGTGTCGAGGTCAATGACACATAGCACTTTGCCGGAGGCTTTGTCAAACAGCATATTGTTCACCTTGGTGTCGCAGTGGCATATGCGTTTGGGCAGCTTCCCTTGGCGGTGGAGCTGTTCGGCAAGGGTCATGGCTTCGGCACGGCGCAGAAGGTCGTCGGCAATGGCTCTCACTTCGGGTTCGTTGGCAAGGCGGTGCACAGGGTCGGCTTCAAGGGCTTCCTTGAGCTGCTGCAGCCGAAACTCCATGTTGTGGAAATCGGGGATGCTCTCGGTGAGGGTGTCGGGTATGTCAACGAGCATCGACTGGAATCGCCCGAACTCAGCTCCTGCCTCGCGGGAATATTTTTCGTTGACAATGTTGAAAGTGGCGCTGTCGCTCACAAGCACCATCATACGCCAGTAGTTGCCGTCCGCATCTTTATAGTAGCTCTTGGCTGTGTCGCTCTTGAGCGGTACGAACCTGAGCACATGGCGGTCGATATCCTCCACGCCTTGGTTGAGGAGCTTGGCGCGGATATGGTTGGTGACGGCAAGAATGTTGCGCTGCAATCCTTCCACATCTGTGAAAATGTGATGGTTGATGCGTTGGAGCACATAATCGGGCGCAGACTCCTCAGCGGTGCGCACCTTGAATGTGTCGTTGATGAGACCTTCGCCGAGCGGTGTGATGTCGGCCACGGTGCCTTCCAGTTCAAAGCGGTTGGCTATGTTCAAAAGTTTTTGATCCATGGTATGGTATTGTTAAAGTTGCAAATATCGCAATTTTTTGCAATTTCTCCAAAATTAGGTTAATATGTGGCTTCAAAAGCGCCGATTGATGCCGGGGAGCCCCATGGAGTGCCGTAGAAATCGGTGGCGGGGAGTGCGGTGTCGAGCTCGGTGTCGGCTGCTCCGATGGCCGGGGAGCCTTCGCGCAGACGGTAGTCGAAGTAGTAGCTCGCACGGTCGGTGAAAAACAGCGGGTCGCTGCCCCAGAGGATGGAAGTGAAATGTTCGTCATCGGTACCTTCGGCCTGCAGGATGCTGTTGGCCACATACACGCCGGTGTTGTCAAGCTCGTTCATATTGAGGTCGCCGCCGTTGCCCCACAGTATGCAGTTGTTCACTCTGGTGGCTGTGTAGGGGAGTCCGGATTCATCGTCGGTGGTCACATTGGCGTGCTGTATGGTGATCAGCGGCCCGGTGACTGCTGAGAACAGGTAGTTGTTGCTCAGTGTGCAGTGCAGGAGGTTGATGACTCCACCTTGGAACCAAGCCACGCCGTAGGCGCCCTCGGCGAGTTCGCACCCTATGGCGGTGATATTGGAGTGGAGCGTGGTGAGCACCCGGCCTCCGGAGTTGCGCAGACGGCAGTTGATGAGCTCAAGGGCGGGGGTGGTGCCGTTGGTGGTCACGGAATCTACCTGCACACCATAGTCGGTGTTTTTGACCACGGCAAACTCCATGCGCGACGGTTTGGCAGTGGGCGCGAAATATATGCCTCCCCACTGCTGCGACATTATTTCGTAGGGCACATTTGTGGCCACGAGGCCAAACCTGTCGCCGGTCATCTCCACCGGCTTCTCGGCAGTGCCTTTCACCTGTAGCTCGCCGCGCACTTTGAGCCTTGCGCCGGAGTGGAAATACAGTTTCATCCCTTCGCCGATGGTGAGGCGTGCGCCTTCGGCCACTACCAGCGAGTCAAAAATCTGTCGCGGCATGCCGTCGTTCCACTCTGTGTCGGCCTCAATGACAGTTCCGTGGAGCCTGTCCACATCCTGACCGTCGGCCGTGAGCACCACCTGCTGCACCACGCCGTTGGTTTCAAACTCCACTATATCCTCCACAGTGAGCGGAAGGGCGGAGTTCTGCACATCAAGGCAAGCGTCGATGAACACGTAGATGGAGTCGTTGGGGCGTATCTCCACGTTGGCAAATTCGCGGCCGCTCTGTCCGTCCACGTTGAGGCGGAACATTCCTGTGCCTCCGTTCTTGAATCCTACGCGGCTCATGGACAGAATCTTGTTGTGCGGATTGTAAACGCGGATGGAGAATGTGGGTGTGCCCTCCTGGGTGAACACTGTGCCCATCTTGAGGGTGTCGGTGGAGAATGTGGGCTGGTCGGACGGCGATGATGTTATGCCGTCCTCGATGCATGAAGTCAAGGCCAGACCGAAAAGCGTGGCAATGATATAGAATATGGATTGAAGTGGCTGTTTCATTATACTATTAACGAAAAGTGGGGGTTGATATTGTGAGTGTTGGTGCAACTATGTGGAAATCGCCGCTCGCCGACCCGTTGACATGGAGCATCAGGCCGGTGCGGTGGGGTGCGGCGAGCCGGGCCATGATGGGTGCGTTGACCGGACCGTCAACCTTCAGTTTCAGTATCGGCAGGGTATGGTCGGGTCCGGCTCCGCTGTGGGTGCGCAGCTCGATAGTGCCGTTGAAGTGAGAGGCGGCGACAGGCACCGTGAGCGTCAGCGGGGCCATGGTCAGCGGGGCCGTGAGGTGGGTGCGCCATTGGATGTGGCACTCCTCGGGCTCCTGCGCCACTTCGTAAGAGCCATCGGTGCCGGTGAGCCATACTCCGTTGTGGGAGTGTCCAATATGCTCAACGCGCTCGGGAAGCAGGAGATGGTGCCATTGGTTGTCGTGGAGCACTATGATATTGCCGAGGGTGTCGATGAAATATAGCGACTGCTGTCTGCTGTGCCAAGCCACTTGATGGAGCGGTGAGCTGATTGACGGGGGCAGCGCCGGAAGCGGACGCACTGAAGATGCGGAGCATATCACGGGGGTGCTGTCGGCCACTGCCACCACTCCCTGCGGGGTATGGACCACTGCTGCGGGCGAGGTCACGCTCCTCGGGTCGATGCGCGATGAGGTGACTTTGCCGTTGGCGGTGTTGACGGCCACGGTGTGGATGCCGGTGGGGGCGAATGCGTAGATGTGGCATCGCGAGAAGTCCCATGATGACTGACTTTTGACGGCTGTGGCGAGGGCTGTGATCTGTGATTGGCAGCAGAACCCTCCGCACACCGCCCGCAGCGGGTCGGATGAGTGGGCGGCTATCACTGCGCCCGGCATTGATTCAGGGGGTTGCGGGTTGGCTGTGGCTGCCGGAAGCGCTGTCAGCCCGGATTGGACGAGGGGCGTTGGCCTGAGGTCGGAGGATATGGCGTAGGCCATCAGTCCGTTGGCGGTGGGTGTGAGCTGGAATGAGGCTTCGGTGATTGTTCCTGAGCCGAGATGCTTCACATAGACGGTAAGCGCTGTGGCGCGTGGTTGGGCAATCGCCACGAGCGGAGCTATCGATGTGGGGCAGAAGGCGGAGCCGGAATGTCGGGTGGTGTAGGTCGAGGCACCGAGTGATATGGTCATGGCGGCTTCCCATGCTCCGGACTGCACATCCGCGGCAGCCGGGAACGATAGCGCCTCATTGCCGGACACGGTGGAGATGTTGCCCCACACGGTGGTGTCGCCGTTCTGCACCACACATCCGGCACTGAATGCCGCACCCGTCGCTATGATGCGCGACAGGGTGTTGTCGTCGGGCAGGGTCTCTTGACTCCCGAGTGTGTCGATGGCCGACCGTAGCTCTGACAGTTCGGCGTCAAGCGAGTCGGATGTTTGCGGGGTGAGCTGCACGGTGCGGCCTGTGGAGGTGAGGTCAATCCGCCCGATACGCATCATCAGCGCATCACAACCGGTAATGGTGGCCTGCAGCATCATCCGGAAAGTGGCGATGGTGGCTTCCATGTTGCGCTGCACGCCGGGCATCCACACCCCGAGGGTAGGGGAGTTGCCGGTGAGCCCGGAGAGGAGGGTGTGGGGGAGCCGGTCGGGAAGGATGGGGTGTAGCTGCGGTGTTGCCTCGACAATTATGGTGGCTGCATCGTTGCCTTGCTGCATCGGAGGCACCTCCACATTTATGGCATACGCTTTGGCTGCAATGTGGAGCGGCGATGTGGAGTAGGAGGAGCCGCTGCCACTGATGGGGGTGGAGATTTGCGAGGCGCACTGCCATCCGTCAATCCCCACAATGCTTACCGGGCTTCGCCACAGCTCGTTGCCATCGCTGTCAAGCACACGGTAGCGTACCCCCACAGGCTGTATCCACACACCGCCCGACAGAGCTTCAGTGCTCAGGGATGAATAAGCGTTGAGGATGGAGTCGCTCAGCCGTTGGAGGGAGTCGGTGGACGGAGTGGAGGATTGTCCGGAGCCGATGAGGGTGATGGCCACTGGGGAGCCGTATTTGGTGAGCGTGCCTTTCAGGCCGGCGGTGATGCTCACCTGCATGGCGGCGGAAGTGTGCTTCTGCGGGACGAGCCGGTTGCCGGTCGAGCGGGATAGCTGGAGCGGCCCGTCGGGAAGCATCACCACGATGCCGGACGGGGAGGCTGCAGCGCATCGCGGTTCTCCCTCGACCTGCATAAGCCATTCCGGCTCCATTCCGGCGGTGCCGATATACAGCTCGGCATGGTTCTCCGCATCCACAGGTGAATACATCAGCCACTCCCCGGAGTCGGGGAGCTGCAGCAGCGGGATGAGCTGGAAATCGCAGATTCTCAGTGGTTGGGGTGACACTGTGAGCGCATTTGCGCCTAAAAGTTTGGATGGAATGAGGTTGACGCAGCGGTCCACATCACAGGCCGCAGTCATGGCGCCGACAGGCATAGCAATGGCCGATTGCCTGGACGAGTGTTGTTTCATCATCATAAAAAATTAAGAAAAAGGTTGTAGAGTGCAAAGATAAGGCCGTCCTGGCCCGAACCGTTCAAAACTCTCCGGTTTTAACACTCTATAACATTATCGGATTTATAGGACTTATAGGATTTATCGAACTTATCCGACTTATAGGAATAAAATCAGCCGCAGCAGGAAGGCCCGGCTGCGGCTGGATATGAAGTCAGTTACGGTTCACTTTCGTCCTTTGAGGTCGTTGCGCACCTTAATCACAAAGATGATGGCACTCGCAAGCGTAGTGATGGTGTTGGTGACCACCAGAGGGATATTGCCCAAAAGTATGCCTTGCACCACAAAAAATATGCTGCCGAAGCCAAGCAAAAGGAAGGTGGGCATGGCAATGCCTTCAGTGTCGCGGGTGCGGATGGTGTACCATGCCTGTGGCAGGTAGCCGCAAACCATGCAGATGGCCGCAATATAGCCAACAATGGTAGTGATAGTTTCGGCAGTCATGAGATTTTATGTTAGGGTTTGATAGACAGATGGTTACTTTTCGCGCATATACACATTGATGGGTGTGCCGGAGAAATTCCAGTTTTCGCGGATTTTGTTTTCAAGATACCTGCGATACGGTTCTTTAACCCACTGCGGGAGGTTGCAGAAGAATATGAACGTGGGAATCTGGGCACCGCGGAGCATGGTCACATATTTGATTTTCACAAACTTGCCTTTGTTGGCAGGTGGGGGATATGCGGCTATGGCATCGAGCATCACAGTGTTGAGCTGCGAGGTTGGCACGGTGCGTTTGCGGTTGTTGTATACATCCACAGCGGTTTCGAGCACCTTGTAGATACGCTGTTTGGTGAGCGCGGAGCCGAAAATTATGGGGAAATCGGTGAACGGAGCGAAACGCTCGCGGATGGCGGCCTCGAAATGGGCAATGGCCTCGGGCGATTTGTTCTCCACAAGGTCCCATTTGTTGACGCACACCACCAGTCCCTTCTTGTTGCGCTGGATGAGGGAGAAGATGCTCACATCCTGCGACTCGATGCCGCGGGTGGCATCAATCATCAGTATGCACACATCCGAAGCCTCGATGGCGCGGATGGAACGGATCACCGAATAGTATTCGATATCTTCGTTCACTTTGGTTTTCTTGCGGATACCGGCTGTATCCACAAGATAGAAGTCAAAGCCGAATTTGTTGTAGCGGGTGTAGATGCTGTCGCGGGTGGTGCCGGCGATGTCGGTCACAATATGCCGTTCCTGTCCGATGAAAGCGTTGACAATCGACGATTTGCCTGCGTTGGGGCGTCCCACGATGGCAAATTTGGGAATGTCATCGAGCTTGTCCTGGCTGTCGGGGTCATCTTCGGGCAGATCCTTCACCACCTCGTCGAGGAGGTCGCCGGTGCCGAAGCCGTTTGCGGCTGACACGGGATACGGGTCGCCGAGGCCGAGGGAGTAGAATTCGGGCACATTGTAGAGCCAGTCATTGGAGTCCACCTTGTTGGCCACCAGAATCACGGGTTTGCGCGATTTGCGGAGTATTTCAGCCACATGGTCGTCAAGGTCGGTGACACCGTTCATGGCATCAACCACAAAAAGTATCACATCGGCCTGCTCGATGGCAAGGTGCACCTGCTTGTTGATTTCCCCTTCAAAAATATCTTCGGAGTTGACCACCCAACCGCCGGTGTCAACGATAGAGAAGTCTTTGCCGTTCCAATCCACGCGCCCATACTGACGGTCGCGGGTAGTGCCGGCGGTTTCGTCAACAATGGCTGTGCGGGTTTGGGTGAGTCGGTTGAAAAGTGTGGATTTGCCCACATTCGGGCGTCCCACGATGGCTACGAGTTGTGACATGCTTCAAATAATTTTGCTACAAAAATAGTTAAAAAGGGGATAACGGTCAAATTGTTATTCTATGTATCCGAAAGAGCGGAGCTTGTTTTCGCGGTTGCGCCAGTTGGGCTCAACTTTCACAAAAAGCTCAAGGAACACTTTTTTGCCGAAGAAAGTTTCGATATCCTTGCGTGCGGCGGTGCCCACTTTCTTGAGCATCGAGCCGCCTTTGCCAATAAGGATGCCTTTCTGGCTGTCGCGCTCCACATATATCACGGCCATGATATGTATGGCTCCGTCCTTCTCATCGAACTTCTCCACGATTACCTCGGTGGAATACGGCACTTCCTTGTCGTAGTTGAGCAGGATTTTCTCACGGATGATTTCGGTGACAAAGAATCGTGCGGGTTTGTCGGTGAGGGCGTCCTTGCCGAAGAATGGCGGCGACACCGGCAGGAGCTCCACGATGCGCTGCATGAGGTTGGACACATTGAAATGCTCCTTGGCGGATGTGGGGAAGATTTCAGCATTGGGCAACAATGCCTGCCAGCGGGCAACGATGTCGTTGAGCTGGGTCTGGTCCTTGAGGAGGTCGATTTTGTTGATTACCAGGAGCACGGGCACTTTCTCCTTGGCCACTTTGGCGAGAAAGTCGGAGTTTTTCTCGGGGTCCTCCACCACATCGGTCACATACACAAGCACATCGGCGTCGGTGAGGGCACCTTCGCTGAAGTCGAGCATGCTCTGCTGGAGCTTGTATTTGGGCTTGAGCACCCCGGGGGTGTCGCTGAACACTATCTGATAGTCAGGGGTGTTGACAATGCCCATGATTCTATGGCGTGTGGTCTGCGCCTTGGAGGTGATTATGGATATACGCTCGCCCACGAGGTCGTTCATGAGGGTTGATTTCCCCACATTGGGGTTGCCAACGATGTTGACAAATCCGGCTTTATGATTTTCGTTCATATATACTTTGTGGTTTGGTTAGTTATAATAAAACAATAATAGCACCCGAAAAGATGCTATTATTGAGATATTTTTGTGTGCAACGTGTGTGGTGAGGGGGTTAGAGATCCCAGATCACATACATTGCGCCCCATGTGAAGCCGGCACCGAAGGCAGTGAGTATGAGCTTGTCGCCTTTCTTGATGCGCTCCTTGTACTCATCGATGCAGAGGGGAATCGAGGCGGCGGAGGTGTTGCCGTAGTGCTCGATGTTGACGAGTACTTTTTCGGGGGCGATACCGGCGCGGGATGCAACGGCCTCGATGATGCGGAGGTTGGCCTGGTGAGGCACGAGCCAGTTCACATCGTCCATGGTGAGATTGTTGCGCTGAGCCACATCGAGCGAGGATGTGAGCATGTCGGTGACGGCGTGCTTGTACACAAACTTACCGTCCTGGAACACGTAGTGCTCGTCGGCATCCACGGTGGCGTGGCTGGCGGGATGTACGGAACCGCCGGCCTTCATCAGAAGGTGGTCGCGGCCAATGCCGTCAACGTGGAACACTGAGTCCATGATGCCGACAGGATTTTCCGATGGCTCGATGAGCATGGCTCCGGCAGCGTCGCCAAACAGAGGGCAGGTGGTGCGGTCCTTGTAGTTGACCATTGACGACATCATTTCGGCTGCCACAACCACAATTTTCTTGCGCAGGCCTGACTTGATGTATGCAGCAGCATCTTCCAATGCCACCAGGAAGCCTGCACAGGCTGCCTGTATGTCGTATGCATAGCAGTTGGTAAGGCCACACTGGTAAGCTATTACCGAACCGGTGGAGGGGAAACGGTAGTCGGGATTGGAAGTGGCGCAAATCAGCAGGTCCACTTCTTCAGGCTTTGTGCCGGTGTCGGCAAGGAGCTTGTTGACAGCCTGGATGCCCATATATGAGCTTCCGGCTTCCGGCTTTTTAAGGATGCGGCGCTCCTTGATGCCAACGCGGGTGGTGATCCACTCATCGTTGGTGTCCACCATTTTCGACAGCATGTCGTTGTCGAGAATGTCGTCGGGCACATAGGAGGAAACACCCGAAATACGTGCGTAAAGCATAATACTCTTAACTGAAAAATGTTAAAGCGCTTCGCAACCCCGGGGGCGCAAAGCGCAGTAAAGAAATTGTGGATTAAACCACTGCTGTTTTCTCGATGGCGAGTTTGCCACGGTAGTAGCCACATTCGCCGCATACAGTGTGATACACATGCCATGCGCCGCAGTTGGGGCAGAGAGCGAGAGTGGGGGCTACTGCCTTGTCGTGAGTTCTACGCTTGGCAGTGCGGGTTTTGGATTGTTTTCGTTTAGGATGTGCCATGATGACTTATTATTATTTGTTTGTTTTTTATTTGGTTTGCAAGCTTGCCGGTGGGCGGCTTGCGTGAAATGGTTCAATTCTCGGACTCCGGTTGCGGTGAGTCGCCTGTTGCAAGACCTTTGAGTGCGTCCCAGCGCGGGTCGGAGGCTTGTTGCTGCTCGGCGTCAATATTGTCAATCTCGTCGATGAGTTCGTCCTCAAGGTCGGTGTCCATATCATCGGGACGGTGTGCGCGGTGCTTCTTGAGCATGGCGGTCATCTGCCGGTTGCATTTGCCCAAAGGGTGCACATGCTTGATCGGTATCTGGAGCGCGATGGTGTCGTAGAGCATATATGCCACATTGAGGTAGTTCTCGCTCTCCGGGATGATCAGCAGGTCATCGGAGTCATCGTTGTAGTCCTCGCCGTACTTCACTGTGAAGTGGTATGTGGTGTCCACAGGCCATTCAAGGTTGTCAAGGCAACGGTCGCAGATCAGGGTCAGCATTCCGTTGATCACAAATGTGAGGTCGTAGATGTCATCCTTGTGGACCACAGTGAGCTTCACATCTACATCGGCATCATGGATGTCGGCGCTCTCCATATTCACGAAGAACTGTTTACCAAGCCGATACTCAAATGATTGAGTGCCGACGGGCATGCTTTTGAGCGGTATTTTGAATTCAGTAAACTTTCCCACGATGCTTATGCGTGTTGAAAAAAACTGTGCAAAGTTAGAAATTTCTTTTTACATAATCAACAATAGGTGCAAAAAAAATGTAGGGCGGAGGCTCATCGCACAGCTATTGTTGGTGCTTGGAAATGGCTATTTTAGCGGGGTGAGAAACTCTTCAGGGGTGAGTTTGGTGAACCATATGCGGTAGCCGTTGCTCTGGCGTTCGCCGCAGGCGTCGATCCCTTCCTCGGTGAGTATGCCGAGCGAGCCGTCGGGAAGTTCGGCCATGGACGAGTATGCTCCGGGGGCGCGGCTCACAAGGTGGGTGGGGATCCATGTGGTGCCGTTGTCATCGCTTCGGTAGATGGTTATATCCTCGCGGAATTTGCCGGGGGCGGGGAGGGAGTGGAGCAGCAGGTCGTTGCCGCCGTGGGTGTAGCGTATGATGGAGCCGTTGCAGGCGGCGGCGTGGAGTGAGGTGCCGGGGGTGGGCTCGCTCCATGTGGTGCCGTGGTCGGTGGAGGTGGCGAATATACGCTTGCCGTTGTAGCGTCCTTCGCCCCAGCGGTTGCGGATTGACATCAGGAGAGTGCCGTCGGACAGCTCGACTATCTTGGACTCATCGCCATCAAGGGTGGCGGGATTTTTGCTGACATGCCATGTGTGGCCGGTGTCATCGCTGTAGATGGCATATACGGGAAACCCTTCCACTCCGGGCTGACGGGTGATGAGGGCGAATATGATGCGTCCGTTCTTGAGCTGGAGCGCACGCCCCGAGGTGGCAAATGCACTGCAGCACTTGATGGGCTGCTTGCCTAACGAGTCCGTGGTGAGAATCTGCGGGTTGATATCCACTGCGGGCTGCCATGTGAGACCATTGTCGGTGGAGCGGGACACGCTGATATGTCCGGGTGTGGCCTGCCACAGTCCGTTGCCGTGGGTGGAGATGACGAGAATGTCGCCGCTCTTGCGGTCAACTACCACTGCGGGGTCGCCGTATCCACCGATGGAGTCGTTGGCGGCGATGAGGATATGGTTGCTCCATGTGGCGCCATTGTCGGTGGAGCGGCGGGCCACAACATCAATACGGTTGGGGAGGTCGTTGATATTGTCCCAGCGTTTGTCGGCAACGGCAAGCAATGAGCCGTCCTTGGCCACCACGAGTGCCGGAATGCGGTACTGCTTTGATCCTTCGTCGCCGGGGTTGTAAACGAGCGAGCGCAGTTGCTTGCCGTCGGGTGTGGTGTACTGTGCGGTGGTGATCTGGGCTATGCTGGAGGCCGATACAAAGATGGCGGCAGCGGCCAGGATGGGGCGTATGTTCATGGTCTGTTCGGTTTTTTGTTGTTTGGGCAAAGATACAATAATTATCTGTAATTCTTATAATTCTTATAATTCTTATGATTCTTATAACTCATATAATAATATAATATAGAAGTGGGTAATAATATAATAAAGAAGTGGGGCGCACTCCCGGTGCG
>URCF01000010.1 GCA_900546365.1 uncultured Porphyromonadaceae bacterium
TTTTGCAAAGTTACGGCAACTTTTTCATTCCCGCAAATATTTTCAAAACTTTTTTCGCTTTTTGTTTGTTACCTGCCGCTGCAGGGGTTGTTTCTCAAAAGCGAGTGCAAAGGTAGGCTGTTTTTGGGAAACCACCAAATATTTCAGAAAGATTTTTGCCTCAAAAATATACCCAAATCAGCCCAAAATGAGGTTTTCTCACTAACATACAAGAGCTTAAGAAATATGCTGTAAAACATATTTTTAACACCCATTAACACAAATCACATCTGCAGCACAACGGTTACGGCTATTGTTTGAGCACACATACCGCACCTTAGCGACATTAATATTATATGAGTGATATTAATTAATATTATATGAGTGATATTATATGAATGATATTATAAGGCAACCATTCGGTCCCGCAAAAAAAGTCGGCCAACACTGCGCCTGCAGATCCCCTCCGCCTCAGCAACCTTCGGCGCGTCCTCTTCACCATCAAATCCATCATATATAAAAAAAAGCAAGCCCGCCGGAAATTTTTCCGACGAGCTTGGGTTGTGGAGTATAGCGGACTCGAACCGCTCACCTCGACACTGCCAGTGTCGCGCTCTAGCCAGATGAGCTA
Source organism: uncultured Porphyromonadaceae bacterium (assembly GCA_900546365.1). GTDB lineage: Bacteria > Bacteroidota > Bacteroidia > Bacteroidales > Muribaculaceae > Paramuribaculum. The sequence goes on from URCF01000010.1 coordinate 611, forward strand.
ATACCCCATGAGTGGTTTTGTGAGCGCAAAGGTAGTGAGATATTTTTAATATTGCAAATTTTTATGCGGGATTTTTTTGCGTCACTTTGATTTTTTGATTCCAAAAGGTGTGAAAACGGTGCCATTCGCACGCGTTTGCTCCAGAATGGAGATGTTAGCGGAGCGGTTGGAGCTACCGATGTTTGATGTATGATGGCGGTGAACCATACGAACCTGATGCGGAGTCTTGATCACTTTGCCACCGCGGGCCTGGAAGCGCACGCACAGGTCTATATCCTCTCCGAGTCCGGCATCGAGATAGCGTTCGTCAAATCCGTTCAAAGACAACAAGTCGGACCGCCATACGCCCATGTTGCACCCGATTAGATTGCCGCTCGGCCGCTCGAGAAGTCCGTGCCCATGGATGATTGGCAGCCGGAACACGCGACCATGTCGGCTGCGTTTGGGGAAACGCCAGAAGCCGAAAATCACCGAGAACGTGAATCTCGTCCACCAATTGGCGGGCAAATCGTCATATTCTTCAAAGACAGAGTTCTGAAACGGGGCAATGGTGATGCGCCTACCGGCAATGATGGTGTCAGGACGCCGGAGCCGGAGATGATCCGATACCCAATCTGGAGCAGGTATGCAGTCGGCATCGATAAAGAGGAGATACTCGCCCGAGGAGGAGGCTACAGCATTGTTGAGTGCGATATTCTTGCGCCATCCGCTGTCGGCGTGCCACACATGCCTGATGTTCATTTCCGGATGCGAGGAGATATAATGGTTAATCTGCTCCACGGTGCCGGAGTCGGAGCCATCGTCGGCAATAATAATCTCAAACCCCTGCGCACGCTGCAACCTGAGTCCCTCGAGACACAGGCGGAGCCACGGGAAATTATTGTATGCGGCAATAATTACCGACACATCGGAGGCGTCAGGAGATTTCATGACCGGAGGTTAATCCTCCACTATCGGGAGGCGACGGTGGATGCTATGGTCGAGAGAGATGAGAGTCTCGGTGCCGGTGACGCCGGGGATGGTCTGAATCTTGCTGTTGAGAAGCTCCATCAGATGCTCATTGTCGCGGGCAAACAGCTTGATGAGCATGGTGTAGGGACCGGTGGTGAAATGACACTCCACCACTTCGGGAATTTTCTGGAGCTCGGGCACCACTTTATGGTACATGGCACCGCTCTCAAGATTCACACCTATGAAAGTGCATGTGCGGTAGCCAAGCATCTTGGCGCTGACATTGTAGCCTGACCCTGTAATGACACCCATATCCATCATACGCTGGATGCGCTGGTGGATGGCCGCGCGCGAAACACCACATTCAGCTGCGACCTCTTTGGAAGGTATGCGGGCATTGTTCATCACAATGCCGAGAATTTTCTTGTCAAGATTATCGATTTTACCCATAATACTTTCTCATAGTCTTAAAAAAGGCGTCACAAATTTAAGCAATATTTTTCAAAAAATATGCAAAATGCCACCGGATATTGCTCAAACAGTTGCAAAATATACAAAAATGGCCTGCCAAAGTGTATATCGGCAGGCCAAAAGAAGTTGAAGTCAGCAGTGTCAGCGCACTATCACCTTGACGGGTGAGAAGTGGGTGGCGGTGCGGACGAAATATACTCCTGCGGGGAGGGTGAATTCGTATCCGTCATATACGGAATCAACGCTTGTCACCACGCGCCCTGTGAGGTCATATACTGTCATCTGCGACTGCACGCCGGCGCACCGCACGCGAAGCAATCCGGGATATGATTCAACGGCAAACGGCTCATCGGCACCCACGGCGTCAATGCCTGCCGGCTGCGAAACAGTTATTTCATTGGAGGGGGCGGACAAAATACCGAGACGCGAGCTCTGAACGCTGTACACATCGTAGTCATAATCCTCAAATCCATCGATAGGCCATGCGGGATTTTCAGCCTCGACGGTCTCGACGGTCACATCGGCGCCCTTGTAGCGCTTGAGGGTGACAACATAGAAATCCACCGGCTCAGCGGGGACATCCCAGTTGGCGGTGTACCCCAGCTTGGTGATGTCAGAAGCGGCCGAAGCCGTTAGAGTGGAGAGCGTGGGACGCTCCAGGCATTCGCCACGCAGCTCTATGCCGAGCGAACCATCAAGACCACCTTCCTGCACCAGGAAGCGGGATGTGTGCTGTCCCAACTCGGTGGGAGTGTATGTGATGGTGACCCAAGCGCCATTGGTAGAGTTTGCGGCCACAGCGCTGAGTGTGGAGGCAGAGGATTTGAAGAATGTATAGTCGCCATTGTAGATAGTGAACTCAAAATATCCCTTGAGCTTCTCGCCTTTGAAGAAAAGCTGCGCTGTGGCGGAGTTGCCAAGAGCCACCTGCCCGAAGTCAAGCACCATTCCCTGCACCGGTGAGGTGAGAGTCGGAGTGCCGGTGGAAGGATCGGAGGTATCGGTGAACACCTGCCCTTTCTTGTTGCCCCAGATATATTCTACCAGATCGGGGTGATCGATAAACGGGTTGCGGTTGTTCTGAATCTTGTACACAGCCTCGTTGCGTAGCTGCTCCTTCTCGCTCACCGGATCCTGACGGTGCCATTCGAGCAGCAGCTGGATGGCCCAGGGCTGGAGGGTGGGATAGTTGCCATTCTGAGCCATATAGGTGTATTTCCAGGTGAGGTTCTGGTAGGCTGTCACCACATAGAAATAGGTGCGTGCGAAGTCACCCTTATATTCGTTGGACGGCTCAAACACATATGCAGCGCCGCCGGAGTTCTCACCGCGTCCCACCATGCAAACAGTGTTGTTGAATATTGAACCACCGTCCACCACCTTGCCCAGAGGATAGTTGCTTTTGGCAGTGTTGGCAGCGCGCTCGGAGGGGTAGAGATGGAACAGGTCCACATACACCGGTATGGTAGTGGAGCCGCCCCACCAGCTTTTGGGGAAAGAGTGCTCACGGTTAAGTCCGTTGAAGCTGGGAGCATAGAGGGGAATATCGGAATACATATCCCACCATCGGGAGGAGTTGGGATACACATCGGTTTTCTGGAAATAGGTGGGCAAAGCAGTGTAGGACGACACCTGGGAGTGGGGGTTGATGAGATTGAAAAGTGCAGTTTTAAGCTCAGCCTCCGCTTTGCCGTTTATAGACGAATAGTAGCCCGAAGGGATATCCGCAGCAGCAAAAAAAGCGCATATCAGCGCAAAGGAAGCCAGAATGGATTTCAGGTAGCGGTGGTTCATAATTTTCATTGGGTGTTTATAAGCCCACAAAAATAATACATCCTTAACAAATACGCCCAATTTTTAGTTCTAATTTAACATTTGAGAGCGTAGAGCCGATGTTAATACACTCCAATTCGCCAAAAAGCGTTATCTTTGCACTCATTATATATAAAGGAACAAAAAAATCACGACAACCATGTCAATAGACCAGATTATATCGCAGGCAGTGAGCCGCGCCGTGAGCGAGCTCTACGGAGTAGAAACTCCGGCCGACAAAATCCAGCTCCAAACCACCAAAAAAGAGTTTGAAGGCAACTTGACAGTAGTAACATTTCCTTGGGTGAAAGCCGCACGCAAGTCGCCCGAAGTCGTTGGCACCGAGATTGGCAACTGGCTGGTGGACAACGAGCCGGCAGTGAGCCGCTTCAATGTGATAAAAGGGTTTCTCAACATTGTGATTGAGCCATCGTTCTGGAGCTCAGTGCTCAAGCATGTGCAGGAAACCCCTGAATGGGGCATACAGAAACCTACCGACCAATCGCCCCTGGTGATGGTGGAATACTCATCGCCCAACACCAACAAGCCGCTCCACCTTGGCCATCTGCGCAACATATTGCTCGGCTACTCACTGTCGCAGATACTTGCCGCCTGCGGCAACAAAGTGGTGAAAACCAATATAGTCAACGACCGCGGCATACATATCTGCAAATCAATGCTCGCATGGCAGAAATGGGGCAACGGCGCCACCCCCGAATCGAGCAACAAGAAGGGCGACCATCTGATCGGCGATTTCTATGTGCTGTTTGACAAGCATTACAAAGCCGAGCTCAAAGAACTGCAGGCTCAGGGAATGAGCGAGGAGGAAGCCGCCGCCGCATCGCCGCTGATGCAGGAAGCTCGTGCCATGCTCCGCGCATGGGAGGCCAAAGACCCTGAAGTGAGAGCCTTGTGGGCCAAGATGAACCAATGGGTGTATGACGGCTTTGATGCCACCTACGAGCGCATGGGTGTGAACTTCGACAAGATATACTACGAGAGCAACACCTATCTTGAAGGAAAGGAAAAGGTGCTGGAAGGCCTTGAAAAAGGGCTGATGTACAAGCGCGAAGACGGCTCCGTATGGGCCGACCTCACTGATGCCGGCCTTGACCACAAGCTGCTGCTGCGCAGCGATGGCACTTCTGTGTACATGACTCAGGACATAGGCACCGCCAAACTCCGCTATCAGGACTACCCCATCGACAAAATGATATATGTGGTGGGCAACGAGCAGAACTACCATTTCCAGGTGCTGTCGCTGCTGCTCGACCGCCTCGGGTTCAAATGGGGCAAGGATCTCGTGCATTTCTCCTACGGCATGGTGGAACTCCCCGAAGGAAAGATGAAGAGCCGCGAGGGCACTGTGGTGGACGCCGACGACCTCATGGAAGAGATGGTAAGCACAGCCCGGACGGTCAGCGAGGAGCTCGGCAAGCTTGACGGATGCTCTGAATCCGAGAAAGCCGAAATATCCGAAACCGTGGGCATGGGAGCGTTGAAATATTTCCTGCTCAAGGTTGACCCGCGCAAAAACATGACCTTCAACCCCAAGGAATCGATTGATTTCAACGGCAACACCGGCCCGTTCATCCAATACACCTACGCACGCATCCGCTCGGTGCTCCGCAAAGCAGCCGAACAGGGGATGTTGACCTCCGCCGACTATACCGCCGCACAACCGGGAGAGCGCGAGATCACCCTCATACAGCGCCTCGCCGACTACCCCTCCGTGGTGGCCGAAGCCGGACGCACCTACTCCCCCGCCCTCATTGCCAACTATGCCTACGACATGGTCAAGGAGTACAACCAGTTCTACCACGACTGCTCGATACTCAAAGAGAGCGACCCTCAGGCACGGGCACTGCGCCTCGCATTGTCGGAATGTGTGGCCCGCACCATCAAGAGCGCCATGGGCCTGCTGGGCATCAATGTTCCGGAACGAATGTAATTTCTCAAGCGTTATAGCGTTATTAAGGAAATTAAAATATCAGAAAATGGACAATAACTATCCGCCCTATTTCAATCGCGCCCAGTATGAGCAGCAAGCCCGCTCGCTGGACACCCGCGTGTCGCAGGTAATGAAGCGCGTTTACTTCAAAATGTTTCTCGGCCTGCTGGTCACCGCATTCGTGGCCCTGTGGTGCCAGACCTCACCCACAGTAATCAACTTTTTCATCACCAACAGCTGGAGCATGTGGCTGCTCATCATAGCCGAATTAGGCCTCGTGATTGGCTTAACAGGCGCCATCAACCGCCTGAGCAGCACAGCAGCCACAGGACTGTTCTATCTGTTTGCCGTGGTCAACGGACTGATGCTGTTCCCCATATTCATGGTCTATTCGCCCGACTCCATAGCCAAAACATTCTTCATCACAGCCGGAGTGTTCGGAGCCATGAGCGTATATGGATTCTTCACTTCGCAAAACCTTGCCAAGATGGGATCCTTCCTGGTGATGGCGCTCATCGGCCTCATCGTGGTGTCGCTGGTCAATATATTCCTGAAAAGCTCCGGCCTCGACTGGATAATCTCCGGCATCGGAGTGCTCCTGTTCATCGGCCTCACCGCCTGGGACACCCAGCAGATCAAAACCATGGCCCAGCAGGCACCCGGCTCATCCGTGGGCAAGCTCGCCACCATCGGCGCCCTGTCGCTCTATCTCGACTTCATCAATCTCTTCCTGTACCTGCTCCGCTTCTTCGGCAACCGCGACTGATTACCTCACAATCTCCAGATACAGCGAAGGCTGCGCATATCCCGCGCAGCCTTCGTCGTTGTATAAGAGGTGTACACTATCAATTTGTGTCCGTTTCTTCCTCGTATTCGGGGGATTCCTTTATGAATCCTATGCCGTTACACACCATCTTCACCTTTGGAGACACAACAAACCCGAAATTAGGATTCTCCATCTCAGGACATTTGGACTTTAATATTTCCAACCCATCCACATAGAAATACAAATGATCCTTCAATCGCATCATTTCAATTTCCAGTTTTTTGGATTTATGCTTAAGCTTGTAAATCCCTTTTTTAACCACTGAATATTTGCTGTCCTTGACACTCAGCATCTGAAAACTCTTTTTCATTATCAGCAGCATACGATAATTGTCTTCATTTTCCACATCATATACCACTCCAAAAGGTTTATCATCAGAAATTTCATTTGGTGTCATGACAAACCGCACCGCAAAGTTATCGTCCTTCACACTTATAGGCAGCTCGCAAAAGGACATGCAGTACACACCATCCTTTTTTGACTCCAGTTCAAGACCTTTGCCGGTTACCAAAGCCTTGCCGGTTTTTTCGTCATATTGCTGCCAATCAAATGTAGGATCCGCACATGTAGTAAGCTCTATGCCTTCAAAATCATCGACAGTGATGCTCGTGGGTGTTTTGTGAAATATCGGATAACCTTCTTCCCGCGCATATGCGCTCACTGAAACTATTGCTGCCAATGCAGCACCTAAAATAATCTTCTTCATAGCCGACAATAATTATTCGCCACCACCAACTGAGGTTTGAAGTTCCTCAATCATAGGTTGATAGATTTTAAGCACACGGTCATACTGCTCATAGCAGTTTTTGCTTGTACATTCCTTGTCCTTGATTTCGGATACGATACGCGCACGGTATGTAATCACATCTTCACCTGTGAACGACATACGCACCTCAAGGCGAGTTCTCACCACCTGATTGTTGAATGATGTAGGCTTCCAGTTTGTCTTTATCCATCCGGCAGCTTTGTCACGCACCTCGATGTTTGAGAAATAGCTTGTGGCGATATTCATCAGACGCTTCCACACCTGGTCCTCGGTCAAACCCTTGCGGCAGGTAATATCCATCCATGTGTTGGCCAGTTCGGCACCATCCTCGCCGCCCATCGATGCTGCCATAGCCTCGTCCTCGTTGAGGCGAATCACCACCGACTTCTGAGGATTTGATTTCAGCAGACGAAAACGCTTTCCCATATATCCGGGAGCAGTGGCCGTTACGATATACAATTCATTGTCCTTCTCAAACTTCACTGTATAGGAACCTTCGCCCACAGCTTGACCATCAACAAAAATCGTGGCGTTTTCAGGAATGGTTTTCACAGTGATTTTCTTTGCGCCAAAGGCACTCGCGCTAAACGACAGCAACATTGCCGTTATCGCCAAAAATACGACTTTCTTTGCCATAGAATGATAATTGGTTTACAGCTCGCGATTTATCCCCTGTACGCGAATCCTTTTTAACTATTTTATGAAAATGCAACAAGCGTGGGACAATGTTCTGTCAAATCATTCCTCGGCATCGCCAAACGCCGTATACGCGATAACAGTCCACCCCACGCCTTGCCGATATATAGGCGCGGCGACTGCTATCGCGGGCACTCTATAAACGCAATCATGGAGCGTTTCTTTGACTGCATTATCCGCGTATTGAATGAAATTTGGCGATTTCAGGAATGGATAAAGCAAAAAACGCTCGTCTATAATATGTAAAAATCAAAAGCAGACCACCGTTCTCTAACGGCACTGTTCCGCTTCTGCGGCAAAGATATATAAATAACCGTCAAGAGCCAAAAATCTGACCCATTTATTGACAACACCAATCAAAATATAGGGAACTCAAGTTGCGCAAATTAAAACTTGCGAAACTCCAACATGGAAATCTTTTTTGTCCGATTATTACTCAATCAGTATAAATCTATCGGCAAGTTTTTTATAACGAATATGGTGCAAAAATAGCGAAACTTGCCGATAACGGCAAGTTTCGTAATATGAAATAGCAGAGCCTGATGTCAGGATCGGGGGGAAAGAGCGGTGAAGAAGTGCCAGATGGCGATGGCTGCGCTGACGGATACATTGAGCGAGTGTTTGGTGCCGAACTGCGGTATCTCAAGACACACATCGCTCTCATTGACCACATCCTGGGCCACTCCGTTGACCTCGTGCCCGGCTATGATGGCATACCTTGCGCCCGGCGCGGGGGCGAAATCCCGCAAATCCACGCTCCCCTTCACCTGCTCCAGCGCGCATACCGTGTAGTTACGGTCGTGAAGATACTCCACGCACTCCATGGTGTCGGGAAAATAGTGCCACACCACCGAGTCCTCGGCACCGAGAGCGGTTTTGTGAATTTCGGGCGATGGCGGAGTGGCAGTGATGCCGCAAAGCATGATCTGCTCCACACACAGGGCGTCGCAAGTGCGGAATATAGCGCCAATATTGTTTAGCGAGCGTACATTGTCAAGCACCACAGTGACGGGCAATTTAGGTCGGGCGCGATACTGCTCAACAGTGTCGCGCCCGAGATCCCATATAGTTTTTTTATCCATCAATCGATGATATCGAATCCGGTGTAGGGACGCAGACATTCAGGCACCACGATACCCTCCGGGGTTTGATTGTTTTCAAGCAGGGCGGCCATGATGCGGGGCAAAGCCAGCGCAGAACCGTTGAGAGTGTGGCAGAGACGGGTTTTCTTGTCAGCACCACGGTAGCGGCATTTCAGACGGTTGGCCTGATATGTCTCAAAGTTGCTCACGGAGCTAACCTCGAGCCAGCGTTTCTGGGCGGCGGAGAACACTTCGAAGTCGAATGTGATGGCAGAAGTGAAACTCATGTCGCCACCGCACAGACGGAGGATATGCCAGGGCAAACCGAGCTCTTCCAGAAGCCCCTGCACATGGTTTTTCATCTCTTCGAGGGCAGCGTAGGAGTCCTCGGGACGCTCGATGCGCACAATCTCCACCTTGTCAAACTGATGCAGACGGTTCAAACCGCGCACATCCTTGCCGTAGCTGCCGGCCTCGCGGCGGAAGCATGCGGAGTAGGCGCAATTCTTTTTGGGGAGCTCGCTTTCGGGGATGATCACATCACGATAGATGTTGGTCACAGGCACCTCAGCGGTGGGGATGAGATAGAGTTTGTCCTCGTTGACGAAATACATCTGACCTTCTTTGTCGGGGAGCTGGCCTGTGCCGTAGCCGGAAGCCTCGTTGACCACGTAGGGGGGCTGGATTTCAAGATATCCTGCATCGCTGGCCTTGTTGAGGAAAAATTGTATGAGGGCACGCTGCAGACGGGCACCTTTGCCGATATACACCGGGAATCCGGCGCCGGTGATTTTCACACCGAGGTCGAAGTCGATAATATTGTATTTCTTGCACAGATCCCAGTGGGGGAGTGCATCGGCGGGAAGATCGGGCATAGGTCCGCCCTCTTTCTCCACCACATTGTCGGCGGCGGAAGTGCCTTCGGGCACCATGGCGCAGGGAACATTGGGCACTGAGAGAAGAATATCGCGGATAGCATCTTCTGCTTCCGACAGCTTGTCGGCAATAGCTTTCTGCTCATCCTTGATGGCTGCCACCTGAGCCTTTGCCACCTGAGCCTCATCCTTGTTGCCCTGCTTCATGAGGGCACCGATGGAAGCGGCAAGCTTATTGAGCTGAGCGGCAAGAGTGTCGTTCTGGAGCTGGAGCTTGCGACGGTCGCCATCGAGCTGGAGCACATTGTTGACAGGCTCGGCAGCGTCAAACCCTTTCACGGCCAAACGTTCTATGATGAGTTGGGGATTTTCCTTGATTTGCTGAAGTGTGAGCATTGGAAATATTAATGATTGGAGTGAAACATTCTTGTTGTTACATAGCAAGCAGTTCGCGCACTTTGGCCGAAATGACCTTGCCATCAGCCTTGCCGGCGAGCTCCTTGGAGGCAACGCCCATCACCTTGCCCATCTCTTTGGGCGAGGTGGCACCCACGCGCTCTATTATAGCTTTGAGCGCGTCGGTAAGCTCCGCGTCGGTGAGCGGTTTAGGCAGATATTCTTCGATCACTGAAGCCTCGGCCAGCTCATTTTCAGCCAGCTCGGGACGGTTCTGTTCGGAATATATCTGTGCAGTTTCGCGACGCTGCTTAGCCATTTTGGAAAGTATCTTCATGGCCGTGTCGTCCGACAGATCTCCGTCGGCGCCTTTGGCGGTTTTCGCTTCAAGAAACTCTTTTTTTATGCCGCGCAGGGTCTCGAGACGCACTTTATCGCGGGCAAGCATGGCCGACTTGATGTCGGCGCTGATACGGTCAAACATGTCCATATTCTATAGTTTGTGTTTCAACACGCAAAGGTAATACATTTATGTGCCCTTTGCCAAATAAATTTCAGCAAAGAGCACATAAAGAGGTATTCTGTTGCTATTCTGTTGCTACAAAATCCGGTTCGTCAGCGGTCAATCATATATGGATTCGACATTGACATAGCTGTCAACATTCGGATTTCCAAACTCTATGGCTCCCATCTCCTCATTGTTATTGATGGTCAGGTTGTAGATATAGTGGACACCCGGTTGCCATGCCTGGAATTCACTTGTACCGAGCGGAAACTTCAGCACTCCGTCGCCGAAGGTGCTCCCCTCCACAATGTTTTCCGCAGGGGTGTTTGCGTTAGGCCATAGCTTGACACCGCTTTTCGCATCATATATAGAACATGACACGGTAAGATATGTGTCGCTGCCGCTACCACCGCTTCTGAAAGAAAGCGTCTGGGGAATAAGGAACTTGCCTCCGCCCAGCTTCATACCGGTGTCGCTCATGTCGGTAGCAGTGGTGGTCAGTGTAATCAAATCACCGGCATCCTGCGACATATGATACATATATACCAGAGGTGTGTTCTGATCCGACCAAATGCCTACATTATCCGCTGCAGGCTCTTCTGACGAGGATTTCTCGGGGAAATAAAAGTTACCCTTCGCCATTATATTTGCAATCGCCACATTGGACACCTTTACCAGCAGATTCTCATCCGAAGAACGCATTTTGACCGTCACCTTTGACAGGGCATGCCTGAAATTGAGCACCACCTGAGGATTGATTGTACCGCCGGTCAATCCGGTACTCACGGCATACACGATATCATCGGTGCCGGGATAGTCATAGTAGGCAACGGGGCCCAGCGGATTCGCCGAACCCACCCACGATGCCGGTGAGAACGCATAGAAATCCACTGTCTCCTTGGCCGGCCAATATACCGTGGGGGAATATGTCCACACATTGTTACCGTTTTTGGTCACTGTGACATTATTCATCAGCACACCCGCGGAGCCGGAACCGCCGGTATATGCATACACGTTAAATGTCTTGAGATTGTTGGTGGTAATGTCGCTGGAGCGCGAATACTCGGTGCTGGCGGTGAATGAGATCGCTCCACCGTTCGAAGCAACTGCCATGTTCTCCTCCTCAGCAGTTGAGCATGAGGCAAAGACTGCAAGAGAGCCAAAAGCAACGGCCAGACACCTGCAAATAGTTTTTTTAATCATCATTTATGCGATTTTATGTTATTTATACCTATTAAAGTTCAATCTCCACAATGTCCCAACCACCGACACCTACCTCGAATCCGCCACCCGTGTCACCGGGCTGGTCTCCCGTGGGAATGTCAATGTCATTTATAATTATAATAATCGTATTACTGTGCAAATAGTTTTCAACCTGATCCGACACATCGTATGTTTTGGAAAAAACATTCCCGTTTTTCAGCTTTATTACCGCTGTAAGCGAGTATTTTTGATGAAGGCCGAAGCCTGCCGCCATTCCGAAGCCCGTTGTCGCACCCCGCATGACTGCTCCACTCTCCTTGACGGCAGCAACCTCCATGGAAAACGACACGCAGCACTCATCCGGACCGGCACTATCCTCACACAGAATCAGTTTTGACGCCATCCCCGAAAGCACTCCCTTGGCCGACAATATCCTGTCGGCCCCATTGACATTCTCAAATATCACGTGATACTCATTGGCAAGCGAATCGGGTGCACACCTGACCAATCCTTTGGGGCACTCCACAAGAGAGCCGTCGGGAGCACGATAATGAACTCCGCACAGGGTCACTTCAATGTCCGTCATCACTGCACCGTAAAGCATGCCGGTGGGCCGCACAACCGGAACATTCTGACCTGATTCCGCGCCTCCGGGCTGGGCCACAGCAGAAGCCGAATGAAACCCCTGGTAACCATCTATCCTCACACCCGGCAGATCATTGTTGACAGCAATCATATTGTAGCTCCCCGCAGGAAGCTCGAACCGACCGCCTTCACTTCCCGATATATCGAATCTCCGACACCAGCCGTTGTTGTCGGCATCATAAAAATAAAGGGTCATCCCTTCAGGGCAGGCACCCGGAGCTTTTTCCCACGAAAACAGAATTTCCAACGGGCGCGCTTCCTCCCCGGGACACACTATCTCCCGCTGCCCGCACCCGGTGAGCGACACCGTCAACAGTACCGCCATACCGAATAATATGCCATATAATCCTGATTGCATCATTCCACCCTGAGCGTCGGATTGTTTTTTGTTTTCTTACCCGGGAACCACACCAAAGTGACGCATATATCAGTGAGCCCGAAATACCGGTGCACCTTGCGACCGGTGCACACATGCAAGCCGCACTGCGCATCGTATTTTGTCACCACGCCCTCGGCATAGCCAACGAGCGCACCCAGCTCTATATTCAATCGCTCGGCAATCTTCCACGAATAGCCGTAGCCGACCCCTACACCCCACATAACATCCGGAGTCTGCCGGCCATGCCCTTTGCCGAATTCAAAGTCAAACGAATGAACCGAGCCATAAACACTGAGATGGTGGCCCGTCAAGCTCCTCTCCGAAGCTTTTTCGCCAAGCCAATAGCGGGCCTGCACGCGACCGCCGTAGATACGCCAGCAATGGTGCCGGCTGTCATCCGACCACCAGGCCCACACACCCTCCGCCGAAGCAGAGAAATTGCCGGGGAGCCTCACTTCCACTCCAAGGTCGGGGGTCAGGAGCAGGTCATGGAGCAGATTGGTTTTGAGGGCAACACGCATTTCGCTGCATCCGCAATCATCAGAGGCCCCATGCGCCGTAACCGGCACAAGGAGCCAACAAACGATAAGCAGTATGATGCGACGGCAATGAGTCATCAGTTGAAAACGGTTGTATCATTACAACAAGCATCTCAACCGATGGTTCTCCCGGAGCGGTCTATTTTAGGAGTTGGAGCAGCTGGTTGGCAGCGTCTTTGGTGTTGACCTTGGTGATGATATCGGTGATGCGGTGGTCAGCATCAGTAACAAAGGTGGTGCGCACGGTGCCCATATACTCGCGGCCCGCCATCTTCTTTTTCTGCCACACACCGAAAGCCTGGTTCACCTCGGTTGATTCGTCGCTCAGCAGTGTGAAGGGGAGCTCAAATTTCCGGGCAAATTTCAGATGGCTCGCGGGAGAGTCCTTGCTTATTCCTATCACAGTGTAGCCAAGAGTCGCAAGCTGCTCATAGCCGTTGGCCAGCGAGCACGCTTCGGCAGTGCACCCCGGGGTGTTGTCCTTGGGATAGAAATAAATGATCAATTTTTGGCCGGCAAAGTCACTCGACTTCACGGGCTGACCCTGGGCATCAGTGCCCAGATATTCGGGTATGGTAGATCCTACGGTAAGCATATCAGTCTTCAAGAAAATAGGTTAATGATGTCACCACCCTCACCTCTTTGATATAGGGGGTGTAGTTGTCACGGTCCTCGATAGTAAACTGCCCCTGACGGGCGCTCTTGATTTTGCCGAGCTCGCTCTGCGAGTCATCTGCAAATTTCTTGGCAGCCTCGCGGGCATTTTGTGTGGCCTCGGCAATCATCTCGGGCTTGATGGAGTTGAGACCGGTGTATTCATACACGGTCTGGTTGGCATAGTCACTCGCAAGAATTGCGATGCCGCGGCTCAGCAATTCGCCCTGCCGGTTGATAAGTCCGCGCACCTTGTCCACCTGCCCGGAACTCACTGTCACCACGCTCTGCACCGAATAGTTGTACGGCACAGGCTGGGTGTTGTAGCGGTCGGCACGGAGGTCATTGACCTGCGGAGCGGAGACAGAGATTTCCGAATCGCTTATACCGTTGTCCTTCAAAAACTTCACAATGGTGGCATTGGTGGCGGTGACAGATGCATACACAGCGGGGAGCTCATCTCCAGTGGCTTTGAACACTATGGGCCAAGTCACTTTGTCGGCCTTCACTTCGCGAGTGGCGAGGCCACGCACCTCCACAGTGCGCTGGCTGCCCCAGTTGAAAGTGCGCAAACCGCTTCTCACACTCAATCCGAGTGCAAGCAGTCCGACGGCCACAATAGCCGAGGCAATGATGGATGATGTTTTCATAATATCTGTTCTTACAGTTTCTTATCTAACCGTGAAAAAAGCTCAAAAGTTCGGTCAGAACACATCGAAGTAGAGAATCACCTCGTCGGGCACACCTTCGAGCTTCATCTTCACCGCCAGCTGCGATCCGAGCGTTGACTGGTCGAGAATCGCCTGGGGCTGGAGATAGTTCTTGACAAACGGGTCGATGTCGCTGCTGCGAATCACCACGTAGGGCGAATGGCTGCTCACACCTTTGCCCGACTCGAAAATCACATCACACAGCTGATTGATGCGGATTTGATACACCTTGGCCTTGGCCTTTGTGTCGGCATCGAGCGACATCATCGAGCAGGCATACGCCTTGAACAGCAGCGGCAGGCTCACCGGATTGGCGCTCAGCCCCAGGCGGGCCATATCAAGGGTTTTGGTATAGTCGTTGGCATCAAAAGCTTCCTGAAGGCCGGGATACATGGCGTTGGCGCGGAACTGGGGGTTGAATCTGTAGCCGTAATACACCAGACGCACCTCATCAGTGGTGAGCGAAGGGTCGCCGGCAATGAACCGCTCGGTGAGCTGCTGATAGTGGGTATAGTTCTGCTTCACGGCCTCTTCGATAGCCTCGCGGTTGAGTGGCTGCGCATTGACACACAGCACCATGGCCAAAAGTGCCATGAGGGAGATGATTTTTTTCATTTGTTTCGGTTATATGTTTTTGTTCATTTTCAACATTTGGTCCATAATATGACGGTCGTTGGCCAGGCGTGGCACCTTGCGCTGACCGCCGAGCTTGCCGGTGGCGGCAAGCCATCGCTCAAACAGTCCCGGGGAAGCTTTGACCACACTGAGCCGGTCAAGAAAAATTCCGCCTGAGCGCTTGGCCTGATAGTCGGAGTTCACTTCCTGCAGCCTGCGGTCGAGGATGTTGGCGAACTCTTCCAAATCAAGCGGCTCCCGGTCAAACTCTATCAGCCATTCGTGGCGCCCCTTGGTTTTGGCGGCGGTGAACACCGGAGCGGCGGTGTAATCCTTCACTGTGGCACCGGTGGCGGCGCACGCCTGCGCGAGGGCGGCATCGGTGTTGTGCACCATCACCTCCTCGCCGAAAGCGTTGATGAAGCATTTGGTACGCCCGGCAATGGTGATCCTCACAGGATTGGTGGTGTGCACCTTCACAGTGTCACCGAGCGGATAGCGCCACAATCCTGAGCAGGTGGTGATTACCATGGCATAGGTACGCCCCGCCTCCAGCTCCCACACCGGCACAGGCTCCAACCCCGGAGTGTCTGTAGGGATAAACTCGTAGAACACACCTGCATCCAGCAGCAGCAGCATGGCATGCGACTCCGGGTTGTCCTGAAGCGCGAAGAATCCTTCCGAGGCATTGTATGTTTCCATATACCTCATCTTCGCCGGATCGATAATAGCATCATACTGCTCACGGTAGGGTGCGAAGGATATGCCGCCATGGAAAAACACCTCCAACCGGGGCCACACCTCATGCAGCTCCGTGGCTCCTGCAGCCTGCATCACACCGCGCAACACTGTCAGGAACCAGCTGGGCACTCCGGAGATATTTGTCACATTGGCCTTGATTGATTCCGACACCAGGCGCGGTAGCTTCACGCTCCAGTCGGCGAGCAGCGCGGTGGACTTCGAGGGAGTGCGCACCAGCTCGGCCAGCGGAGAAATCCGGCTTATCAAGTGAGCCGACAGGTCGCCTACCCTCACACCGTGGCGCAGCCCCCCGAGCTCGTTGGCAAAACTGCCTCCGAGGATGAACCCCTTGCCGGAAAACATACGGCTGTCGGGGTGCTGATGCAGGTAGTGCGCCACCACATCCGACGCACCGCGGTAGTGGGTGCGCCGCAATCCTTCATCGCTCACAGGTATATATTTGCTCTTGCCATCGGAGGTGCCCGACGACTGGGCGTAACGGTTCACCCTCCCGGGCCACAGCAGATTGCTCTCGCCTGCAATCATCCTCATCACCATCGGGCGCAACTGCTCGTAGGGGGTGACGGGGACCCTGGCAACATATTCCTCATAGCCCGCTATCGACCTGTAGCCGTGCGCCACACCCCATTCGGTGCTGCGCGCCATAGCTATCATGCGCTGCAGCTCAGCACGCTGCACCTCCTCCAAGGAGGAAGCCCAACGCTGTGCGGCCTTCACCCGGGAGGCCATCAATGTACGTGCAATCGAGGTAATGTTCATCAATCTGTTGTCAATCGGGGCAAAATTAGCAAAAATTACTATGCTTTTACCTTATTATAACCACAAATGAAAAAATTATGTTTAAATTTGCGCGATATATTCAAATGGATTTCTACTTATGAAAAATTTCTCCAGGCATATACACACTTTCCTGGCGTGCATCGCACTGTTTGCAATCACCGCCACTTTCTCGTCCTGCGACCCCGACCGCCCCGGATTCGGCGATTCGGGTTATGACCCCGGATATGGAGTGGACTGGAATTTTGTGGGTAGCTGGGAGTTGGTGTCAATCAACTCCACCCCTATCTACCGCAACGAGTACACCACTTTCGATTTCTGGCAGAACGGCACCGGCAACTACGGATTCTATGCCAACAACGGCGGCTGGTACACTCAGCCCATATCGTGGACCACGAGCTACGATGCCTACGGCCGCACCACTCTCTATGTCAACTCATCGCAGGGCTATTTCAGATATGCCGTGCAGTATATCAGCAACAACACCATGCTGCTGCTTGATATTGACTACAACAATCTACTTGAATATAAACGATATTAGCGTTCTTTACACATACATTATCTACTCCACCAACCGCAATGACACAACCGCAACAGACACCCGACACCACTCCGGCCCACGCTTCGCAGAAATGGACCGAAATCGAGCTCCTGCCCGCATGGGACGAGGAGTATTATGATGTGTACACAGCCAAGAAATACGGCAAATGGGTGATGCTCAAAACACTCAAACCGGCCTACAAGAACGATCCACGCTTCGAGGCCATGATTGAAAAAGAGTTTGATGTGCGCTACAACCTTGCCCACCCCAACATAGTGATGATCAACGACTATGAGGAGGTGCCCGGACTCGGGATGTGCATCATCACCGATGATGTGTATGGCGACTCGCTGCGCAAGCTTATCGCCGAGCACAAGGTCACAGCGCACCATCTCGACCAGGTGTGCCACAACCTTGTGGATGCCATCGACTATATCCAGCGCAACCATGTGGTGCATTTCCCCATCCGCCCCGAAACAGTGGTGTTCACCGAAAATATCGGCAACCTCAAACTGATAGATGTGGGGTTTGACCAGCGCGAGAAGCTGTCGCCCACCGATGCCGCCGATGATATCTACAGCTTCGGAACCGTGCTCAAGGAGATGCTCGCCGAGGTGCCCGACGCGCCGGTATATCTGCGCAAGGTGGCCGACAAATGCTGCGCCGCCTCCCCCCATCAGCGCTATAGCTCCGTGCACCACCTCCGCATGGCCATAGCACACAGGTCAACGAGGAAGTTCTACCTCACCATCGTGGCATTTCTGGTGGTGCTGGTCGGTGCCCTGCTATGGTTCAGCTCCCGGATAACAGCCGCTTAGCCTCATCATCCCATTCATTCACAAAACCATCAGTTTATAGAAAATAAAATATGGAAAGTAAGTCAGCAATAGAGATTCTGCCAGTTCCCCTCAAGCACACCCCCTTGAAAAAATTTGTCAACTTCGGCATCTCGCTCTACAAAGGCAACGATTGCTATGTGCCGCCTCTGGTGCTTGACGAAATCCATACTTTCCTTCCCTCTAAAAACCCCGCATTTGAATTTTGCGAGGCACAGCCGTTCATGGCCTACCGCAACGGCAAACCCGTGGGCCGCATCGTGGGCATTGTCAATCATAAGCTCAACGGACTCACAGGCGCCAAAGAGGCCCGCTTCGGTTGGGTGGATTTTGTTGACGATGCAGAGGTGGTCCACGCTCTGTTCAACGCTGTTGAGCAATGGGCCCGGTCAAAAGGGATGACCGAGATTGTGGGGCCAATGGGGTTCACCGACATGGACCACGAAGGGATGCTCACCTTCGGATTTGACGAGCTCGGCACCATCGCCACCATCTACAACCATCCCTACTATCCCGTCCATATCGAGCGGCTGGGGTATCGCCCCGATGCCAACTGGGTGGAATACCGCATGACTGTGCCCGATGCCGTGCCCGACAAATATCTGCGCATAGCCAATATCGTGGCCACCAAATACAACCTCCGCGCTCTCAAATTCACCTCGCGCAAAAAACTCAAGGACACCTACGGCGTGGCTCTCTTCAACCTCATCAACGAAGCCTACGCCGACCTCTACGGCTACTGCCCGCTCACTCCGGCACAGATTGAATACTACATCGACCAGTATCTCGGAGTAATCCGCCTCGACTGTGTGAGCGTGATTGTGGACAGCAACGACGAGCTTGTGGCTGTGGGTATATCGATGCCCTCGCTCTCGCATGCCTTGCAGAAATCCGGAGGCAAACTTTTCCCCACCGGATGGTACCATCTGCTCAAAGGAATCAAAGGGAAAAAGAACGAAATCGTGGACCTGTTGCTGATAGCGGTAAAGAAAGAGTATCTGTCGCGTGGCGTGAACGCCATGATTTTCGCTGACCTCATCCCCGCGTTCATCAACAACGGGTTCAAGTATGCCGAGAGCAACCTCGAACTTGAGGATAACGAAAGCGTGCAGAAGCAGTGGCAGTATTTCGAGCGTAGGCTGCACCGCCGCCGCAGCGCCTACCGCAAGACACTCTGATAAACGAGGCGCATAAGCATGGAGGCAAAGGGGCGCCTGTAATGCACATTGTCGTAGAGCAATGTGTCACACTCCAGCCCGCTGTTCATGCTCGCGCTGAAATCGTGCACCCTTTCGCTGCTGAATATCTGCTGCATCAGTCTAAGGTCAGCTAAATTGAGCGTCTCCCGGCGGCGGTTGGGTCCTATGATGATATGGTAATCGGTGTGCAACCGGTCAAACACCGCCGCCACACGGCGCAAGGCATCCGCCTTCGGTGCTGTCAGCACCGGAGCCATCTCCGTGTCTTTGTCAGGCCACGCATCCAACGGATACTCCCCGTAGAACTTCCCGGGATCATTCACTATGAGCGAATCCCACTGCGGGAGCGTTTCCTGATTTGTGACAGGGTCATAGACAATAGGCTGCGGCTCAAACACAAGATTGCGACCGTTGGCATACTTTCCACCGGTGAGCTTGAACGGTATCCAACTTTTGAAAAAATCGGCATTGGTGGCGGCTCGGAAAAATGTGTAGTGATAGCTAATTCTCTCCCGGAGCGACTTATGAAGCTGCGGTGCGCTCACCAGCGCCGGTCCGGAGGCTTTGTCGTTGGCCATGATGAGCGGATCAAGAACCACAAAAGCATAATCAACAGGCTGATTGTGACTGCCAAGATACTCCACCTTGTCGGCAAGGGAAAGCAATGTTTCGCCCGATGAATCAAAATGATAGGGGTGCGCCCCACCGGTGCTGTCGGCCAGAGCCGCCCATTCGTCCGCATCATACAGGCACGACACCGATGAGCCGAAAATGAAGGCATTGTAGTTCCTCCCTTCGGCCTTGCGGTCGAGATAGTTGGCGAATGTAACCATCCCTTTGTTGATGCCCACACGCACCGGATTGCTCACCGGGTCGGGCAGATAACATTCGTAGTGCCGGAGCACCTTGTAGGGGTCAGCCCACAGATACCATGCCACCAACGGCAGCGCAGCAGCCCCGACCACCAAGAAGGCGCGGAGCATAAACCGCAATATTGACTTTTCCTCGGTGCCCATCAGAACTGGAAATATATAAAGGTCATATCCACAGGCTCGCTCACGAGCACCAGCAGAATACAAACCCAGTAGAACAACAATCTTTTCGTCCGGCTGCGGCTCACCACCGCGAGAGGATAGTCGGCATTGCGGCTGCGCCATTCCACCCACAGCGCGAGCATAGCCGGAACCAGCCACCACACTTTGAGCAGCAGATACCATCGGGCACCTGCAAGCCACACTCCGCACACAGCTATCAGGCCCGTAGCCACCAAGCCCATCAGGCGCACCATACGGTAGCGGCACAGCAGCCATGCCACACCCCACATCGCACCGAACGCTGCCGCATAGACCCACACATTGACGCATCCGGCCCACACCTGCGTCCATGTGGAGCACCGGAACAGGTAGAACCCGAACGCCACCACGCCAAACGTGGGCATCATCCATGGTATGTCGCCGCGCTCTATCTGCCGCTTGCAGTCGGTTAGGTGCAGCAGGGTTTTGCCCGCCACATAGACCGCTGCCCAATACGCGCCCCACGCAATGAAATTCCACGCCGCACCGTGCCATAGCCCCGAGAGCAGAAACACCAACACAGTGTTGGCCACAGTGCGCCACGCCCCTCTGCGGCTACCGCCGAGCGGGATGTAGATATAGTCGCGAAACCACCACATCAGCGATATATGCCAGCGACGCCAGAACTCAATGATATTGCGTGAAAAATAAGGGAACCTGAAATTGGCCATAAGCTCAATGCCGAGCAGCCGCGACACACCGCGCGCTATCTCGCTGTAGGCCGAGAAGTCGCAATATATCTCAAGGGTGAACACCACTCCGGCAGCAAGAGCCATCACGGGGTTGAGCAGATTGCCATCATAAAGCCGGTCGGCATAGATGGCCAGCATATCGGCGATGCACACTTTTTTCATCACGCCGAAGAGAATCATCCGCAGCCCGGAGGTGGCATACGCCGCATCCCATCGGCGAGGAGCCTCAATCTGCGGCAACAGCTGCGATGCACGCTCGATGGGTCCGGCCACAAGCTGGGGAAAATATGCTATAAAAGTGGCAAACGCCAAAGGGTCGGCGCACGCCTTCACCCTGCGCTTGTAAACATCCACAGAGTAGGCTATGGCCTGAAAAGTGTAGAACGAAATGCCTACAGGCAGCAGCACATCCACCGTAAACCAATCGAGATTCCACCCCACAAGGTTGAACAACCGTTGAAGATTGCAGCTGAAGAAATTGAGATATTTGAACACCACCAGTATGCCGAGATTGAGCACGATATTGGAAGCCGTCACAAGCCGGCCACACCGACCGTTGGCCAGTCGTGCGGACACATAGGTGGTGGCAGTGGTGAGCATGATCAGCCCTAAGAACCGCCAGTCCCACCATCCGTAGAACAGATAGCTCGCGGCGAGCAGCAACATATTCTGCGCCCTCACCCAACGGCGCAACACCAGCCGGTAGAGCACGAACACCACCGTCAGAAACACCGCAAACGCTATCTCAGTAAACTGCATATACCAATACATTTATAATCTGTTCAATCTACTCATTGCCTAATGAGATTTTAATACTTAGCGAATCCAACTTTTTATTAAAATCATCCTTGACTATCGGACCATAAAAAAGATTTGCCTGCTTGTCGATAATCCAATAATAATCTCCAAAGCATGAAGGGTAATCATATTTGTATGTATCATAAAATTCCCGCTGTGGAAAACGACCCTCAAGTCGCTGCATTACAATGATATATCTATTATCAAATTTATAATCGACAATTTCTGGTGGAATCGTGATTGCCGGGCCATATATTATTTGAGGTTTATTATCAGTAAGATTATAGCCACCGCCAAGATGGGTGGTACCATCAAAACACAATTCAGATACCACAACTCCAATCAATATAATTACAGCGGCATACGTACTCACCTTAGCTACTTTACCCATGGGAAAATCGGATTAATTGGCGCGGAACCATGAAAATATATAAGGTAAGCTGTACCGTTGCCTGCTACCTTACGCCCAATTATCGTTTCTATATTTCTAATCCAATTAGACGGATTAGCCCATGATTTCATGTCAAAATCATATTTATCAGCATAAGCCCTAACAGTATTATTTGAATTTCTTATAAGTGTAATATTACCATATACTAAACCATCGTTTAGATTTCGACTACTTCCGGTGAGGAGATTGAATGTTTTTTTCTGACCTATATAGTTATCACCAAAAGATACAATACCTGATAAATCAATCTTTGATAAATCAACAAATAATGGCATACCATTTCCGTTTTTAAACCACCAGTTTGCTTCTTCCATTGTTAAATAGCCATCATAATCCGGCCTATCCGGTAGTTTATTAAAATGCTTCATAATTCTATTTACAACAGCCTCAGAAAATAAATTGGGGTTTAACGCATGTTTTTTAGCATCCTCAGGGCTCATGTTTTGATTGAAATTGGAAGCCTCCATTATGTAGGATTCACCCTGTAAGCCCTCGTCATCTGTTCCCAAAAATTCTCCTGTAGTTGAATATATCGGACTACAACCGCTGGGGTCAATTAAATTTATTGGATCCCCCATGCAAAAGGTATATGGAGATACGTTTGGCGTCTCAAAAGCTTTTGAGTCTATCGATGAAAATGCTTTGGCATTTATTGGAATTGAATCACAAAACAATATGTTTCCATTTAAGTCTTCACAAACTATAGTACGAGCAGCGAAATCAATTTCAGCAATTATATTCCCATTACAACCCATTTGATTCACAGTCAACCTAATTGAGGACGAAATTCCATTGTACATTAGGGTTTTAGACTCATCTTTATTGTAAAAATATGGACTATTTGCACTAATTGAAAGAGGCAAAATCATCATTAACGCCAAAAACTTTTTCATATAAAAATCATTCACTATATTTTTTAAACTTTTCCCAATTCGTTGATGTATCCAATCCCAATTGCCTTAACCCATCTTCAACATTTTTTATGTAGTCTTGAGTAGTAATTGTAGAAAATCCTAATTGTTTTAGTTTATCACGCACACTGTTCCTCTCCTCATAAATAGATTTAAAGTAAGTAGATGTTATGTCACCAATACAATGGATATAATCATATCCCCATTGTTGTAAAGTCTGCAACTTAAGATATAATGCAAAACAATTTGTCGGGGAATTACTTAAAACCGTTTCAGCACATATATATGTAAAATAATCGTAATCGGTGTATTTAAATTTATAAGTTTCTGCTAACCATATCAACATGTATTCAATTTCCTCTTCCTCCGATAACGCCGATAGAAACACCGAATTCCTAATAGCCTCTGTTGAGATGTTCATGGAGGCCATATACCACTCATCTCTTGCAAAACTTCTCGATGTCAACTCAACATTATACCATTTTCCATCTTCTCCTATATGTTTTATATATGCATGATTAGGACAAAATGCAAGGTGCGCAGTACCCTGCAATTCATTACATAGGACTTTGTAATATAATGGTAAAGAAAAACATTGACCGGAATGCGTTTTTATTAATTTTGTAACAAACAATTTTCGTATGTCATCTTGACCTCCGGGATCAATCACATCATACACAAAAGCCGAATACCCATTCATCCATGTCTCTTTTGTAAAATAATCAAATAGAGCAGCATTTACGCATGTTCTATATTTACGTATATTTCTCTCATCAATATATATTGATTTTTTTAGCTTCATTTTTTATAAAATTGTTAAACAATTTGTAGTCAATGGTTCCTGAAAGATATGAGTTTTCAACCAAATAAACAGCCCTTTTCAAATCTTTTTTTATTATGCCTCTTAGCATACTGGATAATTCTCCAAATGCATTGAAGTAAAGGTTGTCATAATGCATTTGCGGTAAAGTATCATAGTTCAGAACTTTTGAATTATAACATAGGTTTATCCTTTTTTGCTTTATTATTGAATCTATCTCTGAGGTAAAGAGGGATTCCGATTCCCCTATTTTGGGAAACAATATCATTATCGCGAAGCATATAGTAGATGCTATTCTAAACTTACTAATTGGTGTCATTGTTCGCATTTTATTGATTCTTCGCATTTTATTAATTTGGAAAAGCACCATAATATAATCAGAATGAGAAAGGAGTGGGAGAGGTGGAGGCACCCCAGGAGGCGCGGTCAAGATTGCGGTAGCCCACAGCCTCGGCGGTGTGGTGGGGAAGGATGGAGGGGGAGTTGTCAAGATCGGCGATGGTGCGGGCCACTTTGAGGATGCGGTCGTAAGCACGGGCACTCATGTCGTAGCGCGTCATAGCTTTTTTGAGAATCTCCATTGAATCTTTGTCAAGGACACAATGGGTGGCCATCAGGCGTGAGTTCATCTGGGCGTTGCAATGCACTGCCGGCTCATCGGCAAACCGCTGCTGCTGGATGTTTCGCGCCTTTATCACCCGCTCACGGATGGCGGCACTCGGCTCGCCTTGCGGGGCTGACGCCAGCTCATCAAACGGCACAGGGAGTATCTCCACCTGCAGATCGATGCGGTCGAGCAGCGGGCCGGAGATGCGGCTCATATATCTCTGCACCGCTCCCGGCGGGCATGTACATTCTTTGGTGGGATGATTGTAGTAGCCGCAGGGACATGGGTTCATGGAAGCCACGAGCATGAAGCCTGCGGGATAGTCAATGGTGTATTTGGCTCTTGACACAGATATATGCCTGTCCTCCAACGGCTGGCGCATCACCTCAAGCACAGAGCGCGAAAATTCGGGAAATTCATCGAGAAACAGCACTCCGTTGTGAGCCAGTGAAATCTCGCCTGGCATAGGGTTGGAGCCGCCGCCCACAAGAGCCACCGGCGAAATGGTGTGGTGGGGCGAACGGAACGGGCGGCGTGTCATCAGCCGCGAGCCCCGCGGCAGTTTTCCGGCCACGGAATGTATCTTGGTGGTTTCCAGAGCTTCAGAAAGGGTCAAAGGCGGCATGATGGAAGGCAATCGCTTGGCCATCATTGATTTGCCCGCTCCCGGGGGCCCCACGAGCAGAATATTGTGACCACCGGCGCAGGCCACCTCAAAAGCACGCTTCACATTGGCCTGTCCCCTCACCTCATTGAAGTCAAAGTCAAAAGCCGCCGCTTCGGCGGCAAACTCCGCACGGGTGTCCACCACTGTAGGCTCCAAGGCAATCTGACCGCTAAGGAACTGCACCACTTCTGAAAGCGACTCCACGCCTATCACATCAAGATTGTTGACCACGGCAGCCTCAGTGGCGTTGGCTTTGGGCAGTATCATCCCCTTGCACCCCTTGGCGCGGGCGAGGATGGACATGGGGAGCGCACCACGAATGGGGAGCACCGACCCGTCAAGACTCAGCTCGCCCATAATCATATACCCCTTGAGCGCATCCACCGGGAGCTTGCCTGTGGATGCAAGCACACCCACCGCTATCGGCAGGTCGTAGGAAGCACCTTCCTTGCGCACATCAGCGGGACTGAGATTAATCAGCAGACGCCGGCGCGGAAACTCCAGACCGCTCTGCTGCATGGCGGCCTGCACGCGCTGGTAGCTCTCTTTCACAGCCGTGTCGGGCAACCCCACCATAGTGTAGGAAAAACCGATCTCGGCCACCACCTCGATGGTCACGGGGATGGCATCTATACCCTGGACGGCAGCACTGAATATCTTGACCAACATATCATTTAAGTTTTTCTCGTACAAGCTTATCAGCTATGCTCACTGAATGTGTGCGCAGCAATTGGTTGCCCGCGCTGTCGGTGACGATGAAATACGGCACCTGCGGCACAGACAAAGCTCTGACAGCCGCTCCCGACACAGAAGCCGGAGCCCAGGACTGCACCCATTTCGCACTGTCGGCACTCACGCTCCTACGCCACTGGGTGGAGTCAAGAGAGCTGCTGATTTCAATAATTTCAAGTTCTTTGCCGGAGTAACGCGACCTTAGGGAGCGCAACAGCGGCACAATCGAGTCACGGCACAAACGCTTGTCGGGCAGAAATGAAATCAGCGACACAGTGTGGCTGGTGGGCACGAAATAGTATGCCGAGTCGGTGACGGCGCTGAGCAGCATCGGCTTGACGGTGGCGAGGGTTTTAGAGGAAATCTGGTGAGCGAGCACCGAGCTGAAATTCTGCACCACTGCTCCGGGACGCGAATCGGGCTTGATGATTGTCATCAGGGAGTCGGCCAAAATTTCGTTGCCGGGAGTGCGGAAATGAGTGACAAGAACGGCGGTGGCGGCAAGGCTCCCCTTGTTCTGCTCCACAAACTCCTTGACACAGGCATTGATGGCAGCGGCATCACCCGACTGGAGCAGCATCTCGTTCTGCGCCTGCCATTTGGCGATATCCGACGATACCCCGCTCCCTTTCACCGCAATGGCCATGGGATGTTCCAGTGACCCTTTGAGCGATAGGTTGTTGCCATTCTCCACCACAAGGTTTGCCAGCACGGTGCCGTCGCCGAGAGTGAGCACGGCCAAAGTGGGATTGGCGCTCTCGCCGCGGATTTCAAAACCGCCCGCGCCATCGCCATATACAGTGGCACGCTGCAAACCACCGCCGGCATAATAAAGCATTGACACAGTTTGGGCACCGAGTCCGGTGATTTCACCCTTGATTTTGAAAAACCGCTGCTTGCTGCATCCCGAGGTGACGAGCAGCAGCAACAGAGCCAAAGCAGATATTAATCGGTTCATAGAGTTGACATTTTGCACAAAGGTAGATAAAAAAGGTGGCGTGGACAATCATTTTACCCATTGCGAACACGCTATTATGAACTAAAGTGAGTATCTTTGCGGCTGTGAACCCAATAGCAAGGACAGTAATAGCAATTATAGCGGTCTTGGCGGCGACCAACGCTTCCCAAGCGCAAATCACCGGAGTGCAAGGTGTGATCGACACCGACAGTGTGCGCCGCGATTTTGACAAGCAGCCGTATTTCGGTCTGTACAAGGACAACTATTTTGTGTTCGGCACCGCCGTCGGGCCAAAACCAACCCGCGAGAACTCCAATGTGAAATTTCAAATCTCCATAGCCCAGAGGCTCACCAAATCCACACTGCCTTGGGGCACATACCTGTATCTGTTCTACTCCCAGAAGGTGTTTTGGAATGTGCTGGAGAAATCGATGCCGATGACCGACCTTAACTTCAACCCCGGCATAGGACTTGCCAAACCGCTGTTTGTCAAAAACCGGTTTATCGGCAAGCTCACCCTCATGCTGGAGCATGAGAGCAATGGCCGCGACGGAGCCGCCTCCCGCTCATGGAACAAAGTGTCGCTCGGAGCCAACATCATGATTGACCAAGGGTTGGTGATTCACGGCAAATTCTGGATTCCGATAGTGGATGGTGAAAACAACCGCGACATCCTTGACTACTGCGGCATATATCAGACAGGTATGAACTTCACCACGCTCAACAATCGGCTGGGCTTCGGAATCACATTGGTGAAGCGGCGCGGATGGAAGCTCAACTACAACACTATCTTTGAGGTGAGCTACAGACTGTTCAACCGCGACAACCAGTGTCTATTTCTCCAATACTACAACGGCTATGGCGAAGGGTTGCTGGCCTACAAAGAGTTCCACTCCACCGTGCGCGTGGGCATAGTAATCAAGCCACGCCTCTTCAGCGATTACTAAATCCTATAAGACTTATAGGATTTATAAGTCTTATAGGATTTATATGTTTTTGTTAGTCGTTGAGGAAGCTGATGCTCATGCCGCTTTGTGACTGCGGCTTGGACTGAGCCGGCATCGGTGCCACACCGGGTTTGCTGCCGAGGTTGTCGAGGATTTTCCGGTCACGATTGTAGGCGGGAGTTTTATCCAGCACCTCAATCACAGCGTCATCATCCATCTGCTGCGGAGTGAGCACAATATATGCTGTGCGCGCTTCGCCATACTCGCGGGCGATGCGGTCAGGACCGGGTGCGGCGGGTGCGGCAGCCACGGGCTTGGGAGCGGGACGCTGTCCGGCAGTGCGGATGCTTTTCTCCTCATCACGGATGGTGATGTCGAAACCGGAGGCGAGGATAGTCACCTTCACCTTGTCGCCGAGCGATTCATCGTAGGCCACACCCCATATCACATCCACATCGGATATGCCGGACACAAACTCGTCAAAGTCGCGCATCTCGTTCATGGTGAACTTCTGCTCGGCCTGCGGATTGATGTAGAGGTTGAACAGCAGCTTTTTGCTGGTGTAGATGTCGCGGTTCTTGAGCAGCGGGCTCTGGAGAGCGTCCTGGATGGCCATGGTCACACGGTTTTCGCCTTCGCCGTAGCCGGTAGAGATAATTGCGGCACCACCGTTGCGCAGTGTGGTATCCACATCGTGGAAATCGAGGTTCATGTAGCCGTCGGCGGTGATGAGCTCGGATATAGACTGCGCTGCGGTGCTGAGGGTGTCGTCGGCCTTGGCAAAAGCGTTGATGAAATCAAGGTCACCGTAAATCTCCACCAGACGCTGGTTGTTGATTACAAGCAGCGCGTCCACATATTTGCTCATCTCATCCACGCCATCAAGAGCCTTGTTGATTTTCTTATCGCCCTCGAATATAAACGGGATTGTGACGATGCCTATTGTGAGCAGACCGCGGGCTTTGGCCTCGCGGGCCACAATGGGAGCTGCGCCGGTGCCGGTGCCGCCTCCCATACCGGCGGTGATGAACACCATCTTGGTGCTATCCTGAAAGAGAGCACGTATTTTCTCGATATCCTTTTCGGCAGCCTCCTCGGCCACTTTTGGCTTGTTGCCTGCACCGAGGCCGTTGCCGATAAGCACCTTGGTGGGCACAGGGGAGTTCTTGAGTGCCTGACGGTCGGTGTTGCACACCACAAACATCACATGCTCCACACCTTGCCTGAACATATGGCTGATGGCGTTGGAGCCACCGCCACCCACACCAATCACTTTGATGATGTCCTGGTCGGAATTTTCATTGTTGTCGCCTGTGGTTATCTGGTCGGCGAGATTGTTGAGTTCTTTATCTTGATCCATGGGAGTTACAATGTTTTATAGTGTTAATCTTCGTCTTCAATGAGCACATCGTCTTCGTCCTCATCCGTTTCGCCAAGCAGTCGCTCGATACGGTCACCGATGCTGCGGAATTTGAACAGACCGGAGCGTTTTTTCTTGGCAGGCCGTTCAGGCTCGGTGTGCACGGGCTGTTCCTGCACGGGCTGTTCCACCTCCGGTTCAGGTTCCTGTTCCACAGGCTGGGGTGCAGGCTCGATGGTACATTCCTCACCATCGGCGAGAGCCACGGCGTAGAGCACCGACAGCACATCGACCACATCGCTGGGCGATATACGGGTGTCGGAAATCACCACCTGCGGCACCACGATGTTGCCACCATGCACCTTCAGCCCGGTGACGGCAGCAAGCCTTTCGCTGAACCCGCGGAGTCTTGCACCGCGACCCACCAGCACGATGCCTGCGGGAAGGTCGGTAGCCTTCAGACCGGCATACCCTATCTGTGCATTGATGTTGGCTATAATCTCGCCTGCACGGTGGCTCACATAGTTGTTGACAGCGAGCGCATCCACGCCCGAAGGGGTTGACACATTGGGAGTGATGCCCCCCATGGCGTGTCCCACATCGCGCTTGAGCTCCTCAGCCTGCTCCTCGAGATAGTTGAGCCTGGTGATGTCGCGTGTGATATTGCGCGAGCCAAGAGGAAGCGTGGCAAGATATTGCATACGGCCGTTCTTGTAGATGCTGACAGTGGTGGTTTCGGCACCGAAATCCACGAGCATACATCCGAGGCGTTTCTCCTCATCGGTGAGCACGAGGTCGCCTTCGGCGCGATGACGCACGATATATCCGTTGGCCTTTAGCTGCAGCTTTTCCGACACGATGCGGTCAAGATTGCGCTTGAGCTGGGGCCGGCATGTGAGCATATTGGCATTCATGCGCACATTGCGGCCGAAAGTGCCACGCGGGCGCGGCACCACCACCTTGTCCACCATATATTCGCGGGGAATCACCTCCAGCAGCACACGGTCGTTGACATCTGTCATAGCCGCCTCATTCTTGAGCTGGCGCAGCAACAGGTCGGTAACCTCCATCTCATCAGGGAGCTGACGCTCCACATCACACCGCATGGAGCAGAGCGAGCGGCCACCGATTGAAAGGTAAAGCGATATGATTTTCCGCGGAGCCATCCTTGCCTCGAGCCGTCCGAGAATGCGTCCGGCCACATGGGCCACTTCCTCCACATTGCTCACCACGCCGTTGCGCACGAGGTCGCAAATCGGCTCTTCCTCCACAGCGTGCACAATGAGAGCACCGCGGCTGTCAATACGCCCCACAGCTCCTTTGATTTTGGAGCTGCCTATTTCAAGGGCCACTATATTCTTTTCTTCCATATCTAATTTTGTTTTTGTTTTGTCATGTAAGTAGAGTCGTTGTGCTGCTTGAGGGCGGCGGGGATAGGCTTTTCGTTGTTGGCCTTCTTGCCGGGAATCACCTGGCCGGGGGCCACGCCTTCGGCGGCGAGCATTGTCGCCACATCCACCTCCTCTTCATCTTCATCATCGCTCACCACCTGCTTGGGCAGCTCCTTGTGGCGGCGTGTGCCCACTACCTGCCCGGCCCATTTCACCGACAGGGTGTCGTAGAAGTTCCATCCACGTTCGGGAAGCACTCGAGTGTACATCTCTTTGAGGCGTGCAAACTTGCTGTCGAAATTGTCGGGCGAGCCGAAGTTGATCACCTGGCCGCGGATGTTGGGCACAAGCATCACATCGCGGGGAGAATCCACCTTCACCATCGTCACCACCCTGCTCCAGAGTGAGTCCGCCTGGATGTAGTCAAGAAGCGGCAGCAGTTCGCGGGCACTGAACACAGAGTCAATGAAATCGCCCTGCACCACCGGCACATCCACAAAATAGCGTGCCGAGGCTGATATACGCTTGCCGTCCTTGTTGATATAGTACGATCTGCCTGTGGAGTCAAACACTCTTGCAAGCGGCTCCATGGGGTCAACAGTGATATGCACCACATTGTCGGTGCCCACCACCACCATAGCACTCTCGATTTTGTCAATGCCGGAGAGCACTCTCTCAATGCTGTCGATGTTGATGCTGCGCAGGGGGCTCCCCTTGGCATTGCGGATGAGCGGGTAAATGTCGCGTGCCACCTCGCGCGGAGTCACAAACCGGAGCCTTGCAGTGTCGTTGACAGTAATCACCACTCCTTCACACACACGCTCACCGGCAGCCTTGGAAGTGAAGCACAAGGCCACCACCATATATGCCGCGAGCAGCAAGGCGCCGACGACAAACAGAACGGTGTAGATAGTGGTTCGCTTCATGGGGATATCTATTTATTGGATAATACCTTCACGATATCGGGAAGGAAGTTGCATATATCTCCGGCACCGACAGTGAGCAGGAGACCGGGGTTGAGACCGGAAATGGTGTCAACGAGCTGCTGCTTGTCAATCAGTGACTTCCGGGGCGAACTGATGGCATTGAAAATTATGCTTGAATCCACGCCGGGGATAGGGCACTCGCGGGCCGGATAGATGTCAAGAAGCACCACATTGTCGGCCAGCGACAATGCCTCTGCAAACTCCGGAGCAAAATCACGGGTGCGGCTATAGAGATGGGGCTGGAACGCTACGGTGAGCGGGCGGCCGGGATAGAGAGCCTTCACCGACTCGATGCTGCGCTGCAACTCCATGGGGTGGTGGGCATAGTCGTCTATCACCACATGGCCACCATCTTTCTCCTCCTTGAGCCAGAACTCAAAGCGGCGCTTGGGGCCGCGGAACGAGCGCATGGTCTCACGCACAATCTGCGGGTCAAACTCTCCGGCGAGCCACACCGCAGCCATCGCGGCGATGGAGTTTTCGATATTCACCTCCACAGGCACACCGAGCTCCAGATCGGCAACCACGCCATCAGGATGCACGAAATCGAATATTATGGTGCCGTTGCCCCGGCGGATGTTGGCGGCATGAAAGTCACCGTTGTCGCGGGAGTAGGTGAACATCTGCACTGACTCATCACATCGCGCCTCAAGAGGCAAACTTGTGTGCACAAGCAGCTTGCCACCGGGGAGAATCTTTTCGGTGAACACCGCAAAACTCTCCCGGTAGGCTTCCGGAGTGCCGTATATGTCAAGATGGTCGGGATCCATGGAGGTGATCACCGCCACGAAAGGCGACAGATGGTGAAACGAACGGTCGTACTCATCAGCCTCAATCACAGCGTAGGGCGAATCGGAAGATAGCAGACAGTTGGTGTTGTAATTTCTCAGCACCCCGCCCAGAAAAGCGTTGCACCCGCACGGAGTGTTGTGGAGTATATGCGCGGCCATGGAGGAGGTGGTGGTTTTGCCATGCGTTCCGGCAAAGCACAACCCCTTGAGCTGCGAAGTGATGATGCCCAGCACCTTTGCACGCTTCACCGGCTCGAACCCATTGGCGCGGAACCATTGCAGCTGGCCGTTGCTGTCAGGCACAGCCGGGGTATATACCACAAGGGTGGTGTCGGGGTCACGGAAACAGTCCGGGATGGCCTCAGAGTTGTCATCGAAATTGATGTCCACACCCTCGGCTGCGAGAGCATCGGTGAGCGCGGAGGGAGTGCGGTCATACCCCCCCACCTTGCATCCGGCGTTGAGAAAATACCGCTCCAGAGCGGCCATACCTATACCACCGGCACCGAGAAAATATATGTTGTGTTTCAAATTCATTGCTTATCAAGGATTTTGAAAATAATATCCGCTATTTTATCGTCACTGCCACGCAGAGCCATGCCTCGGATGTTGGAGGCCAACAAGCGGCGGCGGGAGTCATCGCCAAGTAGATTGACCACAGTGTCGCCAAGCTGCGCGGGTGCATCGGAATCCAGCACCATCACGGCAGCATCGCGGTCCACAAGAGCCTGAGCATTCTTGCGCTGATGGTCCTCCGCCACATTGGGACTCGGCACGAGCACTGCCGGAATGCCGAGCAACTGAAGCTCGCTGATGGTGCCCGCACCTGCCCGCGCCACCACAAGCGAGGCTGCACTATAGGCAAGCCCCATGTCGGAAACGAACGGCATGGCGTGGACATCCGTCTTGTCTTTGGCCAGGGCGGCACACTCCTCTGCATATAGCTTGCCGGTTTGCCACAATATCTGCGCCCCGGTGGCGGTGATGCTGTCAAGAGCGGCTCCGATACTGCGGTTGATGGTGCGTGCACCGAGACTGCCACCGGTGACAAACAGCACCGGACGGTCGGGATCAAGCCCCAGCTTGAGCCGTGCCGAAGCAGCGTCAGTGCTGTGCTCAATCAATGAGGGGCGCACCGGATTGCCGGTGAGAGTGATAACGCCGGCAGGGAAAAACCGCTCCATCCCCTCATAGGCCACACATATAGCCTTGGCCTTGGGTGCGAGCAGCTTGTTGGTGACTCCGGCGTAGGAGTTCTGCTCCTGCAGCAGTGTGGGCACACCGGCCTTCTGGGCAGCCTTGAGCATAGGCCCGGAAGCATATCCGCCCACTCCGATGGCCATGTCGGGATTGTATTCGCGCAGAATCTTTTTGGCCTTGCGCATGCTGCGCCACAGCTTCATGAGCACCGCGAAATTGCGCCACAGACGCTTGCGGTCGAAGCCGGCAACAGGGAGTCCTACAATTCTGAACCCCTCGGCGGGCACACGCTCCATCTCCATGCGCCCTTCGGCACCTACAAACAGAATTTCTGCATCGGGGCTATGCCGCAGAATAGCCTTGGCGATGGCCACCGCGGGGAAGATATGGCCGCCGGTGCCACCGCCGCTGATCAAGAAGCGGCGAGGAGAATGGTTGAGGGACTGATTATTGTTCATGACAAATGATTACAAAAGTTGAGTTGGATTGGCTGCACGGTCGCCTTCCGGACCCTGAGCCAGCTCTGTGGCCGGGGCTTTCTTGGTTGACTGCACGGCGAAACGGCTCACCGACAGCATCACTCCGAAAGCGAGCGAGGTGACAAGAATCGATGTGCCGCCCTTGGAGATAAGCGGCAGCGGCTGTCCCGACACCGGGAACACTCCGGTGACAATGGCCAGATGGAACAATGCCTGCATCACTATCATCACCGCCATACCGATAACCAGCAACGCCGGAAACGCTCTGGTGCATTTGGATGCTATGGCACTCGCCCTTGCCAGCAGCCACAGATAGAGCACCAGCAGAACAAGGCCACCGATCAATCCGGTGTCCTCGACAATGATGGCGAAGATATAATCGGAAAACGCCAGCGGCAGGCGCGAAGCTTCGCGGGAGTTGCCGGGGAACACTCCTGTCACTCCGCCGTTGGCCTGCGCCATGAAGGAGTACATCTCCTGACGGTTTTCAGCGTTGATTTTCTGGTCGTATTTAGGTGTGCCGTCGCCCATGTAGCGCTCTATACGCTGCTGCCATGTACCGGAACGGTCCACATCGCTGTCGTTGCCCGCCCCTACGGCCTTGAATATACCGAGAATGGCACCGTAGAACAGCAGCACCAGTGCGAATTTCTTGATAGGCACACCACCTATCAGCATCATACTCATGGATATGACCATAAGCAGCAGGGTGTTGGTCAAACCCTGGCGGATGAGCATGGCACCGAACAAAGCCACAATACCGGCGGCCCAGATGATACCGACATTTTTCACACCTCCCTTGATTTGGGTACGGCTCATAATGAGCGCGATGATTCCGGCGGCGCTGAATTTCAGGAACTCACTCGGCTGGAGCGTGACCCCGAGAATGGTGATGCTGCGGCGGGCACCGTTGACAATCTCACCGTTGACCATCACATATCCCATCATGACCACCGAAATGATGGCGAAAATCGGCATCCAGAGCAGGAAGTTGCGGTAGTGGATGGTTTGAAGAAGATAAACTATACATACGCCAGCGAGCAACATTCCGCCGTGGCGCACCACTGGACCATAGACACCGAACGAGGAAATCGCCACCTCACGCGAGGATGCGCTGTACAGCTCCACAATCGATATGATGCAGAGAAAAAGGAATATGCCCCAGATATGCTTGTCGGCATGAGTCTTCTCCACGCGTGAAGCGTCGGAAGAGGACGATGCAGCGACACCCGGGGAAAATGGGTCGATGGTTTGTGTATTGATAGCCATACCGCTTATGTTTTTAGCAATTGGTGTGTATTGATTATATTTATTTGCTATTCATTGCTTTGACAGCGTCTTTGAACATTGTGCCGCGCTCCTCGTAGCTGTGAAACAGGTCGAAGCTGGCACAGCATGGCGACAGAAGCACGGTGTCGCCCGGAGTGGCGAGAGCACGGCATGCCTCAAGAGCTTCGTCAAGCGAGTGGGTGGAGCGGATGGCGGGCACCTTGCCGGTGAAGAACTGCATCAGCTTGTCGTTGTCCTTGCCCATGCACACTATCGCCTTCACTTTCTCCTTCACCAGAGCCTCTATTTCCGTGTAATCGTTTCCCTTGTCCTTGCCGCCGAGAATCAGCACAGTGTTGTGCGGCATACTCTCGAGGGCATACCAGCAGGAATTGACATTGGTGGCCTTGGAGTCATTGATATAGCGCACGCCGTCCACATCGGCCACATACTCCAGACGATGCTCCACGCCCTCGAAATCGGAGAGAGCACGGCGGATGTCGTCCTTTTTGATGTCGAGCAAGCAGGCTGACAATCCGGCAGCAAGACTGTTGTAGAGGTTGTGCAACCCTTTGAGCGACAACGATGCGCGCGGCATCATGAATTGCTCGTTGGGAGTGTGGAACTCAATATCGTTGTGTGCGTTGACAAACGCTTTTGTGAGCCCGTCCTCCTCGTGCTCGGCAAACGGCATGAGCATCGCCTCGGTGGTGACATGCTTGAGCTGCGCCTGAATCACGGGGTCGTCCTGCCAGTAGATGATGGCATCGCGGGAGGTGAGGTTTTGGATGATGCGGAATTTGGCGTTGACATAGTTCTGCATCTTGTAGTCGTAGCGGTCGAGGTGGTCGGGAGTGATGTTGAGAATAACGGCTATATTGGCCTTGAACTGATACATATTCTCCAGCTGGAAACTCGACAGCTCGATGACATACACATCGTGGTGCTCGCGGAGCACCTGCAGCGCGAGACTCTTGCCCACGTTGCCTGCCAGGCCCACATTGATGCCGGCGTTCTTGAGTATATGATATATGAGGAGAGTGGTAGTGGTTTTACCATTCGAGCCGGTGATGCACACCATCTTGGCATCGGTATAGCGTCCGGCGAACTCAATTTCGGAAATCACGGGAATCCCTTTTTCCGCCACAGCTTTCATGACCGGAGTGGTGGGCGCGATACCGGGACTCTTGACAATCTCATCAGCGGCGAGGATTCGGTCCATGGAATGTGTGCCGTCCTCCCACTCTATACCCTCGTTGTCGAGCATTTGACGATAGTGGGGTGCGATAGTGCCGTAGTCGGACAGAAACACGTTCATACCTTTGGCCTTGGCAAGTATGGCAGCTCCGACACCGCTTTCGCCACCACCGAGAATCACCATTGTTTTTTCAGATTCGCACATAGCCTGATATATAATTGAGTTTTAGAGTTTAACGTATTTTCAAAGTTGCAAAGGTGAGAGCTGCCAGCAGAATACCCACAATCCAGAAGCGGGTGACAATCCGCGACTCGGGAACAGGCCCCACGGGTGACTGGATGATGGCATCGATGCCGGCATTTCCGGGTTTCTGGAAATGATGGTGCAACGGCGTCATCTTGAATATCCGTCTGGGAGTGCCGTAGAGCTTGCGCGACAGCTTGTAGTATCCTACCTGCATAAGCACCGACAGATCCTCGGCGAAATATATGGCGCACAGAACCGGAATCAGAAGCTCCTTGCGGATGAGGATGGCAAAAACGGCCACGATGCCTCCGATAGTGAGGCTGCCGGTGTCGCCCATGAACACCTGCGCCGGGAAGGTGTTGTACCACAAGAATCCTATCAAAGCGCCTATGAAGGCCGACATGAACACCACCAGCTCGGCGCTGCCGGGGATATACATGATATTGAGATAGGAGGAGTAGATGATATTGCCGCCGAGATATGCCATGATGGCGAGCGCTATGCAGATGATGGCCGAGGTGCCGGTACAGAGACCGTCAAGACCATCGGTGAGGTTGGCACCGTTGGAGGTGGCTGTGACCACAAATATCACGATGAGCACAAACACTACCCAACCGCCGAGATCGGCATACTTGCCCATCCACTGCGTGAGGCTGCGGTAGTTGAAGTTATGGTTTTTGATGAACGGAAGGGTGGTTTGCGGAGTCTTCACATCTTCCGAGCGGTAGGCAACCACAGCATCAGCGGTTTCGGTGGCGGGACGCACCTCCACATTCTCGCGCATCACCACATCGGGGCTGAGCACCATGGTGAGGCCCACCATCAGTCCGAGGCCCACCTGCCCCACGATTTTGAATTTGCCTTTCATCCCCTCCTTGTTGTGACGCTTCATTTTCAGATAGTCGTCCATGAATCCCAGGGAGCCGAGCCAGATGGTGCTGAGCACCATCAGCAGCATATACACATTGCAGAGGTTGCCGAGCAGCAGGCATGGCACAAGGATGGCGAGGATGATGATCACACCGCCCATGGTGGGGGTGCCTTGCTTCGACATCTGGCCTTCCAGCCCGAGGTCGCGCACGATCTCGCCCACCTGCATCAGCTGAAGGCGCGAGATAATCTTGCGCCCGAACACCATGGCTATAAGCAATGCCAGCACAAACGCGACACCGGAGCGGAATGTGATATAGCTCATCAGACGTGCACCCGGCACATCCATCTCCTGCAGAAGTTCAAATAAAAAATAGAGCATCGGGCAGCGGTTATTTCTGATTGTCAAAAATTTCTTTCACCACTTCGCAATCGTCAAAATGGTGTTTCACACCTTTGACTTCCTGATAATTCTCGTGACCCTTACCGGCAATAAGCACCACATCGCCCGGCTTGGCGAGCATCACAGCGGTACGTATGGCCTCGCGTCGGTCGGTGATGCTGAGCACATTGGAGCGCAGGTCGGTGTTTTCCAGCCCGGCCTCCATGTCGCGCAATATCTGCTCGGGCTCCTCGTCACGGGGGTTGTCGGAAGTGAGTACCACGCGGTTGGAGCGCAAGGCGGCCTCCTTGGCCATGATCGGGCGCTTGCCTTTGTCGCGGTTGCCTCCGGCCCCCACCACAGTGATGATATTCTTGTCGGGGCCTACCACTTCGCGGATGGCCTGAAGCACATTGACCACAGCATCGGGAGTGTGGGCGTAATCCACCACGGCGGTGACACCGAGCGGGGAATGGATGGTCTGGAATCGTCCGGCCACCGGTACAAGACGGCTCATGTCCACAAGTATCTTCTCCGGATTCCAGCCGAGCATTGTGGCCACGCCATACACCGCTGTGAGGTTGTAGGCATTGTAGCGTCCGGTGAAGAGGGTTTCCACTTCGTGGCCGTTGAACGACATCAGGGTACCGTCGAGACGGCTCTCGACCACGCGGCCCATGAAGTCGGCCGAAGCTCTCAGCGAATATGTGCGATGGACAGCACCGCAGTTCTGGAGCATCACCGGTCCGGTTTTGTCATCGATGTTTGTGAGCGCGAAAGCATCGGAGGGAAGATTGTCGAAGAACGATTTCTTGGCGCTGAGATAAGCCTCTACCGTTTTATGGTAGTCAAGATGGTCGCGGGTGAGATTGGTGAACACACCTCCGGCAAACTTCAGCCCTGCGATGCGGTGCTGATGGGCGGCGTGAGAGCTTACCTCCATGGCGGCGTAGGAACATCCGGCCACCACCATCCGGTGGAGCAGCTCGTTGAGGGTGAGAGGATCGGGGGTTGTCTGGTTGGTAGGCACCGCCTCCGAATCGATATAGTTGCACACCGTTGAGAGCAGGCCGCACTTGTAGCCCATCATTCTCGCCATCTCATAGATGAGGGTGGCGGTGGTGGTTTTGCCGTTGGTGCCGGTGACGCCCACGAGCTTCAGCTTGCGCGAGGGGTTGCCCCACCATTGCGATGCAAGGAATCCGAGAGCCACAGCAGAGTTGGCCACCTTAATATATGTGACATTTGACTCCAACCGCTCCGGAAGATCCTCGCACACAATAGCCGCCGCCCCTGCGAGGGTTACGAGCGGAATGAACTTGTGACCATCGACATTGTAGCCGCGCACTGCCACGAACAGCGAGCCGAGCTTTATTTTGCGCGAGTCACATTCCAGCGAGCTGATCTCTTTGCTGTCGCTTCCGATTATTTGCTCTACTTCGATTGCCGAGAGCAGGTCAGACAATGATTTCATATCTTGAGGTGTGATTTATTGTTAATGTTAAAGTTGTTGTCATTCTGTTAGTTTCAGGTGCACCACGCCTCCGGCGGGAGTGACGGAGCCGGGCGACGGCTGCTGTCCGCTCACATATCCGGAGCCTGAGAACCGCACATTGTACCCGGCACTCTCGAGTGCGAGAATAGCATCGCGGAGTCCGTAGCCATGCACATCGGGCACCCCTTTTCCAACTGTCTTGGGGTGGCGGAGCACATTGTGGGAGCGGATATTGAGGTCGGAGCTGACACGGAATATATTGTCGCTGCGGAGCGAGGCATACATGGTTGGGGCGGATTTGCCGCCGCTGCGGTAGTCGGGACCTGAGCCGAGCATACCGCGCGAATACATCTTCAAGGCCACACCCTTGAGCACCTCACCACTGGTGCTTGCCGCGCCCATGGCGTTTTGCTTGGGGGCTGCTGTAAGCACTATGCAGGAGTATTTCGGTGCTTCGGCGGGAAAGAATCCGCAGAATGCCAACCGTTTGCGCGAAGTGTTGTAGGCACCGTTGTCAATCATGTAGCAAGTGCCTGTTTTGCCGGCGATAGCCACACGCTTGTCGCGCAGACGCCTGCCGGTGCCATGGTCACCCCACACCACAGAAGTGAGCATGTTGCGGAGCTTTTCGGCGTTGGTTTCGC
Source organism: uncultured Porphyromonadaceae bacterium (assembly GCA_900546365.1). GTDB lineage: Bacteria > Bacteroidota > Bacteroidia > Bacteroidales > Muribaculaceae > Paramuribaculum. The sequence goes on from URCF01000010.1 coordinate 40,769, forward strand.
TGCATATACGGTCGCGGATGTATGTGACGGGGAGAATCGTGTCCATCCCGGCACCGGACAATCCGGACACAAGCCTCGGGCGCACATACCTGCCGCCGTTGGCAATAGCGTTGTAGATCGAGAGGGTGTATAGAGGCGGTATCTCGGTGGCATAGCCGTAGCTCTGGCGCGACAGCGCGATGCGGCCACCGCGGTCGGACGGCACACTGTCCACTCTCGGCACACGTTCGCCCGCGATGCCGGTATGCATCGGTTCGAGAAAACCAATCTGCTTGAGTCGGGCGTAGAATCCACCGGGGTGGGCATCGTAGCGGCGTGTGATGATTTTGGCCATACCAATATTGGACGAGCGCTCTATCACCTCGCCCACAGTCACCGCCCCCACCCCGTGGGCATCGGTGATGGGACGACCACCGGCATAGGCCCACGAGCGGCCGGTGGGTATCACTTCGTTCACATTAGTTACAATGCCGTCCTCAAGGGCCAGGAGCATGGATATGGTTTTCACCACCGAACCCGGCTCGTAGCCGAGCACCGCACGGTTCATACCTTCGATATATCCGGCTCCGTCGGGATTCTTCTCAAGATTGGAGATAGCCTTGATGTCGCCGGTGGCCACCTCCATCAGCACAGCCACACCCCAGTCGGCATTGCAGTACTCGAGCATATTGTTGAGCTCATTCTCCACAATATCCTGCATCTTGATGTCGATGGTAGTGCGTATGTCAAATCCCTTCACCGCCGGGGTGTCGGCCCAGTTGGTAATCTGGCGTGTGAGCGGCACTTTCTTTGCCACACCCGGCTTGCCGTAGAGGAGCGAGTCAAGAGCTTTCTCAAGGCCGGATATTCCGTGCACCTCACTGTTTTCGGAGGTGGCGCCCACACCGCCAATGCTGCGGCGGGCCATGTCGCCGTAGGGGTTGATGCGTTTGAGATATTTCTCGCGCACAATGCCTGAATGCTTGCCCACCTTGAAGAATGGGAACCGGGCAATCATATCACACTCGCTTTCGCTGAGGTTGCTGATCACCTTGTGGTGGCGCGAACGCTTATCCTTGGGTTTGCTGAGCGGAGACAGGAAGTGCGACTGCCACTCCTGCGAGGTGCGCACAGGAAAATGCGCGGCCATGGAGTCACCGAGCTGCACTATATATTTGCGGAGAGTGTCCTCGGCAAATTTTTCTGCCCTGTAGTCGATACGCACAGTGTAGAACCATAGGCTTGTGGCGAGCACACTGCCGTCGGCGGCAAGGATATTGCCGCGCTCGGGCTGGATTTTTTCGGTGCGCGACAGCTCCTTCATCGCTTTCTTGTTCCATTCCGGCGCGGAAATAACAGTGTTGTCAACCAACTTGTATATGATGCATCCTGCCATGACCAAAATCATGAGCAGGATAACTGCGTAGCGCATCAATATGTTTTGTCGGTTCTCTTTTTTCATTGCCGGTCGGAATTGTGTACGTTTATATTGACTACTCTATATCTACAAGCTCAAATGCCGGATCATCCTGCACCTGAAGCCCGAGGTGCATCGAATCGACAAGCTGCTGCATGGCCGATTCGCGGACTTTTCCCATATATTTGCTGCGGGCGCGGTTGCGCTCCGTTTTCATCACTTCCACCTGCGCTTTGTAGCTCTTCACCTGCTCGCGCTTGATTTTGTTGGTGTAGTTGGAGGAGATGTAGGCCATCAGAAACACTACCAGCAGAGCGATAACAAGCCAGTTGCGGGCGAAAAAATCACTCGACACCAGCCTCCCGTGAAACAGTTTGCTCAAAAAGGAGGATTTGCGCTTGGTATGCTTGCTGTTGCTACTCTTTTTAGCCATGTCCCAATGCTATAGTTTAACGGCCGCACGCAGTTTGGCACTACGCGAGCGGGGATTGCGGTTGATTTCCTCGTCGGATGGCACTATCGGTTTGCTGCCGAGCATTTTCAACGGCGCGGAGGTGCGCCCGAAGAAATCCTTGTCCAACTGACCTTTGATGTTGCCGGTGCGCATGAAGTTCTTCACCAGACGGTCCTCAAGCGAATGGTAGGTGATAATGGCCAGCCGTCCGCCGGGGGCGAGCAACCCGCACGCCTGCTCAAGAAACTGCTCAAGTGCATCGAGCTCGCCGTTGACGGCTATGCGCAGTGCCTGAAATACCATGGCAAGCTCCTTTTTCTCCTGCCTGGGATTGACCATCGGGCGCAGAAGGTCAAGCAACTGGCCGGTGGTGCGCACAGGATGTCCGGCTTCGCGGGCCTTCACAATGGCCGAGGCCATGCGCCGGCTCTGCTTCAGCTCGCCATAGAGATAGAAGGTGTCGGCCAAATCTGCCTCACTCATTGTGGCAAGCATATCGGCGGCGGAAATGGAGGAATGGCGGTTCATGCGCATATCGAGCGGCGCATCGTGGCGGAACGAAAAGCCACGCTCCGCAGCATCGAAATGATGAAACGACACTCCGAGGTCGGCAAGAACTCCATCCACAGCCTTCACGCCATAGTAGCGCATGAAATTGCGCAGAAAGCGGAAGTTGCTGTACACCATTGTAAACCGTTCGTCGTTCATGGCGTTGGCCACAGCCTCATCATCCTGGTCAAACGAATAGAGATGGCCGCTCAGGCTCAGCTGCTCCACTATGGCACGCGAATGACCGCCGCCGCCGTAAGTGGCATCAACATACACCCCGTCGGGCTTCAGTTGGAGAGCCGAGAGGGTTTCAGGCAGCAGCGCCGGGATGTGGTATGTTTCGGGTTCCATAGATGATTATTGTTCAACGACTTGACAAAACAGTTTATTTCACCGTAAAATTACACATTTTCAACGGTAATTTACAAACATAAACTGTAAAATTTTCGCGAATACCCTGCACAAGTTATCAACACTATCGCAATCTATTGTCCATCAACGCAAAACACCCCACACCAAAAGGCGCAGGGCGTTTGCAATTGTAAATGCCACATCAGGGTCTGAGTATCTCCACGAGTTTTCTCACCCCCTCGGACGCACCCATTCTCAGCACGGTCACTCCATCAGGCACAGGGGCCGGGTTGGGGTCGATATAATAAACCGGTATGCCACGGCGCACATAGTTGAGCAGCGCAGCCGCCGGATACACCACTAACGAAGTGCCAATCACCACAAACACATCGGCTTGCTCGGCAAGCTCCACAGCTGTTTCAAACATCGGCACAGCCTCCTGGAAGAACACTATATGGGGCCGCACGTGATCACCGTACAGGTCGAGGGTGTCAACGGTGGTTTCAAGATTGTCGGGCCCGAGCTCATAAACACGCTCGGGGTGTGTGAGCGAGCGGATTTTCATCAGCTCGCCATGGAGATGCACCACCTTGCTGCTACCGGCACGCTCGTGCAGATTGTCCACATTCTGGGTGATAACATATGTGTCATACCACTGCTCAAGCTCCACAAGAGCCTTGTGGCCGGCGTTGGGCTCCACATTCATCAGCTCGCGGCGGCGGATGTTGTAAAACTTGTGAACCAGCTCGGGATTGCGGGCAAAACCATCGGCACTGGCCACATCCATCACATTGTAGTTGTCCCACAGGCCACCGCTGTCGCGGAATGTGCTGAGGCCGCTCTCGGCGCTCATCCCGGCACCGGTGGATATCACTAATTTCGGTTTGTTGCTCATAACAGTAAGAGTTTGCTACAAATATAAACAAATAATTCTTACTTTTGTGGCATGATCATAGGTTTTGAAGCAAAGAGAGCTGTGGCCAACAACACCGGCCTGGGCAACTACAGCCGTCTGGTGGTGGATGTGCTGTCGGAGCTGTACCCTGACAACGAATACAGACTGTACGCCCCGAATGTCAGCAACACTACCCGCATGGATAATCTGCTCCATCGCGGTAATCTGCAGCTCATCGCACCCGACACGGCTCTGTGGCGTCGCGCTTCCGCACTATGGAGAGTGGAGCGCGGCCTCACCAATCAACTGAGGCGCGACAAGGTGCAGCTGTTTCACGGCCTGAGCAACGAACTGCCGCTCGACATAGCCCGCATCAAAATACCCTCCGTGGTCACCATCCATGACCTCATTTTCCGCCGCTGCCCCGAGGGCTACAAAGCGTTGGACAGAGCCATCTACGACTACAAATTCCGTCACGCCGCCATCAACGCTTCCCGGGTGATTGCCATCAGCGAGCGCACCAAGAGCGACCTCATGGAGCTGTATCATATTCCCGAAAGCAAAATTTCGGTGGTGTATCAGGGGTGCAACCCGGTGTTCACGGAGCCGGTGGAGCACGCCCGCAAGATGGAAGTCAAGCAACTGCTCAACCTGCCCGACAGATTCATTGCCATGGTGGGCACCATCGAGCCACGCAAGAATCAAATGCTTGCCGTGCAGGCTATGCCGATGCTCCCCAAAGATGTGAGCCTCGTGATTATCGGACGCGGACGCATGGGGTATGATGATGCGGTGCGCCGCGAAATCCACCGGCTGCATCTGGAGCCAAGAGTGAAGATGCTGCCATTTGTGGAAGGAGAGTATCTCCCGGCAGTATATTCGCTTGCGGAGATAGCTGCATATCCGTCACGCTATGAGGGGTTTGGCATACCGGTGATTGAGGCCATCAATTCAGGCACGCCGGTGGTGGCCGCCACAGGCTCATGCCTGGAGGAAGCCGGAGGGCCGGGTGCGCTGTACGTAAACCCGGACTCGCCGGAGCAGTTTGCCGAAGCCACCGCAAGCATCCTCAACAGCAGCTCACTGCGCAGCTCGATGGTGGAGGCCGGAAAAGATTGGACACAAAAATTCTCCCGCGCCAACTTCGCCGCCGGCATCATGCAAGCCTACAATATGACCCTCGGCAAATAGCTTTCCGTAGCCGACATTCTGTCATCCCCCACATCATATATGGCGGGGGTGGTTTAAAGCAAAAAAATCGGGCTTGAGGCCCGATTTTTTGTTATCTGTTGACAGTGTCCGATTACTTGGAGGGGTTGACATCAACCAGCTCCACCTCAAACACGAGAGTGCTCATAGGAGGAATCTCGGGGCTGGGGCTGTTCACACCGTAGGCAAGGTTGCCGGGGATGTAGAGAATCATCTTGGAACCCGGAGACATCATCTTGAGACCTTCCTTGAAGCCGGGAACAACACCGTTCACATTCATGCGCACGGGTTCGTCGCCGCTGGCGTCAAACTGCTTGCCGTTGGTGAGCTTACCAACGTATTTCACCATCACGGTGTCGCCGTCCTTAGCCTTGGCGCCGTTGCCGTTGGCAAGCACCTTGTAGCTCAGGCCGTCCTCAGTGGTTTTGATTTCGGGGTCGGAAGCTTTCACCTGCTCCATGTAGGCCTTGTCGGCAGCTTCGATGCTGTCGCCTTCAGCCTGCTTGGCCTGCTGTGCGGCCTGCTGGCGAGCCTGATAGCGAGCCATAGCCTTGGCCTGCACGCTCTGCATGAGAGTCTGATACTCCATCTGGATAGCCTGCTGCTGGTCGGCGCTGACGCTGTCGAGCTTGTAGTACTCAGCGAAATTCTTGTAGAGAAGGTCGCGGTTCACCTGCACGCTGTCGTTGTTCATCTGCATGAGCTGCATGAGCATGTTCATACCCACGCTCACACCCTGGAGATAAGCCATGTTGGCGGTGTCGGCGAGGAGCACGGTCTTGAGGCCTGCGAGGAACTGGTCCTTGTTGAATTTGGCCTTGTCAGCCTCGGGCATGGATTTGAAGTCGGCACCGATGCTCATACCGATGGCCTTACCCATAGTGATACCGAGAGAATCGGCTTCGGGCGAAGAAGCTGTGCTGCCACTCTTGGAGCACGAGGATGCGCCGAGCAGAAGAGCGGCCACACCCATTACACATAAGATTTTTTTCATAATCGATTATAAAAATTTGTTTTATTGGTTTTTAATATTTTCTATTCGTTGAATATACTGCGGAAGTCCACATCAAACTGCAGTGGGGTGTTGCCGGGGATGGTGCCGGAAACACCGATGGAACCGTAGGCGAGATTGGACGGAATCCACATACGGTATGTGCCGCCGGGCTTCATGTGGGTCATGCCTTCGCGGAATCCGGGGATGACACGGGTCAACGACATTGTTTCGGGCATGTCGCGTGTGCCATCGATAATCTTGCCGCCCGGCAGACGGCCAACGTACATTATGGTGACGCTTGAATCGTCCTTGGGATAGTTGCCCTCACCCTCGGTGAGAATCTGGACAATCACACCGCCGGGAGTGGTGACAACGCCGGGGAGCTTGGCCACGGAGTCCATCATCGCCTCGCCTTTGATCACCTCATCGCCACGGAAGGAGCGGCGATACATCATCTGCTCCATATACTCGTTGCCTTTTTCAGAGGTGTATTGTGCGGGCTTGCCTGAGAGAATTGTCTCCACTTCGGCAAGGAAGCGGGCGCGGTCAATTTTCATGTTGCCGAGCGATTCAATCTGACGCAATCGCGAGTTGACAAGCACACCGGCCTCCACACCATCGCAATAGGCTGCCGAGCTGTCGGCAGCCGCAAGAGCGGCACGCAATCCGGCCAGATATTCAGCTTTGCTCGGCTCATCGCTCAAATTGCCGCGCTTGGCGAAATAATCGCCCCATACACCGGCCAAAGCGGCCGACACCGAGTCGCTTTCCCATGTGGTGAGCGGTGCCACGGCACCAACCTCAACGACACTGAAAAGCACTGCCGCAAGCAAGAATATTTTCTTAAACATCGTCATAATGGTGGAGTGGTATCGTTATGCCGGAAACACTTTTATAAGCTCCACATCAAATATCAGGGTAGCGTTCGGGCCAATCACGCCGCCGGCACCGTTGGGGCCGTATGCAAGATTGCTGGGGATGAACAGACGCCATTTGGCACCCTCCTTCATGAGCTGAAGAGCCTCAACCCATCCGGGAATCACCTGGGTGACACCGAAGGTGGCAGGCTCGCCACGCTCCACAGAGCTGTCGAACACTGTGCCGTCAATCAGCTTGCCGGTGTAATGCACCATCACGCGGTCGGTGCTCTTGGGCTGGATGCCGCTGCCTTCCTCAAGCACTTCATACTGGAGGCCGCTGGCAGTGATTTTCACTTCGGAACGCTGGCCGTTCTCGCCGAGGAAAGCCTCGCCGGCGGCAGCATTCACCTTGCCCATCTCTTCAGCGGCAGCACGCTGACGCTCTTCCATGGCGGTGAAGAATTTCTGGATTTCAGCCTTGGCCTCATCGTAGGTCATACGGGGTGTTTCGCCGGAGAACACTGCGGCCACACCGTCGGCAAAATCCTTCACATCAATTTTCTCTATACCGCTGGAGCGGAAATTATTACCCATGCTCAATCCGAGAGCATAGCTGATACGGTCCAATTCTTTTGTTTCCATAAATGTTAGGTTTTGGTTTTGTTGACTATTACACATTATTTATATAACGAATACAACAGTGCATAATCGGCCACAAAGATAGGTGAAATATCCCCCTTGATGGCACAATTTTAATAAAAAATTATTAAAATGCTGATAATTAGAGTTTGTTTCGTTGATGTTATAACGCCTCACATACCGATAAGTTGCATCACAACAGCTTGACTACCTGCTTGCGGTCCTTGTGTAGCTGCCGCTTGAGCGCCTCCACGCTCTCAAACCTGCGCTCGTCGCGCACCCTCGCCACAAACTCCAGCCCAACAGGGGCTCCATACAGATCGCCTGCGAAATCCAGGATGTGGGCCTCGATGGTAGGCTCCGCATCGGGACCGCTGACTGTTGGACGCACACCTATATTTATCATAGCGGCGCGGCTCTCGCCATCGGGTGTGAGGAGACGCCCGGCATACACTCCGGCGGCGGGCACAAGCACCCGCGGACTCTCCACGGATATGTTGGCGGTAGGGAAACCGAGTTGCCGTCCGAGAGCCTGTCCGTGCACCACTGTGCCGTAGATAATGTACGGACGCCCGAGCATCACCGATGCCTCATGAACATCGCCTTGCTCCAGATGCCGGCGTATGGCACTCGAACTCAGCGGTGCGCTATCGACGGCCATAAGCTCCGGAGCCTCAACAACGGTGATCCCTATCTCGCTGCCTATGGCGCGGTAGGCCTCAACCCCTTCGGCACGGTCGCGTCCGAACCGGTTGTTGAACCCCACCACCAGCGCATCCACGCCCCAGCGGTGGTGGAGCATTTTCAGGAAACTCCGGGCACTCATGCGGCTCATGCGATGGTTGAAATTGAGCACCAGCACATCCTCCACCGCGCTGTCGTTGAGCATTGCCAGCTTGCGCTCCGGAGTGCTGAGCAGCTTCGGGGCACGCTCGGGACACACTGTTGTCAAAGGATGGTCATCAAAAGTCACTATCGCCGGAGCGAGTTGCAACTGCTTGCCCTGCGCGCACAGGAAATCAATGAGAAATCTATGTCCGGCATGCACACCATCCATCATTCCCACTGAGGCAATACGCCGCTTGCGAGTATCTTTGCGCCTGAGAATCATCAGTTGATATATCCGTTTTGGCGAAGGAGAGCATAGAACTCATTGCCGGGCTCAACCAGCAAGGTGTTGAACCCGAGCTTGGAGGCGGCGTCAATGTTGCGCTTCGAGTCGTCAAGAAACAATGTTTCCTCCGGGGAGATGTTGAATTTCTCCACCACCATATCGAAAATCTTTTTGTCGGGCTTCATGCAGCGTGCAACATAGCTACGCACCTCACCATCAAAGTAATGGTTCACATCGTGGCCATCTTTGGCAAACTCCTGCGCAATCCTGGAGTTCCACATTATAGGATTGGTGTTGCTCACAAGATATATTTTGAACTTATTGTGCAGCTCCTCCAGCTCCCTGAGTCTATGCCCGGGAATACCGATCAGAAAGGCATTGAAAGCATTGTCGATAGCCTCATCGCTCACTTCGGAGCCGATGATGGAGCGTATGCCGTTGCGGAACATGGCAGCGTCCCACTCGCCATCCTCGATATTGGCAAACGGTCCTTTCTGAACATATTCGCCAAGATATTCATTGGCATCGGCCATTCCGATACCCTCCATAGCCTTCACACAATTCTCGCGGCGGATATCCATAATCACGCCCCCAAGGTCAAAGAGTAAATTCTTAATCATGCTGCAAAGATAGTTTCATCTACCGGAATACGCAATATTGCCGTGGGTTGAAATTTGGTTGGGTATCTCCCTTTACGAAAGCCAAAGCGCACAAGCTGAGCCTGTACGCCTTGGTGTTGGATGGAAGATAAAACTGATGTCAGAACTTGAACTGGATACGGGCCTGGATAGTGTTGACATGACGGTCGCGCATCACATCGCTACCCTCCACATTGGTGTAGCTGTAGCGCAATCGGGCAATCACATATTTATTGATATAATAGTTGAGTGTGATGGAGGCATCGTTGGTGCGTCCGCCATATATCCCGGCTTTGCCGCAAGTGGCGTCGGTGTAGTTGTATCCGGCCACCACTTCGAGAGTTTTGGGTGCAGGGGTAGCCAGGCCTGCATCGGCATGGGAATATCCGTAGTCACCGCCGATAAGCACACCGCGCAGCAATCCGTAAACGCCGCTGGCCTTGTAGGATGCAAGTCCGTTCTTGCGGTTCACATTCATATAATAGTACTGCCCTTCGAGTGCCACACGCCCCTTGGCCACAAGCAGCTCAGGAGTGAGTTTGAACACATTGCGTGCATCACTCACCGTGGCTCCGATCATGGTGGTCTTGCACACTCGGGTGGGGAAAGTGGCGTCGTAGTTGAAATACCCCTCGCCGGGCATATTCACGCCATCCTCATCCACCGCCTTATGAAGCGCACTCTGGATCCAGCCTGAGATACCTATCTGCCCGACGAGGCCGGTGCTGTGCCACGGGCGGTAAACGAGGCGTGTCAGGCCTCCGTAGCTCACCTTGCCCTGCTCGTTGGCGGGAGTGGTGAGCGATGTGCCGGCTATGATGGCACTCACTCCGGCAAAGAAATCGCCTTTGTCATATACGTACATGATGCCGATGTTGCGCCCCGTGGCCTGGAAAAAGTTGTCGCTCGTGGGGGCTTCCATGGCGGGCTTCATGGAGCTGGAGGTGGCGGCGTTAAGACCGAACTGGTGCACGAAATAACCGCCGCGGATAAGGTTGGCTTCATTGAATTTGTACTGTATGTACACATCCTTCATGCTGATTTTGCCAAAGCCATAGCCCACATCAATTTTAGCGTCCCAGTTGCCGTAGTTGACTTTTGCTCCTATGCGGATGTCGGGTATTGCCACCCCGGCGTTCAATCCGTCGCCTCCGGGCATGAAGAACGCACCGTCAAGCAGCACACGGCCTGTGGGGGTGATGCTCACTTTATTGAGTTTCAATGATGGAATACTATCAAGAGCCGCCGAAGCATTGAGTACGCCCAAGCCCGCCACCAGCGCGACACTGAGCAAAAATCTGGATATACGCATAACAAAATAGGTACAGGGGATTTTGTTTGTCAGGTAATGATTATAAGATAAGATGAGATGAATTGAAGAATTATTGCATATCACAACATTCTAACAGACGGATTGCAAAAAATGTTTCAAGTTTGTTAAACTTTATATATCATACATTGTTTATTTGGATGAAGAGTATTGCTATCCACACCTAATTCTCTTATTTAAGACAACCTTGATTTTTCACCTTATCAACTCATGAAAACTTCTATCGCCTCACTTATGCTCTGCGTCTGCATGGCATTTCCGGCTGTCATGGCCGCCCAGGCTCAACGCTCGGATGAATTCAAACAGAAATATCAACTGAAGGAAGCCGTGGTGCTCAGCCGCCACAACATACGCTCGCCGCTCAGCGACAGCAAGAGCGACCTCGGACGCATGACCCCTCACAAATGGACCAAATGGACCGCTCCCAAAAGCGAGCTTACCCTGCGCGGAGGTGTTCTTGAAACACAGATGGGACAATATTTCCGCAAATGGGCCGAAGATGCAGGGTTGTTCCCGGTCAACCATGTTCCCGGCACCGACGATGTCAACGTTATCGCCAACTCCATGCAGCGGTGCATAGCCACTGCACAGTATTTCACCTCGGGATTCATGCCTGTGGGTGGCATAGAGGTGTGGCACCGCTACACTCCGAGCAAAATGGATCCGCTGTTCAACCCCCAGCTCACCAAGGTGTCGCCCGAATTCATTGCCACCGCCATGGAGCAGATCAAAGCCATGGGTGGCAAAAAAGGTATCGTAGGTATCAACGAAGCTATCGCCCCGGACTATGCCATGATCACTGAAGTGCTTGATGTGGACCAATCGCCGATGGCCAAGGAGAACGACCCAAAGCTCAAAGCTTTGGACAACTACAACACAGAGCTGCTGTGGGAGGTGTATCAGGAACCACGACTGAAATCCGGCTCCGCCCTCAAGGAACTCAATTCGGCTTCCGACGCCCTGATACTGCAATACTATGAGCAGCCTGACACCCTCGCAGCCGCATTCGGCCACAATATCTCGCGCAAGGATTGGGAAAAGATAGCCCATGTCAAGGACACATATCAGGATGTGCTGTTCACTGCGCCAATAGTGGCAGCCAACGTGGCGCACCCCCTAATCCAATATATGTATGACGAACTGCGCTCGCCCGACCGCAAATTCACATTCCTCGTGGGACATGACAGCAATCTGTCTTCAGTGGCCACAGCCCTGGGTGTGGAAGAGTACGAACTGCCCAACGCCATTGAGAAAAAAACTCCTATCGGCTCGAAAATTGTGGTGGAGAAATTTCTCGGAGCTGACGGCAAGGAGTATGCCGACATCAACATTGTGTATCAAAGCGTTGACCAGCTGCGCAACATGGAACTCCTTGACCTTGACAATCCTCCGATGATATATCCGCTCACCCTCAAGGGTCTCGAGAAAAATGCCGATGGCCTTTACCTGATGGAAGACCTCAACGCCCGCTTCGAGCAGGCGCTCCGCGACTACGAAAACATCAAATAGCTCCCGTTCTTCCCCATAGCAACAGCCGCTCCCACCAATGGAGGCGGCTGTTTTGCATGTTTTTAAGCGTATGTTTAATAATTATGCGCAATGAATTGTAGATTGTATCGGGATTTATGGCTATATTTACGCAAAATTTCTATAACCATAAAACTTACGATGAAACTCATAACCCGTTTTCTGCTGCCGCTGTGCCTCACTCTGGCACTCTGCATCCCCGCCAATGCCCAGAAACAAGGCAAAGTGGCTGTGTATGGTGTGGCTTTCTACAACCTTGAAAACCTATTTGACACCATCAACAACAATGGCAACTACGACCTTGAATTCTCACCCTCAGGGTCGCGCCAATGGGACGGTCGCAAGTATCGCGCCAAGCTCCGCAACCTGGCCCGTGCCATTGAAGCCATGAAAACAGAAACCACCCCGATGGGTCCGGCCATCATCGGAGTGTCGGAGATTGAAAACAAATCTGTGCTTGATGACCTGGTGAAAGAACCGGCAATCCGCAAATCGATGCTTCAGGTGGTGCACCATGACTCTCCCGACCGTCGCGGCGTGGATGTGGCCCTGCTCTACAACCCCCGGATGTTCAAGGTGGAAAATGTGACCAACCACACCCTGAAAATACCGCGTGAAGGGTTTGAGCATTTCCGCACCCGCGACCAGATGTGTGTCACCGGCCTTCTCGGTGGTCAGCGCATCAGCGTGATTGTCAATCACTGGCCCTCGCGTCTTGGCGGACAGGAACAATCATCTCACCTGCGCGAAGCTGCCGCCGCTCTGAGCAAGCATATCGCCGACAGCGTATGGGCTATTGACCCCACTCAGGCTGTAATAGTGATGGGCGACCTCAATGACGACCCCTACGACAAATCGTGCGCAAAGGTGCTCGGTGCCCTCAAGGATGCCAAGAATGTGGGCGAACACGGATTCTACAACCCCTGGTGGAAGATGCTTGACAAAGGTATAGGCACCCTCGCCTACAAAGGGGCGTGGAACCTCTTCGACCAGATTGTGGTGGGCGGAACCGCCCTCAAGGAAAACGGCGCTCCCTCCGGACTTGAGTACTGGAAATGCAAGGTGAACAACTTCAACTTCCTGCGTCAGGAAAACAGCGACCAGCCGCTCCGCACATTCTCCGCAGGTATGTGGCTCAACGGCTACTCCGACCACTTCCCCACCGAAATATTCCTTATCAAACGATTTGACAAATGAGAACAAAATATTCCAGAGTACTCCTCAAGCTCAGCGGCGAATCGCTGATGGGCGAACAGCATTACGGCATCGACACCAAGCGTCTTGCCGACTATGCGAAACAGATAGCTGAAGCCGTGCAGAGCGGTGTGCAGGTGGCCATTGTGATTGGCGGCGGCAATATTTTCCGTGGACTTCAAGGTGCCTCCAAGGGGTTTGACCGTGTGAAAGGTGACCAGATGGGTATGCTCGCCACCGTCATCAACTCCCTCGCCCTCAGCTCCGCACTCGAAGCCATCGGACAGCCTGCCAAAGTGTTCACAGCCATCAATATGTTTCCCATCGGGGAGCATTACAGCAAGTGGCGCGCCATCGAGGCACTCAACAACAATACTGTGGCCATCATCTCCGGTGGCACCGGCAACCCCTTCTTCACCACCGACACCGGCAGCGCGCTCCGCGCTGTGGAAGTGGAGGCCGATGTGATGCTCAAGGGCACACGTGTGGACGGCATCTACACCGCCGACCCCGAAAAAGACCCCGATGCCGTGAAGTTCACCGAAATCACCTACGATGAGGTTTACACCCGCGGCCTCAAGGTGATGGACCTCACCGCCACCGCCCTGTGCAAGGAGAACAGGATGCCGATAGTGGTGTTCGATATGGACACCTGCGGCAATCTGGCCAAGGTGCTTGCCGGCGAACCTATCGGCACATTAGTATATTAAAACAATCAAAAAAACAATATATATGGACGTTAAAGACTATCTCAATCCCGCCGAGGAAAAAATGGAGCTCGCCGTGGCATATCTTGACGAGGCCCTGGCACACATACGCGCCGGAAAGGCCAATCCCAAAATCATCGACGGCATCCGCGTGGAGTACTATGGGAGCGCTGTGCCCATCTCCAATGTGGCCAACGTGTCGGTGCCCGATGCACGCACCATCGCCATCACACCCTGGGAAAAACCGATGTTCAAAGAGATTGAAAAAGCTATCATCAACTCCGAGCTCGGCATCACTCCCGAAAACAATGGCGAGGTGATTCGCCTGAGCATCCCGCCCCTCACCGAGGAGCGCCGCAAAACCCTGGTGAAGCAGAGCAAAGCCGAAGCCGAAACAGCCAAAGTGTCAGTGCGCAACGCCCGCCGCGAGGCCATCGAGGGTTTGAAAAAAGCTGTGAAGCAGGGGTTGCCCGAGGACACCGAAAAGGACGCCGAAGCCACCGCACAGAAGCTCCACGACAAATACCTCAAAAAAATCGACGACCTCTTTGCCGCCAAGGAGAAAGAGATTCTCACAGTGTAGCATTACAAGGTGATTCAAATATAATCCCGGAGTTGATTATCAGCTTCGGGATTTTTATTACTTTTGCATTTACTTATGGGCAAGAACAAACTCAAGAAATTTTCCGACATGAGCACAATGGATTTTGTGCTCCAATACCCTTTTGGCGAGCTCAGCAAAGGGGCGTTTCCGTATCGAGGCCGCTGGAACGATGACTTTTTCCACAACTCCAACCCCATTGTGCTGGAGCTTGGATGTGGCAAAGGCGAATACACCGTGGGGCTGGCCATGAAGCACCCGGACAAAAATTTCATCGGTATCGACATCAAGGGCGCACGGATGTGGTCCGGCGCATGCAGAGTACGCGAGCACGGCCTGAAAAACGTGGCGTTTCTGCGCACTGACATCGAGCTCCTGAGCCATTTCTTTGCCCCGGGCGAAGTTAGCGAGATATGGATCACCTTCCCCGACCCGCAGATGAAAAAGGTGCGCAAGAGGCTCACCTCCACACGGTTCATGCAGCTTTACCGATCAGTGCTCACTCCCGGTGGCACCATCCATCTCAAAACGGACAGTCCGTTTCTCTACACCTACACCCGCGAAATGGCATTGGCCAACTCCCTGCCTCTGCTCGAGGACACCAAAAACCTGTATGAAACCCATGCCGGCAACCCCATTCTTGCCATTCGCACCCACTACGAACAGCAATGGCTCGACCGTGGCCTGACCATCAAATATATAGCCTTAATGCTGCCGCAGGAAGGGGAGCTTGCCGAGCCGCAGGTGGAGATAGAGCATGACACCTACCGCAGCTACTCCCGCGGCGAAATCCAATGTCCATGGCTCTGCGACCCCGTTGTGACACCCAAATCACCGAACCCTTAATTCAGCATCTTATATGGAAACTTTGTATCCCAACCTCATACTCGATGCCCTGCGCAATGTGCGCTATCCTGGCAACGGCAAAGATATTGTGTCGCTCAACATGGTGGAGGATGACATCCGCATCAACGGCTCCTCGGTGGAGTTCTCGCTGGTATTCTCCAAACCCACCGACCCGTTCATCAAATCGCTCGTAAAGGCCACAGAAGCCGCCATCCACGCCTATATCTCGCCAGAGGTGAACGTGACCGTACACACCAAAGTGCCGGAAATCAAGCCGCAAGAAAAGCCGCAGGTGCTCCCCGGCGTGAAGCATATCATCGGGGTGTCGTCGGGCAAAGGAGGCGTGGGAAAATCCACCGTTGCCTCCAATCTTGCCGTGGCCCTGGCCCGCGAGGGGTACAAGGTGGGACTGCTGGACGCCGACATTTTCGGCCCGAGCGTGCCAAAGATGTTCGGCATTGAGGACGAGCAGCTGTATATGCACGAAGTGAATGGCCGCCAACTCATCATACCCACCGAACGCTATGGAGTGAAACTCCTGTCGATAGGATTTCTTGTTGACAAGAACAGCCCGGTGCTGTGGCGCGGCTCCATGGCTTCCAACGCCTTGCGCCAACTTATCGAGGAGGCCGACTGGGGCGACCTCGACTATTTTGTCATCGATATGCCCCCGGGCACTTCCGACATACATCTCACCCTGGTGCAGACCCTCCCTATCACCGGAGTGGTGATTGTGAGCACACCGCAGCAGGTGGCCCTCGCCGATGCCCGCAAAGGGATTGCAATGTTCACCGGCGACAAGGTCAATGTGCCCATCCTCGGGCTTGTGGAAAATATGGCATGGTTCACGCCCGAAAAACATCCCGATGAACGGTATTATCTGTTTGGCCGCGAGGGAGCCGCCAAGCTCGCCGAAGAGCTTGGGGTGCGCCTGCTGGCCCAGATACCGCTGGTGCAGGGCATCTGCGATGGCGGCGACGAAGGTCGGCCGATAGCGTTGGCCGACACTGTGTCGGGTCACGCGTTCATGCATTTGGCCCACGAGGTGGTGGACGCTGTGGCTCATCGCGAAGCCACACTCCCGCCCACAATAAAAGTGAATGTAACCAAAAAATAAATACGAGATATGACCTGCGAGTTTGATTATCTTGTGATAGGCTCCGGCATTGCCGGCATGAGCTTTGCTTTGAAAGTGGCCGCGAAAGGCGGCAAAGTGGCTTTGGTGTGCAAAACCTCTCTCGATGAAGCCAACACCGCGCTGGCCCAGGGTGGCGTGGCTTCCGTGACCAACCTTGAAGTGGACGATTTTGAAAAGCATATCCACGACACCATGGTGGCCGGCGACTGGCTCTCCGACCCCAAGGCTGTGGAAAAGGTGGTGACCAACGCCCCCGAACAGATCAGACAGCTGCTGCAATGGGGTGTGGACTTCGACAAAAAGGAGGACGGCACCTTTGACCTCCACCGCGAGGGAGGCCACAGCGAATTTCGTATTCTCCACCATGCCGACAACACAGGCTATGAGATTCAGCAGAGCCTCATCCGCGCCGTGCGCTCCAACCCCAATATCACTGTTTTCGAACATCATTTTGCAGTAGAAATCATTACTCAGCACCATCTCGGCAAGATTGTTACCCGCCGCACTCCCGACATCACCTGCTACGGAGCCTACGTGCTCAACCTTGAAACCGGCAGCGTGGACAAATTCCTTGCCCGCGTCACCCTTATGGCCACAGGAGGAGTGGGTGCGGTGTACACCACCACCACCAACCCCCTCGTTGCCACCGGCGACGGTATCGCCATGGTGTACCGCGCCAAAGGCACCGTGTCCGACATGGAGTTCATCCAGTTCCACCCCACCGCATTGTATCACCCCGGCGACCGTCCGTCGTTCCTCATCACCGAGGCCATGCGCGGATACGGCGCTGTGCTCCGCAACCTCAAGGGCGAGGAGTTCATGCAGAACTATGATCCGCGTCTGTCGCTCGCCCCACGCGACATTGTGGCCCGTGCCATCGACTCCGAGATGAAGATGCATGGCGATGACCATGTGTATCTCGATGTCACACACAAGGATCCGGAGGAAACCAAAAAGCATTTTCCGAATATCTATGCCAAATGCCTGAGCCTCGGCATAGATATCACAAAAGATTACATCCCCGTGGCTCCGGCTGCCCACTACCTCTGCGGCGGCATCAAGGTGGACACCAACGGCGAATCGTCCATCCATCGGCTTTACGCAGTGGGCGAATGTTCATGCACAGGGCTTCACGGCGGCAACCGTCTGGCCTCCAACTCCCTGATTGAAGCCGTGGTGTATGCCGACGCTGCCGCCAAACACGCCTTGACCCACGCCCACAGCTACGAGCTCCGCCACGATGTGCCCGACTGGAACGACGAAGGCACCCGCCATCCCGAGGAGATGGTGCTCATCACCCAGAGCATCAAGGAAGTGGGACAGATCATGAGCGCTTACGTGGGCATCGTGCGCAGCAACCTGCGTCTGGACCGCGCATGGAACCGACTCGACATACTGTATGAGGAAACCGAACGGCTCTTCAAATGCTCCAAAGCCTCACGCGAAATCTGCGAGCTACGCAACATCATCAATGTGGGCTACCTCATAATGCGCCAGGCCAAAGAGCGTCACGAATCACGTGGCCTGCACTATACCCTCGACTACCCACCGGCACCGGGCCAGCACCGGACAATATAACAAATTGCCGCACCGGGCGTTAATATAATATATATGAATATTCTTCGCCTGACATTCACCATTTTGGTTAGCATCCTGGCCACCTCCCTGTCGGCCCAGATGCAGGCTCCCACTCTTCCCGAGGAAGTGGGCACAGGCCGTATTGCCGGAGCCAAAGGGTACTACTACACCGAAATCGATGGCGAGGAAGTGAAGATGATTGTGCTCAACGATGTGACGGTGTTTCCCCCGTTGAAATTCAAAAACAAAAAAGAAGAGGAATTCTATTGGCGCACCGTGCGCGATGTCAAGAAAACCCTCCCCTACGCCAAGCTCATCTGCGCCACACTGCTTGAAACCTACGAGTATATCGAAACATTCCCCACCCAAAAAGAGCGCGAGCAGTACCTCAAAGATATGGAATCGGCTATCTTCAAGCAGTACAAACCTGTGCTCAAGAAATTCACCAAGTCGCAGGCACAGATGCTCATCAAGCTCATCAAACGCGAAACCAACCAGAACAGCTACTCCATAATCAAAGCATTCCTTGGCTCGTTCCGCGCCGGATTCTGGCAAACCTTCGGACGCCTTTTCGGAGTCAACCTCAAGGGTGACTACCACCCCGAAAAGGACCGCAAGGACGCCATCATCGAGCGCGTGGCCTGCGCCGTCGAGCTCGGCACCCTCTAATCCCTGTATTCACATTTGCACACTCCATCAATATTGCTTATTTTTGCATATTGATGAAGTCCATGCCTATGTCCACAACCATTGATAACTCAGTTGAGTTTGACAAGTCCGACCCACTGTCAATATACGAACACAGCCGACATTTGATTGGCAATTCACTTCACACACTTTTCGGTGACAAAGCTGTGGAACTGAGCCGCAAAGGCAAAGGCGGATTAGGACAAATGGTGGAACAACTGTTCTTTGGTTATGACATCAACACAAAACGGGAGGCGGATTTTGCAGAAGCCAATCTGGAGCTGAAATGCACGCCGTTGCTTAAATCCAAAACATCGGACACATACCGAATCAAGGAGCGGCTGGTGTGCACCATGATTGACTACTTTGAACTGATTGACACTCCTTTTGAAAAATCCCACCTCATTGCGAAGTGCAGACTTATGCTACTGCTCTTTTATCTGCATGTCAATGACAAAGCCATCTATGATTTTGAATTTCTCTATCGTGTGCTATGGCAAATTCCCGAGAAAGATCTCCTGCTTATAAGCAAGGACTATCAAACAATATCCGACAAGGTGAAACGAGGCGAGGCTCATCTGCTGTCCGAGGGCGACACCATGTATCTGGGAGCTTGCAGAAAGGGTCAGAAAAACGATAATCTGCAACCCCAACCCAACTCCGACATCAAGGCCAACAAAAGAGCTTTCAGTCTCAAGCCCGCTTATATGCGCTACATTCTGAGCCACGTGACTGAAAGCGGCGATAACCATTACAGCAACTTCACGGCGCCCAAGCAACCCGGATTTGAGCTCGTTTCCTCCAAAGAGCTTAAAAACAATTCGTTTGAGAACATCATTATTGAGCGGTTCAAACCATATATTGGCAAGAATTTCGTTCAGATATGCAAGATGCTGGACATAGAGCCTTATCAAGCCAAAAACAAATATGCCGACATTGCCGGATTGATTGCGTCCAACCAAGCGGACAAACGACTGAATAGGGCTGAGGAATTCGTCAAATCCGGTATAATCCTGAAAACAGTCAGGTTGCAGAGCAACGGTGCCCCCAAAGAATCAATGTCATTCAAAAACATTGACTACCATGAGATTTACAACAACGACAAATGGCTGGAATCGGAAATTTATGAGTTGTTCACCTCACGCTTCATGTTTGTAGTGTTCAAACCTCATCCCCATGACACCATTGAGATACCAAACAACCGCACCGGGCAATCTGACATAGAAACGGCATATATTCTTGATTCAGTGTTTTTCTGGACTATGCCGCCGCAGGATCTTGAGGTGGCAGAGGATTATTGGAAGAATATACGTGATGGAGTGCTGTCAAATAATATTTCCACCGACTATTTCTGGAGCATAAGGAACCACCGCAAATTTCATGTGCGCCCCAAAGCGAGAGTCAATGCCGACAAAACCCCGAATCCGAATGGCGGGGTATGTAACAAGCTTTGCTACTGGTTTAATGCCGAATATGTTAAACAGATTATAGAAAACCGCCATAATGACTGAGACACAACATATAGATAACAATCTTCTTTGCGAACCGCTTGCGGCCTATAGCTTTGCCTACAAACAACAATCGCTGTTTCCCGAGCAAGAAGTCGAAACTTCCGCAAACGACATCAGGGTAATGGAATTGTTTGCCGGAGTGGGAGGCTTTCGCATCGGGCTGGAACGAGCCTCTTCCAAATTTTCCACCGTGTGGAACAATCAATGGGAACCGTCAACCAAGCGACAGGATGCCTCCATTATTTATTGCAACCGGTTCGGATTGGCCGGACACAGCAATCAGGATATTGCAACGGTTGATGTTAGCGATATTCCTGATGCCGACATGCTGGTAGGAGGATTCCCCTGTCAGGACTACTCTGTGGCCACAACATTGAAACGGTCGGGCGGAATTGAAGGTAAGAAGGGCGTTCTGTGGTGGCAGATTCACAGGATTTTGCGTGACCATAAAAAACCTCCTCGCTATCTGCTCCTGGAAAATGTTGACAGATTGCTAAGCTCCCCGGCCACACAGCGTGGACGCGATTTTGCAATCATTCTTGCATCATTGTCCGATTTGGGCTACAGTGTGGAATGGCGAGTAATCAACGCAGCGGAGTACGGGATGCCCCAACGCCGCAGACGAACTTACATATTTGCTTTCAAAAACGACTCCAACCTTACCGACTCAATCCACACACCGTTTGACTGGATTGTTAAAAACGGCATAATGGCCAAAGCCTTTCCTGTGCAGCAAGCCAATGAGAACTCTATGTCAGAAATCCTCATCGAGGGCGATTTGACCGAGGTGTCACAATATTTCAACAAGGGCAAATCAACCTCTCCATTCAAAAACTCGGGACTGATGAGCCACCGCAAAATCCACACAATCCAAACCACTCCGGCCTGTGATGGCCCATTTGTCACTCTTGGCGACATCCTTGTTCCGGAATCCGAAGTGCCAGCAGAGTTTTATATAGACAGTAACGATGTAGAAAAATGGGCCTACGCCAAGGGCGGGAAAAAGGAGAAACGCGTGAACAAAACCACGGGATACGAATACAACTACTCCGAAGGAGCTATGGCGTTTCCCGACTATGTGGACAAACCCTCCCGCACCATCATCACTGGTGAAGGCGGCGCAGCCCCCTCGAGATTCAAGCATGTTGTGGCCACTGAATCGGGCAGATACCGACGATTGGTACCGGTTGAACTTGAACGGCTCAATATGTTTCCGGACAATCACACAGCCGGAGCATCGGATATGCGGCGCGCTTTTTTGATGGGAAATGCGCTTGTCACAGGGATTGTGGAGCGTATCGGACTCCAGATTGTGAAAAGATGTTGGCCGTGAGGTGAAAATTTTGTTGCGCGGTATAGGGATTTTTGCGTACATTTGCATTTAATACCTATGCAATAGAAAATGAGTGCAGAATTTTCATATATAGATGTGGCCGTGCGCTATGACCACGGTGGCTCAATGGTGACAATGTTCACATGTCCCCAGGGGGCTGCGGCTCGTATTCCAGCAATCGACGGACGCAACATCACACAAAAATTTGCCAACTTCACCACAGGCTATGTCATCAGTCCGCGGCGCAACAAACTTGTGTTCACACTGCTCCATGCCGAGTCGCCATCGGCTCCAGTTCTCGCTGTCACTGTGGCTCTTGACAGCGATGTGCTTTTGCCGGGCCGATTGATTGTGAAGCTCCTCAATGAGCTGAAAAGCCAGCTCGGCGAAACCGACCGTCTGTCGGAACCAACCGTCAACCACCTCATCCGCGCCATCGGATTTCCGGCCGCACCTCTGCGCCGCCCTTGCGAACAGCCCAACACTGCCTCGGGCACGTTCTGCTACCGCACCTACGTGTCGCCCACCGAACTCAACCGGATTCTCACCTTCCCGCGTCAACCGCAATACGAAGGATATGCCGACATTGTGGTGGTGCCTCCGACCACTGTGGCTCTTGACAGCGGACTCACACGGCTGCAGGGGATGCCTCAGGCTCTTCTTGCCGTGGTGTGCCCCAAAGGCGTCACCGCCCAATCCTCTATAGCTCCGGCCGACAAGCCTCTCACACTCACCTACTCCATGGACCATTTCCTGCCGGTGGATGTGACTTTCACTCCCGACGAGCCCAATTGCTACGCCGTGATCCAGGGGCCTGCGCTGGTGGTGAAAGATGCGCTCCATGCAGGGATTGATTTCCGGTCCGAGCCCTGCAAATGTGAGGTAACCACTCCCGACGGCACTCCGCTGCGTCAATTTTCAATCACCGTCAACGGCCATCCTGCCGACACGGACGGTGACAGCATCATATTGCGAAGCTCCGACTTCCACCCCTCCGGCACCGCGAGCCTGAGCGTGTCATCAACCAATTTCATTGCCGCCACACGCAGCATCTCCGCCGCCGCCATTTCGCCCGGCACCCCACTGCATTTCACTCTTGAGCAAGAGGAGAGCAGTGTGCTTCTTCGCTTGAATTTCAGCGACGGACGCATCCTTGAGCAGCGCATAGCCGTGGGCAAAAGCTCGCCAGAATACTGCCAGCTGCGTGCCGGCAATTTCCACGGGTTCCGCGCCCACAAACTCGCTTCGCCCGGTGCGGAAACATATAATGTGGATATGACAGCATCCGCGGCACCGGTTGCCATGCCCGGGCCCGAGCCAGCCAAACCGGCCCGTCCGGCTGTCAAGCCAGAACCTCAGCCCAAACCCGAATCCAAACCCGAACCGGAGAAACCGCAACCGAGCCCCGAGCCTAAAAAACCGGTACAACCCGAGATTGTTGATTTCTCCCACGATGCCGATATCACCGACAATCCCGAACTGACCTCCGAATCCAAGCCGCGCAAAAAGCTGATATTCACCATTGCAGGCATAGCATTGGCAGTAGTGGTGGCTGGTGCGCTGGTGTGGTATCTGCCCAAAGCTCTCGGAAGCGCCGGCACTGACGAGGAACAAGTGGACACCGCCGCAAGCATTATCTCGGAGCGCGTTGACACCGTCACCCCTCAACCCAGCGAAGCTGTTGCACCCGCAGCCGGACAACCCGACCCGGCGCCTACAGAAGCCTCTGCCGCCCCGGTTGCAGCCAACCCCACCGGAGAGGCTGCTGATGTTGAATATCTCAACAAATCGAAAGTGTGGAAACGCTCCGACCTCCAGTCCGACAAATACCGCGCCCTGTATGATGCCATTACCTCCGGCAATATCGGCGCCATGGCCAACAACGCCTATTTCGCCACCTCCGGTCAGGCCACCAACGCCATGGCTGTCAAAGTGATGGATGCTGCATGGGGTTCCATCGGCACCGGCACACAGAAAGCCAATGAACGCGAGCTCAAGAAGATGGAGAAAGCCGGACAGATTGACCTTGCGAAACTGTTTGATAATCTGGCACGTTTCAGAGACAAAGAACCCAACAAAACACCCCGACCCGGTACAAAATGAAAACACTGATTTCCACTGTGCTTTTATTAGCATCCGCCATAGCAATGTATGCGGCCGAGCCAACATTGGCTAACCGTCAGAAAGCATCCAACTATTTTGCCTACCCTTATCCCGAGCAGCCGCTCCCGGCACTGACTGAAGCACCCGAAGGGTACACTCCGTTCCACATCGAGCATTACGGCCGTCACGGCAGCCGATGGCATATAGGGAAATATGTGTACACCACCCCTGTCAACATCATGCTCAAGGCTGATTCGTGCAACAAGCTCACCCCACGTGGCAAAAAACTGCTTGCCGAGCTGCAGCGCATAGAGGTGGCCTCGCGAGGACGCGATGGCGAGCTAACACCCATCGGTGCGGAGCAGCACAGAGGGATTGCCCGCCGCATGGTGCACAACTTCCCGCAGGTGTTTGCCGACTCAGCGCGCATTGACGCCCGCTCCACTGTTGTGATACGCTGCATCCTGTCCATGGACAACGAGCTTCAGGAGATGCTCGCCGCAAACCCATCGCTGCGCATCACATCCGATGCCTCGGAAGCCGATATGTACTACATGAACTACCACGACACCATCGTGCCCCATATCACCTACGCATCAAAAAAAGTGAATATGCCGCAGATGGACTCGCTGTATGCCAACACCGGAGAGTGGCTTGGCCACCTGTTCACCGACACCCGGTGGGCCAAGGACTCACTCAACACCAACCAGCTGTTCTGGCACCTGTTCATCATCAATGCCAACTCTCAGAGCCACAAGGACCAGAAAGGGTTCTACGACATATTCACCGATGATGAGATCAACCGTCGTTGGACCATAGACAACGCCGATTGGTATCTCAGCTACGGCAACGCCCCCTCCACACAAGGTGCCGGACAGCACATTCAGCGCAATCTGCTCACCAACATACTCCAGAGCGCCGACACCGCCATCACCTACGGCAAACCGAGCGCAAACCTCCGCTTCGGCCACGAAACTTGTCTGATGCCACTCACTGTGCTTATGGAGCTGGACCATTACGGCGAGCCCATCGACAAGATGACAGAGATTGCCGACAAGTGGCACAACTATGAAATATTCCCGATGGGCGGCAACCTCCAGATGGTGTTCTACGCCCCGAAAAACACCACCCCCACTCCCGACAATGTGATGGTGAAAGTGCTCCTCAACGAGCAGGAGCGCCACCTCCCGGTCCACACTGACTCCTACCCCTACTACAAATGGAGCCTGCTGCGCGACTATTATAAAACAAAACTTGCCAAACCGGAACCTAAACCCTGATTTTTACTATGACATCTTTTGCTCAACATTGCAACGATATATTCAACGACAGCACACTGCGCTATCATATAACAGACTCGATCGACGCCTCGGAAACGAATCCGTTTGACGAAGGCTCAATCGAGCACACTCTTTTTCACAAAAACTGGATTGACGCCGCACAGTGGCACATGGAGGACATCATCCGCGATGAGAACATCGACCCCGTGAAAGCTCTTGAGCTCAAGCGCACCATCGACCGCTCCAACCAGCTTCGCACCGACTGCGTGGAGGAGCTCGACACTTACTTCCGCACCAAATATGCCGATGTGAAAGCGCTCCCCGATGCCACCATCAACACCGAAAGCCCGGCCTGGGCCATTGACCGCCTGTCAATACTCGCGCTCAAAATCTACCACATGCAGATTGAAGCCGGGCGCAACGATGCCTCCCCGGAGCACCGCAACCGTTGCCTGGCCAAGCTCAATGTGCTCCTCGAGCAGCGCACCGACCTCACCCAAGCCATCGACACCCTGCTGGAGGATATCGCCGCCGGACGCAAATACATGAAAGTCTATCGTCAGATGAAGATGTACAACGACCCCGACACCAACCCGGTGCTATATGGTGGAAAATAACACATACACCCCCGACAGCACCGTTCCGCGCAACATTCTTGTGGCGCGGTTTTCGGCATTGGGCGATGTGTGTATGGCCATCCCTGTGGTGTACGGTGTATGCCGGGCCAACCCCAATGTGCGGCTGGTGTTCGTCACCAAGCCGGCTGTCACAGGGCTGTTCATCAACCCACCTGCCAACCTTGTGGTGGTGGGTGCCGATGTGAAGCACGAATACTCCGGAGTCAACGGACTCCGCAAACTGTTTTCGGAACTACGGCAGCAATATCATATCGATGCCTTTGCCGACCTCCACGATGTGCTGCGCACCCGGATGATAGACATATTCTGCCGCCTGCGCGGCGTGGAGGCAGCCCGCATCCACAAGGGGCGTGCTGACAAGAAACTCCTCACCCGGCGCACCGACAAGGTGCTTGAGCCGCTGGCCGAGAGCACCGAACGCTATATTGATGTGTTCAATCGCCTCGGCATTGAGGTTGACACCTCATTCCGGTCGCTTTACGGCGACGGCAGAGGCAATCCAAGCGAATTTGCCCATATCACACTACCCAAACAGCCCGGCGAAAAATGGATCGGCATAGCACCGTTCGCCGCCCATCCCGGCAAAATTTACCCCATCCACCGCATGAAGCAGGTGGTGCAATCGCTTGTCAGGCTACCCGGTGTGAAGATATTCCTGTTTGGCGGCGGCGATGTGGAGCGCGCCGTACTCGCCGAGTGGGTCAACGAGATACCCCACACCCTCTCCTTGGCCGGGAAGCGTTATGGGTTTGCCGTAGAGCTGGCCCTCATCAGCTGGCTGGATGTGATGGTGTCGATGGACTCGGCCAACATGCACCTCGCCTCGCTCGTCAACACTCCGGTGGTGAGCATATGGGGTGCCACCCACCCCTATTGCGGCTTCAGCGGATGGCATCAGTCGCCCGACCTCGCCGTGCAGCTCGACATCCCGTGCCGCCCCTGCTCTGTGTTCGGCAACAAGGAGTGCTACATCGGCGACTTCCGCTGCATGCGCGCCATAGAGCCTCAAATGATAATTGACAAAGTGAAGAAAACCATAACCCATGAGTGATGATTTCAACATACGGCAGGCTTCCGGTCCGGTGATGCCCGACAGCGACCGCGATGTGGAGAAAGCATTGCGCCCAAGCCAATTCGACTCGTTCAGCGGCCAGGACAAGATTGTGGAGAACCTCAAAGTGTTTGTCGCCGCCGCACGGATGCGTGGCGAAGCCCTTGACCACATACTGCTTTTCGGCCCTCCCGGACTGGGCAAAACCACCCTTGCCGGCATTGTGTCCAACGAGCTTGGCGTGGGATTCAAAGTCACTTCAGGCCCCGTGCTCGACAAGCCCGGCGACCTGGCCGGCATACTCACCTCGCTGGAGGAGAACGATGTGCTGTTCATTGACGAGATTCACCGCCTCAGCCCGGTGGTGGAGGAGTACCTCTACTCCGCCATGGAGGACTACCGCATCGACATTATGATTGACAAAGGCCCCGGAGCACGAAGCGTGCAGCTCACACTCTCGCCGTTCACCCTCGTCGGAGCCACCACACGCAGCGGGTTGCTCACAAGCCCGCTTCGCGCACGCTTCGGCATCAATTGCCATCTGGAATATTACGACCACCCGGTGCTGGAGCGCATCATATTGCGCAGCGCCGGTCTGCTCGGAGTGAAATGCACCCCTCCCGCCGCCCACGAAATAGCCCTGCGCTCACGCGGCACACCACGTATTGCCAACGCATTGCTGCGCCGTGTGCGCGACTTCGCCCAGGTAAAGGGTAACGGCACGATTGACCCCGAGATAGCACGATATGCCCTCGAGGCCCTCAACATTGACCGCTACGGACTTGACGAAATCGACAATAAGATTCTCACCACCATCATCACCAAGTTCCAGGGCGGTCCCGTCGGGCTCAACACCATCGCTACCGCCCTCGGTGAAGATCCCGGCACCGTCGAGGATGTGTATGAGCCATACCTCATCAAGGAAGGGTTCATAAAGCGCACCCCGCGTGGCCGCGAAGTGACCCAACTCGCCTACACCCATCTGGGCGCGAAACGCTCTGATGGCCAACCATCACTGTTCTAATATGGGAGCTATCAAAAGTCTGGCCAAAGACACAGCAGTTTACGGGCTCAGCAGCATCATAGGACGATTCCTCAACTGGTGCCTCGTGCCGCTGTACACCATCAAGTTTGTGGCGGCGGAATACGGCGTGGTCACATACGTTTATTCAATTGTGGCCCTGGCGCTTATCATCCTCACCTACGGTATGGAGACAGGTTTTTTCCGCTTCGCCAACCACGAACGCTACAAAAATCCCATGGAGGTGTATTCCACCGCCCTGATATCACTTGCCGCCAGCTCCACCATCTTCATGATACTTGTACTTGCGTTCCTGCCGCAGGTTACGGAAGCGATGCAATGCGGCGACCACACCGAATACGCATGGATGATGGCTCTTGCTGTGGCCATTGATGCCTTCACCTGCCTGCCGTTCTCCTACCTGCGCTACAAGCACCGCCCCCTGCGGTTCGCCACCGTCAAGCTCATCAACATAGCCGTCAATATCGGACTCAACCTGTTTTTCATCCTTCTGTGCCCATGGCTCATGATCCAGGCACCGGAGTGGGTGAGCTGGTGCTACAATCCCGATTTCGGCATCGGCTACATCTTCGCCGCCAACCTTGTGAGTTCGGCCCTGACGCTGCTGATGCTCACGCCCCAGCTCAGAGGGTTCCGGTGGGTGTTCAACAGCGCACTGTGGCGCGAGATGCTCACCTACTCCATGCCGCTGCTGGTGCTGGGAGTAGCCGGTATCATGAACCAGACCGTTGACAAAATCCTTTTGCCATGGCTCGTACCCGACCATTCGGAAGCGTTGGCCCAGCTCGGCATATACGGAGCCAACTACAAGATAGCCATAGTGATGGTGATGTTCATCCAGGCATTCCGGTTTGCCTACGAGCCTTTCATCTTTGCCCAGAACAAACAGAAAGGAGCCGACAAGCTCCAGGCTTTCCGCGATGCCATGACCTATTTCGTGATCTTCTCCATGGTCATATTCCTCGGGGTGATGTTCTATCTGCCGTTACTCCGCTACTTCATCTCGCCCCACTATTTCTCGGGGCTGAAAGTGGTGCCGGTGATTATGATAGCCGAATTTTTCTTTGGGGTGTTCTTCAACCTCTCGCTATGGTACAAACTCACCGACCGCACCTACTGGGGGATGATATTCTCGCTTGGCGGACTGGCCATCACCCTGTCGCTCAACATACTTCTGGTTCCCACCATGGGGTATATGGGATGCGCATGGGCAGCTCTGGCCTGCTACGGCACCATGATGGTGGCCAGCTGGATTGTGGGGAAGATATGCCACCCTATCGGCTACAACATACGGCGCCTCGGCATATTCTTTTTTACGGCACTTGCCCTATGGGGTGCGGGCTCGCTCATCTCCACCGGCAGCCATTGGCTTGACATGACACTGCGCACCCCGCTGCTCATTGCATATATATGGTTCGTGCTCAAGCTACAGAACATTTCTATAAAATCACTGATACCACACCGCTTACAATCATGATTTCAGATCTTCCGATGAAGTTGGCCAACTTCTTCAAAAACTATTTCACACTATCACCCGACCTTGTGCCACAGGCTGAGGCCGAGCAGTCGATACGCGACGGTGTGTCATTCCGCGGCACCAACATCCTCATCCTCATCCTGGCCATACTTATAGCCTCGCTCGGACTCAACACCAACTCCACCGCGGTGATTATCGGAGCGATGCTCATCTCGCCGCTCATGGGACCTATCATCGGCATCGGCCTCGGCGTGGGTGTCCATGATTTCGACCTTATAAAAAGATGTGTGCGCAACCTTTTGATGGCGGCTGGATTTTCCGTCATCGCCTCCACCATCTACTTCCTCATCTCCCCGGTCAATGAAGGTCATAGCGAGCTGCTGGCACGCACCTCCCCCACCATCTACGATGTGCTCATAGGGTTTGTGGGCGGCGGTGCCGGCATCATAGCCCTCGGCAGCCGCAACAAAGGCAATGTGATTCCCGGTGTGGCCATCGCCACCGCCCTCATGCCTCCGCTATGCACCGCCGGTTACGGTCTCGCCACATGGCAGCTCAACTATTTCTTCGGAGCGTTCTATCTGTTCATCATCAACTCCATCTACATCGCTTTCGCCACATTCATCGGCGTGAAACTGCTCGGCTACAAGGGTGACTCCACCACCGACAATACCCGCGCCCACAAAGTGCGCAAGATAGTTTACACCCTCGCCATCCTCACCATGCTCCCAAGCATCTACCTCACCTACCGCATGCTCCAGGCCAACAAATACAATATGCAGGTCAATAGTTTTGTGACTGACGAATGTCACTGGCCCGACACGCAGGTGGTGAACACTCAGACACAAACCGTTGATGGACAGAAAATAATCCGCATCACCCTCATCGGCAAGACCCTTCCCGCCGACTCGCTTGAGCTCGCACTCGCGCCAAGGCTCCGGTTCTACGGACTGGAGGGCACAAAACTCACTTTCGTGCAGGGGGGTGTGGAAACCGTCACCAACGACCAGTCGGGTGTGAAGGATGTGTATATGCTCGCCCAAAGCACCATCTCGCGGCAGCAGGCCACCATCGACTCGCTCCGCACCATCGTGGCCGAAACCCGCGCCGCCCAGGCCGCCGGCACCACCATAGCGCCGGAGATCAAAGTCCTGTGGCCTCAAGTGAAAGATATCGCCGTGAACCACAGCGTGTTCGCGCCCATAGCCGGCGGCACGCCCGACACCGTGCATGTGGCCATGGTGAGTTTTTCAAGACCGCTTGACAAGGCACAGTCGGCAAAATTCAAGGAGTATCTGGAAGCTCGCCTCGGCATCAAGGATATCCAGATAGTCAACGCCAATAATCTTAATCTCAAATCCCAAGACCAATGAACACCCCGTCCCGACCCCTCAAGGTGGCTCTCGTGAGCCATAGCGACCTGCTCGGAGGAGCCGCTGTTGTCACCTACCGCCTCATGGAGGCTCTGCGCCGTCACGGTGTGGATGCACAGATGGTGGTGTACACCAAACTCAGCGACGACCCCAATGTGCATCTGATGGGGTCAAGATGGATCCGCGGGGTGAAATTCATGCTTGAACGGTTGCGCATCAGCCTCGCCAACGGGTTCAACCGCGCCAATCTTTTCAAGGTGTCGGTGGCCAATGTAGGGTTGCCGCTCCACCTGCATCCCGTGGTGCGGCAGGCCGACATCGTGATGCTCGGATGGGTCAACCAGGGGTTGCTGTCGCTCCGCGGCATCAGGAAACTTGCGGCCCTCGGCAAGCCGCTGATATGGAACATGCACGATATGTGGAACCTCACCGGCATCTGCCACCACGCCTACGAATGTAAAGCCTACACCGGGCAGTGCGGCCACTGCCAGTTCATGTCGGGAAGCTCCGCCGCCGACCTCTCGCACGCCGTATGGCTCAAGAAATATAAGCTCTACAATTCCATCCCCATCACTTTTGTGCCGGTGAGCAACTGGCTGGCAAAAAAGTGCAGATCTTCCTCCCTGCTGCACGACAAGGACATACGGGTGATACCCAACGCATTCCCGGTGGCTTCGTTCACCACCGAGCCCAAATCGGGAGTACTGCCGACCACAGTGAAGACCGACCGCAAGCTGATTCTCATCGGGGCAGCTAGGCTTGACGACCCTATCAAAGGGCTGGAATACACCATCGAGGCGTTGAACTATCTGTTTGACAACAATCCGCAGCTCACCCGCGAATGTCAGGCAGTGTTTTTCGGCAACCTCAAAAACCCTCACGCGCTCGACGACCTCCGCTTCCCATACACCCATCTCGGACGCATCGACGACCCCCTCACGCTGCGCCGTCTTTACGCCTCGGCCAAGGTGGTGCTCTCCACTTCGCTCTACGAAACTCTCCCCGGCACCCTCATCGAGGGACAGGCCGCGGGGTGTCTGCCGGTGACTTTCGGCCGCGGCGGACAGCACGACATCGTGGAGCATCTCGTCAACGGATATATCGCCGAGTACCGCAACCCGCGCAGCGTGGCCGAGGGTATAGAATGGGCCTTGGACAAGAACCCCGACCGCAACGAGCTTCATGAATCGGTGTACCGCCGGTTCTCGTCCGACTCGGTGGTGGAGAAATACCTCGAACTGTTCAACGAACTTCTCTCTCGCAAGAAATAATCAAATAATCAATGTGGATTCTGCTCGCGGTTGCATCGGCCCTGCTGCTGGGGTTCTACGACATCTTCAAGAAGCTGTCGGTGAGAGCCAACAATGTGCCCGTCGTTCTGTGGCTCAACACCATTTTCGGCACCCTGCTGCTCAGCCCGGTGATTCTGCAGTCGCTCAGCGGTGGTGAGTCGGCGCTCACCGCTGCCGCACATCTCCACATCATGCTCAAATCCATGATTGTGCTCGGCTCCTGGGTGTTGGGATATTTCGCCATCAAGCATCTCCCCCTCACCATCCAGGGCCCCATCAACGCCACTCGCCCGGTGCTGGTGCTTGTCGGAGCGCTCATAATATATGGCGAAGTGCTCAACCTGTGGCAATGGGCCGGGGTGCTGCTCGGCATACTGTCGCTCTACATGATTTCGCGAATCGGGGCCGGCGAAGGGTTTTCGCTGCGCCACTCGCGATGGATATGGATGAGTATCGGGGCCACGATTCTCGGTGCAGTCAGCGCTCTCTACGACAAATACCTCATACATCTCTACCCACCCCTCCAGGTGCAGGCATGGTACTCGCTCTATCAATGTGTGGTGATGGGGATTGTGGCGCTTGTGCTGCTCCGCACCCCTGCGCTGAGAGCCAAAGCCGGACGATTTGAATGGCGATGGTCCATACCGTGCATCTCGCTGTTTCTCACCGCCGCCGACATGGCCTACTTCCATGCACTCTCGCTCCCCGGCTCCATGATAGCGATAGTGTCGATGATGCGCAGAGGCAGTGTGCTGGTGTCGTTTGTATATGGTGTGGCAGTGCTCCACGAACGCGGAGTGCGTACAAAGCTCATCGACCTCGGCATATTGCTGCTCGGACTGGCGTGCCTCACCATCGGCTCCTTATAAGATTTATAAGAATTATAAGATTTATAAGATTTAAAAATTTAAGCACTATGTGGATTGACATTCTGTGGCTCGTTGCCGGGCTCGTCCTTATTCTCGGCGGAGCCAACTTCCTCACCGACGGGGCTTCGGCCATCGCCAAAAAGTTCGGCATCTCCGACCTCGTGATTGGCCTCACCGTGGTGGCGTTCGGCACCTCAGCCCCCGAGCTGGCCATCTCCATCATGGCAGCTGCCCAGGGGAGTGCCCCGCTGGCTGTGGGCAATGTGGTGGGCAGCAACATTTTCAACATCCTCGTCATTATCGGCATCACAGCTCTGGTGCGCCCCATTGTGGTGAAAAAGAGCGTGATGACCACCGAGATACCGATGGTGATTCTGTCGAGCGTCATTCTCCTGGCCATAGGGTACACCTCCGTGCTCGACGGCACTCCCGACATCGTGAGCCGTGTGGAGGGTATTCTCCTGATCATATTCTTCATCCTGTTCATGCGCTACACATTCGCCACCGCCCGCCACAAGGATCCGGGCTCCACCGACCCGGTTGAATCCAAAAGTAACTCTCTGAAGCTCAATATGCTTCGCTCTGTTGTTTACCTCTTCGGCGGATTGGCGGCGCTGATATGGGGCGGCGACAGATTCGTGGACGGAGCCACCGGGATAGCACGCTTCATGGGGGTGAGCGATGCGGTAATCGGCCTCACCATCGTGGCAATGGGCACATCGCTCCCTGAGCTGGCCACCTCCATTGTGGCCGCGCTCAAGAACGAACCCGGGCTGGCGATAGGCAATGTTATCGGCAGCAACATCTTCAATGTGCTGCTCGTGCTCGGCTCGGCGGCGATAGTCTGCCCGCTACCGTTTGACGGCATCACCCACCTCGACCTGTGGGTGCTCACCATCGCGAGTCTGCTTTTCTTCCTGTTTGGCTGGCGGTTCCGCCGCCGCAAAATCACCCGTCTGGAGGGCGCCATCCTCGCGGGCTGCTATCTGGCCTACACCGTCTGGCTGGTGGCTACTGTGTGATGGTGACGCCCAGCGGAGTCACCTCCAATGTCACCTTGCCGCTCTCCATCAGCGGCAGGTTATGGTCCACATGACCCACCGGAGCCTCGAATGCCACCGGAAAACCGTATGGCCTCACTATCCTGTGGATCATCTCCTCCATACTCTCGCTATCGGCATCCGCGCTGTAGTTGGTGAACCGGCCCACTATCAGGCCACGAATCCGCCGCAACACTCCGGCAAGCTCCAGCTGATACATCATCCTCTCCACTTTGTACACCGGCTCGCTCACATCCTCGATAAACAGGATGTCGCCGCGGCCATAAATGTCAAACGGTGTGCCCATCAGCCCCGACAGCACGGCCATGTTGCCCCCGACGAGGGTGCCCGTCACCACTCCGGTGCGGTTGAACACGTGGGCCGGGAAATGATACTGCTGCCGCTCGCCGCGGAGCATCCCGAGCAGTGCCCGGGTGTCGCTGTCTTCGGCATTGTTGGCGGCTATATGTTTGGTCATCGGCGCATGGATGCTCGCTATGCCGTGGCGGCTCATCAGCGCGTGCAAGCACGATATGTCACTGAACCCTATCACCCATTTGGGATTATCGCGCAGAGGCATACTGTCCAATGTCTCAAGCAGGTGCACCGCTCCATATCCTCCACGTGAGCATAAGATGGCCTTCACGTCAGGGTCGGTGAGCGCATCCTCGAGGTCGGAAATTCTGTCGGCGAAGCTCCCGGAATAGGTGCCCTCGCGCCCGAGGGCATGGGGCGACACCTCCACCCTGTACCCGAGCTCGCGCAGCAGTTCGGCGGCGCGTGCCACATTCTCGTGATTGGTGGCCCCCGAAGGCGACAATATCACAATCTTATCGCCTTTTTCCAGCGGCTGGGGGATAATCACACTCATGCCACCTCCACCTTTATTCCGCAGGCGCGGATTTTGTCAGCCACTCTTTCCAGCTCCTCTTTCTCCACCTTCTGCAGATGCTCGGCGGGAGTTTTGCGGTCGATGGAGTAGAGCATCACCTCCCGCGGCCTGATTCGCTTGTATGCCGCCACGAGGGCTTCCACCTCCTCGGAAGTGGTGTTGTCAATCCTCTCCCCGTTGTACTCGCCGCGGAGAAGCATGGTCTGCACCACGCACCCGCTGCCAAACTGCGCCAGCTGCTCAATCACCTTTTCCGAACTCAGCGCCGCGCTGTTGGGCCTGTCGATGGCTCGCATGGTGGGGGTGATGGCCGAATCGAGTTTCAGGATATTGTTATCCACCTTGCGGAGCGCCCTGCACACACCCCCGCTGTGGAGCATGGTGGAGTTGCTGAGCACCGAGATTTTCACCTGCGGAAAATATTTGTCGCGCAGTCCGATGGTGTCCTCTATCACACCCTCAAACTCGGGATGGAGCGTAGGCTCGCCATTGCCGGAAAAGGTGATCACATCGAGCGGTTCGCCATTGGCACTCATATCGCGCAGCTTCTCCTCAAGCAGACGCTTCACATCGGCGCGGCAGGGGAGGCCGGTGGTGCCGGGTCCCTGTGCGTTGAACCCCGCCTCGCAGTACAGGCAGTCAAACGAGCATACCTTGCCGTCAATGGGCGACAGGTTCACACCCAGCGATCTGCCGAGCCGCCGCGAGTGGATGGGGCCGAATATTGTGGAATGAAACAGTACGGTTTGCATGACTCAGATATATTTATGAGGCAAATGTATAAAAATTTGCGTAATTTTGCACCATGACAAAGATTTGCATTTACGGGGCCTCAAGTGAAAATATCCCCGAACAGTATAAGGTGGCTGCCACGGAGTGCGGCGCACTGATTGCCCGCGCCGGTGCAGCGCTGGTGTGCGGCGGCGGCAAAGCCGGACTGATGCGCTGCGCCATCGACGGTGCGCTCCTCAACAACGGCACCGCCATCGGCGTGCTCCCCGACTTCATGGTGCAGAAAGGGTGGCAGCATCCCGGGCTGTCCGAGATGATTGTAGAGCCATCCATGCACGCCCGCAAAAGCCGTATGGCAGCCCTGAGCAGCGGGGTGATTGCTCTCCCCGGCGGCATCGGCACTCTCGAGGAGCTCACCGAAATCATCACCTGGCGCAAGCTCAACCTCTACACCGGCCAAGTGGTGATACTCAACATCGACGGCTTTTTCAACCCTCTGCTACAGATGTTTGAGCGCACTGCAGAGCAAGGGTTCATGTACCCCGAACACCTCTGCCTGTGGAGCGTGGCCTCCACCCCGGCCGAAGCTGTGGCCATGGCCCTCGACCCCAACCCGCAACAGAATTTTCCCCAAACCATCGCCTGATGCCCGACACCCTGTCCATAGCCGCCCCCGACACCATAGCCGCCCCCGCTGCTGAAACGCTCTGGACAGCTTCGGTGTGCCATCCCGACGAGGCCCCCACCCTTGTGGAGTCATCGGCCCGGTTCACTGTAGGCAAGCTACCGTGGTCCCACGGCATCCCGCCCGAGCCACGCGCCATGCTCCCGGGGTATGACTCCGGAGTGATATGCCTCCTGCTCGTCGCCTTCGTGCTCCTTGCCGCCAACTTCCGCCACTGCTCCACCTACCTCAAGAATCTCCCCGACAACCTCTGGAGCGTCAAGAACCGCGACAACGCTTTCTCCCCCACCCACACCCTCAGCGAAACACGCATTGTCCTCGCCCTCGTCCTCATAGTGTGCGTCATGGAGGGGATTGTGCTCTACTCCACATTCCATTCCCTCCTGCTCCCTCCCGGGTGGAGCGCCGGTGCCGGGGTGGCATTGGCCACCGGAGTGGCCGCCGCCTATTATGCCGCGCAGCTGCTGGCCTACACCGCCACAGCCCACATCTTCTCCACCGCCCGCTCGGCCAGCCTGTGGGTCAAGGGATTCAACGCCTCCCAGTCGCTCCTCACCATCTTTCTCACCATCCCCGCGCTGTGGGTGCTGTTCAATCCGGGGTCGGCGGTCACGGTGGCCATCATCTCCGCTGCGCTCTATCTTTTGGTGCGCATATTGTTTATTTGCAAAGGTTTTAGAATTTTTTACATCAATTCGTTCTCCTTAGTGTACTTTATTTTGTACCTTTGCACCCTTGAAATAGCACCCATCTTCATGTTTGTCAAGTTGGCCCGCTGTTTCGCAATATAACTTGAATCACATATCTATTCTATTCACGTGAAAGTTAAGAAGGTATTAGTATCCCAGCCCAAACCGTCGTCGGAGAAATCACCCTATTACGAAATCGCCGAAAAATACGGTGTGCAGATTGAGTTCCGCCCGTTCATCAAAGTTGAAGGCCTGTCTGCCAAGGAATTTCGTCAGTCCAAGATTTCCATCTCCGACTTCACCGCAATTATCTTTACGGCCCGCACAGCCATTGACCATTTCTTCCGCCTTTGCGAAGAGATGCGCGTCAACATCCCCGACACCATGAAATATTTCTGCACCACCGAGGCCATAGCCCTCTACCTGCAGAAATATATCCCCTATCGCAAACGCAAGATTTTCCACGGCCTCACAGGCAAGCTCGACGACCCCCAGCTCGTGGCTTCGCTCGTAAAGCACAAGAAAGAGAAATTCCTCTTTGCTGTCAGCGATGTGCACAATGATGACGCCAATGTGCTTGATGCCAACCACATCAACTACACCAAAGCGGTCATGTACCGCACTGTCAGCAACGATTTCGCCGACGGCGAGCCGTTTGATTACGACATGCTCCTCTTCTTCAGCCCCGCAGGCATTAGCTCGCTGCTCAAGAACTTCCCGGAGTTCCAGCAAAACGACATCCGCATCGGATGCTTCGGCGCCACCACAGCTCAAGCTGTCAAGGATGCCGGTCTGCGCCTTGACATCGAGGCCCCCTCGCCCAAGGCTCCTTCCATGACCGCAGCTCTCGACAACTACCTGCGCGAAGAACTCAAGAAGTGAACAACAGGCTTTACAAGAAAGAAAAACTGTGTAGCCTCACGGCTATCGACAGGCTATTCGGCCCCCGGAGCGTCCCCGATGACTCTCCGGTGGCTTCCGTTATGGCCTACCCGTGGCGCGCTGTGTGGGTTCCCGCCACCGACCGCACCTCGGTGGCCCGCTTTCTCATCTCCGTGCCCAAAAAGCGGCTGCGCCATGCCGTGGACCGCGTGAAGATGCGGCGCCGCTGCCGCGAAGCCTACCGCCTGGGGCGCACCCTGCTCCCCGCACCCTCCCCCGCCGTGGACATCGCTTTTATATATGTGGCCAACACTGTGCTCCCGTATGGCAAAACCGAGCGCGCCATGGCCAAGATGCTTTCCGCCATCGCCCGCACCGTCGCCCCCGATGAAGCAGATAGCTGACATACTGCGGAGCATCCTCACGGCCATCCTTCTGCTCCCCATATATTTCTACCGCGCCTGCATCTCGCCGTTCACCCCGCCGAGCTGCCGCTTTGTGCCCACCTGCAGCCAGTACGCCATCGAAGCCCTGCGCAAGCACGGCCCGTTCAAAGGGTTGTGGCTCGCCGTGCGCCGCATCCTGCGCTGCCACCCATGGGGAGGCAACGGCTACGACCCCGTCCCATAAACACCTTATAAGAATTATAGGAATCATAAGAATCATAAGCCCGCCTCACATGCTCTTCCCGGTAGCCGACGCCCACACCCACGCACTTGTCCACAACGCTGTGGTCAACCGCTTCCCGTTCGACCCCATGCCCCACGGCTATATATATAGTGTAGGGATCCACCCATGGCACGCCGCCGATGCCACACCCGAGCAGTGGCAATGGCTCGCGGATGCCGCCCTGCGCCCCGATGTGGTGGCCATAGGCGAAGCCGGACTCGACAAACTCTGCTCCACGCCGCTCCCTGTCCAGACCGACGCCTTCATCCGCCAGGTGCGCCTGAGCGAAAGCGTTGGCAAACCGCTTATCATCCACAATGTCCGCACCAATCAGGAAATCCTTGACCTCCGCACACGCCTGCGGCCCACCCAGCCCTGGGTGCTCCACGGCTTCCGAGGCAAGCCGGAGCTCGCGCAGATGTTTCTGCGCCGCGGATTCCACATCAGCCTTCCCCCGCGCCACAACCCCGCCACCGCAGCCGTCATCCCACCCTCACGCCTCCTCCACGAATCCGACACCCCACCTGAATCCGAATCCAGATCCAGATAAATCCTATAAGTCCTATAAATCTTATAAGACTTATAAGACTTATAAGACTCATCCGACCTATAGGACTCATCCGCCCCATCCGACTCATCCTCCCCTCTCCCGCACCCAATCCTCACCGCCATGTCACATTTTTGTAACTATCCGGCAATATTTTTATTCTCTTATCCCACAGCCATTTGCATTATCGTGTAACAACTTCGTAATAGTTTTAACATATTTTAATGTGACAATTATTTGGTTAATTCAAAAATGCGTACCTTTGTATCGTCAAACGACAAACA
>URCF01000011.1 GCA_900546365.1 uncultured Porphyromonadaceae bacterium
CCCCCCCCCCGAGTCACCACAACCTTCAGCTCGACGAGGCTTGACCGAGTCAAATGTGGTGACCCCAACCAAAAATCAGCTGGGTCACCACGCCAGATCGTTAAAAGCTGATAAATATTAGTAACTTTGCAGTTCAATATGAAGAATTCTATTTGGATACTGGTATTAGTCGCTATCGGCATGATCTCTTGCTCCAGATCGGCGCAACAGCGTCAGGTTATCTCGGAGGCAGAGAGAATAGTTTATTCATATCCTGACAGTGCTCTCCATCTCTTAGAGGATATTGACCCTAAAAATCTGAAAGAGGATTCCCTTATGGGTTTGTATGCCATTGTTGTCGGCACTGCACATAAGGTGGGCGAAAACTCAATGGTTGCGGATTCATTGACGCGATTTGCGTTTGAATATTATAGAGACAACGATTTCAAGAGATTCCTGCAAGCAGGAGACTTATATGCTCTGCACAAATTTTGGCTTGGAGAGGGCAACGGATCACTGAGTTTACTTGACTCCTTGATTGTGCTTCCGAATGTTCCAAATGACTCAAAGATAACATTGTTGCGCACGAGAATGCTAATAGGCGGAGCCGAATTTGATTGCAAGCGTAATATTTCGTTCATAAGAGAGTTACAATCGTTAGACACAGTCTCAAGCCATCAAACGGAATATTTATATCAACTTTGTGAGAACTATCAGTATGCAGGAAAGAACGATTCAGCGCTAATATTGATAGATGAATTAATAGATTGTGCTCAACGAAACCACCTTGAAAATGACCAGTTCAAATATACTTATGAAAAAGTAGGCATATTGGAAGAACTTGGAAGATATGAGGAAAGCAATCGTTTGGTTGACTATATATTAGAACACGCTCCGCATAATTCTGCAATACCTTATTTAAGGTTTTGGAAAGCTCTGAATTATTTCAATTTAGGGAATTTTACTAAATCGCAGCAGCATCTAACGTATGCCGATAGCTGTGCGGTGTCTCGTG
Organism: uncultured Porphyromonadaceae bacterium; assembly: GCA_900546365.1. Lineage (GTDB taxonomy): Bacteria > Bacteroidota > Bacteroidia > Bacteroidales > Muribaculaceae > Paramuribaculum. The sequence goes on from URCF01000011.1 coordinate 995, forward strand.
ATGATGTTGATAATAATTATTACGAGAGTTTTGCAGCTCCTTTACGCGAATTCTTGAAGTATCGAAAAGATGGCTATATCGGAATAAGTCAACTTGCTATTTTTAATAATAGTCTGCGAAATCAATACCAACGAATGGAATTTACGCGATTGGAATCTGACAAGAACATACTGAAAGCAGAAAATCGCGCATTGACCTTCAAATCACAGAGCGAACGTAAGACATATATCATAGTGATTGTTTCTCTCATCGCCCTTATTCTTGTGGCAGGAGGAGCGTGGCTACTTCAAAAACGCAAGCGCAAGACAGTCGAGGCAGAAGAACGAGCCGAGACTTTACAACGAATGGTAGATGAACTTCAGAAACCATCCGCACCCACCGACAATCAGGTGGCATTGCGTCGGGCGATGCTCCAACAGTTGAACATTATAAAGATGGTAGCCGAGACTCCTACTGAGCAGAACCGCGAAATGCTTCGCAAAATATCGTCAGTAGATAATAACGCGAATGGACCATTGGTAAACTGGACTAACGTGTATGAGATTGTCAACAATCTTCATTCTGGATTCTACACAAAGTTGCATGACCGCTACGGTGATACTATTTCCGAAAAGGAAGTACAGGCCATAGTACTGTTAGCGGCGGGATTTTCTGCGAAAGAAATAAGCGTCATCACCTCCCAATCGGCAGCCTCCGTCTATGTGAGGAAGTCGTCGGTGAAAAAGAAGCTCGGAGTGCCCGAGAAGGAGGATGTCATAGCTTTCCTTAGGCAGGAGCTGTCGCGTTAAGGCCGTTTTAGATTGGATAATGCTATTTTTAGATTTTTAGTCGTAAACATGATTGACAATCAACAGACTACATCTGTCATTTTAGATTTTTATATTTGGCGTTAAGATTGGTTGAGATGTAATTTTGCGGTATCGAAATCAAAAAACGTACCGCAATATGAACGTAAAATTCTTTACCCAAATCGCACTGATGGTCTTGGCAATGATAGGATCTCCGACCATCGCAATCGCGCAGGAGATAGGAGATACAATCGCTGCGCAAGAACTCAATGAGGTCGTTGTACAGGCACCCAAAGTAATCCGTAAAGCTGATATGGATGTCTATTATCCCTCACAAAGCGCAGTTGAAAACTCCCGTAACGGAATGCAGTTGCTGACCAATCTGATGATTCCGTCTCTTACTGTGACTGACGCTCTCGGCACTATCCAAGCTGCGGGACAATCTGTGCAGGTTCGCATCAACGGACATGTGGCTACGGTCGATCAGGTTAAGGCTCTGCTTCCTGAAACAGTAAAGCGCGTTGAGTGGATGGATAATCCCGGCTTACGCTATAATGGTGCAAACTATGTGCTTAACTTCATCGTTACCAATCCTTCTCTTGGCGGTTCTCTCCAAACAGAGGGGAGACAGGCACTGAATATAGCATGGGGTGACTACTTCGCTAATACAAAGTTTAATAACGGTCGCTCTCAGTTTGAGATTGGTGCCCAATACAAGCTTACTAACAAAGTGAAATCATACCGCGACTACAAGGAGACCTTCACTTATACTGAGGGTAGTTCCCTTACACGCACTGAGACTCCTCTCGGTGGAAATATTGACAATACTTTCGGTAAATTGTGGGGGGCATACAGCTACATAAAACCTGACACCACCATTTTCTATGTTGAGGCAAGCGCCGCTCCCACATTTTCAAATGACTGGAGAGCAAATGGTCGTTTGTCACTTAGTGATGGAAGTGGTGACATTCTTCTTACTGATTCGCATGGAGACAAAGGTCTCACTCCAAAATTCTCAGCATATCTTGAACAGCATTTTGATAAACGGCAGACTCTTGTTGTTGATTTCAACGCATCATTCTACAACGGCAAGTCATACTCTGATTATGTAGAGCAAGTACCGGGTTCTGAAAGTTACCTTACTGACATACACACAATGATAAAAGACCGCAACCAAGCCTATGCGATAGAGGCCAACTATATCAAGAGTTGGCGAAAATCCCGTTTTACAGCCGGAGCCTCATACACCGCAAACCGCAACCGTTCTCAATATGAGAACCTTGGGGGCGAGATTTTTCATCAGCGACAGGACAAGGTTTATTTCTTTGCCGAATACTTCCAACGTATCAACAAAGTAAGCCTCACCGCCGGACTTGGCGCTCAGTATACCGACTTCATGTTCAAAGAAACGAATCAAGGAAATCATTCTTGGAATCTGCGACCACAAGCCACTATTGCTTATACCCTTAACCGAAATCACAGATTCAGACTGAGTTTCCAATCATGGCAGTCAGCCCCCTCTCTTGCAGAAACTAATGTTACCCCTCAACAAATCGATGGTTTTCAGTGGCGCATAGGTAATCCCGATTTGAAAACATCCTCATCATATATGCTAACACTTCGCTATAATTTCAGTCTTCCAAAAGTTGAAGGAACTTTCGGTGTCCGCGCCTTCACAAGTCCTAATGCCATTACCCCATATATCTATTGGAATGACAACAAGCTCATTACAACATACGAAAACAGCAAGGGGTTGCAGAATCTCACATTTTTCTTGTCTCCACAATTTGAAATTATCCCCCATTGGTTGATGGCGAGCGGACACATTCAGTATTGTGTAGAGCGTATGCGAGGCACTGGTTACAAACTTTATAATCACAATTGGAGCGGCAATGTCAGTGTCATGCTTGCGCATTGGGGATTTGAACTTGTCGGTCAGTATGTACGAGCCCAACATAACCTGTGGGGAGAAAAAATAAGTTGGGGAGAAAATCTTTCCATCATCCAACTCGCCTATAACTGGAAAAATTGGCAATTTGGTGCAGGCGTAATAATGCCGTTTGGCAAATACGACCAAGGTTCAAAGATGCTCAGCAAATGGAACACCAATGAACAGCACCAGCGACTTGATATGCGTATGCCCTACATCAGCGTAAGCTATAATCTTCAATGGGGACGACAGAAGCGTGGAGCGAGTAAAATCATCAACGCAGATGCCAACACCGACAAATCAACTGCCGGAGGAAGATAACAAACGGAAACAGCTTTTCATACCAAAAGAGTCAGCACCAGGCGTGAAGTCGGGTGCTGACTCTATTATGTAGGAGTATTGATTTACTATGGACTGAGTTTCGGGCCTTGCCTTACTCTCACTTTCGCCTTCTGTTCTTCCTTGAACTTACGTTTGGCGGCATAGAAATCGAGGTCGGGGTGGTTTTCAAGGAATTGCTTGAAGTCTCCCGATACAGGCTCCCCATGGGCGATGCAAACTTCATCATTGGGAGTATTGCTCATCGAGACATGCGACATTCGGAAGTCTGTTGATTCAGACTGAGGTGAAGATGTCCTGCCGGATGATGGTGGCAATGCGGATGAGCCTTGTCGAAGTGCCGAACGATGATATAGGGAGTGTTTTCCAATCCCATTCGCTTCATATAATCGCAAGCAATATCAGTACTTAGATTGCCTTATGGGCATGTGATACATCTTAATGCAACCGGGAAGATTCTTGTTGATTTGAGAATTGATGATAACGCCACCACATGCCACTTCTTCAGTATCAAAACCAAGCACGACAAAATATTTGTCTCTTGAAGCATCTCCGGGCTTTGGCTTGATGCCGTTTGCCTCAGTCATCGTGATTTCATATACATCGCCGACTTTAACCGTCAATGAATTGCACCTGAAAAACGAAGAATGGGAGAAACTCAAGATAGTCGATGCTCCTGACCGTTGCGATTGGAACCGGACACATGCGGCAAGGCTTTTGAACATAAGTCGTACAACGCTCAGTTACAAAGTCAAGCATTACCGACTTAGACGCGATTGAGTGTGAATACCTGTTAATTCGCCAAAATTTTGTGTCTTTGTGGCGAATTTAGAAATCGTGTGCGCTTTTTTATGCCTGAAATTTCGGCCGCACACAAATTATCACGTTCCTACGGCTCTAATATAGTGCACATCTCAAAATGATTTCGTAATTTTGCGTATATAATAGCCTCGATATGATTACAAAAGACGAAGTTTTGGAATTGCTGACATCAACCGAGACCTATCGGGTTGAGCGCACAATCAGCACCGGCAACATGGACAAGTTCTGTGAGGCCATTTGTGCGTTTGCCAACGACATGCCCAACTCTCGTAAAAACGGCTATCTCATTATCGGGGCACACGACGACGGAAAGTTGTCAGGATTGAAAGTGGACGATGCTCTGATGAAGAAAATATCAGGTATCCGTTCAGATGGCAACATTCTTCCATTGCCGACTATGTCAGTTGACCGTTTCGTGTTTCCAGAAGGAGATTTGTTGGTGGCAGAGGTTCGTCCTTCTGATTTACCACCTGTTCGCTATCGTGGTCGGGCATTTATTCGTATTGGTCCACGCCGTGACATAGCCACCGAAGCAGAAGAACGTATATTGGCAGAACGGCGTTGCTCCTTCATGGCTACATTTGATGCCACTCCGTGCTTTAATGCAAAGTTGGAGGACTTGGATGTAGATTATATCAAGAATACCTATCTTCCAAAGTTTCTTGATGAAGATACACTAACAACAGACAAGCGCGACATAAAGGAGCAACTTGCGTCGATTCATCTTTACGACCGTGAAAACGACTGTCCGACCTATGCCGGAATCATACTGTTCGGAACAAATCCAAAGTATTTTCTTTTGGGCGATTATGTTCAATTTGTTCGTTTCGCCGGAAAGGATAAGGGTGGAGATATATTGAACGAGCGGCAGTTCTCCGGACCTCTTTACAAGATGCTCCCTGCGTTGGAATCGTTTGTAAAAGATGGCATTATAACACAACGACCTGTACCGGAGTCGCTTTTCCGCGAAAAGACCGTATGGAATTATCCAGAAGGTGCCATCCGCGAACTGATGATGAACGCCTGTATGCACCGCGATTATCAATCGAATATGCCAATTCGGTTGTATCAGTTTGATAATTACATCGAGATTATGAACGCCGGAGGGTTGTACGGTGAGGCACGCCCCGAAAACTTCCCCTCCGTAAATGACTACCGCAATCCGCTCGTGGCGGAGGCTATGCGCGTGATGAAATACGTCAACAAGTTCAATCGTGGTGTGACCCGTGTTCAGGAAATGCTCAAAGAAAACGGTAACACCCCCGCCGTCTTTGATGTGAATACAATCACAGCATTCCGTGTCACTGTTCAAGCGACTAATGAAGCCGACTTGTCGAAGGGCACAAGTCAGGGCACAAGTCAGGGCACAAGTCAAGATGACAAAACCATTGAAGAAAAAATCATAGAATTCTGTAAAGAGCCGCGTTCATTGGCAGAAATCACAGCCTTTTGCGGCTTCCAAGACAAGCGCAAGTTCAGAGAGCGGTATCTCAATCCGCTCCTCGGCACCCACATACAGATGACAATCCCCGACAAACCCACAAGTCGTTTTCAGAAATATATTGCAAATTAAACGGAGCATTTTGTTTAACAAAATTTAACTCCTCGTATTTGTACGCATTTTGGCCGCGCTGAATCATAAGCATATTATTGCTTGTCATATTCATATGAAAAGCAGACAAGGCAACTACAAGAAATGCAAAGAAAAAAACACAGCAAGAGCAAATGAGTCACCAATTGTCCGTACAATATACACCATGAACACGAGCAAAGGAGAGGCAAGAGGACAAAAAAATCGTCAATAATTTTGTTGAGTTAAAGAAAATACACTGTCTTTGCGTTAAACAAATCCTCAAGACATGAACATACGAATTTTCAGCGCACGCGAATACAATGCCAAGCTAAAATGCACGATACATTCTTCAGGGAAGCTAGGCTTTACAGATGAGACCGCAAAAGAGCTTGTGCTAACCGTGGATTCGGGCATTAAGTTTGCTGCTGATGAAAATGACAATCTTTTCTTAATTAATTGTAGAGAAGGGAGTGACGATGATGCTTTTGATGTATGTAAGTCGGGGCAATATTACTATGTAAATGCAAAGCCCTTGTTTGACAGCTTGGGATTAGATTACAAAAATAACGTTATCATGTTTGATCTAAGCAAAATTAAACATGAAAATTTAGAGATTTACAAGTTGAACCAACGCACGAAAGCAAGAAAGTCAGATAACATATAAAGATAATAATAAGCCGAGGGATATACCAAGCAAAAAATAAAGGACTCGCAAGACAGACCATCTCACTCGTCCTTGTAAAGAATAAACAAATGCTTTAGCCGGCATAATAAGGCTCCTCACCTTATTCTTAGTGTTATTCTTTATTTCAAATATAATGAAAAATTCATTATAGGGATGGTCGAGTTTACAAATTTTAACATATTTAAATTCGACAAAAAAATGGACAGATATTGTCTTAATCGCAATCAACAGGTCGGATACGGAAATAACCATGAAGTTCATAAATCATGGTGCTCATACCGACCCACACCTTCAAATCAAATTGATTTAGGTTACTGCTATTCAGAGGGGGAAGCTCTTCGAAAAGCTAAACAATACTATTCAGATGCAGATGGTTGCACCCACTGCTGTCCCTCAATCCATAAAAAATGATTTTATGGGCAAGAATCAACATGTCGTTCCCAATAACGGGAAGTGGAGCGTTCGCGGAGCGGGCAATTCACGGGTCACCCAAACCTTCGACACGCAGAGGGAAGCGATTGCACGTGCTCGTGAAATTGCGATAAACCAGCAGTCGGAATTGTTTATTCACAATCGTCAAGGACAATTCCGAGAGCGTAACAGCTATGGTAATGACCCTTATCCCCCTGAAGGATAAGTATCATGCTCGCACAGACAATAAGGCGCACTAAAAGGTGCGCCTTATTTGTACCTGAATAACCGTCAGAACACCTCCTCTTTCTTCCCGTTAGCGATATATCTATCTCGTCGGCGATTTCGTCGGAGGATAGTTTGATATAGTCCATGAAGGTCTTGGCGAGGGTGTGGTCGCGTGCGGGCATCATCTGGACGATGTCGTATTTGCTTCATGAGGAATTGAAAATCATTTGTATTCGGTGATTTTCAATTGTGGCTCAGGTACATGTTGGTGATTCCGGTGCGTCGGGCGGTGTGGCTTGTCACGCATTTGAAGCGTGGAAGGATGACGCTGGGCGAAGATAATCAAAAAAACGCCGCCAAAATAGTTGACATTGTCAACTATTTTACTAACTTTGCACCCATGAATCAAAAACAGATAGACAAAATAAGATGCTTCAACCGAAAGTACACGAAAGTATTAGGCATCCTGAATAAACATTATATGGGGAGTCCATTCGGACTTCCGGAGATTCGTGTGATTCAAGACATTTACCTTCATCCGAATAGAAGCGCAAACGAGATTTCGGAAGAACTCAATATTGACAAGGGATATATGTCGCGGTTGTTGAAAAACTTGGAGCGACAGAACTACATATGCCGTTCCATTTGCAAGGAGGACGCCCGCCGAGGGATAATATCTCTTACAGAATCTGGTATCTCGATATATCACGAACTTGACAACTCAGCCAACCAATCCGTCAACGATATATACGGACATCTGTCAGAGGCACAGATAACCACCCTTATTTCACACATGGAGGAAATTTGCAAATTAGTCTGTTCTCCAACTTCCAACAGTCAAGAGAGTGATGATTGATTTAATCGGATATATCGGACTGACCATGAATCTACTTTCAATGACCATGAAAGATATTTATGGTTGAGGTGGTTTCGGAGCCATGCCGTTTATAATGATCCATAGCTGTCTGTATCCATATCTACCATCTAATCATAACGTATTCAGCTAAAAACAGGAGAGCATAATATGGAAATAGTACAATACCAGGACAAATATAAGGTTGAAGCAATCCAGCTCATTCTTCACATTCAAAATGATGAGTCACAGGTAAATATGCCTTTGGAAGGTCAACCTGATCTGCTTGATATTCCTGCATACTATATCAAGCGAGGCGGGAATTTTTGGGTTGCCACAGACGATAATCATGTTATAGGAACCATCGCATTGATGAAAATCAATGATGATTGGTGTGTGATGAAGAAATTTTTTGTCCGCTCTGACTACCGTTCACAAAAAGTTGGATTTGCGCTCTATTCAAGGCTCCTTGATTTTGCTAATGCAAAAGGATTCAAGCACATGGTGCTTGACACACCATCGGTGGCAAAAAAAGCGCACTTATTTTATGAGCGTGCCGGATTCCGGCGTATATCCAAATCCGATTTGGCGATTGAGTATGATTATCTCGACCGGGATTCAATTATATTTCAGCTGGACCTGTGATGTAGATGCACTCTCGCCTACCACTGTGGTCCTGGCGTTGTCAATAAAAGTTTGTCAACTCGGAGGTTAACGGAGTTTGCCGCCCTGTTCATTCCTTAATCTCTGTCCAATAAGTTGCGTCGAAGCGTAAATGGAATGGAACGAGTCAGATGTTGTTCAAGATATATCATATATCAACGATTGTTATTAACTTTGCATGTGGATAGGCTCAGGTCTATCCACGACATTTTGGTAAATAAGAAGTGGGATGGTCTATTGTAAGTCGAGAATGTTGCATTAGTTGTCCACGCTTCTGCAATTTAAGAACAAGCCTACTGGGGCAATGGGCATAACTAAATAGATTATGAATAACGAAATTTTATATATTCTGCTACCGGATTTTGCGGAGCATGAAATGGTTTATCTTGCAGAAGCTGTTGCATCCGACGAGTACGCTCTGAAAGAAAATCCGAAATATGTCAACAAGTTTGTCGCACCGACAATGGATCCGGTCAAGTCAATCGGAGGTTTCCGTCTGTTGCCTGATTATTCATTTGACACAATGCCGGAAGACTACGCCGCTCTTGTTCTCGTTGGCGGTTTCGGATGGGCCACACCCATTGCCGACAAAGTGATGCCCTTAGTTAAGCACGCCATCGACAAAGGAAAAATTGTCGGAGCCATCTGCAATGCCGCTTCTTTCATGGCGAAGCACGGTTTCCTCAATAACATCAAGCACACCGGCAACGGAATTGAGCAGTTGAAGATATGGGGCGGAGAAAACTACACTAACCCTGACGGATATGTCAACGCACAAGCCGCCTCGGATGCCAACATTGTGACAGCCAACGGTTCGGCCACACTTGAATTTGCCAAGGAATTGCTATTGCTCCTTGAAAACGACACCCCGGAGCGAATCGAGATGTACTATCAGTTCAACAAGCAGGGGTTCTGTGCATTATTCAAATAAAGAGATGAAGACAATACGGTTTTATCGGATCATGCAGTATCTGTTTGCTGCAATTGCAATAATAGCGTTCATACGGTCATGCTTTGACGCTTTCAATTCTCTTGCACCTATGTCGTGCGTAGCCTCAGCCTCAGCCGCATCAATAATATTCGGTCGTAGAGCGCGCCAACTGACCGATAATAATTCAAAAGATTGAACTATGTTCATAGCGATCCTTACATACAAGAAACCATTGAGTGAGGTTGACAAACACCTTCAAGCTCATCGCGATTATCTTGCCGAGCATTATGCCGCCGGTGACTTCATCGCATCAGGGCCGCAGAATCCGCGCATCGGTGGTGTGATAATGATAAAAGCCGCCGACCGCGAGGCTGTCAACGCCATTATCTCGCAAGACCCTTTCAATATCAACGGCATCGCCGACTATCAGATAGTGGAATTCACTCCGACTATGTTCTGCGATGAGTCTTTACAAACACTCCTGTAAGCCATGCCCTACATATCCATCGAAAGTGGTAAACTTACCGCAGAGCAAAAGAAAGAGCTGATTGAACGTCTCACGGCTACAGCCTCCGAGATAACCCATATCCCGGAGCAGTTCTTCACTGTAACCATCAAAGAACTTCCCGACGAAAATTTCGGCATTGGTGGCAAATCCATTGATGAAATAAAACGTAATTACAAGCGATGAAATCATAAACAGAGAGTAAGCCAAATATGTGCGCAAAAACATAGATTAACCAATGCTCAAATTGCTATCCAAACTAAAAAACATATCAACTGAAGCTACATTTCCGGTTCTCATGGCGCTGTGCGCCGTGCATTGCTTCAACGATCTGCTGCAATCCGTTGTGTCGGCCGTCTATCCCATGCTCAAAGACGACCTCAACCTCACCTTCGGGCAGATAGGTCTCATCACATTAGTTTACCAGATATCGTCATCCGTATTCCAGCCGGTTGTGGGTCTGGCCTTCGACAAGCGTCCCTTTGTGTGGAGCTTGCCTATGGGGATGGTATTCACCTCGGCAGGCATCATCCTCTTTGCTTGGTCAATGTCGATGCCCACAGTGCTCGTGAGTGTATTTCTGGTAGGACTGGGATCATCGACTCTTCACCCCGAGGCTTCGCGAATCACATCGCTCGCCAGCCACGGCCGACGCGGATTCGCCCAGTCAATATTCCAAGTAGGCGGCAACTTTGGAAGTTCCATAGGACCGCTGCTGGTGGCGTTCATAGTGGCGCCGCACGGACGCCACGATATCGCATGGTTTCTGATAGTCGCCATGGCTGCATTTGCGGCAATGCGGACCATATGCCGCTGGTATTCAAATTATCTCGAAGGCGCCCGCACTCATGCCGCAGCCACTTCCAAGCACCGTCCACGACCCCTCAGCACTCCCCGCACCATCTTCACCATCGCGATTGTAATGATTCTGATATTCTCAAAATACATATACATGGCATCGCTCACCAACTACTATACATTCTACCTCATTGACAGTTTCGGCATCACCATCAAGACCTCGCAGATACTACTCTTTGTGTTTCTGGCGGCCACAGCAATCGGCACACTCGCGGGCGGCCCCATAGGCGACCGCTATGGCCGCAAGCCGGTCATATGGGCATCCATCCTGGGCGCCGCCCCATTCAGCCTCGCTATGCCGCATTGCGGCCTGGCGCTCACCGTTGTGATGAGTTTTGGAGCCGGATTCATGCTTGCCTCGGCATTCCCTGCCATCCTTCTTTACACCCAGGAAATGCTGCCCAACAAGCTTGGACTCGTGTCCGGCCTCTTCTTTGGCCTATCCTTTGGCGTGGCGGGCATTGCCGCAGCCATACTTGGTCACTTTGCCGACACATACAGCATTGAAGCCGTCTATAACTTCTGCGCCTACATGCCTCTGCTCGGGTTTGTGGCCGTTTTCCTTCCAAACCTCAAATCCCAATGGTAATTTCCCATAAGTTGAGAATACAATTTTGTAAATTTGCACCATCACCGTAATCCGTCAGTTCACATGAGCATATATTCCCTTTCATTCTCGCCCACCGGCACCTCCTCCAAGATTCTACACGGCATTACCGAGGGTATCGGAAATATACTGAATACAGATATAATTTCCAGGAACCTTACATTTAATCCCATCGATGATATTGCACTGAACTCCGGGGACATCATCATAGCAGCAGCGCCTGTATATGGAGGGAAAATAGCTCCAATTGTAAAGCAACGGCTTAATGGCATCAAGGGCAACGATGCCAAATGTATAGTCGTGGCGGTTTATGGCAACCGCGCTTTTGAGAAGGCCTCTGAGGATTTTGCATCGTTTATGTCCGACTGCGGATTCCTTGTATGCGGTGCAGCGGCTTTCATCGGAGAGCATTCATATTCTACCGCCGACACACCGATTGCGGCCGGGCGTCCTGACAATCAGGACATGGCCAACGCTCTGGATTTTGGCAAGGAAATAGCATTGAAGATTAAAACAAACGAATTGCGCGAAGTGGACACATCCACATTGACCGACGAATCAGTTCCGGATGAATCATCAGCCAACTTCCGCAACTTTGTGATCGGCTACCAACAACAGCAAGCCACAAATCCTATAGTTTATCTGCCTGATGTCGATTTCTCGCTATGCGATGAATGCGGAGTATGCTATGATGTCTGTCCTACAGAAGCTATCGCGCCCGACCGCAAGGAGGTTGACTCTACGAAATGTATCAAATGCTGCGCCTGCGTGAAAAATTGCCCACAAAGCGCAAGGCACTACTCCACTCCATTTGCGGAAGTATTATCCGAAAACTTCAAGTTCAGAAAATCACCCAAGTGGGTTCTTTAGTTAAATAACGCGAGTTATATCTGAACCATCAACGGCACATTCCAATATATCAGCGGATTTCGGGAATGGAGACTGGAGAATTTTGGTATCTTGAAGTTATGTTGTATCTTTATGGTCATATATTTTTATGACATGAACGAAAAACGACTGTTTCTCCTCGATGCATACGCACTGATATACCGGGCCTACTATGCGCTGATTCGCGCTCCGAGGGTCACTTCCAAGGGGTTCAACACATCCGCTATCTTCGGATTCTGCAACACTCTCGACGAGATTCTACGCAAGGAGAATCCGTCGCACATCGCTGTGTGCTTCGACCCGCCGGGGGGAAGCACGTTCCGACATGAGATGTATCCGCTCTACAAGGCTCAGCGCGACAAGCAGCCGGAGGATATAACGGCCGCCATTCCGTATATCAAGGAGATTCTCGCTGCCTACCGTATCCCTGCGGTGGAAGTGAATGGCTATGAGGCTGACGATGTGATCGGCACACTCAGCCGCATGGCTCAGGCTGAGGGGTTTGACACCTACATGATGACTCCCGACAAGGATTACGGACAGCTGGTGACCGACAGGGTGTGGATGTATCGCCCGTCGCTCAAAGGCCAGGGGTTTGAGGTGCGCGGTCCGCAGCAAGTGTGTGAGCGCTACGGCATTGCCTCACCCTTGCAGGTCATCGACCTGCTGGCGCTGGAGGGAGATGTATCAGACAATATCCCCGGATGCCCTGGTGTGGGCGAGAAAACGGCCTCCAAGCTGATTGCCGAATGGGGATCAGTGGAGAATCTGCTTGACCACACCGACCAGCTCAAGGGAGCACTGCAACGCAAAATCATTGACAACAGCGAGCAGATACGGCAGTCGAAAGTTCTTGTCACCATCCGCACCGATGTGCCGCTTCCCGACAGCATTACCCCGGACTCGCTCATACGCCGTCCCATAGATGTGGACAGGCTCGTTGCAGTGTACAAAGAGCTGGAGTTCAAGAGCTTTATCCAAAAGCTCAATCTCCCCTCCACTCCCGCCGCACCGGCTTCCAAGAGCGACGCCCCGGGGATGGGTTCGCTGTTTGATCTCGAAGAGGAGGCTCCCGTGGCCGACACTCCGGCGGCTCCACTGAAAAGCTCGGCCACGCATCCCCACGCCTATCGCACAATCGACACTCCCGCCCAACTTGAGCGCGAGGTAGAGGCCGCAGCGAAGTGCCAATATATCGGAGTAAGCATTGTGGCCGAAGGGACTGATGCCATGACCGCCAAATGGAAATCCCTGGCTATAAGCACATCCGAAGACAACGCATGGTTCTACACCCTTCCCTCCGACAGCGCGGCACGGGCCGAGGCTCTCGCCGCGATAGAGCCATTGTTTGGCAGTTCCACGCGCCCCATGGTGGTGAGTCACGATGTGAAGCGCGACATGCTTATCCTGCGCAACAACGGCATAGAGCTGGCCGACCGTTATTTCGACACTGCCGTGGCCCACTATCTTCTTGACCCGGAGATGAAACATCTGCTGCCGATGCTCACCGTGCGCTATCTTGACTACGAAATGGCCGAGGCCAGCATCCCTGAATCCGAGGTGGCCTGCGAGCGGGCCGACATGGTGCTCCGCCTTCGCAGCATATTCCTGCCGATGATTGAGGATCAAGGACTCGCATCACTGCTCAACGACATCGAACTGCCGCTTGTGCGTGTGCTCGCCGATATGGAGTACAACGGCGCACGCATTGACACACACGAACTTGCCGAGCTGTCGCGCAGCTACACCGCCCGCCTCCACGCCATGGAAGCCGAGGCCTACAAGCTGGCCGGCGGAGAGTTCAACATCAGCTCGCCGATGCAGGTGGGCGAAGTGCTGTTCGGCCGCATGAAAATCGACCCCAAGGCCAAACGCACCAAGCGCGGCGCCTACTCCACCACGGAAGATATCCTCGAGAAGCATCGCGCCAACCATCCGATAGTTGACCTCATCCTCCGCATCCGCGCCCTGCGCAAGCTCCTCACCACATACATCAACGCCCTTCCGGCTCTGATAAATCCGCGCACCGGGAAGATACACACATCCTACAATCAAACAGTTACAGCCACCGGACGCATCTCCTCCACCAACCCCAACCTGCAGAACATCCCTGTGCGCAGCGATGATGGACGCGAGATACGCCGCGCCTTCGTGGCCGATCCCGGCAACATATTCATGAGCGTGGACTACTCTCAGATCGAGCTCCGCATAATGGCCCACCTCAGCAAGGATCCCGCTATGATCGAAGCGTTTTTGTCAGGCGCCGACATCCATCGCGCCACAGCTTCCAAGATATATCACGAAGCCCTTGACGAGGTAACTGACAATCAGCGCCGCAACGCCAAAACCGCCAACTTCGGCATAATCTACGGCATATCCACATTCGGCCTGTCGGAGCGGCTCGGAATCCCACGTGCCGAGGCCAAGGAGCTGATAGATGGGTATTTCCGCACCTATCCCCAGGTGAAGGAATGTATGGACAAAAGCATTGAACTGGCCCGTGAGCAGGGGTATGTGACCACCATCATGGGGCGCAAACGGATGCTGCCCGACATCAATTCACGCAACGCTGTGGTGCGCGGCTATGCCGAGCGCAACGCCATCAACGCCCCTATCCAAGGGTCGGCAGCTGACATCATCAAGATAGCTATGGTGCGGATATACAGCGAGATGCGCCGTCTCGGGCTACGCTCTACCATGATCATGCAGGTGCACGACGAATTGATATTCAATGTGGTGCCACAGGAGCTGCCCCGGCTGCAGGAGCTTGTGACCTCGTGCATGGAGAACGCCTATCACGGAGCCGTGCCGCTGGAGGTGGCGGCAGGGTCGGGTCGCAACTGGCTTGAAGCCCACTAAATGGGTCAACAAAAATTTTTGACTTTTTAATTCCTATAAGTCCTATAAATCTTATAAATCCGATAAATTTTGTGCCATGAAAAAAATTTATTATCTGGCTTGCGCAGCGCTTATCGCTTTCTGCTCCGCTTGCGGCGGCGGTGATGAAGATCCGCAACCACAGCCTGTCACACCGCCTTCCAGCAGCAATCCCGCACCCGGCGGTGTGAACAACGAGGAACCCGAGGACCCCGAAGGGATCACCCACGATTTCGACACCAAGGACCCCAAGCTGGTGTTCTATGACGACTTCAACCAGAGAAGCCAGTTTCCGCGCAAATCGCGCTGGGAGCTGTGCCCCAAAGGCACCCCCGACTGGGCTTTCTACTTGTCCAACAGCTATGACCAGGCATTTGTGGACACCGACCGCGGCGAGCTGGTGCTGAGCTGCGAGAAATCGGGCAACAGCTACGCGACAGGTGGCGTGCAGATGCGTGCCGACAAGGCGTTCAAATATGGCAAAGTGGAGGTGAAAGCCAAGTTTGCCCGCTCGGCCCGCGGCGGATGGCCCGCGATATGGATGATGCCGTCGGAACCGATATGGAGCGGCTGGCCCCAGTGCGGCGAAATCGACATCATGGAGCGGTTGAATCACGACACCTACATCTATCAGGTGGTGCACACCCACTTCACCGAATCGTACAATGCCGCCAACCCGGTAACCCCGAATTCCAACACAGTGGGCATCGACACCGAAGACGGCTGGAATATCTACGGCCTTGTGTGGACTTCGGAGAGCCTGGAATTCTATGTGAACGGCGTCAAAACCTTCACCTACCCCCGTTTGCGCCAGTATGAAGTGGTGCCGGGCGCGAAGCAATGGCCGTTTGACACCAAGTTCTACCTCATCCTCAACCATGCCGGCGGCAAAGGTTGGCCGGGAGAAGGATCGCTCAACGATGCCGAGCTTCCTGCAGAAATGCGAGTGGATTGGGTAAAAGTGTGGAAGTTGGAATGATGAAAAACCAAAAAAAGTATTAATTTTGTGGCGTGCTTCAGGAGTGACAGCACGCCACAATATTTTTCTCTCCGTCATGACATTATTCCGTATTCAACCAAGCATTTCCATAATGAGCACTCAACAATTTGAAATGGTGGCCAAGACCTTCCAGGGGCTGGAAGAGATTCTTGCCGAAGAGCTGCGCTCGCTCGGAGCGCAGAACGTGGAGCCAGGGCGCCGCATGGTGTCCTTCGAAGGCGACCTTGCCATGCTTTACCGCGCCAACATGTGTTGCCGCACAGCCCTTCGCATCCTCAAACCGATCTATAAGTTCATAGCTCACGACCCCGATTCGCTCTACGAGTGCATCAAAGAGTACGACTGGACCACCGTGTTGTCGCTCGACAAAACATTCTCCATCGACACCGTGACCAACAGCGACGAGTTCACCCACTCGCGCTATGTAACCTACAGGGTGAAGGACGGAATAGTTGACTTTTTCAAGGACAAGCTCGGCCCCGACTGCCGCCCCAAGGTGAGGCTGCAGGATGCCGATGTGATGATCAACGTGCATATCGCGGGCGAGCGTGTGACAGTGAGCCTCGACTCATCAGGCGAATCGCTCCACAAGCGCGGCTACCGCGTAGCACAGACCGAAGCTCCCATCAACGAAGTGCTTGCTGCAGGCATCATACTGCAGAGCGGGTGGCGCGGCGACTGTCCGCTTGTTGACCCCATGTGCGGCTCCGGCACCTTCCTTGTAGAGGCCGCGCTGATAGCCGCCGGCATCATGCCCGGCATCTACCGCAAGCGGTTTGCCTTTGAGGCATGGCCCGACTTCGACCCCGAACTTTTTGAATCCATCTACAACGACGACTCCGGCGAGCGCACTTTCAATCATAAAATCTACGGCGGCGACATCTCGCCCAAGGCGGTGAGCATAGCCCAGGCCAACATCAAGAGCGCCGGTGTGGCAAAATATATCGACCTGCAGGTGAAGCCACTGTCGCAGTGGAATGAAGCACCCGAGGAGGACACCCCCGGCGTGATGATCACCAACCCGCCCTACGGAGAGCGCATCAGCACCGATGATATGGACGGTCTCTACGCCATGATAGGGTCGAAGCTGAAGCATGTGTTCAAAGGGTATCACGCGTGGATCATAGGGTACCGCGAGGAGTATTTCCACAAAATCGGCCTCGCTCCATCACTCAAGATGCAGTTGCT
The DNA here is from genome assembly GCA_900546365.1 of uncultured Porphyromonadaceae bacterium. Taxonomy (GTDB): domain Bacteria; phylum Bacteroidota; class Bacteroidia; order Bacteroidales; family Muribaculaceae; genus Paramuribaculum. Next base: position 18,141 of record URCF01000011.1, read on the forward strand.
CAACGGCTCGCTTGAGTGCGAACTGCGCGAATATATAATCTTCGACGGCGACTACCAGTCGTTCCGTGCCGACGGCGGCAGCATCAAAACCGAAGCCGGTCGTCCAGAAAAGAAAGCCTCCAAACGGATTTCCGACCGTCAGTGGAGCGAAGAAGCGCGCCGCGGCGGATTCGGCGGCAAGAACGCACGCCCCAAAGATGGCCGTGGCAAACCGTCGCGCTCCGACTCCCCTTACCGTCCCACCAAAGGACGCTTTGCCAAGGATGGAGGCCGCAGGGACCGTTTTGAACCGGATGCCAACAATGAACCCAACGAAAATCCGCTGGCACAGCGCCGCAACGAGCACGCACTCAAGTCGCTCATCAACCGCACTCCGAGCCTTCCGCCAGCCGGCGGTGTGCTGATGCGCCCCCGCCGCGGATGGAAACGCCCCTCGTCGCCCGACCAGACCGATGAGAAAAAGGATTGACCCATCCTATCCCTAACCCGACATTTTTTCACTCCATAACACACCCCAACAAATTCATCACCAATGAACATACTACTCCTTGGAAGCGGCGGACGCGAATCAGCCCTCGCTTGGAAAATGAGCCAAAGCCCCCTGCTTGACCATCTCTATATAGCCCCCGGCAACGCCGGCACATCGCAATACGGCACCAATGTGCAGCTGAAGCCTCTCGACTTCGACGCCGTGAAAGAGTTCTGCACCACCCACGCCATCAACATGATAGTGGTGGGCAACGAGGACCCGCTTGTGGCCGGCATAGTGGACTATATGGCCGAACAGGCCCCCGGGCTCACCGTGGTGGGTCCCACCGCCGCCGGAGCGCGTCTGGAGGGGAGCAAGGATTTCGCCAAACGGTTCATGTCCGACCACTCCATCCCCACCGCCGCCTACCGGTCGTTCACCGCCGCCACCGTTGACGAAGGGAAGCAGTTTCTGGCCACCCTCAAAGCACCCTACGTGCTCAAGGCCGACGGCCTCGCGGCCGGCAAAGGAGTTCTGATACTCCCCACCCTCGAGGAGGCCGAAAAAGCCCTTGACGAGATGCTTGGCGGAATGTTCGGCAGCTCCAGCGCCACAGTGGTGATAGAGGAGTTTCTGAGCGGCATAGAGTGCTCGGTGTTCGTGCTCACCGACGGCAACGGCGGCTACCGTGTGCTCCCCGTGGCCAAAGATTACAAGCGTATCGGCGAAGGGGATACAGGCCCCAACACCGGTGGCATGGGAGCCGTGAGCCCGGTGCCGTTTGCCGATGAGGAGTTCATGGAGAAAGTGCGCACCCGCATCATCGAGCCCACCATCAACGGCCTCGCCAAGGAGAATATCACCTACCGCGGATTCATATTCCTGGGACTCATCAATGTGGCAGGCAACCCGATGGTCATAGAGTACAATGTGAGGATGGGCGACCCCGAGACCGAAGCCGTGATGCTCCGCATCGACAGCGACCTCGTGGAGCTGATGGAGGCCGCCGCCAAAGGCAATCTCGGCACCCTTGAGCTGAAGCAGAGCCCGCTCACCGCTGTCACCGTGATGGCCGTCAGCGGAGGTTATCCCGGCTCTTACTCCAAAGGGTATCCGATTACCGGCCTTGAGGAGGTGAAGGACAAATGTCCCGACACAATAATATTTCATGCCGGCACCGCCACCGATGCCGACGGCAATGTGGTGACCGCCGGAGGCCGTGTGCTCACCGCCAGCTCACTCGGCACCACCATGGACGAGGCACTGGCCAAGAGCTATGAGGCACTGAGCCACGTGCATTTCCAAGACCAGTATTCGCGCCGCGACATAGGCAACGACCTGCGCTAACCCCCGGCAAAGATGAACGCCCGCGAAACAGCCATAACGCAGCTCATCAAGAGCCGCCCTTTTGCCCTTGTGCTGATAGTGGCGGCAATAGCCGCCACTATGTGCGGCACCATGATGTGCAGCCCCGGCATAGTGAGGATGATGAGCGAGCCATCGGGCATAATCGCCGTGAGTCCGCTCGCGCCTGGCATCGCACCGATAGTGTGCATGGGGCTAAATGTGGTGATTATGGTAGCGATGGCGCTGCTCAACGGGCAGTACAACCTGCTGCGCACCACCTCGTGGCTGTTTCTCGCGCTGTGGATGGTGGCCCAGAGCGGTAGTCCGGGAATGATGACCGGAGCCGCCACCGGCCTGAGCGGTTGTTTGGCCCTGCTGCTGTGCGTGTGGATAAGTTTCAGCATCTACCAGCACCCCGAGCAAACCAAACGGGTGTTTCTGTTGTTCTTCATTATCACAAGCCTGGGATGCTTCAATTGGTCCTACCTGCTGTATCTCCCGGTGTTTTTTATCGGGATGGTGCAGATGCAGGCCATGAGCATGCGCGGCGTATTTGCGGCCCTTGTCGGTGTGGCCACCCCCGTGTGGCTTCTGTGGGCATTCTCGATAGTGGATTTCCACACACTGCCGATGCCGGAGGTGAGCCTCGTCACCCTCAGCAGGATATATGCCAATCCGGTGATGGGCGCCACCCTCGCTTTCACCCTGCCGGCGGGTCTGCTGCTCACCGGAGCCAACATGGTGAAAGTATATGGGTACAACGCCGTGACACGCTCGCACAACGGATTGCTGCTCCTGGTGTGGATCATGACCGCGCTGCTGTGTGTGGTGGATTTCAACAATCTGTGGGCCACACTGCCGCTGCTCAACTGCACCACGGCATTCCAGGCCGGATTGTTTTTCAGGATTTACGCGCGCCGGCGGGCGTATCTGCCGGTGATAATAATGATAGCGGCCTACACCGCACTGCTTGTATGGACACTAATACAGCCGAACATCTAAACGTGGTCATCGAGGCCAACATCCCGTTCAGCCGCTCTGTGCTGGAGCCGCTGGGGGTGAATGTCAGGTATCTGCAGCCAGAAGCCATCACTCCTGAAGCTATGCGTGATGTGGATGCGCTTGTCACACGCACACGCACGCTGTGCAACCAACAGCTGCTCGACAACTCGCGATGCACCCTCATCACCTCGGCCACCATCGGACTTGACCACGTGGACCGGGAGTGGTGCAATGCCCACGGCATAGAGGTGGCCAACGCACCGGGGTGCAATGCCCCGGCAGTGGCACAATATCTGTTCGGCAGCATCACAGCCCTCAAGGGTGCCGACCTCAGCGGACTCACCATTGGAATAGTAGGCGTGGGCCATGTGGGCCGCATAGTGCAGCGATGGGCCGGGAGCATGGGGATGAAAGTGCTGCCATGCGACCCTCCGCGACAACAGGCCGAGGGAGGCAACTGGAGCAGCATGGAGCAGCTGGCTGAGGAGGCCGATATCATCACCTTCCACACTCCGCTCACCCGCGAGGGAGAGTATGCCACCTACCATTTGTGCAACAAAGAGTTTCTCAGCAGTTGCAGACGCACACCTATCATCGTCAATGCCGCCCGTGGTGCCGTGGTTGACACCCCTGCCCTTGTGGAAGCGCTGTCTTGCGGCAAAGTGAGCCATGCGGTGATTGACTGCTGGGAGAACGAGCCGCAGATATCCCCCGAGCTCCTCAACGCCGCCATCATAGCCACACCCCATATAGCGGGATACTCCAAGCAAGGAAAAATCCGCGCCACCCATGCCGCCCTGAGCCGCGTGGCCACCCATTTCCATCTCGGCACACCCCGGTTTCACGAACCCACCCCCGGAGAGGCACCCGCCACAGTGAGCGGTGTTGAGGTAGTGCTAAGCTACAACCCCGCCGCCGACACCCAGGCACTGAAGCGTGCTCCGCAGCTGTTTGAGCAGCTGCGCAACAACTATGCACTCCGCACCGAAGTGGGGTTTGACACAACAGACGATAAAAACCATTCATAATCATGACACTCCACATATCACCATCCATCCGCTGCGTTGGGGTCAACGATGCCCACGCCACACTGTTTGAATCGCAGTATCCCCTCCCCCACGGAATGAGCTACAACAGCTACCTGATACTTGATGAGCATATAGCCATCACTGACACAGTTGACGCATATTGCATTGACCAATGGCTGACGAATCTGGACAGAGAGCTTGACGGTCGCCAACCCGAATATCTGATTCTGCACCATCTGGAGCCCGACCACTCCGCAGGGATTTATGCCGCGCTCCACCACTATCCGGAAATCAAAATCGTGACATCGGCAACAGCGCAGAAAATGCTTCCGCAGTTTTTTGACACAATGGATTTTGACGGACGCGTGAAGACAGTGGCCGAAGGCGACACACTGCCTCTTGGCACCCACACCCTCGAGTTCATAGCCGCGCCGATGGTACATTGGCCGGAAGTGATGCTCAGCTACGAGCAGAGCGAGAAGGTGCTGTTTTCAGCCGATGCGTTCGGCAAATTCGGCGTGGCCGACTACCCCGACAACTGGGTGGACGAGGCTCGCCGCTACTATTTCAATATCGTCGGGAAATATGGGCCTCAGGTTATCTCCCTGCTGAACAAGCTCGAGCAGCCCGAAATCAAGGTGATAGCCCCGCTTCACGGTCCGTGGCTCAACAGCAACCTTCAAAAATATGTGGAGCTGTACAAAACATGGGCATCCTACCAGCCCGAAACCAACGGTGTTCTCGTGGCCTACGCTTCAATCTACGGCGGCACAGCCCGCGCAGCTCAGCTCATTGCCCGCAATCTCAGCGACATGGGCGTGGAGAATGTGGCGTTGATGGACCTGTGCGTATGCAGCCAGTCGGAAGCAGTGGCACAGGCATTCCGCTACAGCCATCTGGTGGTGGCCGCCCCAACATACGATGCAGGTATCTACCCTGCTATGCACGACTTCCTCTACCATTTGAAAATCAAAGGGTTCAAGAACCGCACCGCCGGAGTGATGGAAAACGGTTCCTGGGCACCGACCGCCGGACGGCAGATGATGAAAATGCTGGAGGAGATGAAAAACATCACTATAGTGGAGCCAATGGTGACAGTGCGCTCGCGCCTCAACGCCCAATCCACAGAGGCAGTGCACCGGCTGGCTTCATCCATCAAAGAAACACTCTCATAACCATAACCCTCAAAACATTACAATTATGGATTACTTAACCAACGACAAGCTCGTGATTGTAGGCGCCGCCGGCATGATCGGCTCCAACATGGCCCAGACCGCCATGATGATGCGTCTTACCCCCAACATCTGTCTCTACGATCCCTACGCCCCTGCCCTTGAAGGCGTGGCCGAGGAACTCTATCACTGCGCCTTTGAAGGTATCAACCTCACCTTCACTTCCGATGTGAAAGAAGCACTCACCGGCGCGGACTACATTGTGTCGTCCGGCGGTGCTGCCCGCAAGGCCGGCATGACCCGCGAGGACCTGCTGAAAGGGAATGCCCAGATAGCAGAAGAGTTCGGCAAGAATGTGCGCCAATACTGCCCCGATGTGAAGCATATCGTGGTGATATTCAACCCCGCCGACATCACCGGCCTCATCACTCTGCTTTACAGCGGCCTCAAACCGAGCCAGGTGACCACCCTCGCCGCTCTCGACAGCACACGTCTGCAGCACGAGCTCGTCAAGCAGCTCCATGTGCACGCCGACAAGATTGTCAACTGCCGCACATACGGCGGTCATGGCGAGCAAATGGCAGTGTTTGCCTCCACCACCATTGTTGACGGCAAGCCTCTGAGCGAAATCATCGGTACCGAAACCCTCCCCGCCAAAGAATGGGATGAGCTGAAAGTGCGTGTGATCCAGGGTGGCAAGCATATCATCGACCTCCGCGGACGCTCTTCCTTCCAGAGCCCGGCCTACCTGTCGATAGAGATGATAGCTGCCGCCATGGGTGGCAAACCGTTCCGCTGGCCCGCAGGATGCTATGTGAACAACGACAAGTATCAGCACATCATGATGGCAATGGAAACAACCATTGACCGCAACGGTGTGAGCTACAAGGAGATCAAAGGCACTCCCACAGAGCAGAAGGAACTGGACGAAAGCTACAAGCACCTGTGCACCCTGCGCGATGAAGTGATAGAGATGGGCGTGCTGCCCCCTATCGCCGACTGGCACAAGCTCAACCCCAACATCGATTGATTCAAAAATCAAATGATTCTAAAGAGGCTGTCTAACGTTGATTGTTAGACAGCCTCTCTTGTTTGTTTTGCCGGGAGATAGATCAGAAGATTATCTTTTTGGCGGTGTTGCCCTGGCGACTGATGTAGAGCTGGCCGGGGGTGGGGTTGGTGATGCGGATGCCCTGGAGGTTGAAGTACTCAACGGGCTGGTCGGAGCTGCCGCTGTCGGAGGCTACGCCTTCAATTCCGGCCCACGATGCGGGGAGCTGCAGCTTGGTTGTGGCGTTGGCAATAGGCATACGGGATCCGTTGTCATAGTTCTTTTCACTGAATGTCAGTGTGTTTGCCGGGAATGTTATGAGGCCGTTGGAGTCAAGATTGCCAAAATACTCTGTGGCCGGCTGGTCATAGCAAAGGTAAACAAACGCGAGGGAGCTGATCATACCTTCGCCATCGCCGAAGCTTACTCCGCAGGGGCTGTCCTCGACAAACACATGCTCGGGGATGGTGGCATCAATGTAGAGGTAGAGGGTGTTGTCGTTATCAAACGACGGATATGCCGCGCTTGCAGCAGTCCAGTTGCCGTTGGTGTAGGGATTTACGATGCGGTAGTACCCTTTGTAGGCGGAGTGCTCCTGCACCTGCACATCGTAAGTTTGCGGCGAAATGCCGTTGTAGATGCTGGAGTAGATGCCATCGGTGTATTGACCCATTCCGTCGAGGGTCACCCAATCGCCATCATCCACACCGTCCACCACCACTTCGCTGAAAGCGTGGCTCACAATATCGCCCTCTTCGTTGTAGCAGATGAGGACAAAGGTGGCGGTGGTGCGCTGACGCACACCGGAAACATCAATCTTGTAGCCGCCGGCATTGACCACCTCACCCTGGAGCTCCATGAGGTAGGCCACGGTATTGAGCGAAATCCAAGGTTCGTTGGCGAAAGTGCCGAGTTTGGCGGTGGCCACATCGGCGCCTATTTCAAGGTTGATAACCAGGCTTTCTCCGCGCACAGCATAGCGCCCCGAATAAATGCCGCAGCTATAGTCCTTGGCATCGGGAAGGGTGATGCGCATCTTGCCGTTGAGATTGGCCTGGGCGAACTGGCCGCCGTTGTAGTTGGCAAAACCGACGCCGAGACATCCGTCAGGAAACTCAAATGCACCATAGCTGAGTTTGGCATACATATCATCGGTGGGCTCCATACCGTTGGACATATAGATGTTGGCAGCTGTGGAAAGACGGCCGTCACCATAGCCAATCTGGATACCTGTGCCGAAATAGGGCACGGCTACACCGGTTTCATCGCAGAAGAATACCTTCTCGGGGTCGGTGGCGTTGAGATACATGTAGCGGTCAGGGTTGGTGTCGTGATTACCTGCAAAGAAGGGGTCATCCTTATAGGGGTCGGCAACGCGATATATCTCGAGAGTGGAGTGTTTCTGGATGGTCACATTCCAAGTGCGTGGCGCGAGGCCGGAGTTGGAGAAGAATGTGGTGAATGCGTCGTCGGTGAAAGTGCATGTACCTTCGATTGTCTGCCAGTCGGCATCTGCCAGGGGGGTTGCAGTGGTACCGAGTGCAGTCTTTGCTGCAGGCTGCTGCGGAACAGAGCCGATGAATTGAAGACGTGATGCGTTGATCTGCGGAGCCTGTGCATAGCCTACAAGAGCCGCAAGCATCATCACAACGATGGAGTATAATTTTTTCATAAGCAATAAATGATTGTTGTCAAATTACAATGCAAATATTGCGCATATTTTTGGAATATGCAAGAAAAACACTACAAAACGCAATCAAAGTATCAATCAGCACAACATTTTGACAACATTTGCACTGCGGTGAGATGCAGAATAGGGTGCTCCCAGCGCGGAGCGAGCTGTGCCATCGGCTTGAGAACAAAGCGGCGCAGGTGCATGCGCGGGTGCGGCAGGACGAGCTCGGGCGTATTGACAACGGTATTGTCCATGGCTATCAGATCAATATCAACGGCACGGTCGGCATATCCTCCGGAGGCGGTGCGGTGGCTGGCAGCGGAGATGGAGTGCTGTATGGCCTGCAGGGCCTGATGCACCTGCATGGGAGTTTCGCCGGGCAAGGATTCAAACGCCACACCTATGTTGAGAAAAAGATTGGCGGATTGGTAGCCCCATGGCTCGGATTCAATCACGGAGCTTAGCGTCACGCCGTTCCACCGCTCCCTAATGCAAGCAACCGCTCGCTCCAGCATGGAGCGGCGGTTGCCGATATTGGATCCGATGTTCACGTACACCGAGGGCATCAGCTGAGAGTTTTCTTAACTTCCACCTCCTCGAAGGCTTCGATGATGTCGCCCTCATGGATGTCGTTGTAGCCGGCGATGCTGAGACCGCAGTCGTAGCCTGACACCACCTCCTTGACATCGTCCTTGAAACGCTTGAGCGAGCCAAGTTCGCCGGTGTATTTCACAATGCCGTCGCGGATGAGGCGCACCTTGCTGCCGCGCTTGATGCGACCGTCGCGGACAATACATCCGGCCACGGTGCCGACCTTGGAGATATGGTAGGCCTGAAGCACTTCTGCGTTGCCGGTCACCTCCTCCTTGATTTCCGGGGCGAGCATGCCTTCCATGGCGTCCTTCACCTCCTCGATGGCCTGGTAAATCACAGAGTAGAGTCGGATCTGCACTCCTTCCTTTTCGGCTGCACGACGGGCCGCAAGGCTCGGGCGCACCTGGAAGCCGATGATTATGGCATCGGAGGCAGCGGCGAGGGTCACATCGCTTTCGCTGATGGCACCGACCGCCTTGTGGAGCACATTGACCTGAATCTCTTCGGTGGAGAGCTTGATGAGCGAGTCGCTGAGTGCTTCGATGGAACCGTCCACATCACCTTTGACAATGATGTTGAGCTCCTGGAAGTTGCCGATGGCACGGCGGCGACCGATATCCTCGAGGGTGAGAATCTTTTTGGTGCGGAGACCGAGTTCGCGCTGCAACTGCTCGCGCTTGGTAGCGATTTCGCGCGCTTCCTGCTCTGTTTCCATCACATTGAATGTGTCACCGGCCTGGGGAGCGCCGTTAAGGCCGAGAATAAGCGCGGGCTCGGCGGGGCCGGCCTCGGTGATGCGCTGGTTGCGCTCGTTGAACATGGCCTTTACCTTACCGAAATGGGTGCCGGCGAGGATGATATCGCCCACGCGCAAGGTGCCGTTCTGCACCAGCACTGTGGCCACATAACCGCGTCCTTTGTCGAGCGACGACTCGATGATGGAGCCTGTGGCAGGGCGGGAGGGGTTGGCTTTCAGCTCGAGGAGCTCGGCTTCAAGAAGCACCTTCTCCATGAGTTCCTCCACGCCGATACCTTTCTTGGCCGAGATATCCTGGCTCTGGTATTTACCACCCCAATCCTCCACGAGGTAGTTCATTCCTGCGAGCTCCTCCTTGATTTTGTCGGGATTGGCGGTAGGTTTATCTATCTTGTTGATGGCAAACACCATGGGCACACCGGCTGCGGATGCATGGTTGATGGCCTCGATGGTCTGGGGCATCACATTGTCATCGGCAGCCACGATGATGATACAGAGGTCGGTGACTTTGGCACCACGGGCTCGCATGGCAGTGAACGCCTCATGGCCGGGGGTGTCGAGGAACGTGATGTGGCGACCATCGGCAAGCTTCACATTGTAGGCACCGATATGCTGGGTGATACCTCCGGCCTCACCGGCAATCACATTGGCGTTGCGTATATAGTCGAGCAGCGATGTTTTACCGTGGTCCACATGGCCCATCACAGTGACGATAGGCGGGCGCTCCACGAGATCTTCTTCGGAGTCCTCCACCTGGGTGATGGCCTCCACCACTTCGGCCGACACATATTCAGTTTTGAATCCGAACTCTTCGGCCACAATGTTGATGGTTTCGGCATCGAGACGCTGGTTGATGCTCACCATCACGCCGAGGTTCATGCAGGTGGCGATGACATTGTTGACAGGCACATCCATCATGGACGCGAGGTCGTTGGCGGTCACAAATTCAGTGAGCTTCAGCACCTTGCTCTCGGCTGCCTCCTGTTCGTGAGCTTCACGCTCGCGGGTGGCCACAGCCTCGCGCTTCTCCTTGCGCCACTTCACGCCCTTTTTCTGGTTCTTATCCTTGGCTGTGAGGCGTGCAAGAGTCTCCTTGATCTGCTTCTGCACATCTTCCTCGTTGACCTCGGTGTGAGCGGCACGTTTGGCACGGTCGTTGCCCTGGCCGCGCTGATTGCGGTCGTTGCGACGGTTGCCGCCGTTGTTATTATTGTTGTTGTTGCCGCCCTGGCCGCGCTGCTGCTGAGGGTTGTTGCCGGTTTGCTGAGCGGTTTTTTCAATATCCACTTTCTCCTTGCCGCCGATGCGCTTGCGCTTCTTGCGGTCGCCACCCTGAGGATTGGCGCCATTGGATGCACCGCCATTGTTTTTGGCGATACGCTCGGAGCGTTTCTCCTCCTTGGTTTTCTTTTTGGGGCGTGTGGACTGGTTGATGGCCGAGAGGTCGATTTTGCCAATCACATTGATAGTGGGGCCGAGCTTCGGCTTGCCCATGGTGAATATTTCGGGTTCGGCGGGAGCTGCAGGTTCAGCGGGTTTGGGAGTCTCCACCGGCTTTTCGGGAGCTTTTTCCACCGGCTTTTCAGGAGTCGGCTTGGGTGCCGGAGCCGGTTTGGGAGCCTCGGGTTTGGGGGCAACCGGTTTGGGGGCTTCGGGCTTGGGCGCCGGGGTCTGGACGGGCTCTGGCTTTGGCTTGTCGGCAGGTTTGGGAGCTGCGGGCTGCGGCTTGGGGGCCGGAGCCTTGGGGGTGAGGTCGATATGCCCCACCACCTTCAACCCGGGAGCAGGCTTGGGAGCTGCGGGTTTGGTGTCGGCAGGCTCGGGAGTTGCGGGCTTCACCTTCTCCTTCTGTCGCTCGGAGAGCACCTGCGCGGCCTGGCTTTTGACAGCTTTGTCGGGGGCATACTCCTTGACAAGCAGGTCATAGACATCATCATCGATTCGGGCATTGGGGTTGTCTTCAACAGTTATGCCTTTTTTGCGCAGAAACTCCACAACAGTGGGGAGTGCCACGTTGATATCCTTTGCTACTTTACTGATTTTAGTTTTCGCCATATATTAGTTTAGAATTTTCAAATTGTGGTTGGATTGGTGATTACGCATGCACCTGCCTTGCAGGGAGGGAGAGGATGGGATGGCCGCGGACTATTCGTCCTCAAATTCGGCACGCAGCACGGCTATCACCTGATCCACGGTATCTTCCTCCAGGTCGGCCTTGTCGATGAGCACCTGACGGGGAGTGTTGAGCACACCTTTGGCGGTAACGCAGCCCATGTTTTTGAGAGCGTCAATGACCCATCCATCGATTTCGTCCTTGAACTCGTCGAGGTAGATATCCTCTTCGTTGGGCTCCTCGGTGTCGCGATACACTTCTATAATATATCCGGTAAGCATCGAGGCGAGCTTGATGTTCAAGCCGCCCTTACCGATGGCCAGTGACACTTCGTCGGGGCGGAGGAACACTTCGGCCTTCTTCTCGTTCTCATCCAGACGGATGGACGAAACTTTGGCGGGGCTGAGGGCGCGCTGGATGAACAGCGAGGGGTTGGCGGTGTAGTTGATCACATCGATATTCTCGTTGCGCAGCTCGCGGACAATGCCGTGGATACGCGATCCTTTCACACCCACGCAGGCTCCAACGGGATCGATACGGTCATCGTAGCTCTCCACGGCTATCTTGGCGCGTTCACCCGGTATGCGGGCCACGGCGCGGATGTTGATGAGGCCATCGTGAATCTCAGGCACTTCAAGCTCAAATAAGCGGCGGAGGAAATTCTCGTTGGTGCGACTTACTGTGATTTTGGGATTGTTGTTCTTATTGTCCACATTAGCCACCACGGCGCGAACAGTCTCGCCCTTGCGGAAGAAATCGCCGGGAATCGACTCGCTCTTCGGGAGCAGAAGCTCATTCTTGTCATCATCGAGCAGGAGAATCTCCTTGCTCCATGTCTGATACACCTCGCCGCTCACGAGGTCGCCCTCGAGCTCCTTGAATTTCTTGTAGATATTCTCCTTCTGGAGGTCAAGAATCTTACTCTGGAGGGTTTGACGGAGGTTGAGAATGGCGCGGCGGCCAAAGTCGGCGAAAATAATTTCGCGTGTGTGCTCCTCACCTATTTCCACATCGGGGTCCTGGTCGGCGCGAGCATCGGAAAGCGAGATTTCAAGGTTGGGGTTCTGCACCTCGCCGTCGGGCACCACCTTGAGGTTCTGGAAAATCTGCACATCGCCCTTGTCGGGGTTCATGATCACATCCAGATTCTCATCGGTGCCAAACATTTTGGCGAGCACATTGCGAAACGACTCTTCAAGCACACTGATCATAGTGGCCTTGTCAATATTTTTAAGTTCCTTGAACTCGGCAAAACTCTCCACCATATTGGGAGCTTCCTCTTTCTTAGCCATGGGAAAGTATCGTTATTTGAATTTTAATAAATATTTTACTGATTTGCATTGGTCAACATCAAGCACCACAGGCTCGGCCACCATCTCGGGGCGTTTCTTCCCCTCGAGCTTCACCTTTTTGAGCACCTCGATGGTGAACTGACGCTGCGGCTCGTTGTAGTCGGTGAGCACTCCCGACAGCTTTCTGCCATCGCGGGTGAGCACCTCCACCTCGTTGCCGATATTCTTCATATACTGGCCCGGCACCTTGAACGGAGCGGTCAATCCGGCGGAGCCCACGGTGAGCTCATAATCCTCGGCATCGCGGTCAAGGGCAGCCTCGATTTTGCGTGTGATGTCGGCACAAGCGTCGATATCCACGCCGGTGGGAGAGTCGATCTCCACATTTATTTCGTTGGCCGGGCTCACTGTCACCTCCACCAGAAAAGCATCAGTGTTGGCGATAGCGTCGCTCACAATGTTGGCCACAATCTGTTTGTCGATCATATCAATACAAATAAAATGGAGGAAGCGTGCGCCCCCTCCGTGACTTTGATGCTGCAAAGATAGTGAAATCAAACCCATTGTGCAATCAAATCAGCATTTTTTTCATTCGCCGACACCCTCACCACCGATTTATTAACAAAACATTAACGATTTTTATCTTTTTTTATCATGCTGTTAAGCCGGCTTGCAACATAGCGGTTGTAAAGCACTGATGCGAAATAGCACAGCACGAATGTCACTACGGCGACGCCCAATGTCAGGGCTACTGATGCACGTGCATCAGTGTGCGCAAGCTTACCGGCGATGATTATTAAGGGTCGGTAAAGCGGTTCATGCAGAGCCATTACCACGAGGGTTACAGAACCTGCTCCCAATGCTTCAAGCCAGGGCCTGGAACCGATGAGAATTGATGCAGAGACAGCGAGTAGCGAACCGACGAGCGAGGAGAGGACGAAGAGAGGGATGGAGGGGAAGAGACCGGGTTGCACTGCGTTCTTGCCGATGATTGTGGTGAGGTAAATGAATGCGATGGCTGAAAGAATGAAAACTATGATACATGAAGCTTTGCGCTGTGACAGCGCGGTGAGCAAGCCTTTGCCATAGATGCCAACGAAGTAAAACGGCAGCATCACCATGGCTTGGCTGATGCCCCACGGAAGTTCCCATATCTCCAATTTTGCGAGAGCGAAGCCTATGGCACCGATGGCAAGCACGATGGTTATGCGTCCCCAATCAGAGTGGAGACGGTTGTAGATGATGTTGGATGCGATTTCAATACAGAATAAGGTTGGTAGAAACCACAATACAATATTGTGGGACATTCCGGAAGCATAGTTGTTTCCGAGCAGCAGCGGGAGAAGCCTCATCCATTCAGATGCAACATGGGACTCACGAAAATGCACTTCTACCGCCCAGAAATACGCCAAAGTCAGAAGATAGAAAAAGAAATAGGGCACAATCAGGCTCTTGAATTTCTTTGCGGCCAGTGTTCCGAGCTTGACACCGGGTGTGAAGAGCAGTCCAGAAAGGATGAAAAACAAGGGCATGTGAAAACTGAAGATGGCATTGAAAAGGAATTCATTTTTGGTCACATGCCCTACAATCACCAGAAATATGGCAATAAAACGGGCAACATTGATAAACGGATAGTATTGTCGCATAAACTTTTCTATATTTGCATACAAAGATAGTTGTTTGGTGTGGGAAAATAGCATCAAATGGCTACATTTGTGATGCGAATAACATATTATGTTTAAATTAGCGATAAAATCAGCTGCATTGACAGCATTTTTATTCCTCATGCCATCGTGTGAGGATGGCGCACAGCGCAGGGTAACATTCGTCGGAGACTCGATGATAGAGCGTTGGGATGTTCAATATTGTTTTCCCAACTTTGATTGTACCAATATGGGAGTGTCTGGTGCTGGAATAAAATATATTGAATCACTTGCCGGGAGATTCCATGGTGAAACCATTGCGGTGATGATCGGCACCAACAACAATGGCGAATATCCCAACGAAACACTCGCTGAGAAATTCGCGCAAAAGTATTGCTCAGCCATAGAGTCGCTTGGTGCCGACAAGGTGTATCTTTTCTCCATACTGCCACGACAGGCCACACATGACCGCGAAGACATCAACGAAGATATCGCCACAGTCAACGGCAAAATCAGGCAGATGCTGGGTGACAAGCCGAATGTGGTGTATATCGACACCAACGATGAGTTTATGGATGGAAACAGAATCAACCGGCAATATTATGTTGACGGACTGCACCTCACAGCTTGGGGGTATGAACTCTTAACAGCAAAACTGAAACAATATCTGGATTAAGATGAGACATTGGTTAATCATATTTTGTTTACTGATCACACTGCCGGGGTTTGCCCGCGGGCAATTTGATGTGGGATTGCGTGATTCGCGCTTTATCTATGGACAATACACCCTGGACAACCATTACTTCGGTCGGCTTGAGCAGAGTGTGTTTTCAGAAGCCATAGCCGACCAATATCTGCGCGGATATGTTGGTTATATCGCCCGACCGGGCAAATGGGAACTTAAAGCGAGCGGATATTTCGGGAGCACATACAATAGGTCGTATCATAGCGAGGGCGCCTTGCTCAGCGCACGTTTTTTTCCATGGAAAAGGCTGTGGATAAAGGGTGTGCTCAATCCGCATCACGATTCCGGGATTGGATACAGCACTTGCTATGAAGCCGTTGCCGGAGTGTCGATTGTCAAGGCTATTGATCTGCTTGCAGGATACAGCACGATTCCGGAATACAGGCAGTCGGAAAAACGGGCACATGTGGGGTTCGATTTCCATGTGGGTCATCTGAATGTATCTCCGGTGCTTTCCCTTGCCACCACCGGAGCCTCCAAGGCCAACAGGCTGCGATTGCTCGTGAATTTTAATTATCAATTTTAACAAACTAACTTATGTGTATGCTTTTGCGTTATACAGTTCGTTAGCGTTTCATATGCCGTAAGGCGCGTATAACGATTGTTTTATTTATTCTAAATTTTAGCGCAATGGCTAACAATATTATTACACTCGAATCCGGGTCGCTGTCATCTTACCCGGCAGGAACAACTATTGTGGTGGCTGATGGAGCAACAGTTTCTGTTCCTATTGGTCTGCCTGTGACTATGGGGGAAAATTGCCGATTGATTCTTGGCTCCGGAAGCACCCTTGATGTGGATGGAACACTGGAAATGTCAAACGGCAGTGTGCTCGATGCTAAAAAAGGAGCGATCAATCTTCAGGGGGAACTGAAACTTTTGGCCAACAGTACTATTTGTTTGCGCGACTATCCGGTGGTGGGAAACGGGACTATAGGAGCTCCAGCATACACTCTTTATTCTCACCAGCAGAGTTATGCATCACTCGTGGCTCCATGTACGTTTATCTTCAACGGTGTCAGTGTGACCGGTATGTGGCATATCGACCGGGCTTATCCGCAATGGTTCGCCGAACCCGGATGCGATGATTGGTCCGACCCTATAAACAAGGCGATTGATATGAAATACACCGGAGAAGTGTTTTTGCAACGAGGGAGGTATAAAGTCAAGAAATCGGTGAAAATAAATTATGGCATTGAGCTTGTTGGAGAGAGCGGTGCCCCTCGTTTCTTTGACAGTAATGAGAATTACAGGTCTGATTTTTGGGGCACATCGTTGTTTGTCAGCAACTCCGATGCCACATTGACAGATTTCCAGTCTGGCTACATGGTGCTTGTGAATACCAAGGATGTGGCCGATTACCCCAACCCCAATACCCCCATACGCAATCAGTTCGGGATGTGGAGAGTGAACAACCCATACAATGTAACGGCACTCCGCAATATTACATTGATGGATGGTGAGGATAACAGCCAAGTGCTTCCAGGATTGTCTGCACTGTTCACGGCCGGGGGGATGACCATAGAAAATTGTGATTTTAGGAATTTCAAGCAAGCGATAGTCAAGAGCCGTGATTATGCGGATGGATTCGTGATTAGGAATTGCCGGTTCTCGGGTGTTCACAAGAAGCATTACGAAAATATCGTGCAGCCTGACAGCGATGGGATATACGATACGGAATATATGGTGCATTTAGTAGGCGATGGTGACAACCTCCAGATAGTGGGCAACTCATTCAGCGGAGGGAATATAAAGCGCTACCGCGCCCTTTTTGTCTCAAACAATCGTGGTGGCACGATAAGCGACAACATCACCGGCGGCATCATCAAATTTTCGGATTGCCGAGGGCTGTCGTTTGTCAACAATCACATGGAGTCATCTATGGAGTCCGGCGAGGGAATGCAGATACAGGTGCTTAACGCCCAAATGGAGGTATCCAATAATTTTTTCTACAAAAGTGAGCTTGGCAACATTGTTGTTAGTTCTAATGGATATAACATTCCCTGTGTATTGGAACTCCATGATAATAGTTATCTACTGCCGTTCCATAATCTATTTCACGGATTGAGTAATAATACCATAGCTCACAAAAGCTTAGAAGATAGAAAAGCAGAATTCCAAAAATGGAAGTCTATATGGTTGGCGCGAGTAGCCAAACCGGAAATCATTGTTGGTTACGGTGCAACTGTGAACATTTCCAATCAATATCGAAATACGGCATTGAAGCAATCTCTTACATGGCCGGTAACTGTTGGTGTGAGTTTTGGTACAGAGAAGTTTAATGGCACGATTGCATCGCCGGAATCAGTGGAAAGGCTAAACAATTTGTTGCCATTTCTATCGTGCAAGGGTACTATTAGTGCAGGATATGATATTAATGGCGTGAGTTATTCGCTATCAAATATAAATCAACGAACGGCTGCAATGATGAACAATTCTAATGACCGATGGTATGCCATGTCGGGCAAATATGAGTATTATGCGGTGTTTGTCATTGATCGTCAGAGGGGTATCATTGCCTATCCTCAAGGTATGCCTTATATAAAACTTAAGGACATTAATTCAACAGCGTTTTCATTGGCGAAAACAAATTTTATAGAAAGCCCATTGGCCGAGGATGCTGTAAGTACCCTTGTCACAATTCATGGGGAGGATTCTGCACCAGTTTGGAGCGGGTATCTGAGGATGTATCGATGTTGCACGGATGCTGCCGGAGCTAAGACATGGAGCACGGTAGATGTGCCTGTGGCCAATGTGTTGACCCTTTATGACAACGGCCTGTTTTTTGGTGGTTATCCTTGGATGGATTGCGAAGACCCGTCACAAAATCTTACGATAGCTGATGACCTTAAAATAAAACATGTGTCGCATATAAATGAATCAGTAGAATGTTATGGCGAAACACGGCCATTGGCGTTGCCGTCAAGCTGGAGCGTAGGCGACAAACTGTTTAATATCGGTGCCGACAGTTCTTGGTCAGTATTCCTAAAAAAATAAAACAAAAGTTAATCATGTGTTTACATTTGCTTGAATCAATGAAATATCGTTAATTTGCAACATTGGAAATTTAAATAACATGTTGACTATGAAACAACAGATTGCTTATACTTTTTTGTTTTTTCTTTGATAAATATATTTTCGTTTGTGGCGTACGCTTCTGAAAAAACGGAGATTGAAATACTAAATAAAAGCATTAAAAGTGAAAGTGGGGATCACGTTGTTAAAAAAACCGGCAATGCAACGTATCTCTACAATGGCATATCTTTCAAACTATCGGATGATGGGTATCTATCGCTTCGGGGTATGGTGCAGGAAGAGTATGATAGCTACGGCTATCATGGGATTTATCCTTGGGAATGGGGGAAGGATACCCCCGGGGAAATACCTGTGCCGGAACAACTGCCGATTGACGGGGTTTATTATCCGGTTACGCACATCGGACTCTACGGTTTAGGCGTGAGTGATGAATTCTGTCCAAGTGTAGGACCTATAATATTAAAGCTCCCCGGCACCATCACCACCATAGAATCTTTCGCCACAGCGTGGGGTTATTGGAGTACAGGAAATTCTGTGCTATATATCACATTGCCTGAATCTGTAAGAGTTATAGAACACCATGCGTTTATACATAATATAACCGAGGTTATCTACGACCGTGATTTTCTCAACAATGGCATTGAATATCTCGGTGCGGCATTCTTGCCACGGCAAGGAGAGGTGTTGCCCGATGTGCCGGCATCTGTGAAGACTGTTCAAAGCGGGGCGTTCTTTTTGCAACCAAAAGATGGTAAGAACATTTCCCATCGGCTGGTATGTCATGCCGTCGAGCCACCGGAGGTTGTTCCGTACATTGATAATGAAGTGAGTCTGACCGGTTTTACGGACGACGAGTTGTACGAACATCAATCACCGGATCCTAACTACCACAATCCATACAGATATGGTGGTCCGAGTGTTGACCACGAATTGACGGTGTATGTGCCGGATGAGTCATTGGAGCTGTACAAGGCGCATCCGGTATGGGGCAAGGTAAAGGCTATACTTCCGATGTCCACCGCCATTGACGGGGTGGAGAATGACCGCGATGTGAATGATGATATCCCCGTGGAGTATTTCAATCTGCAGGGTGTTCGCGTGGAGAACCCATCGTCAGGAATTTTTATACGCCGTCACGGCAACAAGGTTGACAAGGTACTGCTGCGTTGAGAATAGTTAGCGTTGGCTGGGCGATGAAAGAATGGTGAAATATTTTGGGGGAATGGATGGAATTTTGTAATTTCGCCAATGTAATTTATCCGCACCGTGTGGTTTTATCAAACACGGTGAAAATAAGCCAATTAACTCTAAATAGATTACATAAACACTATGAGTAAAGAAAAGAAATTCTTGACTTGTGACGGTAATCAGGCTGCTGCGCATATCTCGTATATGTTCTCCGAAGTGGCTGCCATTTACCCCATCACACCTTCGTCCACCATGGCGGAGTATGTTGACGAATGGGCCGCTGCCGGCCGTAAAAACATTTTCGGTGAAACTGTGCTCGTGCAGGAGATGCAGAGCGAGGGTGGTGCCGCAGGTGCCGTTCACGGTTCACTGCAGGCCGGTGCGCTGACCACCACCTATACCGCATCGCAGGGTTTGCTGCTGATGATCCCCAACATGTACAAGATTGCCGGTGAACTACTTCCGTGCGTGTTCCATGTGTCGGCCCGTACCATCGCGTCCCACGCGCTTTCAATTTTCGGTGACCATCAGGATGTGATGTCAGTGCGTCAAACCGGTTTCGCCATGCTCGCTGAAGGTTCAGTTCAGGAGGTTATGGACCTGGCCGGTGTCGCTCACCTGAGCACCATCAAGAGCCGTGTGCCTTTTGTGAATTTCTTTGACGGCTTCCGCACATCCCACGAGATCCAGAAGATTGAGGTAGTGGATCAGGAAGACCTTGAGCCGCTGCTGGACCGCAAGGCACTTGCCGAGTTCCGCGAACGCGCTCTCAACCCCGATGCGCCCGTGGCCCGCGGTATGGCCGAGAACGGCGATGTATTCTTCCAGCACCGCGAGGCTTGCAACAAGTACTATGAGGCAGTGCCCGAAATCGTTGAGGAATACATGGGCGAGATTTCCAAGATCACAGGCCGTGAATACCACCTGTTCAACTACTACGGCGCACCCGATGCCGAGCGCGTGATCATCGCCATGGGTTCTGTGACCCAGGCCGCACAGGAAGCCATTGACCATCTCGTGGCCAAAGGCGAGAAGGTGGGTCTTGTAGCCGTACACCTTTACCGTCCTTTCTCGGCCAAGCATTTCCTTGCTGCTGTGCCCAAAACAGCCAAGTGCATCGCAGTGCTCGACCGCACCAAGGAACCCGGAGCCACCGGCGACCCCCTGTATCTCGATGTGGCTGAATGCTACACCGGCGTGGCCAACGCTCCCCGCATTGTTGCCGGACGCTACGGTCTCGCTTCCAAGGACACCACACCCGCGCAGATCATCGCTGTTTACGACAACCTCGCATTGCCCGAGCCCAAGAATCATTTCACCGTGGGCATCGTGGACGATGTGACTTTCACTTCGCTTCCCCCGGTAGAGGAGATTGCTCTCAGCGGCGAAAGCACCTTCGAAGCCAAATTCTACGGCCTTGGCGCCGATGGTACAGTGGGTGCCAACAAGAACTCGGTGAAGATCATCGGTGACAACACCTCCAAATATTGCCAGGCCTACTTCGCCTACGACTCCAAGAAGTCGGGCGGCTTCACCTGCTCCCACCTCCGCTTCGGCGACGATCCCATCCGCTCCACCTATCTGGTGACCACCCCCAACTTCGTGGCATGCCATGTCCAGGCCTACCTGCACATGTATGATGTGACCCGCGGCCTGCGCGATGGCGGCACATTCCTGCTCAACACCATCTGGGAGGGCGAGGAGCTGGCCAAGAACCTGCCCAACAACATCAAGAAATATTTCGCTGACCACAACATCACCGTATATTATATCAACGCCACCAAGATAGCTCAGGAAATCGGGTTGGGCAACCGCACCAACACCATTCTGCAGAGTGCATTCTTCCGCATCACCGAGGTGATTCCCGTTGACCTGGCCGTTGAGCAGATGAAGAAATTCATTGTAAAGAGCTACGGCAAGAAGGGTGAGGATGTGGTGAACAAGAACTATGCAGCTGTGGACCGCGGCGGCGAATACAAGCAGCTCCCCGTGGACAAAGCCTGGAGCAACCTCCCCGCCGACGAGCAACCCGCCAACAACGACCCCGCTTTCATCAACGAAGTGGTGCGCCCCATCAACGCCCAGAACGGCGACCTGCTCAAGGTGTCAGCCTTCAAGGGTATCGAAGACGGCACATGGGCCCAGGGTACCGCTGCCTACGAGAAGCGCGGCGTGGCTGCTTTCGTGCCCGAATGGAAAGAAGAGAACTGTATCCAGTGCAACAAGTGTGCCTACGTTTGTCCTCACGCTGCCATCCGTCCGTTTGTACTCGATGCCGCCGAAATGGCCAACGCACCGTTCGGTGAGAACGACACCCTCCCCGCCATCGGCAAGACATTTGCCGGCATGCGGTTCATCCAGAGCGTGGATGTGCTCGACTGCCTCGGCTGCAGCAACTGCGTGGATGTATGTCCCGGCAAGAAGAACAAGGAGACAGGCGAAGTGGAGAAGGCTCTGGTGATGAAGCCCCTCGAAACCCAGCTCAACGTACAGAAAGAGTGGGATTACTGTGTGGCCAACGTAGCCTCCAAACAGCATCTTGTGGATGTGAAGGCCAACGTGAAGAACAGCCAGTTCGCCACCCCGCTGTTTGAATTCTCCGGCGCATGCTCTGGCTGCGGTGAAACACCATACGTGAAGCTCATCAGCCAGCTCTACGGCGACCACGAGATGGTGGCCAACGCCACAGGTTGCTCGTCAATCTACTCCGGCTCCGTGCCCTCCACCCCCTACACCACCAACGCCAAGGGTCATGGTCCCGCTTGGGGCAACTCCCTGTTTGAGGATTTCTGCGAGTTCGGCCTCGGCATGTTCATTGCCAACGAGAAGCTCCGCGCCCGTCTTGAGGAAGCCATGAAGACTGCCACCACCTGCCCCAATTGCAGCAACGAAATCCACGAACTTGCCCAGAAATGGCTTGACAACAAGGAGGATGCAGTGATCACCCGCGAGATAGCCGATACCATCGTGCCTCTGTGCGAAGCTTGCGGCTGCGACACCTGCAAAACCATCCTCGACATGAAGCACTACATCGTGAAGCGCTCGCAGTGGATCATCGGCGGTGACGGTGCCAGCTACGACATCGGCTTCGGCGGTCTGGACCACGTGCTTGCCTCGGGCAAGAATGTGAACCTGCTCGTGCTCGACACCGAGGTTTACTCCAACACCGGCGGTCAGGCCTCCAAGGCCACCCCGCTCGGCGCCATCGCCAAGTTTGCCGCTTCCGGCAAGCGTATCCGCAAAAAGGACCTCGGCCTCATCGCCAGCACCTACGGCTATGTTTACGCAGCCCAGGTGGCCATGGGTGCCGACCAGGCCCAGACCCTCAAAGCCATCCGCGAGGCTGAAGCCTACGACGGACCCTCTATCATCATCGCCTACGCTCCGTGTATCAACCACGGCATCAAGGCCGGCATGGGCAAGGCTCAGCACGAGGAGGAGAACGCTGTGAAGTGCGGCTACTGGCACCTGTGGCGCTACAATCCCGCCCTTGAGGAAGAAGGCAAGAACCCCTTCACCCTCGACAGCAAGGAGCCGGATTGGGACAAATTTGAGGATTTCCTCAAAGGCGAAGTGCGCTACGCTTCCGTGCTCAAGCAGTACCCCAACGAAGCAGCCGAACTGTTCGCAGCCGCCAAGGCCAACGCACAGTGGCGCTACAACAACTATCGTCGTCTCGCCCAGCAGCAGTGGGGCGTGGATCCCGAGGTTGGCAACCTGCCCAAGTAACACAACACCTTAATATAAAAAAGCGGAGACCGATACGGTTTCCGCTTTCTTTGTCTTTGTCACACATCCGCGATGCCACCAATAGTGGACGCTGTGCAGACACAGAAGACGCAGTGTTATTTGAGCAAATCCTCCACTTTGGCAGCAAGCTGTCCATAAGGAAGCGCCCCTACCGAACGGGAGATATTGCCTTCCAGGTCAATGAAAAAAACAGTTGGAATAGACATGATGCGTGCCGCTTGTGCAAGCGACTGGTTTTTATCAACATCTACTTTCAGCACCTTTACCCGACCGTCGTATTCTTTAGACAAACGTTCAATAGAGGGCGCCAGCGCTTTGCACGGACCACACCATGTGGCGTAGAAGTCAATGACTACCGGCATTTTGCCTGTATAGTCATACCCTTTCAAGTTTTCAAGATAGTTTTGAATATTTTCCATAATTGTCAATTACGTTTTAGATTCATGATTTTGAGCGGGCAAGCAATAGTGCACTTGCCGCATTTGATACAATCGGGATGCAAATATCCCTCCTCCATGCCGCGAGCATCATAAGGGGTGATCTGCATCGGGCATACGCGGGCGCAGCTTCTGCATTTCATTTGGCAGGTAGCATCCACACGGATATTTGAGAAACCGGCAGGAAGTGGAGCCTTTTCAGGCGAAGCCCATGACGAAAGCGTTCCCATCGGACACATCGAGCACCATGTTCGCGGTGCGTATATAAACGAAAGAATTATGCCCACTATCGTAGTGATGACAATGATTTTCCAGAACACCATTCCCATTGCGCCCCAATCGCCCCAGGCGGAATACATCTGCACTCCAAACATGGCGAAGATGAAAAGCACCATAAAAGAGCGGAATACACGTGTACGCACAAAACCCGGTATCGGTTTATGCGGCGAATATTTAGCCAACAAACGGTCATACATACTACCACGGGGACAGGCGTTTCCGCACCACCATCGGCCTCGTTTGAAAGCGAACGCAACCGGAGCAATCATGCAGATGATTGCCAGCCAACCGATAATCGGGAAAAAGAATCCGGCAACGATATAGGCGAAAAGAATCCAATACAAGGCGTATCCTTTGGTGTGAAGATAGCGGTGGAATTGTTTTTTGACGGGTGCCATAACTGATGAGATTTTTATTTGTCTGCAAATTTACGCCATGAATGATAGATAAACGAATGAATATATCTATATTTACATCGACAAACATCTATGGCATGACACTTCAACAACTCAAATACATCGTAGAGATCAATCGTTACCGCAGCTTCGCACAGGCAGCGGAAAGTCTTGAGATTACCCAACCGACATTGAGCGCGATGTTGCAAAAGCTCGAATCCGAGCTCGATGTGCGTATCTTTGACCGTACAAATAAAAGTGTGACACCGACAGCAATTGGTGAATTGATCATCAGTCAGGCTGAACAGATCTGTTCGGAAACCGCACGGCTAACCGAATTGATTGATGAGAACAAGAATAAGATAACCGGCACATTGAATATGTCAATCGGGCCGACAATCGCACCCTACATCCTACCGGGTTTCATAAGAGATTACAGGGCATACCATCCGCAGGTTGCACTGAAAATTGAGGAGCTGAAAGCCGAATCAATGTTTGAAGGCCTTTCCCGCGGTCAGATTGATGTCGGTATCGCACTTAGCGAATATCAGCGAACAGGAATTTTAGAGATACCGCTTTATACCGAACCTTTTTGGGTATATATTTCCGATGAATGCCTGAGGAAATTGCCTGCTTTCAAACCTGAGAATTTAGAACATGAGAAAATGTGGGTAATGCGCGAGGCTCAATGTTTGCGCAAGAGTACATTCAGTTTTTGCCGGACACGTGAAACGGGCTATCATATTTATGAGGCCGGCAGCATTGAAACACTTATAAGAGTGGTGGATGCCAATGGTGGATTCACAATAATTCCCGAAATGCACCTGCCGTTTCTCTCTGACAAACAGCGGGAAAATGTGCGACCGCTGGAAGGGAGCAACAAGTCGATGCGCAAAATATCGATGTATATCAAAGATGATTTTGTGCGTCAGTCTATTCTGAATTCAATAATTTCTACCATTGTGTCGGTGGTGCCGAAGAAAATGGTTGAGCAAAACATCCTGACCAACGGTGTCAAGCTATGACAAATCAAGCGGTTGCACAGACTTGTTGGACAGCCGCTTTTTTTGTATCTTTGTCCAATCATGAGCAACCCTCCCCGCCAACGAGCTCCACGCAACCGTACCCTCACCGTCACTCCGGGCGAGGAGGCTGCGCTTGAGGCTTCAATCATCACCCTCGCGGAGCTGGAGCAAGGCACCGGGTGGCACAACCGGATTGTCAACGCCGATGTGATGGATTGCCTCGACCTTATCCCCGACGGCCTGTTCCCTCTGATTATCATTGATCCACCCTACAACCTCAACAAGGATTTTCATGGCCACAAATTCACGGCCATGCGCACCGACCGCTACGAGGAGTATCTGCGCAGCTGGCTCCACAAGGTGTGCGACAAGCTCAGCCCCACCGGCACATTATATATATGCGGCGACTGGAAATGCAGTTCGTCGCTCCAGCGCGTGGTGGAGGAACGGCTCACTGTGGTGAACCGCATCACATGGCAGCGCGAGAAAGGAAGAGGCGCCCGCTCCAACTGGAAAAACTCCATGGAGGATATATGGATGGCGGTCAACAATCCGAAACAATATTGCTTCAATGTGGACGATGTGAAGCTGCGCCGCAAGGTGATTGCGCCATACCGCGATGCCGGCAAGCCCAAGGACTGGGAAGAGAACGCGCAGGGACGGTTCCGGCTCACCTACCCCTCTAATTTCTGGGACGACATCAGCGTGCCGTTCTGGTCAATGCCCGAAAACACCGACCACCCCACCCAGAAGCCGGAAAAATTGTATGCCAAGCTCGTGCTCGCCTCCTCCAACCCCGGCGACCTGATTTTTGACCCGTTCATGGGGAGCGGTACTGCCGCCGTAGTGGCCAAGAAACTCGGCAGGGAATATTTCGGGGTGGAGATTAACCGCGACTACTGCCTTTGGGCAGCCAAGCGCCTCGCTCTCGCAAGCGTCAACCCCGCCATCCAGGGCTATGAGGACGGCCTTTTCCGCGAGCGCAACTCCTGATCTCTCCTTTGGAAGGATTGGTTACCAGCCGGAGGATTGCTTGAGATTGGGATTGCGGTCGAGCTCTACCAACGGCACAGGCCATATCTCGTGACGCGGCTGATATGTGCGTGTGTACATAAGGTCACCGAAGATGTCTGTTGCATTTTTCACAGACTGTTCAAGTAATCCCCAGCGGCGAAGATCCCAGTATCGCTGTCCCTCACCTGCCAGCTCGAAGGCTCTCTCGCGGCGGATGCGCCGGGCCATCTCTTCTTTGCTCCCTACCGCGAGCCATGCGGCACCGGAATTCAGGCCTGGCATGCCGACACGGGCGCGAATCTTGTTGACCTCTGTCACAGCTTTATCCAAAGCGCCGGCTTCGTTATAGGCTTCAGCGAGCATGAGGATGACATCGCCGAGACGGATGAGCGGGAATTGATACGGCGTGCGGTTGTATTCGCCCCAATATCCATCAAGATTGCCCGTGGGTATCCATTTGCGCCAGAAGTACGAGTTCCAACCTTCGGAATTGCGGATAAAAGCCTTTGCCTCCATCGGAGCGCCACCCTTTGTTGGGTCAGCGAGGACAAACTGCTTGTCCATCGGCACTGAACCGGCATCCGTGCCCAGATAGTGGGAGTACGGGGTTATCACATTGAGGTTCAGCCGAGGATCGCGCTTGCGATATATGTCCATCACTTTGGTGGTGTCGCACTCCAAGGTTGATGTCACATATTCACTTGCCTGATCAATGGCCACACATAGATAGCGGCGGCGTGTCTGGGAATCAGCGCTGCCGAATCCGGGATAGATGTCATCCCAGTCAAAAGGCGATCCGTCGAGGTTCTCATACATGTCCACCAATGTGGTTGACGGCACAATACAGTTGCTTGCGATGAGCCGCATGGTGGACTTGTTGCCGAAATATGACACTATATCAAGAGCGTATCCGGCTGTATTACCATCAATTGACTGTATTGAGAATATCATTTCGGAGCTTTGCTTGCCATTGTATAGACGAAACAGCTCGTTGTAATCAGGATGGAGAACATATCCATAATTCTCATGTCTGTTATACACAATCTCCTCGAAATCAGCAATAGCCTTGTCCCACTGATGATTAAAAAGATACACTTTCCCTCGTAAAGCGTAGGCGGCGCCTTTAGTAGCCCGCCCGAGGTCAGCAGCATCCCAGCTCACGGGGAGCTTTTCTATAGCTTCGGAAAGGTCCTCAAGAATATGTGCGCGAATTTCGTCCTCGGTGCTGCGTGGAGCATTCAGATTGGCAAACTGCTCGTTGATGTCGCATGACTCATCGTAATATGGCACCCCGCCCCAGCAATTGAGCATACGGAAGTAGGCCATTGCGCGCAGGAATTTCGCCTCACCTGTCACGCGGTCAATCGTTTCCTGACTTATCGGCATGGTAGCCACGTTGCGGATAACAGTGTTTGATCTATGTACCAGTTCATACAGATGCTGCCAATGGTTCTGCACGCCGGAGCTGCCTGAGGAGAAACTGCTGCCTCGCGAGATGTCGGCCCATGGAGAAGTGCCGTCGGCAATGTCACTGCACATGTCGAAGGTAAATTCCATGCCGAAGCACCAGGGTTGTTTCATTGCGGCATACATACCCACGGCGGCCTGTCGTGCATGGCTCTCCGTCTGCCAGAATGTCTGCTCCGACATTTGGTCGGCGGGGGTGAAGTCAAGGCTCTCACAACCGGCCAGAACCAGTGCCATAGCCGCGAAAATATTTGATAGATATTTTATTTCCATAGATTTTCAGAATGTCACATTAATTCCCACAGAATATTGCCGGACAGAAGGATAGCCTACGTTATCAGCAACCTCGGGATCTAATCCGGGAAATTTGGTTATGGTGAACAGGTTGTCGATGCTTGTGTAAACCTTCAGGTTCTCAACAAAAAACCTGCGGGTGATTTTTTGAGGAATGGTGTAGCCCAATTGTATATTTTTACACCTGAGATATGCAGCATTGTGCACAAAGGCATCGCTTGCAATATTGTTCTTTGCATTGGCATTGTTGCGGAGAATGGGATACTTGGAATCATACGGATTTTCAGGCGTCCAGGCATTGTCGGTTATATCCTTGTTGAGCGACTGCCCCATCACAGTCACAAAACGGAATGCCTGGTTATTGTAGTAAACAGGATTGTTGCCCACACCCTGGAGCATCATGCTGAAGTCAAATCCGTTCCAGGCTGCACTGAGACTCATGCCGTAGGTCAGCCGGGGCTGGGTGCCATGCCCGATTTCCACACGATCGTTGGCATCAAGTTTGCCATCTCCATTGGCATCTCGATACAGGAAGTCGCCAAGCTCGGGCCGCTGGTATGTGGCGAAATAATCGGGATTGCGGTCAACAAGTGATTGCACATAATCAAGGTCGGCCTGATCGCGCACGATGCGGTCCACGGTCATGACATACAACTGATTGATCGGCTTTCCTTCCTGAGTTTTATATACACCGCTTATGGATGATACATCACCTTGGAATTTTGTGACCTTGTTGGTAACAAAAGCCATGTTGAAGCCTATACTGTAGGACACTTTCCCGATATTGTGATGCCAATTGAGTTCAATGTCAAACCCTTTGTTGTTCACCTCACCGGCGTTTTGGTTGGGCACTGTGCTTGTGCCATGCTCAAGCGGAGCCGGCAGCGATATCAAAATCCCCTTGGTGTTCTTATTATACAGATCCACACTTCCGCTCAGGCGGTTGTTGAACAGCGCAAAATCAACACCTATATTGGCCATATCGGTTTTTTCCCATGTAAGATTGGAATTGGACAACAGAGTCTGGGCAAAACCGCCGGCAACATTGCCGTTGAGCACATAGCCGGTTGTAGCATACAGCGACTGATACATATATAAGCTTGTAGTGGCGTTGTTGCCGAGCGAGCCATAGGATGCTCTGATTTTCAGGTTGTCAAGCCACGATGCGCAACCATGCATAAATGACTCCTGCGAGATTCTCCATCCGGCTGAAACCGAAGGGAAATATCCCCACCGGTGACCGGGTGCAAATTTTGAAGATCCGTCGGCCCTGAGATTGGCCTCAAGGAGGTACTTGCTGTCCCAGCTGAAATTGACGCGCCCGAAATAGGAGCGCATGGCCCATTCCGTATAATTTCCCTGTATTTCACCATTTGTTGTACCGGCATCGATGCCGGTGAGCGAATCATCTATAAGGTCATATTTCCGAAACATTTCGTATTCGTACTTGTCATACTCCTGGCTTGCGCCAAGAAGTATTGACGCATCAAGCCTTGACACCTTGAATTTATAGTTAGCCGTGAGCTCGGAAGATCTGAAATTGTCGGCATAGTTGTAGCGACGGATATATGTGCGCACCGAGCCGTCGCGCAGCAGCACCGGGCCATCGAAAGTAAAGCGGTAGAGATTACGGTCGGTCAGCTGCTGCTCCACTTTTCGTGTCCAGCGGTTGTAGGAGAACGCTCCCTGGATTGTCAATCCTTTCAGAGGCTGTACTCTCGCGTAGATTTTGGCTACAAGACGGCGTGTCTTTGTCGGGAAATCATCTTTGTAAAACCATTGACGCCGGTAGGGATTGAAATTACTCACATTTTCTTCCTCAGGGTTCTGTATGCCTCCGTAAAGCCCTGTTGCCGGGTCATAGAGAGTCATGCCCGGAACAGTATTGAAAGCTCCCGAACCGAATATGACATCACCTCCGGCAGTGGCATTTTCTGCCGACGGATTGTTTTTGTCGATGTAGCCGAATAAATCAGTGCCGACACTAAGCCATGGCTTGATATTGACATCAAGATTAGTACGCAACTGATAACGCTCGTAGTCGGTGTGATATATCATGCCCGGGTTGTTGACATACCCCATGGATATGTTGTAGCGGACTATGCGGCTTCCCCCTGTTATGGCAAGATTATGGTTCTGGACCACCGATACTTTGCGATAAATATGATCCTGCCAATCGGTGTTGGGATAAACAGTCGGATTTTGTCCGGCATCATTACGCCATTCATCAATCTTAGCCTGAGAAAATCTCGGGGCCTGACCGTTGGCGATAAGCGCAGCATTTTGAATGGTCATGAAATCGGCATAATCAGTCACCAGATTCAAGCGCTTGGCTACAGTCTCAAACGACACATTTCCACTATAAGTGATACGCGGAGGTGTTTCCGAGCCATGCTTTGTGGTTATAAGAATCACACCGTTGGCAGCTCGAGAACCGTATATTGCGGAAGAAGCAGCGTCTTTAAGTATGGAGATATTATCAATATCCTGAGGGTTTATATCACTTATGGAAACACCTGTCATTCCGTCAATGACAACCAGCGGTGCCGCATCATTCAATGTGCCCTGTCCACGTATCCTGATACTTTGCGCCTCATAGCCGGGGGTGTTTCCTCCGCTGTTGGTGACAGTCATACCCGAAGCCAGACCCGCGAGGGCATTTGTTGCATTTGTGATAGGTCGGTCAGCAAGCGCCACGGAGTTTATCGATGAGACGGCTCCGGTCAGATCAGCTTTGCGGCGGGTGGCGTAACCCACCACCACCACTTCATCAAGAGTGGATGACACAGGCAGAAGTTTGATTGTGAGTCCGGTAGCATTATCGGGCGTAACCTCGACCTCTTGCGCCACGCACCCAATGTAGGACACTTTCAGCTTACCCGGCAAATCAAACCGTGCGATGCTGAAATGCCCCTCGGCATCAGAAACCGTTGAATTGCCGGCATTACCACACTGCACAATGGAAGCCCCTATCACCGGCTCACCGCCGGCGTCAACAACCGTTCCGGCTATAGCGGGCGCCGCCACATTACGCAGCACCTGCACAGAGTCCGGGACAGACTGCGGATATGCTGCATAAACAGTCAAACACAATAATGAGACAATGATCGGATAAAATTTCATTTCTTTGCCATTGCGGTTAATCCGGCACAAATATATTGCAGGAAGCAGCAATGGCAAAGGAGGTGTAAACAGACGGCATGAATATGCCAATAAACGGAGCCCGTCAATTAATCCGTATCACAAGATAATTCGTAAGACTCCAGAATTTCTCGGGGTTGGTTATGGTCAAAATCTTGTTTTTGTTTACCTCATGAATCTCATACGAATCTTCAGGATGGTTGGTGTAGATTTTTGCTTTGCCGGAATTAAGGTTGATTGTGCTCAGATTACGTTTGTCGGCAATGACAAAGAATCCTTTGTCAAAGTCGCCTTCGAGTAGTTTTGATTTGCGTAGAAATCCGGTTTCTATAATTTGATGCTCCTTTAGCTGTGACTGAGTAGCCACCACATAATAGC
Source organism: uncultured Porphyromonadaceae bacterium (assembly GCA_900546365.1). Classification (GTDB taxonomy): domain Bacteria; phylum Bacteroidota; class Bacteroidia; order Bacteroidales; family Muribaculaceae; genus Paramuribaculum. The sequence continues at coordinate 49,433 of URCF01000011.1, forward strand.
ATGTATTAAGCTCGTTTTCAAGCCTTGCTGCGGCAACACGGGTGTCATCAAGATTACGGTTGACTGTAGCCACTGTGCAATTCAGCGAATCCACCTCACTGTTCAAACTGCTGATTCGCTCATTGGCCCGCGACAATTGAGCCCTCAGGGATTCAATATCCTCAGTCTGGGAGTCGATCTGTTTGCGAAGCACCTCGACTGTACTTTTCAATTCCTCGGTATATAACGAGGATTCTTGAAGCCTCGCTTCCAGCTCGGCCAGCTTTTCACGGCGATGTTGCAAAGTTTTTTTCACTGCCGCCATATCGGAGAGCAACTGAGCCCGCTGGGCAGGATTTTCGAAAGATTGCGCACCGGCCACAGTCATGATATGCTCAAGGTGCTTGATCTGATCCATATCGGAAGAAATCTCCTTTACCAGATCAAGGAGCCGGTCGCGTTCTTCCAAAGCAGCAGCGAGCTCCTGCTTCGATGCCTCCATCAAGGAGTCATGCTCTATGGACGGCTCTTTGTTGACACATGCCTGGAGCAGCGTGGCGAGCAATATGAAGGGAATTGCAAAATATTTCATTTCCATTTATAAAATATAATACAAATATAATGCTTATCCACAATATTTGCACCGTGCGTCAATAGACAACACAAATTTGTAAACAAACGCACTTGAATGATGTTGTTTGTATTGCGGGCGCGTGCTAACTTTGCAATGTGAAATCAATCGAAAACAAAACAGCCCTCATATTGGACCTTTTCTTTTGTCTGGTCTTTATTCCCATATTGGAAACTTTGGGTCCGGCACGATATTGGTTTCACCAATGGCCATTGTTTTCGTTCATCTCCTGCGCCTATCTGTATGGCTGCTATTTTCTATTGATGAAAATAAATGTGCCGAAACTGCTTATTTCAAAAAAGTATTATGTGATAGCGGGGATAGTGGCCTTGCTTACCATAGTGAATTATCTGCTTTCGCTGTATCCATTGCCCGATATGGACTTTGTAACTCCGGCTCTAAGCGAATATCAGACACAGGTGAGAAATTTTGGCGTGTCAGTGACACTATGGTTAATGTTCTCACTCGTGATGGGTTACTCTCTCACCATTTCATTTGTCAAGGAATTGTATGAACAGCTACTGCTGACAAAGAAAATCGAGGCACAGCGCGACAAAGCGGAGCTTGCAGTATTCAAGGCGCAGATCAGCCCTCATTTCATGTTCAACACCCTCAATTCCCTTTATAGCCTCGTGATCGGCACATCCGAAAAAGCCGAAAACGCTTTTATAAAATTCACCGAGCTGCTCAAATACACATACATCACAATCGAAAAAGAACTTGTGGCACTCAGCGACGAAATCTCCTACATTCAGAACTACATTGACCTTCAATCCATAAGATTGAACGCCCATACTTCAATCGACTGGAATTATGAAGTGGATAACGAACTTATCAAAGTTCCACCGATGCTGATGCTGACTTTCGTGGAAAACGCATTCAAATACGGATCATCCACAAGCCGGGATTGTAGCATAAAAATCCGTCTGACAGTGGCCGACGGAACTTTGAACTTTGAAACAGGCAACAATATAATGAAGCATGCGGATGAGTTTCGCAAAGATATGCCGGTCGGCATAGAGAATTGCAAATCAAGGCTCGCCTCGCTTTTTCCTGACAAACATACATTGACAACCGTAGAGAAAGATGGATTTTCCGAGTGTCGTTAACAATACAGTTGAATTGAAATGTACAGCACTATCAAATGCGTTGCAATTGACGATGAACCACTTGCGCTCGATGTCATTGCTAAATTCTGTGAGCGGATCGGAGGTGTGGATCTGCAAGTGTTCTCAGATCCTGCCTTAGGATTGGAAGTAATCAGGAAAGAAAAACCAAGGATAGCGTTCCTTGATATTGAAATGGAAAATATCTCCGGCCTCACAATCGCCTCTCAACTACCGGAAGACACATGTTTCATTTTCACTACAGCGTATCTTGAATATGCTTTGGACGGATTTGAACTTGATGCCGTGGACTACCTCCACAAACCATTCTCATATTCCCGTTTCCAAGTTGCATTTTCCAAAGCGCTGCGACGGATTGGAGATGGGGCTCACTCCGACAGGCAATGTATCCTGGTTAAACAGGAGTACAACAATGTGAGCATCCCGCTTGATGAAATCCTTTATATCGAAGCCATGGAGGGGTATGTCAAGATATTCAGAGAGAACGGTGTCCGCACAGTATCCCGCATGATATTGAAAAACATCGGAACCCAATTGCCGGAACATGATTTCATTAGAATCCACCGCTCCTATATAGTACAGAAATCAAAAGTGCGCAGCTTTAGCAAACGAGAAGTGGAATTGAACAATGGCCGCATACTCCCCATCGGCCGGCAATATTCCAACGATGTAGCCAGCCAGCTCTCGGCAGGAGTCCGCTAACAATTTTTTAGCCGGGAGAAAAAGCTGATACAGGAGGCGGTATATAAAAAAAGAATGAGTAACGAAAGCCGAAGCTAAACGATACTCATTCTCCTCTCTCCTCAGCGGTGCGGACGGGACTCGAACCCGCGACCCCCTGCGTGACAGGCAGGTATTCTAACCAGCTGAACTACCGCACCAGGTTTGTGAGATGCAGCGGCTATTGCCGTTTTGCGAGTGCAAAGATACGGCACGTTTTTGGATTGTGCAAGTGTTTTGCAAAAAAAATGCGAAAAATCGCGATTTTTTTTGATGGCGGGGCGAAAAACGCGTGAATTATGGGGAACAGGGAGCAATGCGAGGATTGGATTTACACGATTTATTGATGCTCGTTAGAGAAAATCAATCCCCTCAACTCTGATAGGTCAAGGGGATTGATTTGTACCCGAAGTGGGACTCGAACCCACACAGCCGGTAATGGCCAAGGGATTTTAAGTCCCTCGTGTCTACCATTCCACCATTCGGGCTTCCGGAGACTGCTTGTCTGCGAAAGATGGGGCAAATTTACCACATAGTTTGGAAATTCGCAAATTTATTGTTCAAGGTCGTCGTATTTCTGGAACAGGAAATCGTTGTAGGGGAAGCGGCTGAGGTGCACTTCTTTTGCTTTCTCATAGATTTTCTGCTTGAGCTCGTCGATGTTGAGCCCGGTTTTGGCGGAGACAAACACGGCATCGCTTCCCATCTTGGCCATCCAGGTGGCTTTGAGCTCGCTGAGAGGGATATTGGAGCGGGTGCGCTCGGTGAGGTCGTCTTCGTCTTTGGGTGTATAGGTGAAGGCGTCCACTTTATTGAACACCATTATCACGGGCTTGTTGACGGAGCCACAGACATCAGCGAGTGTACGGTTGACCACTTCAATCTGCTCTTCGAAATTGGGGTGGGATATGTCAACCACATGGAGCAGGATGTCGGCATCGCGCACTTCATCGAGTGTGGACTTGAACGACTCCACAAGGTGGGTCGGGAGCTTGCGTATGAACCCTACGGTGTCAGTGAGCAGGAACGGGAGGTTGTCGATGATCACCTTGCGTACTGTGGTGTCAAGGGTGGCGAACAGTTTGTTTTCGGCAAACACATCGCTTTTGCTGAGGAGATTCATGAGGGTGGATTTGCCCACGTTGGTGTACCCCACGAGAGCCACTCGTGTGAGCTTGCCGCGATTTTTACGCTGTATGGATTTTTGTCGGTCGATGTCGCGCAGCTCCTCCTTGAGGCGTGATATTTTGTCGAGGATGATTCGGCGGTCGGTTTCAATCTGCCGCTCACCGGGTCCGCGCATACCGATACCGCCTCGCTGACGCTCAAGGTGAGTCCACAGGCGGGTGAGCCTGGGGAGAAGATATTGGTATTGGGCCAGCTCCACCTGCGTTTTGGCGTTGGCGGTCTGTGCACGCTTGGCAAAAATGTCGAGGATGAGACTTGTGCGGTCGAGGATTTTGACTTTCAGCTCACGCTCGATGTTGGCCACCTGCTTTGGCGAGAGGTCATCGTCGAATATGGCCATACCGATATCGTTGTTCTCCACATAATTGCGAATCTCCTCCAGTTTTCCGGAGCCCACATAGGTGCGTGAGTCAGGGCCGTTGAGCTTCTGGATGAATTTGTGGACAGTGACAGCACCGGCAGTGTCGGCGAGAAATTCGAGCTCGTCGAGATATTCAAGGGTTTTGGCCTCGGACTGCTGGGGAGTGACGATGCCTATGAGTATGGTGCGTTCGCTTGATTCTTTTTCAATAATTAGATCTTTCATATCCGGTTACTGTTGTTTTTTGCCCGGGCGGGGGAATATACGATTGATATTAAGATAGATGACAGTAAAATTGTCGAGACAGACAAGAAGCATCAGCCCGGCACCGAGCAGAATGGATTGCAGGTGTGACGACGGGGAGATGCCGATTTGGCTGAGAGGGGCGGCCCATAGGCCGGAGGCCACCAGCATGAGGGCCACGGCTCCGATGAACACACAGATATTGATCACCGACACAATCACGATATAGTGGCGCGCAACGGTGCGCGGGGAGTAGCCCAGCATCATCAGGCGGGTGAGGGTGATGCGGTTTTTCTGCAGCAGAAGCCTGATGCTCAGCAGCAGGATAAAGAGTGCCAGCAGGGAGATTACCACTCCAACGGCAATCACCACAGCTGTGGCAACGGAGAGGAAGTAGGAAGCTTTGCCGGAGTTGGGGTCGGCACCGGATGGATCATAGCCGTGGGAGCTGAAATAAGAGGATATTTCGGGGTTGCCGGGGTCAGAGGTCTCGATGATCAGTCGCGAGGGGTTGGATGCTTGCTTCTCGCCGAAAATCGGGTTGGCCCAGCGGATGAACTCCTCGGGCACGGCGATGGTATTGATACGCGAGGAGAACCCGGCAATCCGGGCGTCCATCCATTGCTGGCGGCCGTTGCCGCTGACAGAGATGCGCAACGGAATCATTTTCATCATCTCCTCGCTGATCTGCGGGAGGCCGCGGGAGGCGGCGAATCCGAAATTGTAGAGGGTGAGATAGTCCTTGCTGATGATTACCGGCAGCGGCTTTCCGGAGTCGGGAGTGAAGGTCCATCCGTTGGGAAGCGCATCGAAAAATTCCGAGGGGATGGATTCGAGGAAGAGGGCTGTGCTGAGGGGAGAGCCACCCATCTCCACCGATGCCGACACATTGAAATTGGCCGCGGTGAACTCCCCTACTTTCCGCACCCACGGCTGCGAACGCAGCTCGGTGAGTTCATCGGCGGAAAACCCCTTGGAAGCCGGGGAGCCGAACAGGGAGCCGATGCCCGAGGGGAGCCGCTTGGAGATGATGACATAGTTGCGCGAGATGAATGAGTCATCGGACTGCCAGTTGGCGGTGACATCGCGGTAGAACTGCACGGCTGTGAGCACAATAGCCAGCCCGACGAGGTTGGCCACGGCATAACCGGCAAGTTGTCCTATGCTGATGTTGCGGCGCAGCAATCGCCATACAATATTGTGAGTCATAGCTTGAGCACGGAGTTGAACGGAAGGAGAATATTATTGCCCACCGAAGTGGCGATGATGCCGGCGCCCTCGCTGCGGGCCGTGCGCTCGATGACAGAGGCCACCAGACGGTTGTTGTGCTCGTCGAGATGGCTCACCGGCTCGTCAATCAGCAGGAAGTCAAATGGCTGACACAAAGCCCTGACAACAGCCACACGTTGCTGCTGGCCCACTGAGAGACGGGCGGCGGGAGAGTCGGCTTTTGAAGCTATCTCCAGCTCCTCGAGCATGGAGGTGATCCAATGGAGAGAGCGGCGGTTGGTGAGGCGGTTCTTGATAGCGATATTTTCCATCACCGACAGCTCCGGAAACAGATGCATCTCCTGGGGCAGATAGGCGATGACACGGGTGCGGAGCTCACACCAGCGGGATGTGGAGAACGAGGTCACATCGCAGCCGTCAAACAGCACACGGCCATTGTAATCGCCACGGTTGCCGTAGATAAAGCTGCAGAGCGAGGATTTGCCGGTTCCTGAATCGGCCTCGACAAGATAGTAGTCACCCCGCCGGAATTCAAGCGTGCGGAGCCACACCTGCGAGCTGCAGAGCGGCTCGGTGCGTTCCATTCCCACAAACACTTGCGGGATGAGATTCTGTACAGTGATGGAAGAAATTGTGCTCATCAGAACAGAAAGCTCATTAGTGACAGTATATTGGCCAGCGGACGGTCGGTGCTGCCGGGGAAGGCTATGCGCACACGTGTGTCGGTGTCGCCCACCTTGGCGGAGAGGTCGAGACCGTAGGGGATGGCAAGAGAGTAGGTGCGGAGAGTTTCCATCTGCACGGCGGCAGCGGCGAGCTGCCCCTCGAAAGTGGTGGTGAAGGGAGACGCACCATCTGTAACAAACGGCTGGGTGCCAAAGGCCAGATAGCCGTCAACATTGCCAACAAACACTTTCATGCCCGGCACCGGAATCATATACTGACCGTCAGCCCTTTGGGTGGCTTTGATGCCGAGGGTGGCAAACTGCGCTATTATGTCGCGCTGCACAGAGTCCACCTTCTCCTGGGTCATGTGGACCATGGCGAGCACAGCAGGTTCGTTGCCGGGAAGCGAATAGGCGTCAGCTGCTATGGCGAGTGTGCCATTGCATTGCGACAGCACCGTGGCCACCACATCAAAGAAACCGCGGGCGCGGCCACCTCCGAACGACTCCACCACCTGAGCTACAGAGCTCCAGTCGAAGTCAGGACCGACACCCATGGCGAAAGCGGCATTGAAATTGCGCGGAAGATAGCGCAGGAAATCCGTCTGGAGAGTGGTGAGCGATGAGTTGGTGTATTTTTCGCCATCGGCACGCATTTGGCACGCTGTGACTGAAGCGGCCTCCTGATTGCCTTCGATATCAATGGCGGCATAGCGGCCCTGCTGATCGGCACCAGCGGGTTCTACAGCCACCACAATACCGAGAGTGGAGCGGGTGGAGAGGAACTCGGTGAGTCCTTTCCAGAGGGTGAATTTGCCATCATCGGCGCATCTTGCGGCTGCCTTCCGTGCCATCTCAACAGCATCGGGAGCAATCCATGCCTGATGGTTTTTCACAGCCACGGAGGTGCCGTTGCCGCTCCATAGGGTGAAGCCTGACTGCTCGCTTTCGGTCATCCCGGCCTCGGAAACAAGTGCAGCAAATTCGCTGTCATCCTTCAGTCGCACTATTGTTACAAACCCGGAGCCGGGCATGGAAAACGACACTATATGCGACAAATCCACAGCCTTGGCGGCGCGGTCGGCGTTGCCCAATATTCCGGCGGTAAGCCAACCGGGCATAGTGGAGGGGTTGTCGGTGTATCCTGCATCATCCATGAGCTGCGACAGATCGGTGACAATCACGGCACCGGCCGAAGCGGGCACCTGCTCAAGAAGTTCAGCATCGTCCGAAGAGCACGATGCAAGCACCAATAATGTGGAAAGCAGCAGCATCGAAACCGCTGCGCGTAGAGAAGAGTATAAAGTGTGCATAAATTTGATGTTTTTTAATGACAATAGTTGAACAACCTCTTTCGTATTAACGACAGCGCCGCAGTGAGTGTTCACTGCGGCGTGTGATGCTATAGGGATGACAACTACACTTCAAGGTCAAGATTGAGCACTTCGTGCCAAGGCAAACCCTGGACAGAAAGCTGCTCCATGAAAGGATCGGGATCGAACTCCTCCACATTGTGCACACCAGGCTTGTTCCATTTGCCGGTGAGGAACATCATGGCGCCAATCATCGCGGGCACGCCGGTTGTGTAGCTCACAGCCTGCATGCCTGTTTCGCGATACGCCTCCTCGTGGCTGCAATTATTGTAGATATAATATGTGAGGTGCTCGCCGTTTTTGTCAAGACCGGAGATGCGGCAACCGATGGATGTTTCGCCATGATAGTTCTCGCCGAGATCCTGAGGGTTGGGGAGCACAGCCTTGAGGAACTGCAGGGGCACAATCTTCATGCCGTTGTAGTCGATTTCGTCGATACGTGCCATGCCTATATCCTGAATCACGCGCAGGTGTGTGAGATACTCCTGTCCGAAGGTCATCCAGAAGCGGGCGCGCTTGATGGAGGGGTAGTTCTTGACAAGACTCTCGAGCTCCTCGTGATAGAGCAGATAGCTCTCACGCGCACCGATATTGGGGTATGTGAGCGGCTTGTGGATTTCAAGCGGGCCGGTGGTCACCCACTTGCCGTCCTGATAGTAGCGGCCGTTCTGGGTGATTTCGCGGATATTGATTTCAGGGTTGAAGTTGGTGGCGAACGCCTTGCCGTGGTCGCCGGCATTGCAGTCCACAATGTCAAGATACTCCATCTCGCTGAAATAGTGCTTGGCAGCGTAAGCGGTGAACACTCCCGACACACCCGGGTCGAAACCGCACCCGAGGATGGCAGTCAGGCCGGCCTTCTCAAACTTCTCTTTGTAGGCCCATTGCCATGAGTATTCGAAATGAGCCTCATCCTTGGGCTCGTAGTTGGCGGTGTCGAGATAGTTCACACCACATTCCAGACAAGCGTCCATGATGGTGAGATCCTGATAGGGAAGAGCCACGTTGATCACGATGTCGGGATTGTGGCGACGGAACAGCTCCACAAGCTGGGGCACAGAATCGGCATCAACAGAGTCGGTGGTGATGTTGCCAGAACCGATGGCACGGGCTATAGCCTCGCATTTGCTGCGTGTGCGCGATGCAAGAACTATTTCGCTGAAAACCTGTGGGTTTTGGGCGCATTTATGGGCCACGACAGTGCCCACTCCTCCGGCGCCGATAATGAGAACTTTAGCCATGAGTTAATGTAGGTTTGATATTTTGGGTGCTAAGATAGCACTTTTCTATGTAACATGAATAAATATCGGAGTTTTATTTGCATCCACGGGGGTGTTTCGTGCCGTTGACACGGCGGGCCGGGTTGTCGGGAAACCACCCTTTGGCCACCCTCTGCTCCTGCTCGAAAATTTCCTTGATGGTCCATAACGATGAGAAAGCGAGCACTCCGAGAACGGTGCTCCAGAACTCGTTGGCCACCACAAGCGAAGCCACGCAACTGGCAATGCCCAGAAGCAGAAACCACCACCAGCATCCGGTGCCCCAATGGTAGTGGCACTTGATGACGAGCGGGTGGAAGGCCCCGATGATGACAAATGTGGCCAATCCAGTGGCCAGCCCTATGAAATGAAGAGACTCAAGCATTTTTGCAATATGAAAGATATATTTGAACTGTTTTTACCAACCACCGGAGGCTCCTCCGCCGCCGGTCATGCCGCCGCCGAAACCACCGCCTCCAAAGCCGCCTCCGCTTCCGCCACCGCCGAATCCGGAACCAACCACCACCGGAGCTACAAGTTTGGGCACAATATAGCTTGTGGAATGGGATTTATGGCAATTGGCACAGGTGAATGTGCGCAACCCCTGTCCGGAATGTTGGGTGGTCGGCTTCATTATCACACGGTCGGACGACAGCGAGCAAGCTTTGGCTCCGCAGTCGGGACACACGGTGAACGACGAGCGGGGATTGATATAGGGAATCACATCCTTCTCGCCGCAGTTGGGACAGAGCCACACATCGTAGTCAATGGAGTTGAGATGCTCCTCAAGATCCTGCGCGGGAGTGAGATACAGATTGTCCTGCTCCTCGTTGAGCTTGTTCATCCTGTGGCCGCAATTAGGGCAGTCGATATGGCGGCTGCGTATTCTCCGCATGGTGACAGCCAGCGGGATATAGGCCACCAGCGGCAGTCCGAGTCCGAAGAAGCAGGCGAAAAGCGCCACAGGCTTGATGTCGTTCAACTTGCGCCAACGGTCTTGACTGTTGAGCCGGCGAGTGGAAAAAATCATGAAACAGACCACAATAAGCATCACCACAGCCACAACGCCGCAGAGGTTGAGATACCACATGAAAAGGTCGGAGCCGGAAAAATCAGATTGTTCCCTGTCCATGCCCTGTCGCATTTCGGCGGCCGCCTCGGGGTCGGAGAGGATGGTGGCGATATGGTTGACGGCATTGAGGGTGCCGAGGTTGTAATTGCCCTGCTTGAACTCCGGAGCCATATCGTTGCGGATTATGCGGGAGCATACCGCATCGGGTAGCACACCTTCGGCCCCGTAGCCGGTGCGTATCACCGCCCGGCGGGGCTCCTTTGCCACCACCACCAGCACACCGTTGTTGTTACCGTTGCGCCCCACACCCCATTGCTCGAACAGAGCGGTGGCAAAATCATTGATATCGCGGTCGATATCGTCCAGCACCACCACAGCCACCTCGGCCGTGGAGTTGGCCCGGATTGAAGCCAGAGTGGAATTAATCAGCTTCTCGGCCCCGGGTTCTATGATTCCATCGGGATTGGAGAGATAGCGCGTGGAGTCAAGGAGCTGCACATTAGGCACCTGCTTAGGCGAATACACAGTAGCATGGGCCATAATACCGACGCATATCAGGAGCGCCGTCAGTAGAAATGTACGGAATCTCATCTTTTCTCTTTCAGATATTGAAGTGTGAACTCAGCGGCATCGGCCACACAGTCGTTGCAGGCACGGAGCGGAGTGCCGGTGTCAATCCCTTTGAGCTGACGGCAGATAGAGGCACCGTTGCGCTGCTCGAACTGCTCCATCACCCGCTTGATGGCGGCACGTGAGCGGACGCGGTCGCGTTCCACCAGCCCCAGCACCACGCCGGCACCGATAAGCGCACCGCACGTGGCTTTCATGGTGCCCATCCCTGTGCCGAAGGCAGAAGTGATTGCCGCCATGGTGTCAAACTCTACGCCTACCTCGTTGCAGAAAGCGCATGCCACAGACTGTGCACAATTGCATGTGCCGGATTTTTTCAGCTCTACAGCACGGAGAATATTGTCGGTTGAATCCATAAGAGGGTGTTTTCTTTTGTATGATGTGCAAAAATACAACAAAATAACGGAACTTTTGTGTATTTTTGCGAGTATAAAACTTGAGCGCTATGAAGAAGATAATTTTGCTTGCAGCGTCAATGCTGCTATGGTCCACAGCAGTGGCCGCAGAAGTGAAGTGGCACAACCCTATGGCCGAGGCAGCCGAAGGCACCACCAATATCCATAATCAGGCTTGGAACGAGGATGGCGGCAACTACCGCCGCCTGCCCCAACGCGCTCAAGACAAACTGCGTCCCAAGCTATGGGACCTGTCCACCAACAGCGCCGGACTGCAGATTCAGTTTGTCACCAACTCGCCCGACATAAACGTGCGCTACAATGTGACCGGCCCTATGGCTATGCCCCACATGCCCGCCACCGGGGTGAGCGGCACTGACCTGTACCGCAACAGCGACGGTGCATTCTGCTTCGGGTCGTACTCGTTCGGCGACAGCACTGTGCAATATTATTATCGCGTTGACCGCCCGGAGAGCACCCGACCGGAACTGTTCACCCTCTACCTGCCGCTGTTCAACGAGGTCAAGAACCTTGAAATAGGGGTGGTCGAAGGGTCGGAGTTCAATTTCGTGGCCGCCGGAGATGAGAAGCCTATAGTGGTGTACGGCACATCCATAGCCCATGGAGCCTGCGCCTCACGCCCGGCCATGGCATGGACCAACATCCTTCAGCGCAAGAGCGGAGTGCCGGTGGTGAACCTCGGGTTTTCCGGCAACGGGATGCTGGAGCCGGAGATGATAAAGCTTATCAACGAAATCGACAGCCGCGCTGTGGTGCTTGACTGCATGCCCAACCTGTTTCAGGTGGAGAACAGCGAGCTGACAAAACTGGTGGAGAACGCCGTGATGCAGCTCCGCGCCAAGAGCGATGTGCCCATATTGCTGGTGGAGCACGCCGGATACAGCAATATGAACTCCAACCAAGGACGCCACAACGACTACACCAACGCCAACAGCGCCCAGCGCAAGGCATACCATAACCTTATGGACCGCGGAGTGAAACACCTTTACTATCTCTCCTCCGAGGAGATAGAGATGCCCGAGGATGCGTGGGTGGACTATGTGCACCCCACCGACCTGGGGCAGAACCATCATGCCGATGCTGTGAGGAAAGCCATGGGCAAGTTCCTTCCCGAAATGCGTCCGCGGTTGACCAAGCATCTGGTGCTGATAGGACTTGACGGATGGGGAGCCTACTCGGTGGAGAAAGCCGACATGCCCACCGTGAAGCAGCTGATGGCCGAAGGACGCTATACGCTTGAGAAACGTACCGTGCTCCCCTCCTCCAGCGCCCCCAACTGGGCCGCAATGTTCATGGGTGCACCCACCGAAATCCACGGCTATACCCAATGGGGCTCCAAAACGCCTGAAATACCCGAGCGGGTGAAAGGTGAAAACGGGATTTTCCCCACCGTGTTCCAGCTCCTGCGCCAAGCCTCGCCCGACGCGGAAATCGGCGTACTCTACGAATGGGACGGCATAAAATATCTGGTGGACACTTTATCGCTGAGCTACCATCAGCAAGCTATGGAGAATCTGCCCGGAGTGGAGTCGCAAATCACCGACCTCGCTGAAAAATATATCAAGGAGAAGAAACCCGAGCTGCTGGCAGTGTGCTACGATGAGCCCGACCATACAGGACACGCCATTGGCCATGACACACCCGAGTACTACGCCAAGCTCCGGGAGCTTGACCGCTACATAGCCCGTGTGGTGCAGGCGGTGAAAGACGCCGGTATATACGATGACACAATGTTTGTGATCACCTCCGACCATGGCGGTGTTGACAAACACGGCGGCATCACCCTTGCCGAGATGCAGAGTCCTCTGATAATCTTCGGAAAAGGGGTGGAAGGCACAGGCAAAATCAACGGGGTGACGATGCAATACGATGTTGCAGCGACCATAGCCGATGCCCTTGGCCTTGAGCAGCCCCAGTGCTGGACCGGACGCTCAGTGCTGAAGCTGAGATAATTCTTATAAGCCTTATAAGATTTATAAGATTTATAAGTCTTATATGATTATATCTCTCAAGAAAATTGAGCGAGACGGGCAAGGTATTTGCCGATGATGTCGAATTCAATGTTGACTTTCGTGCCGGGTTGGATGGCATGGAAATTGGTATGCTCGAAAGTGTAGGGTATGATAGCCACACGGAACGATGATGCCTCGCTGTTGCACACCGTGAGGCTGACACCGTTGACTGTCACCGACCCTTTCTCCACGGTCACATACCCTTTGGCGGCCATGTCGGCGGGCACCTGATAGGTGAATTTGTAGTAGATGCTGCCGTCCACATGCTCCACGCTCTCACACACGGCGGTGCAATCCACATGGCCCTGCACGATATGTCCGTCCAAACGGCCATTCATCACCATGGAGCGTTCGAGGTTGACCTCATCGCCCACAGTCAGGAGCCCGAGATTGGAGCGGTCGAGGGTTTCCTGAATGGCGGTGACGGTGTATGTGCTGTCGGGATGCAGCTCGACAACGGTGAGACACACGCCATTATGAGCCACCGACTGGTCAATCTTGAGTTCATCGGCAAACGAGGATTTCACTCTCAGGTGACGGTTGCCACCCTCATCAATCACAGCCACCACCTTGGCAGCCTCTTCCACTATTCCTGAAAACATTATAAAGATATTTGCGGGTTATCGCTGCAAAGGTAGCAATTTCCTGCGGCCTTGGCAATATCTCTGCAGACAGTAGGCCAGCACACCATATACAGCCACGAGGAGCCACAGCATCAGGAACGGATGGGACTGCTCCCACAGCGGGGAGCCGTTGGAGTTCATGCGCACGAAGGCTTCCACGCCCCATGTGGCAGGCACACAGTTGCCCACAAGGGTCCAGAACCCGTTCATGGCATAGCGGGGCCAGGTGAGGCCGCTCAGGAACAGGAACACCACCGAGGTGAACACTATGACGAGCAATGAGGATTCGCGCTCCTTGACAAACCAGCTCAGGCAGAACCCCAGGAAAATGGAGGCTATGAGCATGGGGAGAATCAGCAGGCAACATTCGCCCAGACTACCGACCTGCGGCAGCGAGAACATCAACGGCACCAGATGGAGTATGTAGAGCACCAGCGGCACATAGATGCAGAGGTAGCACATCAGCTTGCCGAGCATCTGCGCACCCACGGGAGCATCCACAGCCATAGGATCGGTGCCGCCATGCTTCATGCGGCGTTCCTTGCCGCCGGCGGCCAGCATGGTGACTCCGAGAATAAGGCTCTGCTGCAGAATAAGCACCAGGATGCCGGGGATGATGAATGAAGCAAATCCCTGCGTGGGGTCGCCGAGCATTATAGCCTCGCTCTGAATGGGAGCGGCGGCGACGCTGAGGGTTGACATCCCGGACTGCGACAGTTTCTGAGTTTGAATCTGAGTGCCGAGCGTCAGCTGGATGTCGGTGAGAGCGGCCACAAACGAGCGGTAGCGGAGCAACAGGCTCATATCGCTGTAGAAGTTGACCACCGCCTGCTCACCGTTGCCAAGCTTTTTGTCATAGCTCGCGGGAATATGGAGCACACCGAAGCAGTTGTGCTCGTTCATCATTGTGCGTGCCGCCGCCATATCAGGGGCGTAATCGTACACCTGCATTGCCTGGGTGGCATCCACCATACGGGCCAGATGGCGGCTTGAGGCAGTGCGGCTGTCGTCCACAACCACCACCGGCAGATCCGTGAGAATCTCAGGATTGTAGATGATAGTGTAAACCACAGGATAAATCGTGGGGAGAGCGAAGAAAAACAGGAGCACACCCGCATCGTGAAACACCAGGTAGAACTCCCGGCGCCACACCTTGAACAGATCCACGAACCATTTTTTGACAGCTTGTATCATATCTTACGGCACATAAACAGGGTTGAGACACTTGCGGCGCAACCTCGGCAACCCGAGGAGCGATACCAACGGGAATATAAGCAGGGCCACATAGTACCACCGTGAATAGAAGATAGGGATTCCGTTGAGCGCCTGGTCGATATATATCAAGAAATAGTAGCGCAGCGGCACGATGTAGCTGAACACTCCCACTGCTCCATACATGCTCTGCACCGGAAACGAGAAGCCGGTGATGGAGAACGAGAGGATGCCTACGAGCGACAGTATGCTGAGCGACAGCCTGAGGTTGGGCAGTATGCAGCACACAGTGACGGCAAATGCCTGACATGCCACCACAAACAGCACCATGGCCATGATGATATGCATGGCATGATTGTTGAGCGGGAAGTTGCAGAACCCGTACACGATGCTCTGCACCGCTATCCCGACAATAGAGAACACCAATGTCTGCGGCAGGAGCTTGCCAAGCAGAGCGATGAACATGGAGCCTCCGGCGGTACGCAGCCATTGTGGAGAATCACCGCGCTTTATCTCATCGCACACCGAAAAGGCTGTGACAAGCAACACCATCAGGGCAATGACGCCGGGGAGGAACGAGTTGCTGAGATAGATGTTGTAGTTCATCCAGGGATTGTGCAAGCCGAACTCATTGACGGCAACAGGCTGGATGAGACTTCCAACGGCGGCTTCGTCCACACCCGACTGCACAAGGGTGGTCTGCACCACACCGCCGGTGGTGGTGACGGCCACAGTCTTGAACCCTTTGAAAGTGAGCGTGCCGGGCACGAAGAATGTGAGGTTGGAATAGTAGCTGAGTGTCGGGCCTTTGCCACCCACCGCATCACGCTGAAAATTCTCGGGGATATAGAAGAAACCGAATATTTTGCCTGAGCGCACATCGTCAATAGCCTCATGGAATGACTCAGCCTTATAGGAGATGTCGAGAGCCTGCGATGAGGCGAGGTTGCGCGTCACTTTCCGCGACAATGAACTTTGGTCGAGGTCCACCACCGCAGCCGGCACCTTCAGTGGCAGTCCGGCATCCATCATGTTGATGAAGAACCATGTGACACCGAACGGCACAAGCACCATCAGCGCCACCACCACCCAGCGACGGCCCAGGTCGAGCCATCCCAGACGCAAGGATTTAGTGAGCGGAGTGAAATTCATGTTGTCACGGATTATAAACCACAGTCATGCCGGGTCGGAGATCGGCGATAGTGTCCACCGGACGGGCCTTCACCTCAAAGGTGCGGCTGTCCCATTCGCCGGTGGCCTTGGTGGCTCGCCATGTAGCGTAGCTGCCCATGTCGCGCACATAGTATATGCGCGCCTGAATCTCGCGTTTGTCCAGAGCGGGAATCATCACCTTGATCTCCTGCCCGAGCTTCATGTTGTTGAGATACTCCTCGCGCACATTGAAAGTGATCCATTTATCGCTGATTTTGAGCACATTCATGATAGGAGCGCCGAGAGCCACAAGTTCACCCACCTCCGGGTACACCTGATCAACCTGACCGTCACAAGGAGCAGTGAGATACTGGTCCTCGAGCAGGCTCTGCACTTCGGCAACACCGCCCTGCGCCACATTCACCATGGCGGCGGCACTCTCCTTATCCTCCTTCTGGGCACCGGCCTTGGCAAGCGCCAGCTGGCTGCGGGCAGCACCCTCGGCGGCCACAGCGGCATCATAGGCAGCCTTGGCCTCATCGCGCTTCTGTGCGGACACCACATTCTCCTTGAAAAGGGTTTCCATACGGTCGTAGGTTTTGCGGGTAATCTCCTTGGCGGCGGCAGCCTGGGCCACCATCTGCTCGGCGGTCTGCACAATCTGTATGCGGGTGCCGGCGTCCACCTTCTGATTCTGCGCGGCGGCAGCCTGCTTCATAGCCTCGGCCTGCATCAGCTTGGCCTCGGCGAGCGAGGAATGTATATGCACAAGAGTGTCGCCGGCATGAACCATGTCGCCCTCCTTCACATACAGCTCCACTACCCTGCCGGGAAGTTTGCCGGAAACGCGCACCGAAGTGGCTTCGGCCTGACCCTCGATTATTTCGGCAGGCTTTTTGAGAAACACGAAACCAATGATAGCGAGCACGGCGGCTCCTATAGTGAGCAGCAGCAGAGCCACGAGCAGATTGCAGTTCTCGCGCTGTTCAGCAGTGTTTGCATTAATATCAGCCATATTCTGTAGAATGATTATGAGTTTTTTTAATAGTTTGTGGGATAGGGAAGAGTGCCGAGCACCTTTGAGAGATACACCTCGCAGAGCCGCACCTCGATGCTTGCATCCACATGCTCGCTGTTGGCCTTGAGCCATGCGGTCTGGGCCTCCATCACATTGTCGGTGGTGAGGACACCCTCGCGGAAGCCGAGGGTGGCGGTGCGTAGATTTTCATCGGCCTTGGAGAGGTTGGTGGTGGTCATGTGGAGGGTTTTGAGAGCCTCCTGTGTTTTGTAGCTGCTTTGGTTCACCTGCAGCTCAATGAGGTCGCGCGCGTTGTCAAGTTCCAGCTCAGCCATGCGTGTCTGGCTCTTGGCGGCACGATATTTATTGTAGTTTCCACCCCAGTGCCATAAAGGGATGGAGAGGACGGCACCTACGGAGAAAGCCCCGTCAAACCTCTTCTTGAATCCGTTGAACATATTGGGGTTGGAGAAGGAGTACGACCCCACGAGAGCCAGCTTCGGCATCATGTCGCTCATGGCCACTTTCTCTTTCTGTCCCAGAGCCTTGACACCCATTTCAAGGGCACGCAGATCCTGACGGCGGGAATAGACATCGTCCATATTGTAATCGCGTGCCACCGGAGCCGGGAGTTCATCGAGCTTGGTGTTCTCATCAGCAAGAGTCATGGGAGTGTTGACCGGCAGGCCACAGACCTGGGCGAGAGCCATGCGGCTCAGCGACAAGCCATTCTCCACCTTCACAAGATCCACCTGGGCGGCGTTGAGCTTCACATCCACGCTCAGGAGGTCGCTCATGGTGGCCACCCCTTGCTGCACCATGGCGTCAACATTCCGCCTGAGGGTGTCGAGCAGAGCCACATAGCTTGTGGCGAGCTCATGCTTGGCCTTTAGCGACACCACCTGCCAATAAGCGGCATCCACGGCATAAATCACATTTTCAGCCTCCTGGTTGTGGAGAGCCTTTGCGGCCTCCTCGGCATAGTGGGTGAGCTTGTTCATGGCCACAATCTTACCGCCCATGAAAATAGGCTGGGTGAGGGTGATTGCTCCGAAAAACACATTATGTATATCGTAGGTCATCGCCTCCTTCGGAATCAGAGCCACGGTTTCGGGCACCGGGGTGCCGTCGGGAGTGGTGACAGGCTGACCGGTGTAGGGGTTTTTCACAACATTGAACTGATAGCTCTGAGTGGCAAGGTCAAATGTCTTTGTGGGGAGCAGCTGGTCGGAGTCGAATATCGACAGCTCTTTCTGGTTGTACATATACCCGCCCTCGAAATCAATGGCGGGAAGATATGCGGCGAGTGCCTCCTTTTTCTGATATCCGGCCATGCGGACAGCCTCGGAACGCACCTTGAGCTGCTTGTTGTGCCTCAGAGCCATGGTGCGGCATGAGTCAAGGCTCACCCCTACCTCGGCACCCAATGCCACGGGAGCCGCCAGCATTATGGCGGCAAAAAAATGAAATATGCGGCTGTACACCATAGATAAATAGCTGATGGGTTATGAAACGGTTTTGCAAATATAACCGATTTATCAAGTCAAAGGTTTTGAAAACGGGGATATTTACCATACACACCATTTTTATTCTTTTTACTCCAAAAAAATAGTAATTTTGCTGCCGTAAAAAATGCAACTTTGACTATGCTTGAAGATATAGTATCACGCGCCCTCAAGGGGATGGGAGCCTCAATCGACGAGGCTATGGAACTTAACAGCACCTGCACCACCGACCAACTGTGTGAAGCCGCCGACCGTGTGCGACGGGAGCGCACAGGCTCCACAATCGACACCTGCTCTATTGTGAACGCACGCAGCGGACGCTGCTCGGAGGATTGCAAATGGTGCGCACAGAGCCGGCATTACCACACCGGCATCGAGGAGTATGACCTTATCGACGACAACGTGCTGGAGGAGGCCGCCAACACCTGCGCCGAAAGGGGTGTGCACCGATTCTCCATGGTCACCAGCGGACGCCGCATGACCGGCAAAGCTTTGGAAAAAGCATGCGCCATGTTCCGCGCCATCGCCGTCCGCCATCCGCAGCTGCAGCTCTGCGCCTCAATGGGACTGCTGGGACTCGATGACCTCAAGAAGCTAAGGGAGGCCGGTGTGAGCCGTTATCATTGTAATCTGGAAACATCCGCTTCCTACTTCCCCACCCTGTGCACCACCCACACGCACGCCGACAAGCTACGCACCATCGCGGCGGCACGCGAGGCTGGGATGCAAGTGTGCAGCGGCGGAATCATAGGGATGGGCGAGGGTATGCGCGAGCGTCTGGAGATGTGCGCCCAGGCAAGAGATGCGGGCGCGGTGTCCATCCCAGTCAACATTCTGTCGCCAATTCCGGGAACGGCGTTGGAGCACACTCCGCTGATAGAGGAGGAGGAGATTGTACGCACCGCTGCGCTGATGCGTCTTGTGGCTCCGGATACAGTGCTCCGATTTGCGGGCGGCAGGGCACGCCTGAGCCAGGCCACCACCGAACGGATGCTGCGCGGCGGTAAGATCGGAAGAGCA
>URCF01000012.1 GCA_900546365.1 uncultured Porphyromonadaceae bacterium
GGACGGTATTTCATGCATTTTGCTGCCGCTCTCAGACACATATACTTTTTTCAGCCATTCCCGCGGCGCTTCCTGGAACATTTTCCAGCCCTCCGCCACGAAAACGTCCTGCTCCCGGCGTTCTTTTGCTTTTTTGTTCAGCGCAATAATGTTTTTTACCTGTGCATTGCTGCTGCTTGTAATCATGAATGGTCCCCTCATTTCCTGTTTTTCATCAATTTGGCAAGTTCTTTGTTTTCGCCGATCAGAATCAGCACTTCCTCTGCGCGGAGCAGCGTCTTCGGATTGACCGTGACACGGATGTCTTCCCCGTCCTTGACGGCGATTACGTTGATACTGTATTTCTTCCGCAGATCCAGCTCCTCGAGGTTATGCCCCGTCCACGCTTCCGGCACGGGAAGCTCTACCATGGAGAACGAATCCGACAGCATGAAGAAGTCCTGGAAGCCGCCGGAAATCAGGCTTTTTCCGAGGCGGATACCCGTCTCACTCTCCGCCATCACGACGCGGTCCGCGGGGACGGTCGCCGTTGTCGCGGCGGGGACGGTCGCCACGGGGTGCGCGCTCGCGCTCTACGTAGCCTTCGGGTTTGGGAAGAAGGGCACGCATTGACAGGCGGTATTTGCCGGTTTTCTTGTCGATTTCGATGAGCTTCACTTCCACTTCGTCACCTTCCTTGAGGCCGGAAGCTTCCATGTTGTCAAGACGCTCCCAGGAGATTTCGCTGATGTGGAGCAGGCCGTCGCGGTTGGGCATGAACTCAACGAATGCGCCGAAGTCGAGTATGGAGCGCACTTTGCCTTTATATACCTTGCCTTCTTCGGGGAGCTCCACGATGGCGTTGATCATTTCGAGAGCCTTGTCGATGGCGGGCTTGTTGGCGGCGGCAACTTCGATGTAGCCACCTTCGTCTATTTCGTCAATGGATACTGTGGCACCGCTGGCTTCCTGAATACCCTGGATCACCTTTCCGCCCGGGCCAATCACAGCACCGATAAGTTCCTTAGGTATGGTCATGGTGACGATACGGGGCACATGGGGCTTGTAGTCCTCGCGTGGTGCGGGGATGGTCTGGTTGATGATGTCAAGGATGTGGAGACGACCGTCACGGGCCTGATTGAGGGCGCGTTCGAGAATCTCGTAGCTCAGGCCGTCACACTTGATGTCCATCTGTGTGGCGGTGATACCGTCTTTGGTACCGGTCACCTTGAAGTCCATATCGCCGAGGTGGTCCTCATCGCCGAGAATATCGGAGAGAATGGCGTATTTGGAGTTGTCGGAGTCGGTGATAAGACCCATTGCGATACCGCTCACGGGCTTTTTCATCTTCACGCCGGCATCAAGCAGTGCGAGGGTGCCTGCGCATACGGTGGCCATGGAGGAGGAGCCGTTGCTCTCGAGGATGTCGCTCACCACGCGGCAAACGTAGGGGAAATCATCGGGGAACATGCGCTTGAGGGCGCGGTGGGCAAGGTTGCCGTGGCCGATTTCACGACGGCCCACACCACGCACGGGCTTGGCTTCGCCGGTGGAGAAGGGCGGGAAGTTGTAGTGGAGCAGGAAACGCTCGCGGCCCTGGTTGATCACATCGTCCACAATCTTTTCATCGAGCTTGGTGCCGAGGGTGACAGTGGAGAGCGACTGTGTTTCACCACGGGTGAACACTGCCGATCCGTGAGGGCCGGGAATATAGTCCACTTCGGCCCAAATGGGACGGATTTCGGTTGTTTTGCGGCCGTCGAGACGGATGCCTTCGTCAAGCACACAGCGGCGCATGGCTTCTTTCTCCACATCGTGGTAGTAGCGCTTCACCAGCGGTGTTTTTTCTTCGCGTTCCTCTTCGGGGAGCGATTCGATATATTCGTTGCAGATAGCCTCGAAGCTGTCGTTACGCCAATGTTTGTCGGCGCATCCTTTCTGGGCGATGGCGTAAGCCTTGTCGTAGCACTTGTCGTGCACATCCTGGCGGAGGGCTTCGTCGTTCACTTCGTGGCAGTATTCGCGCTTCACGGTGGCGCCGGCGGCTTCAGCCAGCTCCAGCTGGGCCTTGCACTGCACCTTGATGGCCTCGTGAGCGGCCTTGAGGGCATTGAGGAGGTCGGTTTCGGACACTTCGTCCATCTCGCCTTCCACCATCATGATGTTGTCGTAGGTGGCACCTACCATCAGCTCCATGTCGGCGTCCTTGAGCTGGTCGAATGTGGGGTCGATTACAAACTCACCGTTCACACGGGCCACACGTACTTCCGAGATGGGGCCGTTGAAGGGGATGTCGCTCACTGAGAGCGCTGCCGAGGCGGCAAGACCGGCAAGTGCGTCGGGTATATCCTCGCCATCGGTGGAGTATAAGGTGATGTTGACAAAGGTGTCAGCGTGATAGTTGTCGGGGAACAAGGGGCGCAATACACGGTCAACCAGACGAGCAGTCAGGATTTCGTAGTCAGAGGCGCGTCCCTCACGTTTGAGGAAGCCTCCGGGAAAACGCCCGAATGATGAGAATTTCTCTTTGTATTCTACTTGAAGTGGCATGAAGTCAACTCCTTCGCCGGCCTCTTTGGCCGAAACTACTGTGGCAAGGAGCATTGTGTTGCCCATGCGCAGCTCTACCGCTCCATCGGCCTGCTTGGCAAGTTTGCCCGTTTCCAGCGTGATGGTACGACCATCAGGCAGTTCGATGGTTTTTTTGATTGGATTTAACATGTTATGTTTCGATTATCTATAAATAGTCTTTGACTTTGTTGTAAAAAGCGCACAAAGTTAGCAATTTGTCCGCACAATTCCAAGCCCGGAGGGGGAAATTTGATTATAGTGCGCCGAATGGTGAAACAAATACCGTTTTTGCGCGTTATGATTGCAAGAACTATTTATTGAATTTTAACAGAGTGACTGATGTTTGGGAGAACTAAAAAACCACCCTACAGGATAGGGGTTGCGCTCAGCGGCGGCGGTGCCCGCGGATTTGCCCACGCCGGGGCCTTGAAGGCTTTGGAGGAGGTAGGGATACGGCCTGATATCGTGGCCGGTGTGAGTGCCGGCTCGGTGGCGGCGGTGCTGTACAGTTCCGGGATGCGCCCCGAGGAGATTGTGGATCTGTTCAAGCAGCATTCGTTCACTCAGCTCTGTGAGCTCACCACCCCCACTTCGGGTTTGATGAAGATGGAAGGGTTCAGACGTTTGCTCAGGGAGGCTATCCCGTATGAGAACCTTGAGGATCTGCCTATCCCCACAGTGGTTGGTGCCACGGATTTTGACCGGGGCAAGCCGGTGGCTTTCGACCATGGTAATCTTGTGGACTGCGTGAGTGCGTCGTGCAGCATGCCTGTTGTGTTCAAGCCT
Source organism: uncultured Porphyromonadaceae bacterium (assembly GCA_900546365.1). GTDB lineage: Bacteria > Bacteroidota > Bacteroidia > Bacteroidales > Muribaculaceae > Paramuribaculum. The sequence goes on from URCF01000012.1 coordinate 3,337, forward strand.
GTGGAAATCAACGGTGTGAGATATGTGGACGGCGGTGTGCTGCACAATCTTCCGGCATGGGCTATCCGTAAGAAATGCAGGATTCTGATTGGAGTCAACTGCTCCCCGCTCACTTCGGGTCCTACCAATAAGAACAATCTGCTCGGGGTAGCGCTGCGCTCCTATGAGCTTATGGCCAAAACCAATTGTGCGAGCGACCTGATGACTTGCGACATTGCTGTGCACACCGATTCCATTGCTCGCTATCAGGTGTTTAACCTCAAGTCGATTGACAAGGTGTTTGAATGTGGCTATCTCGAGACTATGCGCACACTCCGCAGGCTCGGGTTCAAAAGTCGCATAAGGACAGGCTCTAAGTGAGAAAAAAAACATTATTTTTGTGGCGTAATAATCATAATGACCACGCCATGGAAGCAAAGGACAAACCTGTAATTTATCAACTTCTGCCACGACTATATACCAACCGGGTTGCCGACCCTGTGCCCGATGGCTCTATAGAGCGCAACGGTTGCGGCAAGCTCAACTATCTCACCCCGGCTGTGTTGAAATCCATCAAGGAGCTGGGTGTCACACACCTGTGGCTCACCGGTGTGATTGAGCATGCCCACTGCACCGACTATTCGGCTTTCGGTATCGAGCCCGACAACAAGTATGTGGTGAAAGGTAAGGCCGGTTCGCCCTATGCCATCAAGGACTATTACGATATTGACCCCGACATAGCCGAAAATGTACCCGGAAGGATGAGCGAGTTTGAGGCTGTGCTCGAGCGTGTGCACAAGCAGGGAATGAAGCTGGTGATTGATTTCGTGCCCAACCATGTGGCGCGTCGCTATCACAGCGATGTGGCCCCCGAGGGGGTGCGCGATCTCGGTGCTGACGATGACTGCACCTACGGATTCAAGCATGACAACAATTTCTATTATATCACCAACCAGCAGTTTGCTCCCTCGGTGAATCTCGGCAGCGGTGCCGACCGCTATGTGGAGTTTCCCGCCAAGGCATCCGGCAATGACTGCTTCACCGCATTTCCGGGTGTCAACGACTGGTATGAAACCGTGAAACTCAACTATGGTGTGGACCCCTGGGACCATTCGCGTCATTTCGACCCCATCCCCGACACATGGCACAAGATGCTCGACATCCTCCATTTCTGGGCCGGCAAGGGTGTGGATGCGTTCCGCTGCGACATGGCCCACATGGTGCCTCTCGAGTTTTGGCACTGGGCAATCGCTGATGTGAAGTCCAAGCACCCGGGCGTGCAGTTCATAGCAGAAATTTATGATGTGGGGCTCTACCGTCCGTTCATTGAGTACGGTGGGTTTGACTACCTCTATGACAAGGTGAATCTCTACGACACTCTCCGCGGCATAGTGTCGGGGCAGGTGTCGGCAGCGCAGCTCACCTCCTGCTGGCAGCGCGTGGACGGTCTCGGAGCGCACATGCTCAACTTTCTGGAAAATCACGACGAGCAGCGTATAGCCTCGCCGGAGTTTGCCGGGGACCCGTTCAAGGCTCTCCCCGCCATGGTGGTGAGTGCGTTGATGAGCACCGGTGCGGTGATGATTTACGGCGGTCAGGAGCTTGGCGAGCCTGCCGAGGGTGCCACCGGTTTCTCGGGCAATGATGGCCGCACCACTATTTTCGACTACTACAATATCCCCACCATACAGCGTTGGCTCGGACAATCAGGCCGTCCGGCGCTGACAAGGCTCACCGACAGTGAGCGCGAGTTGCGCAGCCGCTACAAGGCTATTCTTGACCTCTGCTGCAAGGAGCGCGCTGTGGCCGAAGGTGAGTTCTACGACCTTATGTATGTTAATTTCCATACCCCCGGGTTCAGCCCTCACGAGCATTTTGTGTTCCTGCGCCGCAAGGATAAGGAGACCATACTCGTTGTGGCCAATTTCGGCGAGAATGGCGGCGATGTGAATGTGGTGGTACCGGCCCATGCTTTCAAGTATCTCGGCATGGAGGAGGGCGCAGTCGAGGCCGTTGACCTGCTCGGCACCGGCACCATGCATCTGGAGCTCCATCCCGACAAGGCGACAACAGTGAAAATCGCTCCCCACAGCGCCGTGGCATTGAAATTCACCCTGTAGATAAAAAATCAACAGTAGATGGTGGGGAGAGATGTAAAAAAGTAGTAACTTTGTGGCAAATTAAACCAATTACAGAAGTAGTACACTGTTATGCAATCATCCATCCATCCCATCAAGGTATTCGCCGGCACCAAATCGCGCTACATGGGCGAAGAAATTTGTAAACATCTCGGCATTGAGCTTGGCAAAATGAATGTGCAGCATTTTGCTGACGGCGAGTTTGAAGTGTCGTTTGAGGAAACTGTACGCGGCTGCGAGGTATATCTCGTGCAGTCCACTTTCCCCACCACCGACAACCTTATGGAGCTGTTGCTCATGATTGATGCTGCCAAGCGAGCATCTGCCTATTCGGTGGCTGCCGTGATTCCGTATTTCGGCTGGGCCCGTCAGGATCGTAAGGACAAGCCCCGTGTGTCGATAGCCTCCAAGCTTGTGGCTGATATGCTCACCGCTGCCGGTGTGAATCGTGTGATAACAATGGATTTGCATGCTGACCAGATTCAGGGATTCTTTGATGTGCCTGTTGATCATCTGTATGCTTCATCGGTGTTCATCCCCTACATCCAGAGCCTCAAGCTCGAGAATATGTGCGTGGCCACTCCCGATGTGGGCGGTGCCAAGCGCGCCAACAGCTACGCCAAATTCCTCAATGTGCCTCTGGTGCTGTGTCATAAGCAGAGAGCCAAGGCCAATGTGGTGGAGTCCATGACCGTGATCGGCGATGTGAAGGATAAGAATGTGATCCTCGTGGACGATATGGTGGACACCGCCGGCACCATCACCAAGGCTGCCGACCTTATGATGGCCGAGGGTGCCAAGAGTGTCCGTGCTCTGGCTTCGCATGCCATTATGAGCGACCCTGCTTCCGAGCGCGTTGATGCCAGCGGCATGTCGGAGATTATTTTCACCAACAGCATCCCGTTCAACAAGGATTGCAAAAAAGCCACCGTGCTCTCCGTAGCCGGCCTGTTTGCCGACACTATCCGTCGGGTTCACAACAACGAGTCGATTTCCAAGCAATACGTATTTAAATAATGCGTTGGCTTCTGATGCTTGCGTTGGCCATGGCCTCTATATGCTCAGCTGCTCAAGGCAAGTTCGTAAAAGTGTCGCCCGGGGGAGATTTCACCCTGGGCGATTCGCTATATAGATTTGTGGGCACCAATATGTGGTATGCCCCCATTCTTGCGTCACGGAGCGAGGCGGGTGACTCTGCGCGGTTGCAGCGCGAGCTCGACAGATTGTGCTCGCTCGGAGTGAAAAACATCAGGGTGCTTGCCGGCGCTGACGCTCCCGGTGATGCTCCCCACCATGTGAGCCCTGTGCTCCAGACAGCCCCCGGAGTGTACGACTCCGTTCAGCTCGAGGGTCTTGACCGGCTCCTCGCTGAGCTTGAGAAACGCGACATGAAGGCTGTGGTGTATCTCAACAACGCCTGGGAGTGGAGTGGTGGATACGGCTCCTATCTCCAGTGGCTCGGGCGCGGGGTTGCCCCTGTGCCCGGCATCGATGGCTATAAGGAGTATGTGGACCATGTGAAGGAGTTCGTGCTGTCGCCTGAGGCGGTGCAGATGGCTGTTGAGCATGCGCGTAATATAGTGTCGCGCACCAGCAGTGTCACCGGACGGCCCTATTCTGAGTCGCCCGCTATCATGGCCTGGCAGGTGTGCAACGAGCCGAGGGCGTTCAGCCGGCAAGGCAAGGAGGCTCTGCTTGAGTATATCCGCAGTGTGTCCGAGGCTGTCCGCGCTCTGGATGGCAACCATCTGATTTCCACCGGTAGCGAGGGCAAATATGGTTGCGAGGTGGATATTGACCTGTGGCGCAGGATTCATCAGCTTCCGAGCATTGACTATGCTGTGATTCATATATGGCCGTTTAACTGGCGATGGGTCACCGAACCCGAACTCACATCGGGTGTGGGTGAGGCCATACGCAGTTCCATGGAGTATCTTCAGGAGCATATCGACTCGCTTGCCGGCATTTCCAAACCGCTGGTAATAGAGGAGTTCGGATATCCGCGCACAAACCAGTCGCTTCGCGGCGGCGATGATGCCGCAGGCAGGGATGCATATTATGATGCCATTCTCGGCCTCGTGACCGACGGCAAGGTGGCGGGCGTTAATTTCTGGGGTTGGGGCGGCGAGGCCGTACCCGATTCGTCGCGCTGGGTGCCCGGTGCTCCGTATGTCACCGACCCGGCCCATGAGGCGCAGGGGTGGTACTCGGTGTTTGATTCCGACACCACCACGGTGGATATTATCCGTCGCCATGCGCAGCAGTGCCGTTGAACCATCTTGGCTCCGAGGGTGTTATTGGTGAAGACAAATATCATTAACGCTACTAATTATGTTTAAGAAAGAGAAAGAGGAGCCCACATTGCTCCAGCGCGTGCTCCAGCGCGAGAAAGTTGACCTTGCTCACTACACCATGCACGAGATTGAACAGCTTATTTCCGACCTTGTGAATCTGCAGGTGGACAGGGTGAGAGCTGAGGAGGTGACCAAGCTTGTCGGAGTGATTGATGCAGCTTCTGCCAAAATCCGTGAAATCGTGAACAAAGAGAAATAGCAATGTGTCCCCTCTCTGAAAAAAATAACCGGGCGTCAGTGTGAAAGCTGGCGCCCGGTTGTGTATGTGGTGATGATGTTTTATTTGATTACATCGTATTTCTTGAACACCTTGGTGATTCTGTCGAGTGCGTAGTCCACCTGCTCGGGTGTGTGTGTGGCCATGAGGCTGAAGCGTATCAGAGTGTCCTGAGGAGCAACAGCCGGCGACACCACGGGGTTGACGAAGATGCCTTCGCGGAGCAGCTCGGTGGTGATGGCGAATGTTTTGTTGTTGTCGCGGATGAACAGCGGGATGATGGGGGTGGAGGTGTTGCCGATTTCAAATCCGGCGGAGCGGAACCCGTCAAGGGCGCGCTTGGTCACATTCCAGAGGTTCTCCTGAATCTCGGGCTCTTTCTCCATAATCTCAATTGCTTTGAGCGCAGCGGCTGTGGATGCCGGAGTGATGCTGGCGGTGAAGATGTAGGAGCGGCTGTGGTGGCGGAGGAAGTTGGTGATTTCCTTGTCTGTTGCTATGAAACCGCCAAGCGAGGCGAACGATTTGGAGAATGTGCCCATGATGAGGTCCACATCGTCGGCCACTCCGTAATGGTGGCATACGCCGCGACCGCCGGGGCCGAACACTCCGATACCGTGGGCCTCGTCCACCATCACTGTGGCATTGTATTTCTTGGCAAGCTCGGTGATGGTTTTCACATCAGCCACATCGCCCTCCATGGAGAACACTCCATCGGTCACAATCAGCTTGATTTTGTCAGGGTCGCATTTCTGGAGCTGTTTTTCCAGCGACGCCATGTCGTTGTGCTTGTATTTGAGCGACTGGGAGAACGACAGGCGGCGGCCTTCAATGATGGAGGCGTGGTCCTGCTCGTCCCACAGTATGTAGTCCTCGCGACCGGTGAGAGTGGAGACAACGCCGAGGTTCACGCCGAAGCCGGTGCTGTAGATCATCACATCTTCTTTGCCCATATATTCGGCCAACCGTGCCTCCAGCTGCTTGTGGAGGTCAAGGGTGCCGTTGAGGAAGGGGGAGCCGGCGCAGCCTGTGCCGTATTTCTTGGTGGCTTCAATGGCTGCTTCTTTGATGCGGGGGTCGTTGACAAGGCCGGTGTAGCAGTTTGAACCAAACATCAACACCTTTTCGCCGTCAATAATGACTTCCGGATCTTGTTCTGACGATATCGCGCGGAAATAGGGGTAGATTCCGGCGGCTTTTGCCTCCTGCGGGGCTGTGTACTGTGAAAGTTTAGCTTGTAATGGCTTCATTGTTAAGCGACTGATAATAGTAAAACTATCTGCAAGGAAGGTCAGTTCCGTAAATGCAGGCTGCAAATTTACGAAAAATCTTGAGAAAATTAGCCGAATGCATGAGATTTTTGCACTTTTTTGGACAAAAAGTGCAAAAATTGTTTCTTCGCGTATCCGGCCTTCCATGGCAATGGTTGTGTTGAAGCCGGGAATGTCGCGACAATTCCAAATGAATCAGAAGCGGGCGCGGATGACGATGGGGAAATGGTCGGACGGGGTGCGGGCTTTGTGGGGAATGATGGAAATCTCCTCGGGGGCGTTTGCGCTGTAGTTGGGCTCCGCATCAGGCTCGGCGGTGCGGTAGGTGTCGGTGAGCACGCCGTATTTGTCCACTTTCACGTTGGGCGACACGAAGATATGGTCGATGCGTGAGGTGGAGAAGCAGTCGGTGCAGTAGTCGTTGAATGTGCCGTTGAGGGCATATACAAAATCGGCGGTGAGATAGCTGTCATTGAGCGCCCCTGTGGAGATGAGGGTGGCGTAGCTCCGGTGGGTTTGGTCAACATTGAAGTCACCGGTGAGGAATGTGGGCAGTCCTTCGCCAAATTCTTTCATCTTTTTCTGCACCAGAAGTGCACTCTCGATACGTGCCTGTTTGCCGATATGGTCCATGTGGAGGTTGAAAAACAGCATTTCCTTGCCGGAGTCGTTGTGTTTCAGGCGTGCCCATGAGCATATGCGCGGAAGCACGGCGTCCCACCCTATGCTCGGGCGGTCGGGTGTTTCCGAGAGCCAGAAGTCGCCGTGGTCCACGAGGGTGAACTTGTCGGTGCGGTAGAATATCGCGGAATGTTCTCCGGCATCTATGCCATCCTCGCGGCCCACACCGGTGTAGTCGTAGCCGGGGAGGGCGGCTTTCAGCTGCTCAAGCTGGTGCTTGAACCCTTCCTGAGTGCCGAACACATCAAATTCGTGATACCGTATGAGCTGCGCCAGTATCGGGCAGCGCACATTCCACCCGTTGCCTTGGATGGAGTCGTGGGTGTTGTGCTGGCGGATGTTGTACGAAGCGATGTTGACTACGGCTTCCTGTGCTGAACACCATAGACTTACGGTGAACAGAACTGTTATGGCGAGGACGGTGTGGAGTTTGTTCATTTGCTTGGGGATGAGGGCGTTTCGGAATAGATTACATCCAACACAACCTGACCGGCGGCCTTGAGCGATGCAGGGTCGATATGCTGCAGATTGTCGTTTACGGTGTGCCATGTGGGCGGGAACCCTCTCGTTTCAGCATTGTTGCATTCCACGATGTCGATAGCCGGGATGCCGGCGTTGTTCAAAAACAGATGGTCGTCGATGAGAGCGCCGCCGATTTCGTTGACGAATTTCACGGCGTAGGGTGATGCCGCGGCCATTCCCCACACTTTGTCCACCACTTTCGGGGCGAACTTATGGGAGTGAAATTCGCGGTGGAAGCGTGCACCTTTGCCGCCCACCATGTCCAGCACAATAGCGTAGCGCGGACGGTTGTCGGCGGTGTAGGGTGTATGGTTCACCCAATACTGTGTGCCGAGACACCATGTTTCGTCGCTGTTGCCCCAACCATCGCTCTTGCCGTAGTCCTCAGCATCCACGGCCAGGAAATCCACACCTATATGAGGATTCTTGATTGCAAGGTTGCGGGCCATCTCCAGCATCACGGCCACCCCCGAGGCCCCGTCGTTGGCGCCGTCGATCGGTTTGCCGGTGTTGGCCTCGTCCTGGTCCTGGTCGGCCCACGGGCGGGTGTCGTAATGAGCCACAATCAGCACCCTGTCGTTGAGCTCAGGGCGATATTGAGCCATTATGTTGGTTATGGGAAGCTCGTCGCCGGTGTGAGCGGCCACGAGTGCATTTTGCGTAATGATGGTGTCAGCCCCGAATTGACGGAACTTATCAAGGATATAGTTTGCACAGTCGGTATGGGCTTTTGTTCCAGGCACGCGGGGTCCGAACTTCACTTGGTCCCTGACATACTGATATGCGGAATCCTGGCTGAATGTAAGCTCACTTTTGTATTGTGGCACAGATGCCGGTGTTTTTGAGCTGCTGTTGCCGCAAGCCGACATGAATGTCACGGCTGCGAGGCAAATCGCTGATGTGAGTAACTGCTTCATGACATGGTCATTTTGCGCAAAGTTACGAATATGTTACGAGATAATGACAAAGACACCAATTTAAATTTATTCCAAACTGTATATTTTGCATTTATTAACTTGTGTGGGCAATTGGCTTGCTCATGTGTGGGGTAGCTTTGCAATGTAATTCAAAGAAATACCCAATCCTATGGCAACAATCAACAGCTCAGATACAATATTTGCCACCGTGAAGCTTCGCGGTGTTACAGTAGGGTCGTTCACTCTCAGCGGCATGACCGGATTCAGCGATGTGGTGCGCCATGTGCGCCACTCTATGGGCAACCTTGCCGGACTGGCCACTCTGCAGCTCCGCAACAGCTCTCAAGGCTGGAGTCGCAACAGTGCCCTCCTGTTCTGATATTTTCCAATATCTATTTGAGTCCGGAAAATGTGCGGTGCGAGAGTAGATAGTATTGTGTGAGTATATCGGGACGCTTCGGGGAGGTATGTAGCAGATCCACAGCGGGATGGTCGGTGTACAGGCGGCGCATGGAGCGGAAATCCCGGTGTGCGCGGAGTATGGCGGCTGCGTTGCCCCAGCTGCCGGTGAGCACGAATTTGATCCATGCCAATGTGTCGAGCAGGCGGCGTTTCAGCAGGGTGGCGCGGCGTGAGCTGTCGGGCAGGTTTTTATGGAGCATCAGCAGGGAGTTGCGGAAGTTGAGATATGTTTTGCGTGGGTTGCTCGCCGGAAGGCTGCCGCCGCCGAGATGGTACACGGCTGAATCGGGCACCACGGCAACGGTGTGGCCGAGCAGCTGCATACGCCAGCAAAGGTCAATCTCTTCCATGTGTGCAAAAAATTTGGCATCAAGGCCGCCGGCACGTTCATAGATGTCGGTGCGCACCATCAGCGCGGCACCGGAAGCCCAGAACACCGGCACGGGGTTGTTGTACTGGCCGTTGTCGCGCTCTATGGTGGAGAAGATGCGACCGCGGCAGTAGGGGTAGCCGTTACGGTCGATGAATCCGCCGCACGCTCCGGCATACTCAAAATATCCTTCTTGGGTGAGCGACATGATTTTGGGCTGCACAGCGGCCACGTGTGGGTTGGCCTCCATATATTTATAGAGAGGAGAGAGCCAGTCGTTGCGTACCTCCACATCGGAGTTGAGCAACACAGTGTAGCGGTAGCCGGTGGCTTGGAGGGCGAGATTGTAACCTTGGGCAAACCCATGGTTCTCATTGAACACAATCAGCTTCAGATGAGGAAATTCGCTGCACAGCATCTCCACAGAGCCGTCGGTGCTGCCATTGTCGGCCACAATCACATCGGCGATAGAGCCGGGAGTGTGGGCGATTACGCCGGGAAGGAATCGGCGCAACATGTCGATGCCGTTCCAATTGAGGATTATCACCGCCACCTCAGGGGTGGAGGGGTTGGGCTGAAGGCTGGTGGGTGAGGTCATAGTCGGGTGGTAGTGTGACAGGGTATTTCCATCGTTTGTGGCTCCAAAGCCATATCGCGGGGTTGCGGCGTATGGTGTTCTCGAGGAGAGAGGCATAGCGTTCGGTAAGCTCCATAGGCTTAAGCTGTTCGGGATATTCGGCCACCATGCGCATCCGCACCTTGTAGTGGCCGCGCCGTAGCTTGTAGATATCCATATACACAGCACTCATCTTGAGCTTGCGCGCGAGGGTTTCGGTTCCGGTAATCATGGCTGTGGGCTGGCCGAGGAAGCGCATCAGATGGGTGGGGTCGCCGTGGCTCGGTTTCTGGTCCGACATGAAGCCGCACACATTCAGCGCGCCGCTGCGGTTCACGCGTATAAGGTCGCGCAGCACATGGGATTTGGCAAACGATTCGGACCCGAAGCGTGAGCGCAAATGGAGATAGAGGCGGTCAATAGGTTTGTTGTTGAGCGGACGGTACACCTGGCTGTAAACAGTGCCGGCTCCGGGTTTGTGGGCAGTCCAGAGGGTGATGCTCGGAGCCCATTCCCAGTTGAAGCAGTGGGAGAAATAGCACACCACCGACCTTCCTTGGTCAAGGAGTTGGTCCAGAATCTCAATATTTTCATATTGGAGCCGTTTGAGAATCTGTTTGTCGCTGATATGGTGGAGCTTGATGGTCTCCACAAAGCTATCGGCGAAGTTGCGGTAGAACTGACGCACAATGCGGGCCCGCTCGCCGGGAGTCTTGTCGGTGAACACGCGGTCGATGTTGTCGGCCACCACATGGCGGCGGTAGCGCACTATATAATAAAGGAGTGCGAACAGCAGGTCGGCAATGGCATAGAGCATCCAAAACGGCAGGTAGGACAGCCCTTTCTGCATGGACACAAACAGCGATGATGCGGCGTAGGACAGACGGTTGGCAAATGTCATGACACAATCTCTCCTTTCATAAGTTCGCCCTGCCACTGAGTGAGGCGCACGGGCACAACGGTGTTGGCCAGCGAGCTGTCGGCAGGTATCTGTACGCGTATATAATTGTCGGTGAACCCCGACATCATGCCGTCCTTGTCGCGGTGCTCGACGAGCACAGGACGCACATCGCCAACAAACTGCGAGGCAAACGCATCGAGTTTGCGCTCGGATATGGCAATCATCTCGCGTGTGCGGAGGTGCTTGTCATGCTGGTCCACGATATGGTCGATGTTGAGGGCGCGTGTGCCGGGACGCTCGGAGTAGGGGAACACATGAAGCCGCGATATGTCAAGGCTTTCCACAAAATCATGCGACTGCTTGTAGAGGTCTGCGGTTTCTCCCCTGGCGCCAACAATCAGGTCCACGCCGATGAAAGCGTGGGGCATAGCCTCGCGAATGGCTTCCACCTTGTGGCGGAAAAGATCGGTGCGGTAATGGCGGCGCATGAGCTCGAGAATGGTGTCGCTGCCGCTCTGGAGCGGGATGTGGAAATGTGGCATGAAAGCCCGAGACTGCGCCACCCACTCTATCATCTCATCGGTGAGGAGGTCGGGCTCGATGGAGGAGATGCGGTAGCGCTCAATCCCGTCCACTTGGTCGAGGGCGCGGATAAGGTCGAAGAATGTGTCGGAACGGCCCTTGCCGAAGTCGCCGATGTTTACTCCGGTGATAACTATCTCTTTGCCACCCTCTTTTGCGGCTTGATAAGATTGTTTGACAAGATTGTCGATAGTGTCGGACCGCGATCGGCCGCGGGCCATGGGGATGGTGCAGTAGGAGCAGAAGTAGTCGCATCCGTCCTGTACTTTGAGGAAATAGCGTGTGCGGTCGCCCCGCGAGCAGGAGGGGGTGAAGGTGCGGATATCCTTGTGGGGTGTGACCATCGTGGCGGGGCTGCGAGTGGCGAGCCATTGCTCGATATAGGCGGCGAGCTCACCCTTGCGGTCGTTGCCGGCCACCACCGCCACCGAAGGGAGGGCGGCCACCTCGGAGCTTTTGAGCTGGGCGTAGCACCCTGTCACCACAATGGCGGCATCGGGATAGCGGCGGGCGTAGGAGCGTATGGTCTGGCGGCATTTCTTGTCGGCCAGCTCGGTGACGCTGCAGGTGTTGATGACCACAATGTCGGGCATATCGCCCCTCTGGCAGCGCATGATGCCGTGTTCGGCGAGCGTGCGGGCCACGGTGGATGTCTCCGCGAAATTGAGTTTGCATCCAAATGTGTGGAACAGAGCCTTGTGAGAGCTGAAAATAGTGTGGTCAATCATTGTTATCTATAAATAATAGTGCGCAAAATTACAAAAAAATCACCGTTAATGGTTATATTTGCTGAATATTGTGGAGGGCAAACATTTGCTGCCGTGTGATTGTTGATACTTCACATACACACCAATGTCATAACCAAAATGCTTACAGAAGACCTGCTCCAGATATATGCCGACAGTTTCCGTACCAACTGGGAGCTGCCCGCGTTGTCGCAATACAGCGAAGGTAACACATTGACCTACGGCGACCTTGCCCGGAGGATAGCCCGCACCCATCTGTTTTTCAAGGAGTGTGGCGTAAAGCCCGGACAGAAGGTGGCGGTGCTTGGCAAAAACTCCGTGCAGTGGATAGTCACCTATATGGCTACCCTCACCTATGGTGCCGTTGTAGTGCCTATATTGCACGACTTCAACCCTATAGACGCGCAGCATATCATCAACCACAGCGACTCGGTGATGCTGTTTGTCGGTGATGCCATCTGGGAGCATCTGGAGTTTGACAAGATGCCGGGGGTGAAGTATGCCATATCTATCGACACATCGGAAGTGCTTGCCGAGAAGCCGCAGGTGAGCGGCAAGGCCAAGAAGGCGATGGGTGAGCTGAGCAAGAAATTTTCAAAGCTCTATCCCGACGGTTATGGTGCCAACGATGTGAAATACCGCTTTTTCAATGCCGACTCTTTGGCCGAAATCAACTACACCTCCGGCACCACCGGATTTTCCAAAGGTGTGATGCTGACGCTCAATAATTTGTGTGGCAATGTGGTGTTCGGGGCGGCGTCGAAGCTTCATTTCCGCGGCTCAAGGGCGTTGTCGTTTTTGCCGCTGGCTCATGCCTACGGGTGTGCGTTTGATATGCTTGTGCCGCTGGCGGTAGGCACCCATGTCACAGTGTTAGGCAAACTGCCGTCGCCCAAGCTGCTGGTAAAGGCGCTCGGTGAGGTCCGTCCCAATCTGATTCTGTGCGTGCCGCTGGTGCTTGAAAAGATGTATCGCTCGCAGATCTTGCCCGTCATCTCCAAGCCCGCCATGCGAAGGATGCTTGCGGTGCCGTTCCTGCGGACCCGCGTTTACAGCAAGATATGCCGCAAGCTCACCGAAGCGTTTGGCGGTGAGTTCTCGCAGGTGATAGTTGGCGGTGCGCCGCTCAATCCTGAGGTGGAGGAGTTTCTGCACCGCATCAAATTCCATTTCACAGTAGGGTTTGGCATGACCGAGTGCGGGCCGCTGATCAGCTACACCCCGTGGGACAAATTCATTTTAGGGTCGGCTGGGCGCACACTCCCCGGAATAATGTTCTCCAAGGTGGAGAGCGACAACGAGGCTTACATCCCAGGCGAGATTTGCGTCAAAGGCGAGAATGTGATGCGCGGCTATTACAAGAATCCCGAGGCCACCGAGGCTGTGATTGACAAGGACGGATGGCTCCACACCGGCGATATGGGCACTATATCCAATGCCGGCACCATCTTCATCAAGGGGCGATGCAAGACCATGATACTTAGCGCAAACGGTCAGAATATCTATCCGGAGGAGATTGAGGCCAAGCTCAACAATATGCCTTATGTGGCCGAGAGTCTTGTGGTGCAGCGGGGGCACAAGCTTGTGGCACTGGTGTATCCCGACTATGAGGCTATGGACAAGGTGGGTCTGAGCCACGAGATGATGCCCAAGGTGATGGAGAAGGTGCGCGAGGAGGTGAACCGTCAGGTGGCGCCTTACGAAAAAATCGATGAGGTGCAGCTTCGCGCAAGCGAGTTTGAGAAAACCCCCAAGCGGTCAATCAAGCGCTTCCTCTACAGCTGATCCGATTCTTTGATGATGAGGAGAGTGTCGCCGGTCTGGAGTCGGCGTTTGCCGTTGGGCACTATGTAGCGTCCGTCGCGCTTTATCATCATGACAAGTCCGCCGGTGGGAAGTGTTATGTTGCCGAGAGTGTTCCCTTCGGCAAGATGCTTTTCCGTGAGCACGAGAGTGTGGAGCGAGGTGGGATGCTCGTCGGCCAGCTCCACGCCGAAGTCGGGTTCATCCTTTGCTGAGTTGTCTGTCAGCTTGAGCTTGCGTGCCGCTGCAATCACGGATGTGCCTTGCAGAAGCAGTGACAGAAGTGTGACGAAAAACACAATATTGAATATCTGTCCGGCTCCGGGCACACCGGCTACCACCGGGTATGTGGCGAAAATGATGGGGACAGCACCGCGCAAACCAACCCATGAAACGAATGTTTTGGTGCGTAAATTTATTTTGCGGAACGGCAGCAGGCATAGCCATACGCTGACCGGGCGACCCACAAAAATCATGAACAGGCCCACGAGAAGTGACACTGCGGTGACCGACAGCATCTCGTGGGGGTTGACAAGCAGTCCGAGCATCAGGAACACTACAATCTGGGCAAGCCAGGTGAGTCCGTCCATGAATTTGGATATGCTGCGGCGATATGGCAAGGACGCGTTGCCAAGCATTATGCCAAGGATATATACAGCCAGATATCCGTTGCCGTTGATAGCCGTGGTGGCTGTGAACGTAAAGAATACCAGAGCTATTATGAGTATTGAAATCATGGCTGTGGCCTGTCCGGCATCCTCGCCGCCGCTGTTGCGGCCAATGCTGCGGTAGAACAATATCAGCCATTTTGCGGCCCATCCCAAGGCAATTCCCATGGTTGCACCGACTCCGAATTGAAGCGCGAGCTGTCCGAGTATGGTGGCGAAACTGAGGGTGCCGTCAAGGGTTGTAGCTTCAATCAGCAGGATGGTGAGCATATAAGCCATAGGGTCGTTGGATCCGCTCTCAAGTTCAAGCATGGGGCGGAGGTTATGCTTCAACTTCACTTTTTGTCCTCCGAGAATGCCGAACACCGAGGCTGAATCGGTGCTGGACATTGTGGCGGCGAGCAGCAGCGATGGTATCAGAGCGAAATGGATGTTGGTCCATGATATGCCTGACAGCCAGAATATGAACAGACCTGTGACCAGGGCGGTGATAAGCACTCCGGCTGTGGATAGCAGAAGCCCGGGCGCGAGGATGGGGCGGATGGATGTGATGGTGGTGGACATACCTCCGGAAAACAGGATGATGCACAAAGCCACCATGCCTATCATCTGTGCCTGATGCATATCGCCGAACTGTATGCCGAGGCCGTCGCAACCAAACAACATCCCGACAATCAGAAATACCAGCAGCAAAGGCAGTCCGGTGCGGTAGCTGGTTTTGCCGATCAGAACTCCTGCCAACAGGAGCACCGACCCTAAGAGCATAATGTTTTCTCCGCTAAGAAGCATCATGTATGTGGAATGTTGAATGGTTATCGGATGGTTGTGAAAAGAGTGTGATCGGAAGTGAATCAGATGTGGAAGAGTGTGCGGGCGTTGGCGGTTGTGGCGGCTTCGATGTCGGCCACCGGCAGCTCCAGAGCCTGCGCTATATGTGCCACGGTGGAGGGGAGCATGGCGCTCTCGCACCGCTTGCCACGGTATGGTACCGGCGCGAGATAGGGGGAGTCGGTTTCCACCAGCAGCCGCTCGGTGGTGATGGCCGGGAGAGTGTGGCGCAACTTGGAATTTTTGAATGTGACAATGCCGTTGATTCCGAAATACATATCGGCCACGTTGCGTACACGTTCCACTTCGGCCTCAGTGCCTGAGAAGCTGTGCATCACTCCTGTGATGCCGTGAAATCCGCGCATCACCTCCAATGTCTGGTCCAATCCGTTGCGGCAGTGGATAATCACCGGTTTGCCGCTGTCCATGGCCCATTGCATCTGTTGCTCAAGCGCTTGCATCTGTTGCTCGATATAGGTGGCATCCCAGTAGAGGTCGATACCCACCTCTCCAACAGCCACGTAGGAGGTGCCATCGTTCCAATAGGAGTGGATTTGCTCAAGCTGTTCGCGCCAGTCGGATCCTATTTCGGTGGGGTGCAGCCCCATGGCTATATGTGTGATGTCGGGAAACAACCGGTGCAGCTCCTTCATGGGTTGTACGGTTGTGAGATCCACATTGGGAAATATCATCTGCTCCACGCCTGCCTCTATGGCGCGCTTCACTGCGGGAGATCCCCCTTCCTCAAATTCCGGGAGATAGAGATGTGTGTGGGTGTCGATGATCATTTGGTGCGGGTTTCAGCGTTGCGGGCCAGTGACATGAAAAATTCCATTGCCTCCTGTGACAGAGATTCCGGCAATGATGCAATGGCTTCGGATGAAAAGCGGGTCACCATCTGCCTGCATTCGCGGTCAAGGCCCAGGACCCGGTAGATATCTCTCACGGCCTCAATTTTGTCGGCAGGGTTGTCGAGAATCAGCGCGTCGGCCAGCGAATGGTCGTGGACGCGGTGCATAGCCGAGATTAGCAGCCATGTTTTCTTTTCATTGAGTATGTCGCCGCCAATCGGTTTGCCAAAAGTTTCGGTGTCGCCGAAAGTGTCGAGGTAGTCATCCTGCATCTGGAAAGCCAGTCCGAGCAACTCGCCGTAGCGATACATGGCTTTGGCATCGGGATCGCAAGCACCGGCCATGATGGCACCGAGCTGACAGGCACATCCGAGGAGCACGGAGGTTTTGAGCCGTATCATATTCATATACTCTTCCACCGCCACATCGTTGCGCGCCTCAAAGTCCATGTCCAGCTGCTGTCCTTCATACACCTCCATGGCGGTGCGGTCGTAGAGGTCGAGCAGTTGTGTCAACGCCGGTGCCGGAAGCGAGGAAGCCTCGCCGCCGCGCATCAACATTCCAGCCATGGTGAGCATGGCGTCTCCCGACAGGATGGCTGTGCGTTCGTCCCATTTCACATACACCGTGGGGCGCGAGCGGCGTACCGGGGAATGGTCCATGAGGTCGTCGTGGAGCAGGGTGAAGTTGTGAAACATCTCTATTCCCAGAGCCTGGTTGATGGCATGGAGCGGGTCAGCGCCGAAAGCCTCGCATGTGGCGAGGGTGAGCACCGGACGTATGCGCTTGCCGCCGGCATCGAGCGAATAGCGGATCGGTTCATAAAGGCCGTTGGGCTCGGAGGGGTAGGAGATGCGAGCTATATGCTCGTTGATGAGTTTGGAATATTGGGCAACGGTGAGCATGGCAATAGGTTGAGAATCAATGTTGATATCCGCGACGGAAGCGGGCGAGGTCGTTGGGTGACAGGGCGAGCACACGCTCGATGATGGGCACAAGGATGGAGTCGTTGGGATCCTGACTCACGAGGTGGCCGAGATATTCCGGATCGCAGGTGCGCAGCAGCACTTTTGCTCTTCGCTCAGGGGAGAGGGTGGTGCTCACGGAATCGATGGCGTTGAGAAACCTTGGCATGGAGTCGGCGTAGGCATAGGCCACCCTCTGGGTGAGCTGCATGGCGTAGGTGCGATTGGCGGGACGGTCGGAGGCGAGCCATTCCACAATGGTCTGGGCGGCGTTGACGCATCCCATGTTGGCGGCGATGGAGTCGCCCATGGTCTGCGCGGGGATCTCCATGTCCACCTCCACGGCGCATGGGGCGTCGCTGTGGCCGCAAGATACTATGGCAATGAATATTGCCAATACTGGAAGTAAGCGATAGGTATTCATATATAACCACAAAATTAGTAACTTTGTGTGGCAGGTGCAACTTTTTGGAGTGTTAACCGCGTCTAACCGATGAAAACAAAAAAACTATACGCATTATATGAAAAAACATTTATTGATTCTTGCAACGCTGGCTGCCGCACTGCTCGGAGTGGTGATGCAGTCGTGCAGCGATGACAGCGAAAGAACACGCTCGGTGGAGATTGTGGACAAGGCGGATATATCCGACATCCATTCCCTGGCACAGGAAATGATTAACCGGGGCAAAGATGTGAGTCTGAGCTACGATTCGATCAACAGCCTTACGGTGATGACCATCACCCCGCCGCAAAACAGCCACGCATTTGTTAGTGAGGTGGGCGATAATATCGTGGCACTGACTGCTGTGGTGCTCGGGTTGTCAATGCCGGCGATAGTGACGGTGCTGGTGTTTATGCTGATATTCAGGTATCTCCGTAGGCGCAAACTTGACCGCTACAGAGTGATGGAGTATGCCATAGACCATGGGATGCAGCTCCCCGACAGCTTCTATCTGGCCGAGGAGGGGCGCAACACCAACACACCACGCTCGGCTATTGTGTGGATAGGGTGGGGACTGGCCCTAATAGCATTCTTCCTGTGCGTTGATATGGAGCCGCTTGCCTCCTTTGGCCTGATTCCGTTGTTTATAGGAGTGGCCCGCGGTGTGACATATATCATCAACCGCCGTGATGCCCGGCAGAGGGAGCGGATGGACAGCACTCCATTGTTTGAAGACACCGATGAGAACTCAGACATCCGATGCTGAGCAAACTTGAGGAAATAGCACTGATTGCCAGATGTGTGGCGGTTGACGACCGTCGCGCATTCGGGCGGCTCGTGGATGAATACAGCCCCGGATTGAGGAGGTTTGTGTTCAACCTCACCATGGGCAACGCCTCGCTCACCGATGATATCGCGCAGGAAACCTTCATCAAGGCCTACGGAGCGATAAAGTCGTTCAAAGGTGCGTCGCGGTTTGGCACCTGGCTCTACGCGATAGCCTGCCGGGAGTATGCCAACATCTTGCGCCGCCGCAGCGAGCTGCCGATGAACGAGGCTTTGCCGCAGCTGACAATCGACAGCCGCGATGATGCCGGCCTGGCCGAGATGCGCCACGACATCCAGGTGGGGCTGAAGGCGTTGTCGCCTGCCGAGCGCACCCTGATAGTGCTTTTTTACCTCGAGGACAAGCCTATAAAGGATATAATGCGTATCACCAATATGCCCGAGGGCACCATTAAATCTTATCTATCACGTGCCAAAGCCAAAATGGCCAAGGCTCTAAATGACTTGAAATGAACAATCCTGATAATCTGCATAAAACTGATGACGCACTCGACAGCCGCCTGAGGCACATGATGCACAAAGGGGCACTGCAGGCCCCGCCGTCGCCATGGTTCACACAAAACGTGCTGCACCGCCTGCCGGAACGCAAGCGGTGCATAGCATCGGTGGTGGAGTATATAATATATGTGTTGGGCATCGTGGCCACATCCACCTATCTGGTGATGTATGTGGTGGGCACGGTGGAGAGCATGGTGGTGACGGTGAACGATGTCATCATCTACGCGGTGCTGATGGCACTGCTGGTGTCGCTCTGCTATATGCTGGTGGTGCCGTTCTGGCGCCGTCTCAGCATCTCCTGAGCAATCTTGAAAGTTCGCCTATCCACAGCACCACGGATGTGGAAGCGATGATGATGCACCAGTCGGTGAGGCTGAGCGGATATACTCCGAAGAACCGTCCACCGAACTGGACGATGGCTATTTGTCCCACCAGTATCACGAGCGCAATGAGCAGGAATCCGCGGCAACCACCAAGATGGAGCGCAGAGCGTCCGGTGGCGAACGCGCGGGCATTGAACATGTTCCAGAACTGTAGGAACACGAAGATAGTGAAGAACACACTCAGCTCGTAGGGCGTGAGACCTTTGTTGCCGGCAATCCATTGCGACGACAGCAGTTGGGTGAGCGAGGTGAAATGTGTGTGCTCAAACCAATAGAGTATGCCCAGCAGGATGGCGAAGAAAAGCAGTCCTGAGCCGAGGATGGCGCGGTACATCGAGGGGGTGATGATGAATGCCGAGCGGGAGCGCGGCGGACTTTTCATCACACTGTTGGACGGAGGCAGCGAGGCGAGGGCCACGGCTGCAAAGGTGTCCATTATCAGGTTGACCCACAGCATCTGAGTGACTGTGAGCGGAGATTCCATCCCCATCAGTGACCCGGCGAGCACTATCAGGCATGCCACTACGTTGACAGTGAGCTGGAACATCACAAACCGCTGTATGTTGAGGTAGAGCGAGCGCCCCCACATCACTGCGCGGCCTATGGATGTGAACGAGTTGTCGATGATGGTGATGTCGGAGGCTTCCTTGGCCACAGCGGTGCCGTCGCCCATGGACAATCCTACATGAGCGGCTTTCAGGGCCGGAGCATCGTTGGTGCCGTCGCCGGTCACAGCCACCACCTGGTTGCGGCTTTGCAGAGCTTCCACAAGACGCTTCTTGTCCATGGGGCGTGCCCGGGCAATGATTTTCAAATCGGGAGCCACTTCGCGGAGCTTGCTGTCGGGCATGGCTGCAATCTCCGGGCCGGTAGTGATGTGGCGGTCGGAGTCCACGGCATCGTTCCACACACCCACCTGACGGCCAATCTCCTTGGCGGTGCCGGGAGTGTCGCCGGTCACAATCTTCACATTTATGCCTGCGTCAAGCACCTCGCGCACGGCATCGGGCACATCAGCGCGGACGGGATCGGAAATCCCCACCACTCCAAGGAAGTTGAGGCCATCGGCCAACAGCTTTCCGCCCTCAATGGCTTTCTGGCCGGGGATGAGCTGCAGGCAGGCGAACCCGAGGGTGCGCATGGCCTGGGCCTGATAGTCGAGAAGCAGTTGGTTGACAGAGTGCTGTGATGCTCCGTCGGGCATGGTGGAGCATAGTCCCATCACAATTTCGGGGGCACCTTTGACATAGAGCATGGTGCGTCCATCGGGAGTGGTGGCCACTGTGGCCATATATTTCCGCTCGGTGGAGAACGGCAGCTCGTCAACTACGGTGCACTGCTCGCGCAGAACTCTGTAGTCGGTGCCGTTGGCAAGCATCCACAGGAGCAAAGCTCCCTCGGTGGGGTTGCCGAGCACTTTGGGCTGCGGGCCGGAAAAGTCAAGCTGGGCAGTGGAGTTCAGAGCCATGCCGAGATATATGTCGGGGGTATCCACGCCGAAAAACTCCGCGTGGGCCACCTGCATACGGTTTTGTGTGAGGGTGCCGGTTTTGTCGGTGCATATCACAGTGGTGGCACCCATTGTTTCACACGCATGCAGCTTGCGCACAAGATTTTGTGTCTGGAGCATACGGCGCATGGAGTAGGCGAGGCTCAATGTCACAGCCATAGGCAATCCTTCGGGCACAGCTACCACTACGAGGGTCACTGCAATCATCACCCCCTTGAGCAGATGGGCGAAAAACTCCATCGGCTGCCATGGATTGTTGAGGAGGAACAGACTTCCGTATGCCACCAGCACCAATGCGGCCACCACATAGCTGAGCTTGGATATCAGGGCACCGAGCCTGTTGAGCTGCTCCTGAAGCGGGGTGGTGACGGAGTTGTCGATCTGGGCAGCGTGGAACACATGGCCGTGTTCAGTGTTGTCGCCCACGGCAAACACGCGCATCCTGCCGTGCCCTTCCATCACTTTGGAGCCGCGCATCAGGTGGTTGCTCGGAAATGTGGCTTCGGAGTCAAATTGCGCCGGGTCGGTGGTTTTGGAGCATAGCGGCTCACCGGTGAGGGTGGACTCGTCCACGCTCATGGACACAGCTTCAATAAGCTCGCCGTCGGCCGGCACCTCGTTGCCCGCCGAGAGTATCACAATGTCGCCGCGCACCACATCGCGTTTGGGAATTTCGGTGACGCCTGCGGCACGGAGCACTGCCACTGCATCGTCATCGTCCACTTTCTGGAGCAGCGAAAACTCGCGGTCGGCGCGGAATTCAAACCAAAACGACAATCCTGTGGCGAGGATGATGGCCATGAAAATACCCACCGGTTCAAAAAACACTTCCACTCCCTGGTGGAGAGCATAATGCTCGTAGCAGGAGATGCCAATGGACACGGCTCCTGCCACGAGTAGTATTATAATCAGCGGGTCGGAAAATTTCTGGAGAAATTTTTTCCAGAGAGGCACACCCGCAGGGGGTGTGATGAGGTTGGAGCCGTACCGACTGCGGCTGTCAAGCACCTGCTCGTCGGTAAGGCCGGTTACGGGTTTGTTGTCGGACATTATATCCTTGTATCTATATTTCTTTTGTTATCGGTTACAGACCAAACATATAGGCGGCGCTGATGGTCCAGTAGCGGTTGCGGCCTTCCAGTCCTATGCTTTCGGGAGTGCCGGTGCTCTTGAGGGCTTTGGACATGCCCAGACCGTAGGATGCGCCAAACTGCAGACGCTGGAGAAATTCAATGCCGAAGCCGAAGTTCCATGAGGTGTCGTATTTGCTGTTGCGCAAGGCATCGTTGACAGCCCTCGAGCTGGTGAGGAACGCGAAGCTCGGTCCGGTGGTGAGGTAGGGACGCACTATCTTGTTGATAGCCGGGATGTTGATGCGCCATTTGAAGTTGATGGGAATTTCAATATAGTCGCGGCCACTGCGGTGTATCTCGTTGTCTTCCATCCATTTGGTGCCACGGCGCACATACATCACCGACAGGTCGGCACCAACGCCAAGCACAGGCACTGTAAATTCGGCCATCGCACCGATGTTGAACCCGGCGCGGTTGTCGGACGAGAATGCTCGGTCGTTGAAGTGCAGTTGGTTGATGTTCAAGCCAATGCGCGGACCAAAGCGGAACTGGGCAGAAGTTTGGAAGGTGCAGAATGAGATCACGGCCATTACTGCGATTGCGATTAATTTGATTCTTTTCATAAATATAAATAGTTGATTGTTAATTAACTGTTGCTGTCGGGAGAGAGCATCTCAAGAAACTGCTGCTCGGAGATTATGGGAATGTCAAGCTTGGTGGCTTTT
The DNA here is from genome assembly GCA_900546365.1 of uncultured Porphyromonadaceae bacterium. Lineage (GTDB taxonomy): Bacteria > Bacteroidota > Bacteroidia > Bacteroidales > Muribaculaceae > Paramuribaculum. Next base: position 25,685 of record URCF01000012.1, read on the forward strand.
TCAAGCTTGGCGGGGCCCATGTTGGCTCCGGCCAGCAGATAATCTGTTTTCTTGGATATTGAGCTCACGTTTTTGCCGCCGTTCAGCTCTATCATCTCCTTGTATTCGTCGCGGGAATGAAGAGTGAAAGTGCCGCTTATCACTATTGATTTTCCGGCGAGGAGGTCGGTGCGGGCGGCGGCAGCTTCATCGCTGACAGCCATCTGCACCCCGGCCTTACGGAGCCGTTCCACAATCTGCCGGTTGCGCTCGTCGGCAAAATATTGCACAATGCTCTGCGCTATGCGGGGGCCTATATCCTCGATGGCTGTAAGCTGCTCCTCGGGCATGGCCATGAGGGTGTCGATGTTGCCCACGGCGCGTGCCAGGCGGCGCGACACTGTTTCGCCCACATATGGGATGGACAATGCATACACCACACGCTCAAACGGCACCTCCTTGCTCTGTTCTATGCCCTGAATCACACGTTCGGCGCTGCGCTCACCCCACCCTTCCATATTGGCAAGGTCGTCGGGGCGGAGGTCATAGAGCGAGGAGATGTCGCGGATCAGCCCGCGGCGGTAGAGTGTTTCCACTGTCTCCTCACCGATGCCATCGATATTCATCATGCGGCGTCCGACAAAATGTTCCACACGGCCGGTGATCTGCGGCACACACCCCCAGCGGTTGGGGCACATCCATGCGGCCTCGCCCTCCACTCGCACCAAGGGGGTGCCGCAGGCAGGGCAGTGGCTCACGAATTGCACCGCAGGAGCGCCGGAAGTGCGGCTGTCTGTGTCCACGCCGGTGATTTTGGGTATTATCTCGCCGCCTTTCTCCACGTACAGCATATCGTGCTCGTGGATGTCGAGGGCGTTGATTATATCTTCGTTATGTAGCGATGCCCGCTTCACGATGGTGCCGCTAAGAAGCACAGGCTCAAGGTTGGCCACAGGTGTGATGACTCCCATGCGGCCGGTTTCAAACGACACATATTTCAGCCGGGTCAGAGCCCGCTCGGCCTGAAACTTATAGGCTATGGCCCATCGGGGCGACTTGGCGGTGTAGCCGAGGTTGAGCTGCTGGCGCAGCGAGTTGACTTTGAATACAAGACCATCTGTGGCTACCGGCAGCTGCTTGCGAGCTGTGTCCCAGTGGGATATGAATTTGTCCAAATCGTCAATGCTGTGGAGCAGTGTCATGGCGTCGCTCACCTTGAACCCCCATTCCCTGGCGGCCATCATATTGTCGTAGTGATTGTTGCAAGGGAGGTTGTCGCCGAGGAGATAATAGAAATATGCATCCAGTCCTCGGCGGCCCACCTCGGCGGAGTTCTGCATCTTGAGGGTGCCGGAGGCAGCGTTGCGCGGATTGGCAAACAATGGCTCTTCATTGAATTCGCGCTCGGCGTTGAGGCGGTCAAACTGCTCCCATGGAAGCACAATCTCGCCTCGTATCTCAAATTCCTGCGGCCATCCTGAGCCTTTGAGCTCAAGAGGGATGGAGCGGATGGTCAATACATTAGGGGTGACAATGTCGCCTTTCTCGCCATCACCTCGCGTGACAGCGCGTACAAGTCTGCCGTTGGAGTAATGGAGGGAGATGGAGGTGCCGTCAAATTTCATTTCTCCCACAATGGTGAACTGTTCGCCTCCAAGCCCTTCGCGGCAGCGGCGCACAAATTCATCCACCTCCTCCACGGAGTAGGTGTTGCCCAGCGACAGCATCCTGCGGGTGTGGGTCCACTGCTCGAATCCGTGGCTAAGGTCGCTGCCCACGCGGTGGGTGGGAGAGTAGGGGTCGTCCAGCTCGGGGTGCTCGCGCTCGAGAGTCTCAAGCTCATGCATCAGGGTGTCAAACTCCTTGTCGCTGATAGTTGGGGAGTTGAGCACATAGTAGTTGTGGTTGTGAGTGTTGAGCTCGTCGCGTAGTTGGAGTATTCGTTGTTTGCTGTCCATTGGGTGAATGGTTATAATTATGCAAAAATACACATTGTATGTTGATTTTCGGTAATCATTCCCTAAAAATATTCCCCCTTATTCATGTAACGTTAGAGATGGCATGAACGGAAACGCAGCAGTGCGGCCGGCTTCTCAGCGGTCGCACTGCTTTGCGATAGATTACATTTATCTTATTCGTTTACTTATCCGGATACAAAATTAGTGCGACTGCGCAAGGGTGGCAATACCAAAAAATGAGTATTTTGGGAAGCGCACGGCACCAAGCCATACTCAAAAATGATTATTCCGGCTTCACGCATACCTCAAATCCGTTGCGGCGATGCACGAATTGCACTACATCGAGGGTGGCCAGACGCACTATTATATCCTCGGCTGTGCGGCGACTGAGGCCGGCGGCGACCATGAGCTGCTCCACGGTGCATGAGGAGGTGGAACGGAGATGGCGCAGCACTGCCTGCTCGGCTTCGCTGAGGCTCACCACCATCCCACTGTTGTCGGTGGCTTTGCGCCAGGCGCGCACCATCAGCGGGTGGGCCATGATATTCTCATCCTTGACCCTGAAATAGGCTCTCCATGAGCCGTCGGGCTCCTGTGCCTGCACGGGGCGTTGTGGCGAAGGGGCGATTTCGGCGCGTATCACCACGGCTCCGCCTTCGGTGGTGAATGCCGTGAAGCGTGCTTCCTGCGCCGGACGGCAATAGAGCTGCGCGGCAGCTTCCACCACATATATGTCCTCCTCGTTGCGCACTCCTGCCACGGCGCCGGAATCCTTGACGCCTATAAGAAGCCGTCCGCCTTTGTTGTTGGCAAAGGCGGATATGGAGCGTGCTATTTTGCGGGCGTCGCTGATGGCGTATTTGAAGTCCTGGGTTTCATGTTCGCCTTCGGCTATCAATCCGGCTATATAGTATTTGCCTCGGATGTGGGGGATATCTTTCACTCGGAGGGATAGTTGAGGTTGGCATCGGTGGCGCAGAGCAGCACCTGGTCAAGGTACTGGCGGGCACATCGTTTGGCCTCGGCGAGGTCCATGAAGGAGTAGTTGCCGCAGTCGCGGGGCGTGGCACCGGGCACTTCGCCGTCAAATCCGGCCACATATTCCATGGTTTCAATAACCAGCGGGAGAATCTGCCTGGAGGTGTAGTTGCCCGACAGCAGCAGATAGTTGCCGGTGCAGCACCCCATCGGGCCCCAGTAAACCACCTTGCCGGCCCATTGCGGATGGTTGCGCAGGAATGTGGCTGCAAGATGCTCCATAGCGTGGAGTGCCTCGGGCGACAATGCCGGCTGGCGGTTGGGCTCGGTCATGCGTATGTCAAAAGTGGATATCACATCGCCCGATGGTGTGGTGTCCTTACGCGACAGATACACACCGCGCAGCAGGGTGAGATGGTTGATGGTGAAAGATGCTATTTTTTCCACTCTATATTGTTGTTTTCGTTAAGGGTGAGTTCGTGGATAACCTGGCGGAGCATGTCAAAAGTGTGCTTGGGCGCTTCCTCCCAGAAATTTTCATACTGGGCTATGTTGTCATCGGCTCCGGGGGTGTCGCTGATCACGCGCATGCAGGCGAAAGGCACATTGTAGAGGTAGCATACCTGGGCAATGGCTCCCGACTCCATATCCACGGCGTCAACATCGGGATATAGGCTCTTGATGCGCTGCACATCCTCGGGGCGGCTCACGAAAATGTCGCCGGAGCATACGAGGCCGTGCTTCACGGTATCGCCTTCGTGGATGCACGGCAGCGAGTTGACGAAGTCGGCGGTATGGAAAAATCGCGGACATCCGGCGGCGTCGCCCCACTCTGTTTCAGGGCCGCACCACACATCGTGATACGCAATCCGTGTGCCCACCACCACATCAAGGATGCCGGCATTGCCTCCGGTGCCGCCGGCCACACCGGTGTTGATGATGAGTTTCGGAGCGAAGTTTTCTATCATCACAAATGTGCCGAGGGCGGCGTTCACCTTTCCTATGCCGCATTTCATGGCCACGATGTCAGCGCGGCCAATGCTGCCGCAATAGAATGTGAATCCGTTGATTTGAAGCTGACTGGCGTTTTCCATGAGAGGCAAAAGCAGGTCAAGCTCCTTGCTCATTGCCACAATGACTCCTATTTTCATTATAATATTTTTTGCGTTTGTGGTGCAAAAATAATAATTTTATGCTGAAATAACATTTTACCAAGTCATGAAAAAACTATCAGTTGCCGTTGTGTTGATAATTGCGCTTGTCGCAGTGTGCAGTTCTTTCCGTCCCGCCGACGCTCGCGCGGGGCTGAATGTGGTGGAAATAACCTCGGAGCTCCTGCCTCGGGCCATGAATGTGAATGTGACGCTACCGGAGGCGTATGATTGCGACACCACCGTGCGTTTTCCCGTTGTGTATCTCCTCAACGGTCACGGCGGTAACAATAATTCGTGGGGCACTGTGGCCAATCTCGACAGCCTGGCTACGGCACATAATTTCATCATAGTGTGCCCCGATGGCATGAACAGCTGGTATTTTGACTCGCCCGTGAGGAAGGATATGCAGATGGAAAGCTTCATCACCGGTGAGCTGCTGCCGTTTATCGACACCCACTACCGCACTCTGGCGCGTCCCGAAAGCCGTGCCATCACCGGGTTGAGCATGGGTGGCCACGGCGCTATGTGGCTTGCCATGCGCCACCCCGACATGTTTCACAACGCCGGCTCTACAAGCGGAGGCGTTGACTTCACTCCGTGGCCCGGCTCATGGAATATCAAGGATGCGCTCGGTGAGCGCGACAACAATCCGGAGCTGTGGAGCTCCCACACAGTGGCGTCGCTTGTCAAAGGTCTCAAGCCTGGACAGTTGAACATAGTGTTTGACTGCGGCACAGAGGATTTCTTCTACGAGGTGAACTGTGCGCTCGACTCCACGCTCAACGCCATGCGCATCCCGCACCGGTTCAGCACCTCGCCCGGTGCCCACAACGTTGCCTACTGGGGCAAATCAATCATCCCCCAGCTGGAGTTTTTCGCCGCGCACCTCAATCGCCAAAACTAATCCCAATATATTTTAGGACAGGCTCTTAATTGGCGCGGAGCAGGAGCATGGTGTCGGAGAAGTCGCGGGCGGCTTTTTTCAATTGCAGGAAATCGCTCCATTGTGTGGCGGGGTGCACGCGCCGTGCGTTGATGGTCATTACCGACAGCTTGACAATCTGGAGGTCGCTGTCGTAGCTGCCTTGCGCATAGAGCATTCCGGAGGAGTTGGTGATGTTGACTTTCATCCGCTCCAGACTCTCGGGGTCAACGGAATAACCTTCGGGAATGTGGAGATTGATGGTCCATCGTTTCTGTCCCGAGCGAGGAGTGCAGATGTCGATGTCGCGGGTGGTGGTGAAAAGGTCGGTGTTGGCGTGGTTGGCACCGGTGAACGCTCCAATTTTTATCAGCAGGTCGTTGCCGGTGGTTGACAGCAGTTCGTCCACATTGCCGTTGACAGTGTATTCAAGTTTGTTGGCAGCAGGGAGATAGCCGTAGTTGGCCACAATGACGGTGTCGATGGAGGCGTTTTCGAGTCCGAGATCGTCTTCGGCTTTGGATTTGTACAGCTCTTTTTTCAGCTTGTCAAATGCTTCGGTCAGGTCGGAGAGGTTGCGTGTGGAGCGTTTGTTGTCGGGCATTTCCAGAAAATCCTCTGTTTCAGCCACCATCTCCGCTGGAGCCATGAGCACAGTGCATCCGCTCTTTCCGGCACCTTTGGCGGTGAGTTTGTAGGTGAAATCCAGTTTGGTGTCGTCGGGATCGGGAATTGTCACATCCACATCAAAATTGGAGGTGTTCTCGCGATATGGATGGTCGGGGAGGGTGAGGGTGGAGAGCTGGATGTTGGTGAACACCTTGGCGCGTTTGCCATCAAAAGTGTAGGCCGTTTCGCCGTGAAATTTATCGGGTAGCTCGCCGGGGGTGAACTGGGTGCCCAGAATGTTGCTCGCGTAGTATCTGTCGCCCACAATGAGCAGTGGCGATGCCTGGGAACAGGAGGTGATTTTGTCCACCGGGATGTCGGAGTGGGCAGTGGTGACGGCGAGTTTGGGTTCGGTGGTGAGCTTGCATTTGTCAAGTATATCTTTCATGAGACACACCACGCTCCAGTCGTTGAAATTCTCTTTCGACACATTGGCCACATAGTTGGCTGCTAACCACGCCACATCTGCGAGCTCGCCCTCGGAGCATTGCGGGTGTGCTTTTTGATACTCCTTGACGATATTGGATGCCATGGCATCGTCGGGTCGTGCTATCTGTGTTTTCTCAAACTTCTCGGCTACTTCCGCCATAATCAGCGGTGCGGGGAGATTGAAATATATGCCGGCCCGTCGAGCACTTTCGGGTGTGCCGAATATGCGCGACAGGTTGTCCTTGATGCTCAGGCGAACAAACGGTGTCTGCCTTGATGTGTTGCACCAGCCGGGGTTATCAAACCTCGGAATGTTGCGCAGATGCACTGTCAGGATGTTGCGTGTGTCGTTGGACATTTCTCTGAATATGTTGGCTTCGATGCCGTTGAATGTGCTGATTTCGGTGGTGAGAGTCCCATCGAAAGCCCCGTCAAACCGGTAGCTCAGCACGGGATACTTGGCCACAAAGCTGATTGTGGTGCTGAACCCTTGGTTGCCAAACATATAATGTCTTGTGTAGTAGAAATATTCAAGGATGTCGCCGGGCGCGAGGCCGGGGATGGCGATTTTGTGCTTCACGGCTTTTTCGTTTTTCCCTTCGGTTTCGGTGAGCGGTTGGGAGGTGTCCACATCTATTATCGTGCCGTTGGGTTTGTGGATTCTCGCGCCGAAGGCCTGATTGTATTCGTTGATTACAATGCCGTTGCCTGCATTCACGGTTTCTTTGGGCCTGAACGAGAATGTGGAGAAATGGTCAATTGCGCTTTGGCCCAGGATTTTTACCATGCACCGGTTGATATGGTTCACCGTTGTTTCGCCTATATAATGGCGGTCAACATCCACAAAGTTGCCCAGCTGTGACGACTCGATGCGCCGTGCATCAAGACTGTTGTATTCCGCTATTATCACGGCTCCGGCACCTTGCGCCAAGCTGTCGGGCACAGGGGTGGCGGCGTTGAACTCAGGCATGGTCATGCCCCACACTTCCGCTGCTACTTCCTTTAAAAATTTGGTGTCGGGTTTCACATTGGCGGCGGAAGAGGCCGATGAGGTGCCTGCGATTATGGCCAGGGCCACGGTGATGGATGTTATTCGCATGATATGTTGGGTGTTATTATTATTATGTTGTTGTTGACGGCTTTGCGCAGGGCGCGGATGTCGCTGTTGAATCTCTCCAGCTCGTTGCGGGGGATGATTCCTTGATTCATGTCTATTGTCAGGATGGCGGTCAGGGTGTGATTGGCCAGAGTATAGTGCAAAGTGCCTTTCATACAATCGTTGGCTACGGAGAACGACTCGGGCAGCTGACTTATTTGCATTGTGTCGGGGAGCTGGATGGTGCTTTGGCGCACAATGCGGTGGTTGGAGCTTATATATCCCGGCGCGGTGCGCTCCTTGAGGTCGTAGAGCATCGACCCCAGCGACGGGAGCAAGTCGAGTGCCACATAGTAGTAGCCGACGGCCTGCTGGAGAGCATTGTTGCGGGTCACTGCAGCCGTCACCACAGCCGGCCCTTTGTCGGGCTCGGTGCCTGTCACCGCTATGCTGTCGAAGCTCCAGCTTTTCCTTCCCTCGTTGACATACTGCTTGAGAAGTTTGGTGTGGGAATGTTGGTCAGTGCTGCGCAAGCGGTTGAGCAGGGAGGATTTGTAAGAGCCACTCACTGTTTCGGTGTATTTCCCCACAAGCTGTGTGCCGCGGATGGTGTAGTCCACCCTCACTTCGTCGGCGTTCCACTCCGGCAGCATCATCGGCACCTGATGCACAATGCATTGGTCGCCGTTCTCTATAATGGTCTGTTTCCCCTGGATGCCGGGCGAGTAATAGCCGAGGTCGGCCACACCGACGGTGCCATCGAGATATAGAATGGAGTCACCCGGGAGAATTGCGGCGGCAATCTGATGGTTGCCGGTGGAGAACATCGGATAGTCGGTCCATTTGTCGGGAATCTCCGCCGTGCCTATCCACACAAGGCGTCCGTCGATTCCCACCGCCTTCAGCATCTCCTTGATCAGGTTGGCCGATCCTTTGCAGTCGCCATACCGTTTCTCAAGCACCGATGAGGCGAGGTCGGGTTCCCAGCCAAGCTCGCCGTGCTCAATGGCTATGTAGCGGATATTATCGTTGACCCAGTGGAATATAGCGGCTATTTTGTCTCTCTCAGAGGTGCATTGCCCGGTAATCTGCTTGGCCATGTCGCCAACGGCTGCTATCTGCGGGTCAGGGCGTTGGGCGTATTGGCTCATGCGACAATAGTAGTCGTTGACATCGGCAAACATCCCGGTAAGGCGCAGGTAGGGGAGTGCGGCGCGTGCCGGCGGTGTTCCATCGGGCAGTGACAGCTTCGGCAGATTGGAGGCCGAGAGTGTTATGTTCCACCATTTGCCGTCGGGCGAAGAGTCGCGGGCTATGGTGTAGCAGCTGTCGGCAAGGTTGGTGACAGATATATTGTAGATGTCGCGCATCTCTATCGGTATTGTCACGGTAAGATGATAATTCTCAACCGGATACTGCTCACCGATAAACATGCTTATCCCCATTTCGGGGCGCGAATTGACACACTCGAATTTTGCTTCGGTGCTTTCTCCCGCCTTTTCAATTCTTATAGGGATTATACACATTCGGCTGTCATCGTAGAAAATCCCCGCCGTAGTGCCGGAACCGTATATCGGCTTGGCTCCTTTGGCTTTGGCACTGTTCACCTTCACATAGTCGTTGTAGCCGGTGGCAGCATAGGCGGTCACATTGTTGCGCAGAGCTTTGTAACCAATTGATTTTTGCTCCTTGATGCTCACAATTCTGGTGCGGTCCTTGTCGGGTTCGAGCGTGAAATGGTTATTGAGATTCTCAATCACAACTCTTTCGTCATCCTTTCCCCAGGCGGACAGAGCGACAACGAGTGCTATTAAAGCAGTGATGGTGGAAAGCCTGCGCATGGTATTTTCTGTTTACGCCTTAAAGATAGGGTAAATTTCCTATTCCTGCAACTTCCGGCCGCCAAAAAAGATTTTTGTTGATTTAATAAATTTAACTATCAGGAGCATTATTGTTGCCCATATTAGGAATATTTTTGTGCATGAAGGCCATAGTGGCCTTTATTGGAATCTGTAAATTAGATGCTTATGGGCTTATGGAATTTTCTCGGAGGTTTTTTCCTGTTCAACGCCGTGTGCGATATGTTTTCAAGCAAGCCGAAGCGGACTTATGATCCTCCGCAGCATTATCACGACTGCGACCATGAGGATTATCTGGCGTCAGGCGTGGACGAACCGGATGTGGATGCCTTACAGGAGCGTGTCGATGAATTGCAGTTGCGATTGGATGACACAGATGTGATGTCTGACCATTACGATGAACTGCAAGACCGTATTGACGAGCTTCAGGACAGAATTGACTGCCTGGAGGAGTGGGAGGATATACAAGACGAACTTGATGACCTGCGCGACGAATTGGATGACCTCGAATTCGACCGTGACCTATATGATGACCAAGACGATTGGTAACATTGGTTAGGTTCGGGCGTTGTATCTTATAATACTGCGGCAATCTTACGGATATTTGCAAGACGGCTCATGAAAGTTGAGTCAGACTTTGCAACCTGCATATTGTAGTCTGCCTGAAGTTGCAAAAACATATTTGCGGATATACCTAACGCCGCTTCGAGCAAAAGAGCCAATTCTGTATTCACGCCACGTTTGCCGTTGACAACCTCATTCAGCAATGACGGAGATACTCCAATTTGTTCCGCAAGTTTGACTTGGGTCATATGTCGTTCTTCCAACTCATCGCGTATAAGTTCTCCGGGGTGAGTCGGCTCAAAAGGAGTCAGATTGTTTGCAATCATTGATGGGTCGATGTTCGGAAGTGTTATCATATCAGTCGTAATGGTTTGAGAGTTCAACAATATTGCAGATAGTCAGTATTGGCTCTTCAAAATTTTCAGTCAAGGAAAACTCAATACGGTATTGGTCGTTGACTTTTACCGAAAATAGCCCTTTCTTATCACCGTGCAGAGCCTCAAAATGCAAGGACTTGATGGGATAAAGTTCCTCTTTTGAAGTCGCCTTCATCAGATAGTTGATTCTATCTTTGTACCTTTTGATAATACTCGGTTGAAAACGGTGCTTCTTATCGGAAGTCTTACCGTTCTCATATAACTCCTTGAGGTAGGTCTGTTCAAAAGTGACTATCATATCAGCTATTTAACGACACAAAGTTAACGATAGTTTTTTAGATTCACAAATTTGTGAATCTGAAAAACACATACCGACAGTTTGTGCTGTCGGTATGATGTTGTTATGCTGTGATTGGTTCCCAATGTCTGTTTTGGCAATTTTGCCACTGACAGCCAATGCCCGAAGTGTGGGGATGTCTTTCTTAGTGGGTAATGGAGGATATATGCTAAAATAGAAAACCCCGTAAATAGTTCACTTACAGGGTTTTTCGCAATGATTTTGGCGGAGAGGACGAGATTCGAACTCGTGGTAGGATTGCTCCTACGTCAGTTTAGCAAACTGGTGGTTTCAGCCACTCACCCACCTCTCCTTGGCAGGCTCTTTGCCTTATTGTGGTGCAAATGTAGGAAGTTTTTTTGATTGGTGCAAATGTTTTGTGAATGTTTTTTTTGAGGTTGTGTGCAATATGCTGATTGGTAGGGCGATGTAGATTGGTTTGTTTTTGATTGCCGTAATGCTTATTTTTGTAGATATGATTTCGAATAAAAATAAAAAAGGTAAAAAGGTGACCCGCAAGGGCGGTGCGAAGAAGCGGCGATTTGGCCTTGGATGGCTGATAGCTGTTCTGTCGGTGCTGGCGTTGCTGGGTGTGGTGGCCGGTTTTTGTTTGCAGGGCCACCGTGGCGATGATGTGTGGGTGTATGTGCCGCGAGGCAGTTCGGCGGATGCTATCCGCGATTCGCTGGCGGCCAAGTTGGGCGATGCGGAGACCAACCGTGTGATGATGCTCTGGCGTATGCAGGGTGGTGTGGCAGACAATGCCCACGGAGCCTACCGGATAGGTCATGGCGACCGCTCGATTATGACTGCCCGGCGGCTTAAAACCGGGAGGCAGAGCCCGGTTAAAGTGTCGTGGCACGATGTCCGCACATTCGAGGGGCTTTGTGAGGCTGTGACGCGCAACACTGAGTGCACTGCTTCAGAGTTTGCCGAGGCTTGTGCGCGTGTGCTTCCTGCCAACGGATTTGTGAAGCCGGAGGAGTGGCCGGCTGCTTTTCTGCCCGACAGCTATGAGGTGTATTGGACTGCTCCTGCATCGGGAATTGTGGAGAAGCTGGTGGGCTATCGCAATGAATGGTGGAATGCCGAGCGTGTGGCTCGTGCGCATGCTCTGGGGCTGACGCCTGTAGAGGTGGCTACTGTGGCTTCGATTGTGGAGGAGGAGACTGCCAAGGCCGATGAGCGCGGCAAGGTGGCCAGATTGTATATCAACCGGCTGCGCAAGGGGATGCGTCTCCAGGCCGATCCGACGGTGAAGTTCGCTTCGCGCCGGTTTGACCTTCGTCGTATTGCGGGTGATGTGTTGAAAACTGATTCGCCGTACAACACCTACATGGTGCAGGGTCTGCCGCCGGGTCCGATACGTGTGGCGTCGAAGAGCGCCATCGAGGCTGTGCTTGATGCTCCCGAGCATGACTATATATATATGTGTGCCAAGAGTGACTTCTCGGGCTACCATGATTTCGCGGTGGATTATGCCACACATCAGGCCAATGCCCGGAGATATCAGGCGGAGCTCAACAAACGAAATATTCATTAAACACCCCTAATAATTATCAGTGATATGGGCAAGAGTGAGAATCTGGTGAGAATCTATGTGTTTGAAAATGACATTGATGCGCACATAGCGCACGACTTGCTTGCCAACAATGGCGTGGAGTCGTCGCTCAGCAATCAGTTGATGAGCACTCTGCTGCCGCTTGATGCGTCGAGCGTGGGCGGAGTGAGCCTGTGGGTGCTGGAGCATGATGCTGCAAGGGCGGTGGCCATCCTCAGAGAGCATGGCTGGAGCGGAGCCCGTGTGGTGAATCAGTGATGCTCCTGCGGCTCGATGATGTAGTGGTTGTAGTAGGAGAGCAGCAATGTGGTGAGCGGTAGGGCGATGATGAGCCCTATCATTCCGAGCAGTGTGCCCCAGATGGAGAGCGACAGCAGGATTATGGCCGGGTTGAGTCCCATGGCTTTGCCCATGATCTTGGGCGTGAGGAAGAGGTCCTGGATGAGCTGCACTATGCAATACACCGCTGTGGTGCAGGCTGCTATGGTCCAGAAGTCGCCTTGACCCGAGGCTGTGTAAACAAGGCACAGGATGGCTGCCGGCACAATGGATATCAGCTGGAGGTAGGGCACCATGTTGAGCAGTCCGATGAACAGTCCCATCACTATGGCCATCGGCAGTCCGATAATCCAGAATCCTATGCAGAAGAGAATGCCGACGATAAACGACACCAGGGCCTGTCCGCGGAAGTAGTGGTTCATGCTCTGCTGGATGTCGCGCCCGAGTTTGAACGCTATGGGGCGGTATTTGGGGGGCACCATGTTTTTGAATCCTGCCGACAGCCGGTCGTAGTCAATCATTATGAACACCACATACAGCACCACGATAAACCAGCTTATGGCCCCGAGAATCAGGGAGATGCTGCCGGAGATGATGGCCCAGGTGGTGCTGAGCGATTCCTCGATGATGGATAGCCATTCCTGTTTGCTGAGCATATTGGAGATGGCATGGAGGTCGATGTTGCGGCGCACAAACCGCTGTATCTCCTGAGGTATGATGCTGATGTTCAGCTCCTCGGTGGCATATTTGTGAAGCACCGCGCCCACCTGCTCCATCTCCTGCACCACAAGCGGCACAAGGAAATAGCACAGCACGCACACAAAGAATGTGAGCTCGAAAAGAGTGACGAATATTGCAATCACACGCCCTTTGAGGTGGAGCAGCCGGCGGTTGTACTGCACAAACGGCTCGCACATGTAGGCCAGCAGGCAGGCCACGCAGAAGGGCAGGAGAACGGCCTTGAGGGTGTTGATGAGCCACAGGATGCCGAGAAACAGGCAGATGGCTATCACCATACGCACCACTCTGTCGAGGGTGAAGGGAGTGTGTGTGGGCATGAAATGTAATTAAATTTACTGTTTATGCGCACGAAAATACGAAATTATATCCATCCCACAGCATTTTTTCATTAAATTTGTGGCCAATTTGTTTTAAATAAACCATCATTATGACCAAACAATTACAGGTAGCACTCAACGATAAGGCCTGGGCAAGATGGACGGCGCTGTTTCTCATAGCCTCCATGATGTTTTTCGCCTATATGTTTGTTGACGTGATGTCGCCCTTGCAGGCACTTGTGGAAACCACCCGCGGGTGGAGTCCTGATGCGTTCGGCTACTATGCCGGAGCGGAGTATATATTGAATGTGTTCGGCTTCCTGATTGTGGCCGGTATAATCCTCGACAAGATGGGCGTTCGCTTCACCGGCACCCTCAGCGCATCGTTGATGGTAGTCGGGGCTTGCATCAAGTTCTATGCCGTCAGCCCGTGGTTTGCCGGCACAGGATTCGAGCAGTGGCTCGGCTCATGGTGGACCGCCATGCCCGGCTCTGCCAAGCTCGCCGCTTTTGGATTCATGATTTTCGGCTGCGGCTGCGAAATGGCCGGTATCACAGTGTCGAAAGCCATAGCCAAATGGTTTGAGGGCAAAGAGATGGCACTTGCCATGGGCCTTGAGATGGCGATAGCCCGCCTGGGTGTGTTTGCCATATTCTCGTTGTCGCCTCGTTTGTCCACCAGCGGATGGTTCGGTATGGTTGATCCCAATGTGGTGGTGCCGGTGGGCTTTTGCGCGGCGCTACTCGTGATAGGATTGCTGAACTATCTGGTGTTCTGTGTGTTCGACACACGCCTTGATCATGAGATAGCCAAAAACCGTGAGGCTGGCAACGACCCCGCCGAGGAGGAGTTCAAGATGAGCGATGTGGGCATCATATTCCGCAGCAAATTGTTTTGGATTGTGGCTTTGCTTTGTGTGCTCTACTATTCGGCCATCTTCCCGTTCCAGCGCTATGCCGCCAATATGCTTCAGTGCACCCTCCATATCGATGCCACCACCGCGAGCGACATATTCCGCTGGTTCCCGATGGGAGCCATGGTGCTCACTCCGCTTCTGGGGTATTTCCTTGACCGCAAGGGTAAAGGCGCCTCGATGCTCATAGCCGGAGCCGTGCTGATGATAGTGTGTCACCTCACATTCGCGTTGGTGCTTCCCGTAGTGCCGTCGATGGCACTCGCGTTCACCGCCATCGTGGTGCTCGGCGTAAGCTTCTCGCTGGTGCCCGCAGCGCTGTGGCCTTCGGTGCCCAAAATCATGGATGCCCGCTTCCTCGGTTCGGCCTACTCGCTGATATTCTGGATACAGAACATCGGACTGGCTCTGTTCCCCATCCTCATAGGCAAAGTGCTGACAGCCACCAACAGCGGCGTCACCGACCCGATGGACTACAACTATACATGGCCTATGCTGCTGTTTGCCGCCCTGGGCGTGCTTGCACTGATTATGGCGCTGTATCTCAAGATGCTTGACTCCAGGAAGCATTACGGCCTCGAAGAGCCCAACATCAAGCCTACCGCCGCCGAAGAAGATGCCGAGATTCAGAGCAATTTCTGATCAGGTGTAAGATATATAAACTAATGTCAATGTGCATTCCGGGATTTCCGGAGTGCACATTGATTTTATATTTTTGCAGATAAAACTGAACGAAATCGCGACTTGATTGTAATAATATTAACAATGTAAGCGTAAAATTTAATAAAAAGCGTTATCTTTGCGACAAAATGTAAATATTAACTAAATATTCTCAAATGAAAAAGTTATTTCTCATTGCTGCAGCTATGCTCGGCATGGCGTCTGTACAGGCCCAGCAAGTACTGGAAGAGCCTTCGTTTGGTTCCAACTGGTCGGTAGGCGTTGATGGTGGTGCCACAACCCCCCTCACCGGTCATGCATTCTTTGGATCAATGCGCGGCATGTTTGGTCTGCATATTCAGAAGCAGGTGTCTCCCGCCTTCGCGGTAGGTGCCGAGGGTATGCTGATGGTCAACACCTCTTCGTGGAACAATCCCATGGTGGCATACGCCGGTGACACTGAATTTTATGCCAACGGTCGCAGCAGTACAGCCATTGACCGTGCCTATTTCGGCATGTACGGTTCAGTGAACCTGTTCAACCTGATTGGTGGTGTGCGTTGCGACGGTCCCCGTTTCTTCGACATCGAAATCACCGCCGGTGCAGGCTGGGGCCACGACTTCTATTCCAAGAACACTTGGATGCCGTTCAGCTACACTGCTCAGGACGAAAACTATTTCGTCACCAAAGTGGGCTTGAACCTCAACTTCAATGTGTGCCAGAACCTCACCGTATCGCTCAAGCCTTACGTTGCATGGAACATGACCGGCACTAAGAACAAGCCGCTTGATGTGGAATACACCTCCGCAGCCTACGATGCCACCCGCGCCACTTTCAACATTGCCGCTTCCGTGAGCTACAACTTCGGCCCCGGTTTCCAGTGTGTAACTCCCGCAGACCCTGCCGCTGTTGCCGCGCTCAACGACCAGGTTAACGCTCTCCGCGCCCAGATCGGCAACACTGTTGCCGCCGGTGAAGCTGCCGTTGCCCGCGCTCAGGCTCTCGGTCAGGAACTCAGTGCCTGCCAGAACAAGAAGCCCGAAGTGATCAAGGAAGTCAACAATTCGCTCACCTCTGTTCGCTACATCTTCTATCGCATAGGTAGCTCCAAAATCACCGCTGACCAGCAGCCCAATGTAGAGATGGTAGCCGGTTACCTCAAGAACCACCCCAAATCAAAGGTTGTTATCAAGGGTTACGCTTCTCCCGACGGCAACCTCGAATTCAACAAGAAACTTGCCGCCGCCCGTGCTGAATCGGTTAAGACAATGCTTGTCAACAAGTATGGCATCAAAGCTGACCGTATCACTGCCGATGGTGAAGGTATTGGTGAAATGTTCACCGAAAACAGCTGGAACCGCGTTTCCATCTGCACCCTCGAGGACTAATCCTTACCGACTGTATAAAACACAGCCGGGGCGCTCAATCGAGTGCCCCGGCTTGTTTTGTATGTATAATCGATTTGTGAGGCGGTTATTGAGAAAACTCAGGGGAAATGATTATTTTTGTGAACTGAATCACTCTATCGATAATAATTATGTCTGCATCGCCAAAATCCAAGAGCCCGTTGATAACTGTTGTGACAATCAACTTCAATGATTGCGAGGGGTTGAAAAGCACAATGGCTTCCGTGCTATGTCAAGAGGGTGCGGATTTTGAATACATAGTGATTGACGGTGGAAGCACCGACGGCAGCCGCGAGGTGATTGAGGAGAACCGGGAGAGGCTGGCATTCTCCTGCTCTGAAAGCGACAACGGTGTTTACAATGCCATGAACAAGGGTGTGGCGCATGCCTCCGGCGCATATCTGCTGTTTCTCAACGCCGGCGACAGATTGGTCTCCGGCGATGTGCTTGCTAAAGTGAGCAGACATCTTGGTGCTGCTGACATCGTGTATGGCGACCTTGAGCTATACTATCCCGAAAGTGGTGTTATCAAGCATTACGGATACCCCGACAAAGTGACAATTCAGTATCTCCGCACCTGCTCACTGCCTCATCCGGCGAGTTTCATCCGCACCTCGCTGCTCAGGGACACACCCTACCGGGAGGATTACAAGATAGTGTCGGACTGGGTGTTCTTTTGCCAAAAGATAGTGTATGACAATTGCACAACGCTGCATCTGCCGATGGTGGTGAGCGTATTTGCCATGGACGGGCTTTCCAACTCTCAGGCGTGCGCCACCGAGCGTGCCGCAGCCGGTGAAAAACTATTTCCTGCGATGGTGTCGGAAATTGCTGACAAAGTACATCTGTTTGAATCCAAGGGGCTTATGGATGTGTATTTGGAACTGGCCCACACCAGGAAACTTTGCAAACGGCTTATGCCGATGATAAAGTTGGCTCTCAAGGTGGATAAGGCGTTGAAGCGTAGAAAACACTGATGGCAGATAGAAATCAACATGATATGTTGTGTGTGAGCCGATAATTGGCAGTTTTTGCTTATCTTTGCACTAATCCATAACAGTATTAAACACCCACAGAACTCCAGTCATGCCATTAGTGTCAATCGTTGTACCTAACTATAATTATGCCAGATATCTGACTGAGCGTATGGATTCCATTTTCAGTCAAACCTTTGAAGACTATGAGGTGATTATTCTTGATGATTGCTCTACCGACAATTCCCGGGAAATTATCGAACAGTACAGAAATCACCCCAAGGTGAAACTCATAGAGTATAACGAGCATAACTCCGGCTCGCCGTTCAAGCAATGGCAGAAAGGCGTGGCATTGGCCTCCGGCAAATATGTGTGGATAGCTGAAACAGATGACAGTGCGAAGCCCGAGTTTCTGAGCAGCGCAGTGGAGTTGCTCGAGAAGAATACTGATGCTGTGCTCGCTTTCACCGGTGCCGATGTGGTGGACTCACAAGGAAGAATCACAGACACGGATTTCGACCGATGGGAGAAAAGGCATATATCCAACAAGGATGGATACCGTGTGCTTGATGGCGACAGCTATATTGTGCACAATATGTATTGGCACACTTATGTGTATAATGCCAGTGGTACAGTGTTCCGCCGGGATGCTGTGGAGGAGGGGATGTTCGAGCGGTGTGGCAAGATGAAGAATGCCGGTGACTGGCTGTTCTGGACCATGCTGATAGGCGGCAGAAAGAATATCGAGATATATAAGAAATTGAATATCTACAGACTTCATGACAGCAATACCACAGTGAGAGGTATTCAGTCGGGAAACATCAAGTTTGAAGATATCAAGGTGATGAAATATATAGAGGATAACTATCCGGTGGGGTGGTACCGCAAGGCTATGCGCCACGGGCTTTTCGTGAAGCAAATCAAGCGCGAGAAGCGGTATTCGCAGCAGACAAAGGACGAGATTATAGCCACCATGAAGCGCGATCTCGGAGCCTCGGACTGGGATTATCGCCTGCAGCGTGCCAACAAGGTGCTTTGGCATCTGTGTCCGTTGTTGTTAACCGATAAAAATGACAGGCTATGAGCGGACACGTTGCTGAAAGGGCTGACGGACAGTATCTGGTGACGGTTATTGTACCGGTGCACAATGTTGAGAAATATCTGAAACGATGCGTTGAATCGCTGGTGGCGCAGACCATTGCCGGCAATCTCGAGATAATCCTTGTGGAGAACGGAAGCACTGACAACTCGCTGGCTATCTGCCGGGAGTGTGAGCGCGACTATCCCGATGTGAAGCTGCTCGTGAACGATGTGTGCGGATTGTCGGAAGCGCGCAACTTCGGGTTGAAGCATGCCAAAGGTCTGTATGTGGGATTTGTTGACAGCGATGATTTCGTGACTGCCGATATGTATGAGCTTATGCTGAGGCCGTTGCTGGCGGATGAGGCTGACACATCCTATTGCGATTTCAAAATAGTTGATATCGATGAGGCTGTTCCCGAGGCCAGCGAGGGAGTGGGGCAGAAATGCAACACCGTGATTCTGTCGGGAAGTCAGGCCGCATACGACATCCTGGCCGATAAAGCCACGGCGTCCTCATGCGTGAGATTGTTTCACCGCAGCTTTTTTGAGCATCGTCAATTCCCTGAAGGGCAAGTGCATGAGGATCACGCCGTGATGTACAAATGGCTTGCCGACTGTGCTTGCGTGGCTCATGTGGAGAAAGGGTGCTACTTCTATTGTCTGCGCAGCGGTAGCATCACACAGTCGGGGTGTCCTTTTCCCACCAAAAAGGATTTGTTGAACGCCCAGCTCGGTCGCTACCGGTTTGTGGCTGAAGACGATAGATTTACGGCTAAGCAGAAGCGTAAGCTGAAGATGACAGCAGTGAAAGGGGCTGTAGGAGCGTTGAAAAGCTATGTTTATTTTCATGGTCTCAATGCCGGCGAGTATCACAATATCATGCAGCTGCGTCAACTTCTGCTGGATGGCACCACAAAGGTCGGGATTGGCGATGTGGGGGTAGGCACCTGGCTGCGGCTTATGAAAATCCGCTATCGCTGGAACTCTTATTTTAAGCATTTAGTAAGCAAAATCAAATGACAAACATACTGTTTGTACTCAATCTTTACCCCGGCTTCGGAGGCATCGAGACTGTCACCAATATTCTGGTTGAATGGTTGAGCCGATACTACAATGTTCACACCGTTTCTTTCACCGGACAGAAAGAGGCGCCGTTGCCGAAGGCGATTGCGGGGCATCACATATTTCCTTCGGAAGTTCCGGCGGAGAATGTGGCGTTCTACAATCAGCTTGTTGAGCAATTGAGCCCTGCAGTGGTGTTCAACCAAGGGATGTTTCTCAATATAGCTGAGGTGGTATTCAATGAGCAGAGAGACAAATCTGTGCCGGTGGTTTCGTGTCTGCATGGGATGCCGGGGTATGAACGGTTCAATTTCTGGAACCTTCCTTTTGTCAAGAGTGCATCGCCGCGTAGTCGGCGTCGCTGGGCTTGGAAGCAGAAGCTCGGAATATGCCGTCACTACAACAATTACCTGGATCTGTTCCGCACCCGCTACACTGCCATGTATCGCAGCAGCGCAGCCGTTGTGGTGCTGTGTGAGCCATACATATCTGAGTTCAGCAGATTCTGCCGCTTGGACGATGGTGGGGCAAGAGTGATCGCCATACCTAACCCGCTTCCGCCGCGCTTTGGCAATGTGAAAGTCGCCGCGTGGAAAGACCGGCGCAATGAGGTGCTTTTTGTAGGTAGGCTGAGCGAGGAGAAGCGGGTGGATTTGTTGATAAAGCTATGGATGCAGGTGAAGAACCGCAGGGGGTGGAAGCTTGTGATAGTGGGCGATGGTGACCGCAGGAATGAATTGAAATCGCTCACATCTTCGCTCGGACTTGATGATGTGGAGTTCGCCGGAGCAACCGATGCCCCCGAAAGATATTATGCCAAAGCTAAATACGTGGTGCTGACATCCAAATTCGAGGGGTTTGGCATGTGTTTGATTGAGGGTATGGCTTACGGCGATATACCTATGGCGTTCAACGTGTCATCCGGTTTGAAGTCAATCATTGACCATTCGGGTGGCCGGTTGATAGGAAATGGGAAGGACCGGCGGTTTGTACGTGCGCTCTCCCAGGCCATCCACAGCAATAAGAACCGCGACAAAGAGTCCAAAAAGGCCTACGACAAGGCAAATATGTACGATGTGGACAGAATCGGGCCACAGTGGCGCGAGCTGATTGAGCGTGTGTCAAAACAAAAAAATGAGGGTAATTTCATAAAATAATGGTATCTTAAAAAGGATATTAGTACTTTTGTGAACAGAAAGAAATAATCAGCAAAGATGGCGAAGAAGATTGTTGAAACACCGCTGATGAAGCAGTATTTCGAGATGAAAGAAAAGCATCCCGATGCCATATTGCTGTTCAGGGTCGGGGACTTTTATGAAACATTTTCGGATGATGCCATCGCAGCATCCGAAATTCTCGGCATCACTCTCACGCGCCGTGCCAACGGGGCGGCTTCGAGTGTGGAGCTGGCGGGTTTTCCCCACCATGCGCTCGACACTTATCTGCCCAAGCTGGTGAGGGCCGGCAAGAGGGTGGCCATATGTGAGCAGCTGGAGGACCCCAAAACGGTGAAAAACAAGCTTGTGAAGCGTGGTATCACCGAACTCGTCACTCCGGGTGTGTCGATCAACGACAATATACTCCAGCATAAGGAGAATAATTTTCTCGCCGCCATCCATTGCGAGCCGAAGGGTAAGGTGGGCGTGTCTTTCCTGGATATCTCCACGGGCGAATTTCTCGCCGCCGAGGGGACTATGGATTATGTGGACAAGCTGCTGGCCAACTTCTCGCCCAAGGAGCTGCTTGTGGAGCGCGGCAAAAAGCGCTCTATCGGTGAGCAGCTCTCCAACCGCTATCTGATGTTTGAGCTCGACGATTGGGTGTTCACCCGGGAGTCGGCCACCGACCGACTTCTCAAGCAGTTTCAGACCAACTCGCTCAAGGGGTTCGGGGTGCACAATATGCACGGGGCTATTGTGGCCGCCGGCGCCATCCTGCATTATCTCGACATCACCCAGCATACCCGGATATCGCATATATCCTCCATAAGCCGCATCGAGGAGCAGAAATATGTGCGGCTGGACCGGTTCACGGTGCGCAATCTGGAGCTTGTGGAGTCAATGTCGCCCGAGGGTAAGAGTCTTCTTGATGTCATTGACCGTACCGTCACTCCCATGGGAGCCCGAATGTTGCGCCGCTGGCTGCTGTTTCCGCTCAAGGATGTGACCGCTGTCAATGCCAGGCTCAATGTGGTGGAATATTTTTTCCGCACCCCCGACAGCCGCAACGAGCTGAAGATGCAGCTTGAACAGATTGGCGACCTGGAACGGTTGATAGGCAAGGTGGCGGTGGGGCGCGTTACTCCCCGCGAGCTTGTCACCCTCCGCGGTGCCCTCGCAGCCATCGAGCCGGTCAAACGGATATGTGTGGAGAGCGGCGAGGACGCTATCGTGGCCATCGGTGAGCAGTTGGCTCCGTGCGCCACCATCCGCGAGCGTATAGCCAGGACACTCGAACCGGATGCTCCGTCGGCTCTCAACCGCGGGCCGGTGATACGTGCCGGTGTGGATGCGGAGCTCGACGAACTCCGCCAGATAGCTTACAGCGGCAAGGACTACCTGATGAAGCTGCAGGTGCGCGAAAGCGAGGCCACCGGCATCACGAGCCTCAAAATCGGGTACAACAATGTGTTCGGCTATTATATAGAGGTGACCAACACCCATAAGTCGAAGGTGCCTGACAGCTGGATACGCAAGCAGACACTCGTCAATGCCGAACGCTACATCACTCCGGAGCTCAAGGAGTATGAGGAGAAAATTCTCGGAGCGCAAGAAAAGATTGCCATCATTGAAACGAGGCTTTACAATGAGCTTGTGGCGGCGGTGGCCGAATATATACATGCCATTCAACTCAATGCCAACCTGCTTGCCCGCCTCGACTGCCTGATGGCGTTGACAAGGGTGGCGTTGGAAAACAAATACAACCGTCCGGTGGTGGACGATTCGCTGTCGCTCTCCATCACCGAGGGGCGCCATCCCGTGATTGAACGACAACTCCCTGCGGGTGAGCCGTATATCACCAATAGCGTGGAACTTGACAATGAGTCCAGGCAGATAATGATGATCACCGGCCCGAATATGTCGGGTAAGTCGGCCCTGCTGCGTCAGACAGCCCTGATAGTGCTCATGGCCCAGATAGGCAGTTTCGTGCCGGCTGATTCAGCCCGCATCGGTGTGGTGGACAAGGTGTTCACCCGTGTGGGTGCGAGCGACAACATATCGCTTGGCGAGTCAACGTTCATGGTGGAGATGAACGAGGCCGCATCTATCCTCAACAATATGAGCCAAAGGTCGTTGATTCTGTTTGACGAGCTTGGCCGCGGCACATCCACCTACGATGGCATATCGATAGCGTGGGCCATAGTGGAGTATATCCACGAGCATGGCACCATGCACCCCAAAACCCTCTTTGCCACTCACTATCACGAACTCAACGAGATGGCCGGCACCTACAAGCGCATCGCCAACCATAATGTGGCTGTCAAGGAGATTGACGGCAGGGTGGTGTTCCTGCGCAAACTTGTGGAGGGCGGTTGCGAACATTCGTTCGGCATCCATGTGGCCAAACTTGCCGGTATGCCCAAGGCTATTCTCGACCGTGCCTCGAAAGTGCTCAAGCATCTTGAAACCATCAACTCCTCGCAGTCAGGCTCGTGCGCGACTCCCAAACTGGCCTCGGCGGGCGATGGTGGCGGTGTGCAACTGTCATTCTTCCAGCTCGACGACCCTGTGCTGTCGCAGATTCGCGATGAGATTCTCCATACCGACATCAATAATCTCACCCCTATGGCGGCACTCAACAAACTCAACGATATAAAAACCATTTTAACAGGACATAAATAATGCAATCTATCAATCTCTCAAACCGCATTAAAGCTCTCTCCCCCTCCAAAACTCTCGCCATGTCGCAGAAAAGTGCAGAACTAAAGGCTTCGGGCGTGGATGTGATCAACCTGTCAGTTGGTGAACCCGACTTCAACACTCCCCATCATATCAAGGAGGCTGCAAAAAAAGCCATTGATGACAACTTCTCGTTCTACACTCCGGTGCCCGGCTATATGTCGCTGCGCAAGGCTATCGCTGCCAACATCCTCGCCACCGAGGGCGTGGAGGTCGCTCCCGAGCAGATTGTGGTGTCGGGCGGTGCCAAACAGGCTTTGTGCAATGTGATCCTTTGCGCAATCAATCCCGGCGATGAGGTGGTGATTCCCACCCCCGCATGGGTGAGCTATGTGGAGATGGTAAAGCTGGCTGAGGGTAAGGCCGTGGAGGTGCCCGCAAGTATCGAGCAGGATTTTAAAATCACTCCCAGTCAGCTCCGCGAGGCCATCACACCGCGCACACGTATGGTGCTCCTCTGCTCGCCGTCCAATCCCACCGGCAGCGTTTACTCCAAGGAGGAATTGCAGGGACTGGTGGATGTGCTCAAGGATTATCCCGACATATTGGTGCTCAGCGATGAAATCTACCGTCATATCAACTTCACCGGAAGCTACACTTCCATGGCCACTTTCCCCGAACTCAAGGGTAGGGTAGTGGTGATCAACGGTGTGTCGAAAGCTTACGCCATGACCGGCTGGCGCATAGGGTACTGCTGTGCTCCGGTGGAATTGGCCAAGGCTGTCACCAAGCTGCAGAGCCAGTACACCAGCGGCCCGTCATCAATAGCCCAGAAAGCCGCCGAGGCTGCCTACTCGGGACCGCAGGAGTGCGTGGAGGAGATGCGTCAGGCATTCGAGCGCCGCCGCAACCTTGTGGTGGAGCTTGCCTCACAGATTCCCGGATTGAAAGTCAACATGCCCCATGGAGCTTTCTATCTGTTCCCCGAAGTGTCATCGTTCTTCGGCAAGAGCTACAACGGCACCACAATTCACAATGCCTCCGATCTCGCGCTCTATCTGCTTGCAGAGGCTCATGTGGCCACTGTGGACGGTGAGGCATTCGGCATGCCCGGCTACATCCGTTTGAGCTATGCCACCTCCGACGACAATATCCGCGAGGCCATGCGCCGCATCGCTGACGCCCTTGCCAAGCTGAAATGAGCATGAGATATATTCTATTGTGTGCGGTATTGTTGGCAACACTATCGGCAGGAGCCAAGAATGTTCCCTATACTTGCTTGCTTGACTCCGCATTCAATAGTTTGGTTGGCGCGAAGAACGCTGAGGTGCGTCGTGTGGCTTATACCGGTGATGACAATGTCAAGGCCGGTGGGTTTGTGTGGCAGCGCGGGAGCGGAAAAGGGTGGACAAAAGGATTGCGTGTAATGGTGCCTTCGCTATCTCAATCGGATGCCGAACAGTATCGGCATCTGTTTGAGCGTGTGGCGAAGAAAAATTTCACCATCAAATATTCGCCAAATAGCGCGGCAACTTTAGACGAAGCGACTGGCACCATATATATCTATGCCTATGAGCCGGAAAAGGATGGTAAGCTTTATTTTATGAGAGCTGTTTCCGACGACGAGATCTCGGTTCCCGGAAAATGGACAGACTGCGACAGTATTGATGCCACGAGACACAATCCATTGAAGGATGCGTCTCCGGAGGAACTTGCCATTCTCGGACTTTCGCGATTATGGAGTTCTGTCAAGCGTAATTTTGTGTTCATGGAGCGTGTGAAGTTTGATTGGGACAGTCTGTATGTGGCGAATATAGCACCTGTGCGCGAGGCCGCAGCCGGAGGCGATTTTAATTATGTTGCACGACTGTTGCAGCGTATGGCGGCACACTTGTGCGACGGGCATACATTTGTGTATGGATATGAACAGAGTCGTATGCCGCTCACAACCGTGAAAATTGACAACAAAGTGTATGTCGATAAAGTGCTTAGTGATTCTCTGGCAAGGTTGGGATTGGTACGAGGCCTGGAGGTGAAGAGTATAAACGGCATGGATCCAATTGCTTTCGGTCAGGATTATCTGGCGCCGATGGTGTCATCGTCAACCCCGCAATGGACAGAGTACAGCACATTCTTCGGACAAAATTTATTTGCGGCGCAAAGTGGTGATACTCTTGATATAGAGTTTTCTAATGGCGGGGCTCCATTATCATTGCGCTATGTTGCCGGAACAATTTATGCAGACCGTGTGGCCGAACCTGAAACTTTGGTGTTCAAAAATCTGGAAAACAATATTGGATACCTGAGGATCTCCAATTTTATGGACTCTGATATCCGGTCTAAGTTCGACAGCATATATCCGCATATACTCCGGACTGATGCGTTGGTGATAGATATCAGAGGTAATTCTGGTGGAAATTCCGGTAATGGAGATTATATATTGAAGCATCTCACCGATGGCCCTATCCCGTTGGCTTCGTGGAGTTCACCGGGATATGTCCCGGCTTTGGCATCGTGGGGGGAAATTCAGCCTGTTTATAAAGAGAGCGGACACACTATGTTGCCATTCTCCGACAGATGCCTGTATTTGAATCCAATAATGCTGTTGGTGGATGGAGGCACATTCTCCGCTGCCGAGGATTTCTGCGCCTTGTTCCGTGGTATGAAGCGTGGAAGCATTATTGGCTCGGCAACGGGTGGTAGTACCGGCAATGGGGTCAGGGAAACATTGATAGGTGGCTCTGCGTATGCCAATATCTGTTCAAAGCATGATGTAGGACCTGACGGAACAGATTTTGTCGGTGTAGGTATTATCCCCGATGTTGAAGTGCACGAGGACTATCAATCATATTTTGTTGACGATACTGATGCTACTGTGACAGTGGCGATGCGCCGCATCGCTGACGCTCTTGCCAAGCTGAAATGAATCGTTTGGCCTGACTCCTGCGTCTCCGGGACTAAAGCAGGGTTATGCCGGCCTGACGGAGGGCTGCGATATGGTCGTCGGGCCATATCGAGGCCTGTACTTCGCCGATATGCGCTTTCTGCAGCAGGAACATACACAGACGGCTTTGCCCGATGCCGCCGCCGATGGATGCCGGCAGCTCGCCGTTGAGCAGCATGGAATGGAAGCTGAGTGTGCTCCGCTCCTCGGCATTGCGCATCTTCAGCTGTTGACGCAGACTCTCAGGGCTCACGCGTATGCCCATGGAGGATAGCTCCACACTACGGTTGAGCACTGAATCCCACACTATTATGTCGCCGTTCAACCCGAGAAACCCATCTTCGTTGGGCGTGGACCAGTCGTCATAGTCGGGTGCGCGGCCGTCGTGCGGCTCGCCGTTGCTGAGATTTGCCCCAATCCCCATCAGGAAAATCGCGCCATACTCTTTGGTCGCCTCATTCTCGCGCTGCTGCGAAGTGAGATGCGGGTAGCGGTCGAGCAGCGCCTGGGAGTGGATGAAAGTGATATTCTCGGGCAATCGCGGTGTGATGTGCGGAAACATCCGGTATATCATCATCTCCATCTCCTTGATGGCTGAGTAGATGGTTGCTACGGTGGTTTTGAGATAGCCGGCGGTGCGGTCTGCGGGCAGGATGGTTTTCTCCCAGTCCCATTGGTCCACGTAGAGCGAGTGTAGATTGTCAAGCTCCTCGTCGGCGCGGATGGCGTTCATGTCGGTGTAGAGTCCGTAGCCCGGGGCGATATCGTAGGCCGCGAGCTTTACCCGCTTCCATTTGGCCAGTGAGTGAACCACTTCGGCGCGTTTGTCACCGAGATGCTTCACGGGGAAATTCACGGCCCGCTCCACACCGTTGAGGTCATCGTTGAGTCCGGTGCCGGAGAGCACAAACAGCGGAGCGGTGACGCGGCGAAGGTTGAGCAGTTCGGCGAGCCGTTTCTGAAATGAGTCCTTGATGGTTTTGATAGCTGTTTCGGTGGTTTCTGACAGAAGTTTTTGTTTGTATTGCTGAGGAATGATAAGTGCCATAGGATGGATTGTGTAAAAAATATGGGAGCCGTGGGCTCCCATATTTCTGGAGTTAAAGCTTTGATTTATTATTTGTTGACGCGGAATTTGTCAATACCGTCGCGCAGGTAGGCCACCACTTGTTTGGCGGCGGCGATACCGGCATTGATATTGGCTTCGGCAGTCTGTGCGCCCATCTTCTTAGGGGTGAAGAATACGCGTGAGTCGAATTTTGATTTCAGCTCCTCGGCGATGTCGGGCTTGATGTCGGCCACATATTTCAGGTCGGTGCGTTCGGTGAGGGCCTTGTCGAGTCCGGCCTCGTCGATGACTTCCTTGCGGGCGGTGTTGATGAGCACGCCACCCTTGGGCATCTGCATCAGCAGGTTGTACCCAACCGACCCTTTGGTTTCAGCGGTGGCGGGGATATGGAGCGACACAATCTCGTTGTTCTTGTACAGCTCCTCCACCGAGTGCACGGGCTTGACGCCTGCCTGCACCATCACCTCGTCGGGGCAATAAGGGTCGAGAGCCGACACCTCCATGCCAAACCCTTTGGCTATGCGGGCCACATTGCGTCCCACCTGGCCGAAAGCGTGAATGCCGAGGCGTTTGCCCTTGAGCTCGGTTCCTGATGTGCCGGCATACATGTTGCGCACAGCCATCACCGCGAGGCCAAACACCAGCTCGGCCACCGCATTGGAATTCTGTCCGGGAGTGTTCTCCACGCACACATTGTGGGCTGTGGCTGCTTCGAGATCCACATTGTCGTATCCCGCACCTGCGCGAACCACAATCTTGAGGTTTTTGGCGGCATCAAGCAGTGCGGCGTCCACTTTGTCGCTGCGGATAATCAAAGCATCTGCATCGGCCACAGCTTCTGTAAGCTGGCTGGGGTCGGTGTATTTCTCAAGCAGGCCAAGGGTATATCCTGCGTTCTCAATCTCTTGTCTTATGCCGTTGACAGCTACGGCTGCAAACGGTTTTTCGGTGGCAACCAGTACTTTCATATCAATGCTTTGCTTCAAATTCCTTCATGGCATTGACAAGCACTTCCACACTCTCCATCGGGAGGGCATTGTAGAGCGAGGCGCGGAATCCGCCAACAGAGCGGTGGCCTTTTATGCCCACGATACCTTTGGTGCCGGCGAAGCTCACAAATTCGGCCTCAAGCTCCTTGTACTCAGGCTGCATCACGAAGCACACGTTCATGATGGAGCGGTCTTCGGGAGCCGCGGTCCCCACAAACATACGGCTGGAGTCGATGGCTTCATAAAGCTTTTCGGCCTTGGCGAGGTCCATCTTTTCAATGGCCTTGATGCCGCCGAGCTGCTTGTAGTAGCGGAGGGTCTGGAGCGCGGAGAAAATCGGGAGCACCGGAGGGGTGTTGAACATAGACCCTTTCTTGATGTGGGTGCGGTAGTCGAGCATAGTGGGGATGGCACGCTGCACATGGCCGAGTGCTTCATCACGCACAATCACTATGGTCACACCGGCGGGGGCGAGGTTTTTCTGCGCACCGGCATAAATGATGTCATATTTGCTCACATCTATCGGGCGGGAGAATATGTCGCTCGACATATCAGCTACCAGGCGCACCGGCAGCTCGGGGTCGTAGCGCATCTCTGTGCCGTAGATAGTGTTGTTGGATGTGAAATGGAAGTAGTCCACATCGGCGGGTACCACATAGTTTTTAGGGATGTAAGTGAAATTCTTATCCTCCGAGGAGGCCACTACATCCACTTCGCCAAACAGGCGGGCTTCCTTTATGGCGTTGGTAGCCCATGTGCCGGTTTGCAGATAGGCTGCCTTTTTGGCAAGGAGGTTGTACGGTACCATGCAGAACTGCATGCTTGCGCCGCCGCCAAGAAACAGCACCGAATACCCCTGCGGTACTTCGAGCAGCTCCTTGACAAGAGCTGTGGCCTCGTCAATCACAGCCTGAAACTCTTTGCTGCGGTGAGACACTTCGAGCACTGACAGGCCAGTGTCGGCAAAGTTGAGTATGGCGTCGGCAGTGTTGCGAATGGTGTATTCGCTCAGTATCGACGGTCCGGCGTAGAAATTATGCTTTTTCATCTCGGAAAAATTTGGAGTAAGAATTATTCACAAAATTACTAATTTTTGCGAGTATGCAAAGATGTTGTGAGGATTTCTAATGTTAACAAACATTAACCACCTCAATTCGCTCCCTCACTGCATTTTCTTCTATTTTTGTGGAAAAACCAATCAATACCGACAATGAAATCTGTTTTTGCTTATTTGGCCTGCATGGCATCGCTGTGCGCATCGGCTCAGGGGCTCGAACTCAGGGAGCAGCACTTCGAGCTGCCTGACAACGAGCCTGCTCCATGCTTTCCGCTTCCGAGCGACCGCCAGTTGAAATGGCACGATATGGAGTTTTACGCTTTCTTTCATTATGGCATGAACACCTACACCGATAAGGAGTGGGGGTATGGCGATGAGGATCCCTCCACTTTCGCTCCCACCAAGGCTCCCAATCCGCGGCAATGGCTCGAGGCTTGCAAGGAGGCCGGAATGAAAGGTGGCATTGCTGTGGTGAAGCACCATGATGGGTTTTGTCTGTGGCCCACCGCCACCACCACCCACAATTGCACCTCGAGCTCCAGCAAGTATGCCAAAGCCACCAATATTCCGCGTGACTTCGCCAAGGCTGCCCGCGAGCTGGATATGAAATACGGATTCTATGTGTCGCCATGGGACCGCAACAGCGCTCTCTATGGCACCGACAAATATGTGAGCGATGTGTTCATGAAGCAGTGTGACGAGCTGGCCAAGTTCGGCTCCGACCAGTTTGAGATGTGGTTTGACGGAGCCAATGGCGGCGACGGGTACTACGGCGGTGCCAATGAGACCCGCAGCGTGGATGCCTCGACATACTACGATATCCCCAATCTCCGTGACTGGGTTCACTCCATAGCTCCCGATTGTGTGATGTGGGGCGTGGGCGAGGAGGCACGCTGGATCGGCAATGAGTCGGGGTTTGCCGGCGAAACCGACTGGTGCATGATTGACCGCGGCCACCCCTCCGAGGAGTCGTCGCGCAACTGCGGTCAGGAGAACGGCTGGATATGGCTCCCCGGCGAGAGTGATGCCAAGGCCACCGATTCCGGCTGGTTCTGGCATCCGACTCAAAAGGAGCTTACGGCCGAGCGGCTGTTTCAGATGTATCTCGAAACTGTGGGGCGCAACGCCAATCTGATTCTCAATGTGCCGCCCGACCGCAGCGGCTATCTGCCCGAGTCATCGGTGGCCATGCTCAGGGAGATGGGCAAGATGCTGCGTACCCGGCTCGGAAACGACCTCGCCCCTTCGGCGGTGCGGATTGACGCATCCAACACCCGCGCCAACGGTGCCAACCGCACCTACGATGCACGCAATATGATTGACGGCGATCCCGACAGCTACTGGGCACCGGAGGATGATGTGACAGCTTCCGAGATAACTCTACAATGGGACAAGCCGCAGCCGCTGCGGTATGTGACCCTTCAGGAGTATATAGCCAAGGGGCAGCGTGTCAAAGGGTTCAGAATCGAAACCTCGATGGACGGCGAGCATTGGACAGTGCAGGCTCCCCAGGTGGCACAAACCACTGTGGGTTATAAGCGGATAATCCCGCTAAACGGGAGTACTGCCCAAAGCTACACCGATCCCGTGATGGCAAAATATCTGCGCGTGAGCGTTACCGACAGCCGTGCCTGTCCGCTAATCAATAACATATCTGTTTATTAAACGACACCCTCTTATGAAACACAATATATTGGTTCTCGCGGCAGCTGCTTGCTGCCTCGGCGCAGGAGCGCAAACCATATCGTTCGACACTACCGATTGCAAGGCCGTTGGTGCTTACGACACTTGGGAAAAATCCCCTTTCCGCACCGGAGCGCTTCGCCCCAACATCGCAGTGGTGCCCAACCATCTGGCCGACAGTATCAATCCGTCGTCCAATATTCTCGGTATTCAGCGGTCGCGCTACGGCTCCAACACTTTTGGTGCTGAGATACAGCTCAACTCCCCCTGGCGGATAGGCAAGGAGATGCAGTATGTGCATCTGCTGATTCACAAACCGCTGGAGAGCAGGGTGATGCTTATCGGACTCGGCAACAGGGCCGACCGTCCCGGACAGTCGCAGCGTGTGGAGCAGTTCTGGGTGTATCCGCTCAACGATGTGGGTGCCGGAGAGTGGGTGGATGCTGTGTTTGGTGTGAAGGCCAACAACGGCGTGGACATCTATTCGCTCGTGCTGGTGCCTGATGTGAGGTCGGACTGCAAGGAGGATTTTGTGGCATATATCGATGATATAGTGATTTCCAACGACCGCACTCCTCGCACCGGAGTGGGGGATTACCCCATCAATCTCCCGTCGCAGACCATGATCACGCGCTACGACCGCCGTCTCAAAGGAATCACCGTCAATGGCCGGACAGCGGAGGTGCATAATGTGCCCGATGCCATGGTGCCGCTCTATAACGCGCTGCTCGACAACCCGTTTGTGGTGGTTCCCGGCGAGGAGATAAAGGCGGTGCTTGATTACAATGGACTTTGGATGCACTCATATATTTACCTGGATGTGGACAACGATGGCAAATTCGCGCCCGGGGAGCTGATGTCGTTCACCCCGAGGACGGACGATTCCGACTCGCCATGCAATCCGCCGGTTTTCACTCTTCCTGCAGAGATGGCTCCGGGCATCTACCGCGTGCGCTTCAAGGTGGATTGGGACAACTCCGACCCCGGCGGCGATTCGCAGAGCATCGTGTCCAATGGAGGCTCGATAGTGGATATGCTGCTCAATGTCCATGCTCCAGCTGTGAGGGTGAACAACGACAACCGCAACGGTGAAGTGCTGTCGGCGGACGGCGGCAGTCTTGACAATATCAGTGTGCCGTTTGGCAAGGAGTTGACGGTTAGGGCTGTGCCGAGCAATGGATTCCGGTGCGACGGTATAAAGGTGCGTCACGGCTACAATCTCACCGGCGAGGCTAAGCTTCATTCCAATCCGCAGTATCGCGAGGAGATAATCCCTGCGGGAGATTTTGCTCCGGATGGCAGCGTGGTTATTCCGGCATCGATGGTGGATGGCGACCTTCTCATCGAGGGCCTGTTTGTGAGCACCAACTCCTGACCTTCCACATATAATAATAGTATATGATAACAGCGGGGAGCGGCCATAGTGTCGCTCCCCGCTGTGTATGGGAAAATGGATGGTATATTACTTTCCGCCGGGCATCGGGAGATCGTGCGAAGGCTCGGTAGTGGTGTCGAGGCCACGGTTGCGCAGCAGGGCATCCACGTGAGGTTCACGGCCACGGAACTTGACATACAGCTCCATCGGGTCGGCGGAGCCGCCGGCCTCAAGCACATTAGCCTTGAATGAAGCGGCTGTGGCAGGATCGAAAATACCTGTTTCCTTGAAATGCTCAAATCCATCGGAATCAAGTACTTCAGCCCACAGGTAGGTGTAATAGCCGGCTGCGTAGCCATCACTGCCGAAAATGTGGCGGAAGTAAGGGCTGCGGTAGCGGAAGGTAATCTCTTTGGGCATATTGAGCTTCTGAGCCACATCGGCTTCAAATGCAGCCACATCCACATTGTCAGCATCGGTGATTTTGCCATACTGGAGGTCGAGGAGGGCGGCGCCCACCAGCTCGGTGGTGGCAAAACCCTGATTGTGGGTGGAGGCGGCAAGGAGTTTGTTGATCAGCGAGTCGGGAATAGCCTCACCGGTCTTGTAGTGGCGGGCGTACGATTTGAGCATCTCCGGCTCCATGGCCCAATGCTCATGGATCTGCGAGGGGAGTTCCACAAAGTCGCGGTCCACGTTGGTGCCGGCCTGGCTGCGGAGCTTGGCTTTGGTGAGCATGCCGTGGAGTCCATGGCCAAATTCGTGGAACATGGTCTCAACCTCGTCAAGGGTGAGCAGCGAGGGGGTGTCGCCAGCGGGTTTGGTGAAGTTGCCCACATTATACACAATAGGACGCTGCGAGCTGCCGTCGGGATCGGAGAAAGCACCCTGGAATTCGCTCATCCATGCACCCTGACGCTTGGAGGCGCGGGGAAAATAGTCGGTCATGAACACTGCGAGATGCTCGCCGGTGTTGGCATCCTTCACATCGTACACCTTCACCTCGGGGTTGTATTTAGGGGCATCGGGCAGCTCGGTGAATGTGACGCCATACAGCTTCTGGGCCATGTTGAAGATACCCTGGCGCACATTCTCCAGCGGGAAGTATGCACGTACCTGGTCCTCGTTGATGTTGTATTTGTCAAGACGCAGTTTTTCTGCATAGTAGTAATAGTCCCACGGCTGGATGGTGATGTTGTCACCCATGCGGTCGGCCAGAGCTTGCATCTCCTTCACCTCCTCGTTGGCCCGTTTGATGGCGGGGTGCCATATCTTGAGCAGCAGGTCCTCGGCATTGTCCACGGTTTTAGCCATGACATTATCGGTTTGGTAGGCGGCGAAGTTCTCAAATCCGAGCAATTTGGCTTTTTGGGCGCGGGCTTTGAGAATGCTGTTGATCACCGGCTTGTTGTCGTTCTCACCCTGCGAAGCGAGGTTGGTGTATCCTTCATACATTTTCTGGCGCAGGGCGCGGTTGTCGGCATACTGGAGCACCGGCAGACGGCTGGGAGCGTGGAGAGTGAACACCCATTTGCCGTTGAAGCCGCGTGCATTGGCTTCATCGGCGGCCATGGCCACATTTCCTGCGGGGATGCCCGACAGCTCTGAGGCATCGTTGACCACGATGGTGAAAGCGTTGGTATCGTTGAGTAGATTGCGGTTGAACTTTAGATACAGGTCGGTGAGGTCAGTGTTGATCTTCATCAGCTGCTGCTTGTCGGCATCGTTGAGGAGGGCTCCCGAGCGCACAAACTGCTTGTAGGTCTGCTCCACGGCTCTGAGTTCGGGGCCGGAGAGGTTGAACTCCTTGCGGCGGTCATATACCTGCTTCACCTTGTTGAAAAGGCTGGGGTTCATCATGATTTCATCGCTGCTCTGCGAATACATCGGCATGATTTTTTCGGCCAATGCTTCCATTTCGGGTGAAGAGTCTGTCTCGTTGAGCGAGCTGAACACGAGCATCACCTTGTTGAGCAGCTGTCCGCTCTGCTCAAGCGCGAGGATAGTGTTCTCGAAATCCGGGGTGGCACGGTTTTTGACAATAGCGTCAATCTCCTGATTGCGCTCCTTGAGCCCCTGCTCGAAAGCAGGCATATAGTCGGCATAGGTTATTGACTCAAACGGAGGTATGTCATACACCGTGTTGTAGGGCTGCAAAAATGGGTTGGAATGTTCTGCTGCCATAGTTGGGATGGTTGGTGCCACGGCTATTGACAGAGCCATTGTGGCGGAAATTAATAGTTTATTCATATAATGTTAATTGATATTCAAATCGGGATTGGTGGAGAATATTGCTGTCACGGGGAAATGATCGCTGAATCCATTGTTTCTCACCCTTGTTTTCAACGGAGTCAACCCTCTGTATAGTATCTGGTCGATGCGGAAATAGAACCGGTCGGCGCGGTATGTCACCGCCGGACCAAGCCCCGCTTCGCGGTAGGCATCGTGCAGGTCATGACCCATGATGGCCCGCTCGGCATAGCATCCGGGGATGTCGTTGAAATCACCGCATACAATCACCGGACCCTTCAGCTCGTTGATGTAGTGGCGCAGCTTGATGCCTTGGCGCGCCCTGGCCTTGAAGGCCAGCTTGAGCTTGTGGAGCAGGGTGCTGCGCACTGTGTCCACATTCATCATTTCGCCCTTGGTGAGGTCACGATAGAGTGTCTTGTCATCCTTGTTGAGCCCTATCGACTGCAGATGCACATTGACGACTGTCACCTTGGTGCCGTTGATATCCACCTCGTAGCACCCCACAAAAAATGAATGGGTGTCGGCGAGATTTATCGGAATCTCCTTCACCGGATATTTCGACAGCAGCCCCACGTAGGCATTGCGGCCACGCGCCAGATAGGGGTAGGTTTCGCGCAGGCGCGCCATCATTTCGGGGCGCACTTCGGGGTAGTGGCCATCGTGGAGGTTGTAAGCTTCCTGATAGGCGATCATGTCGCACCCCGAATTGATGAGATACTCCACGGTTTCGGTGCGCGGATAAATCGTGTCGGCACTGTTGTTCTTGTAGTTGGAGAGGCCCATCAGGTTGTAGGTCATGAGCGAGAAACGTGTGGACGGGTCGCTTGCGGCTATCAGTTTGCCTGAGTTGAAGTTGAGCGGGCAGATGTTGAGGATGGCACCCGAGCAGCACAGAAGCACCACAAGGTTGAACACGGCGGCGCGCCAGCTTATGAACACGCTTGTCACCAGCGCCACCAGCATCAGTGGCAGAATCAATGGCAGCATCATGGCAGCCATGGCCGGGATGACGCTCGTTTCGGGGCTTACCGTGCCGCCGAACGACGACAGCAGCATGGCCACTGCGAGCAGCATGTTGACAATGCCGAGAAATATGTGCCACAGCTTTTTCATTTCCCCTGACTCACCTTGAATAATATTCTGCGCTCCTCCGGCGTCAATGACCCATGGCCCGAACGGCGTATTTTGGACAATATCTGCTCGGTGGATATATCGCTCTGTCCCAATCTTGTTGCCGGGCGGATGGTGCGGAACTTCCACCGCCGCATCTGCCATCCGGCGCACAGCCCTGTG
>URCF01000013.1 GCA_900546365.1 uncultured Porphyromonadaceae bacterium
ATCGAACTGCTATCTAAAGTTTAGGAAACTTCTATTCTATCCGTTGAACTACCGGAGCAGTTGCCTATCGGCACACAAAATTAATTATTCTTCGTTACATCCACAAATATTTTTGCTGGTACGGCAACAATCGGCCAAACTATAAGTGGCAAATCGGAATGTCACTCCGCTGCGGGGATCGGTTTTCTGCTCGCTCTGCGCCACGCACCGCCACCGGGCAGGGTCAATAGCGGGAAAGAAGGTGTCGGCGTCCTCCACATCGGCATCCACATGCGTAATCTCCAGCCGCGTGGCCAAAGGCATGGCCTGACGGTACACCTGACCGCCGCCGATCACCATCACATCCTCATCGCCGCAAAGCTCCAGAGCCGCCGACAGAGAGCTGACGCGCTCCACCCCGGGGGCACTCCACTCCTCGTTGCGGCTCACCACAATGTTGCGCCGTCCGGGCAATGCTCCGCCGGGCAGAGCATCGAATGTGCGACGCCCCATCACTATCGGTTTGCCGAGGGTCAACGCCTTGAAATGCCTGAAATCCTCCGATATATGAAACGGCTGGTCGCCGCCACGCCCTATCGCGCCGTTGCGGGCCACGATGGCTACCACCACAACATCCTTGCTCATACCGCTATAGGTGCTTTGATGGCCGGATGCGGATCGTACCCCTCAAGGGTGAAATCCTCATACTTGAACTCAAATATCGATTTCACATCCTTGTTGATAATCATCCTCGGAAACTTCCGCGGCTCGCGGCTCAGCTGCTCCTTCACCTGCTCGAAATGGTTGTGATAGATATGTGTGTCGCCGAGGGTGTGCACAAACTCACCCGGCTTCAGCCCCGTCACCTGCGCCATCATCAGCAGCAACAGCGCATACGAGGCAATGTTGAACGGCACGCCGAGGAAGCAGTCAGCCGAGCGCTGGTAGAGTTGGAGCGAAAGCTTTCCGTCGGCCACATAGAACTGGAAAAACGCGTGGCAAGGGGGCAGGTTCATGTTGGGCAAATCCGCCACATTCCATGCCGACACAATAATGCGGCGTGATTCGGGATTATGCTTGATCATCTCCACCGCTTCCTTGACCTGGTCAATCGAGCCGCCGTTGTAGTCGGGCCACGACCGCCACTGGTAGCCGTAGATATGACCCAGCGAGCCATCGGGGTCAGCCCATTCGTTCCATATCTTCACACCATTGTCCTGAAGATATTTCACATTGGTGTCACCGTTCAGAAACCACAGCAGCTCGTGGATTATCGACTTGAGATGAGTTTTTTTGGTGGTCACCAGCGGAAACTCCCCATTGCTGAGGTCAAACCGCATCTGGTAGCCGAACACACTGCGGGTGCCGGTACCGGTGCGGTCTCCGCGGTCCACCCCATGCTCCATTATATGATTCAGCAGGTCAAGATATTGTTTCATTTTCGTCAAAATTATTTTCAATACAGTTGGAGGATTGCTCCAGCACAGGTGCCGAAGCCTTGGGTTTGCCAATCCGTTGCATCATCGGGTCAGCCAGCTGCTTACGTCGCCATGTGTAGTTGATGGCATCATCGTCGCACGCATCCACACAATCCATGCACATCACGCACCGCGACCCATCCACCAGATGGTCGGTGAGATTGATGCACGAACCTTTGCACACAGCCTCGCATTTGCCGCATTGGGTACACAGATCGGTGTCAATATCCATCTGCCACACCGAATAGCGGCTCACAAATCCGAGTGTGGTGCCCACGGGACAAACAGTGTTGCATATCAAGCGTCCCGACCGGGCTGACACCACCACCACCGCGAGCAGAAGCAATGCCGACAAGGCCGTAGCTACCAGCGTGGTAAGCAATACAGGCACCATGGGATGACCGACGATTCCGGCGGCTACCACCCCATCCTCCGCCGCACGGCTCAGCGGCGCGAATGTGTCGGTGCAGAACCTCACATACAGTTCATACGGATCCAGCAGGCTCACCGCCAGCCAGAACCCTGTGAACATGCACAGCATCATCACCGCTAATGCAGCGTAGCGCATACGGGGCCGTGGAGCGGTGTAACGGTAAGGTCGCACTCCCCTCTTCCTGCGCACCAGGCGCGATGATATATCCTGCAGCGTGCCGAGCGGGCAAACCGTGGAGCAGTAAACCCTGCCGGACAGCAATGTCACCACGAGCCACACCACAAATGTGACCATGGAATACCTCACCGCAGCCGGCACAAACTGCACTTTCTCAATAGCCTCATACATCATCGGACACCATTGCACACCCCAGCTCACCGTGGCGGTCAAAACGGCCAGCACCACAAGCGACACCACGATGCGCCCCAGGCGCAACATCCTGTATTTGACTCTGCGTCCGCTCATCACTTCACGCCTCTCTTGGAGGCAAAAAAATGCTTCATCAGCTCCGAGCATTCCTGTTCGAGCACTCCGGCTGTCACTTTTGTTTTGGGATGGAAGGGCGAGCGCACCATCACGCTATACCCTCTTTTTTCGTCCGGCGCGCCATACACAATACGCCCTATCTGACTCCAGCCGAGTGCTCCGGCACACATCAGACAAGGCTCCACGGTGACATACAATGTGGCCTTGGGCAGATACTTGCCGCCGAGCGTTCCGGCCGCGGCGGTGAGAGCCTGCATCTCGGCATGGGCGGTCACATCGCACAGTGCCTCCGTCATATTATGGCCCCGGCCAAGCACCTTGCCGCCTTCCACCACAACTGCCCCGATAGGCACTTCATCGGCAGCGGCGGCCTTCCGGGCTTCGTCGAGCGCCATGCGCATATATTTTTCGTCTTCAAGCTGTTGGTCCATCATAGTAAATCTATTTTCAACCCTTCATTGGCCGGAATCACTACATCAAACTCCCGTTTGGCCTGCTCCACAAGCACCTGCACATCAGTGATGCGCTTGGAGTAGTGACCAATCACGAGCTTCTTCACACCGGCCATCCTCGCTATCCGTCCTGCCTGGGCAGCAGTACTGTGGCCATACTCACGGGCCTGCACCGCCATCTCGTCGCTGTAGGTGGCTTCATGATACAGCACATCCACCCCTTCCACAGCCTTGGCAACACGCTCATCCATCATTGTGTCAGAGCAATAGGCATAGCTCACGCTCGGCTCCGGAGGCAACACAAACCGGCTGTTAGGCACCAACACACCATCGTCTGTAACAAAATCAGCACCTTCGCGTATGGATCCCCGCTCACTGAGCGGCACCTTGTAAAAATCCAGCACATCGCCCCGCAAATGAGGCTGTTTCGGCTTCTCCCGGAATATAAACCCGGTGCACGGAAGCCTGTGGTAGAGTGGAAAAGCCTCCACAACGAGGGCATGATCCTCATACACCACCCCACCCTTGGGCGAGATTGGTTCATACACAATGTCATAGGGTGTGTCGCGGCAAAAATATGAAATGTAGCTTTTCATCACCTCCACACCATCTGCCGGCAGATGAAGCGTGATGCGCCCCCCTTTCTCATGGAGAGCCATGGTGGAGAGCAGCCCCGGAAGCCCGAAACAATGGTCACCGTGCATGTGCGACACAAACACATCGCTCAACCGCGAAAACTTCAGCTTCATCCGGCGCATCATCGACTGCGCACCTTCGCCGCAGTCAATCATCAGCAGACGGTCGCGGAAATCCACCACCTGACACGAAGGCTGATGCATGGCTGTGGGCACTGCCGACCCACACCCCAGTATATTGACACTGAATTTAGACATACACCGCAAATTTACCACTTTTTTCCCATCCCCACTTAAATTCCCATAAGATTTTAAAACAGACACACCCATCCCTGTGCTCCGGCACGCTTTTTCGCAGATTTTTTGGTGCGGTGCCGAGGATTGATTATTTTTGCAATGAAATCAAGCAAGCATCCCATCATGAGCCAACCAATACCGTATCCTGTGGCCAAACACAGTTTCCCCACAAAGATTTATGTCCGCACTCTCACTCTCAGGCCCGATTCGGCGCTGATTGACGAGTATCGTCACCGCCACGCCGCCGGCAATGTGTGGCCCGAAATTGTGGCCGGAATAAAATCGGTAGGAGTGCTTGAAATGGATATATACATTGCCGGCAACACACTGGTAATGACAGTAGAGATGCCCGCCGACCTGGATTGGGAACAGGCCATGAACCGACTCGCAACTCTCCCCAGGCAGCAGGAATGGGAAACATACATGGCGGAGTTTCAACAAGCCGACCCCAATGCCACCGCCGCCGCCAAATGGGTGCCGATGGAGCGGATGTTTCACCTCGGCGACCAAAACGACAACGGACTATCCTACTGATCATCATGCAGCAAGGCAAACTTGACAAAGACCTCATCCCCCAGCCCGAGTTGTGGCGAATGGCTATGCTGATTTCGCCGCAGTATCTCGAGGTGGCCCTTTACCCTCCGGTGGAGAGCGAGGAAGCGATATTCCGCTCCTTCACCCTCGACCCCGATGCGGCCTCACCGCTCAAGGCGTTGGAGGATACGATATACGACAATCCTTTGCTGCTAAGCGACTTCAAATCCATTGACGGATTCATCGACACCGACTCTTTTATTTTAGTGCCCGATAGTGTGCCCGAGGCCGACCACGAACCCCTCCTTGAAGCCGGAGCGCAGATTCCCAACCATTCGTGGCGACCGATAGCCACCGAAGCCTCTCCGGGAGTCACCCTCCTCATGGCCGCCGACGAGGAGTTGTGCCGGTTTCTAACCCGCACATTCTTCAACATCCGCCTGCGCCATCCGCTGGCCACTCTCACAGCCCTCGCCGCCCGCAACGCCTCGGGTGTGAGGAGCTACGCCGTCATGCAACGCAAACGAATGAGCCTGATCTCCCTCAACAATATGAAACTACTCAGCGCCAACACGTTCACCTATTCCGAACCGATTGACGCTGTGTACTACATCCTTGCCTCACGCTTCATTTCCGGGATTGACGAATCGGAGCACACACTGTACTATTGCGGCAACCCCGAGGCCACCGACCCGGTGATGCCCATAGTACGCTCCTACACCGCCCGGCTTCTGCCCCCTGACACTCCGCCGCTCCCCTACAGAGCGTCGCGTCAGTCCCTTGAGGCCCATTATCTGTTAACAATGCTCCCATTATGCGAATAATACGTGGAAAATACGGCAGACGACGCTTTGATGTGCCGGGCAACATCACAGCCCGGCCCACCACCGACTTTGCCCGTGAAAACATATTCAATGTCATTGAAAACCTCATTGACCTTGAACAGATCAACGCCGTTGACCTTTTTGCCGGCACAGGAGCGGTCACTTTCGAACTGCTGTCGCGCGGTGCCGCCCATGTCACCGCAGTAGAAAAGGCATCCACACAATATCGGTTTATAGCCAAGGTGGCCGACCTCCTCGGATGCGCCGACCAGCTCACCCTGGTGCGCGGCGACGCATTCCGCTACCTGTCGTCGGTCAACGCCCCCGCCGATTTCATCTGGGCCGATCCTCCGTACAATCTCCCGCGCTTCGCCGAAGTGCCTGAACTGGTACTCAACTCCCCTCTCATGGCTCCCGGCACACTCTTCATCCTCGAGCACTCCAAAGCCTACGACTTCAGCCAGCTCCCCTACTTCAAGGAGCACAGGGCTTACGGCAGCGTCAACTTTTCTATTTTCCAAAAACCATCCGACAACGACCCCGAATCATGAACTCCACCCCCAACGAACCGTCCGCACCACACCGCAAGCACGGATTCAAACCATGGTGCCGCCGGTATATCAGCTTCCCCCTTGTGGGCATCATCGTGGTTATGTCGTTCATCCTGTTCATGACCGACAACTCGGTACTTGACACATACGCCTACGAATGTGAGATTGAGCAGCTCAAAGCTGAGATACGCGAGCACCGCGACACCCTCGAATACTACAACGACCTCAACCGGCGGCTTGACACCGATCCGGCCACCATGGAGCAGATTGTACGCGAGCATTTCCACATGCGCCGTCCCAACGAAGATGTTTACATTATTGACAAATAACCCCAACCATACACATGACCAAGAACACTGACCACCGTTCGTCCATCACCACCCCCGCCATGCTGGCCACCATCATCGGCCTGATCCTTGTCATGGCCGGCACCGCTCTCCCCCTGCTACGCCTTGACTCAGAAATCTACCGCTATATATTCTCCGCCGGAGCCATACTTGTGGTGGTAGGACGCCTGTTCATGCCCTACAAAGGGCCCTCGTTGAGAATCAAAAGACTATGCCGCCTGGAAGTGTGGAGCGGATTATTTTTCTGCGCTGCCGCCTTTTTCATGTTCTGGAAAGGAGCCGGCCCCACCGATTGGATAGCGTTCACCCTCGCCGGAGCGGCAATTCAGATCTACACCTCCATCATGATTCCGCGCACACGCCGCAAAGAGGAATCCAAATAACTACACTTACGCATATATATAATATTCATCCGGGGCGCGACGCCTAGTCGCACCCCGGGAATGATTGTGCTTAAGATTTTATCATTTAAAATCCCGCACTTTACCTAACATAAAATCACATTACTATTATGCACTTATAAATTTCCTCCACGAAGATTCATAAATGTCTATATATAAAAACATATCCGAGAAGTCTTATATACTTGACTCCATGAACTGCATCTTCCACAGAGTACTGCAAAATTAACGCCCTCACAACTTTCATGAAACAGCATCAAAATACAATTCATCGAAAATCTAAATTTTCCAAATGCTATCCATCTGTATTTCAACGATATTAAATTCTAAAAATCTAACCGAATCAAGGGTATAAAATCAATAGGTGTACCCATATTATCACACAAAAAATCCCAATTCATTGCCAATTTATGTATATATTTGCAGAGAATATGTACAAATTCGTCGTTGCTATAATATTATCGCTGACCTGCACAGTCATGGTGTGGAGCATACCGCCCGGGATTTCACCCGGCGTGGCTGCTGCCGATTTTGTCGATGCCTTCATGCAGCGCGAATATTTCATCGA
Organism: uncultured Porphyromonadaceae bacterium; assembly: GCA_900546365.1. GTDB lineage: Bacteria > Bacteroidota > Bacteroidia > Bacteroidales > Muribaculaceae > Paramuribaculum. Next base: position 6,986 of record URCF01000013.1, read on the forward strand.
TCAGCACAAACAGGAGATTGATTCCATCCGGGCTCTCCCCCGCACAGCCATCAACGAGTACAATCTCGCCCGTGTATGGGCACGAATCCAGGCCGACTCTGCTGTCAAGCACATGCGCATTGCCAACGATCTGGCCACGGAAATCAACGATTTCTCACTCCATATCAAGGCCGGATCCGCCATCTGCTCGATGCTCCCGCATATAGATGCCGAAGGGGAGGCTCTTCACCATTTCCAGATCCTCGACACTGTCGGAGCATCGCCCGAAGCAAGGCTCCACTACCATATGGCGGGACAAGAGATCTGGTTCACACTGGCCCACACCACCGCCCTCGACACCATACGCCACTTATATCTGCGCAAAGGTGCTGAACATAGCCGCGCCATCTGCGCCATGACCCACCCCAACGATGTGCGCCACAACCTTGCCGCCGCCCACAACGCCTACGTTCAAGGCCACAACGCTGTGATGGCAGCCAACGTCAACGAACTGCTGGACAATCCCGAGGCTTCACACCTCTACAAAGCCCAGGCCAACCTGCTGATGGCCCGGCATTACGCCAAGCCCGACATCAGCGACACGGAGATGGCCAACTACTACACCCTGCGTGCCGGAACTGAGTATATATGCGACGGCAACCTCCTCACCAGCATCCCGGCTCTGGCGGCACTGATAGTGCTTGACGACCCGTCCAACCCCATTGACCCCGATGCACTCCGACGCGAGCTCGGCAATGCCCTTGCCGGAGGAAGCTCCATAGCCGCCACCGAAAGCGCACCCTATCTGCACCTGCTCACCGACATGGATGCTGCCACCATCCGCCACCTGAAAGTGATTGGCTCAATAATAACAGCAATCGCCATCCTGCTCCTTGTCATGCTTATTTACATATGTGTACGGCTTAGAAAAGCCACCTACGACAACACCGCACTTGCGCAACTCAACGACAAGCTGCGGCGCGATGACATAGCCACACGACAAACATATATCAACAGATTCATTCGGCTCTGCGACAGCTTCATGGGCAGCAGCGAGGAGTTTCTCAAGTCCGCCCGGCGCAAACTGTCCGCCGGACAAGTCAACGACCTCAAGCTCCTGCTCAAAGGGAGCGAACTTGCCGATGAGCAGCACCGTATGTTCTACGCCACATTCGACTCGGCATTTCTCCACACCTTTCCCAACTTTGTGCAGGAGGTGAACAGCCTGCTGATGGAGGATAAGCAGATAGAACCCCAGCCATCCAACACCCTCAGCACTGAACTGCGCATTGCCGCCTTCGCCCGCCTCGGAGTGGAGGACAGCACCAAGGTGGCACGATTTCTCGGACTCTCACTCACCACTGTATATACCTATCGCAACAAATTGAGGTCTAAGGCTCTGAACAGAGCCACATTCTTCGATGACCTCAAACTCCCCATTTCTGTCAACCCACCAACATCCAACCAACCATGAAGCATCAATCGATTCTTGCAGCCGGTTTAATGTTGCCGGCAGTAGCGGCTACGGCCCAAAACTACACACAGCAACCATCCGTTCCCGGACGGCCCAACGTAATAGTGATACTTGCCGACGACCTCGGCTACGGCGACCTTGAATGTTATGGAGCGAAAAATGTGAGCACACCCAATGTGAACCGTCTCGCCAAGAGCGGCATACAGTTCACCAACGCCCACGCCGCCGCCAGCACCTCCACACCCTCGCGCTACTCACTGCTCACCGGCGAGTATGCCTGGCGCCGCCCCGGCACCGATGTGGCTCCTGGCAATGCCGGAATGATAATACGCCCTGAACGCTACACCATGGCCGACATGATGAAATCCAAAGGGTATGCCACAGCCGCCGTGGGCAAATGGCATCTCGGACTCGGCGACAAGGAGGGCGAGCAGGACTGGAACTCCCCGCTGCCGACATCATTGGCCGACATAGGGTTTGACTACCACTACATCATGGCCGCCACCGCCGACAGAGTGCCGTGCGTGTTCATTGAGGATGGAGCGGTGGCCAACTACGACCCCGAGCACCCGATTGAAGTCAACTACCACCGCAATTTCCCCGGCGAGCCAACCGGCAAAGACAATCCTGAGCTCCTGTACAACCAGCGCTCATCCCACGGCCATGATATGTCGATTGTCAACGGCATAGGCCGCATCGGATACATGAAAGGCGGAGGCAAAGCGCTGTGGAAAGATGAGAATATAGCCGACTCCATAACCGACCATGCAGTGCAATTCATAGCACGGCATAAGGACGAGCCGTTTTTCCTCTACTTCTGCACCAACGATGTGCATGTGCCCCGCTTCCCCCACGACAGATTCAGAGGCAAGAACAAAATGGGGGTGCGCGGCGATGCCATAGCCCAGTTTGACTGGAGCGTGGGACGCATCATGCACACCCTCGACTCCCTCGGCATTGCCGACAACACCCTCGTGATTCTCTCCAGCGACAACGGCCCGGTGGTGGACGATGGATACGATGACCAAGCCAAGGAGCTGCTCAACGGCCATTCACCCGCGGGACCATACCGTGGCAACAAATACAGCGCATTTGAGGGCGGCACTATGGTGCCGATGATCGTGAGCTGGCCCGCTGCCGTCAAAGGAGGACAGAAATCCAATCTGCTCACCACTCAGGTGGACTGGCTTGCTTCGCTCGCCGAACTCGTCAACGCCAAGATTCCCGCAGGTGCAGCTCCCGACAGCCGTGCGCGGCTTGGCAACCTGCTCGGCTACGACAGCGAACCCGCGCCCTGGGTGATAGAGATGGCCTCCAACCGCACCCTGAGCGTGCGCACCCAGAAGTGGAAGTACATAGAACCTAACGACGGGCCCGAAATGATCACTTGGGGACCGGAAATAGAAACCGGCAACCGCCCCACACCGCAACTCTACGACATGGAAGCCTCTGCAAACGAGGCTGAAAACCTCGCCTTGAAATATCCTGAAGTGGTATATGAAATGCAAAACATTCTCCGCAGAGCAAGACAGAAATGAACGTAAAAAACCCTTCTGAAACTCTCTCGGCAGCCAACAACGCCGGGACGGCCAAAGCCAACACCACCCGCTCCTACTCCCGACTCGCACTGCTGTCCGTACTCGCAGGCTGCTACATAGCGTTGGGAGGAGTGCTGTCACTAATCATCGGATACGGATTTCCCGAACTCACGGCCGCCAATCCCGCTCTGCAAAAACTGCTGTCGGGATGCGTGTTCCCCATCGGACTGATACTTGTGGTGGTGCTCGGAGCCGAACTGTTCACCGGCAACAACGCCCTGCTGATGCCCCCCACGCTCCAAGGACAATGCTCATGGGGCACTGTGTGGCTCAACTGGGCCCTCGTGTGGGCAGGCAACTTTGCGGGAGCTCTGCTGTTCACATATCTGCTGGTGTGGAGTTGCGGGCTCATAAGCGCCGACCCATGGAGCACAGCCATAACCGGCATAGCGCAGGCCAAAGTGAGCATGCCGTGGATCACCGTGATGCTCAAAGGCATAGGAGCCAACTGGTGCGTATGCCTGGCCGTATGGCTCGCCCTCAGCGGCCACACACTACTTGAAAAGATGGCCGGATGCTGGCTGCCTGTGATGGCGTTTGTGGCCCTCGGCTATGAACACTCCATCGCCAATATGTTCTTCATCCCGGCCGGAATGCTGGCCGGAGCTGATGTGACAGTGTGGCAGATGGTATGGAACAACCTCATTCCCGCCACCATAGGCAATATTATCGGCGGCGCACTGCTGGTGGGATGCATCCACACATGGCTCCATTCGGCCAAGAAAAAGTGACCCAAATATGAGCGAAGTGCAGATATTTTAGTATATTTGCAGCGCATAACAGTATGCACAGTTTTTAACACTAATATACAATCCAAATGGTAAGTTACAAAGAGTTAGGCCTGGTGAACACCCGCGAGATGTTTGCCAAGGCAATCAAGGGCGGCTATGCTATCCCTGCTTTCAACTTCAACAACATGGAGCAGCTTCAGGCCATCATCAAGGCAGCTGCAGAAGAAAAATCTCCCGTAATCCTTCAGGTGTCGAAAGGCGCCCGCAACTATGCCAACGCCACCCTTCTCCGCTACATGGCCCAGGGTGCTGTGGCCTACGCCAAGGAACTTGGCTGGGAACATCCCCAGATTGTGCTTCACCTCGACCATGGTGACAGCTTCGAGCTCTGCAAATCCTGCATTGACAACGGCTTCTCCTCAGTGATGATCGACGGTTCACACCTTCCCTACGAAGAAAACGTGGCTCTGACCAAGAAAGTGGTTGACTACGCTCATCAGTTTGATGTGACAGTAGAAGGTGAGCTCGGCGTTCTCGCCGGCGTAGAAGACGAAGTGTCTTCCGACCACCACACCTACACCGACCCCGCTGAAGTGGTTGACTTCGCCACCCGCACCGGTTGCGACAGCCTCGCTATCTCCATCGGCACATCCCACGGCGCATACAAGTTCACCCCCGAACAGTGCACCCGCAACGCCGAAGGCCGTCTCGTTCCTCCTCCCTTGGCATTCGATGTACTCGATGCTGTGATGAAAGAGCTCCCCGGCTTCCCCATCGTGCTCCACGGTTCTTCCTCCGTGCCCCAGGAATACGTTGACATGATCAACAAATTCGGTGGCAAACTTCCCGATGCTATCGGTATCCCCGAAGAAGAGCTCCGCAAAGCTGCCAAGAGCGCCGTTTGCAAAATCAACATCGACTCCGACAGCCGTCTTGCCATGACCGCTGCTGTCCGCAAAGTGTTTGTTGAGAAGCCCGGTGAATTCGACCCCCGCAAATATCTCGGTCCCGCCCGTGACGAAATGGAGAAACTCTACAAGCACAAAATCGAAAACGTGCTCGGTAGCGCAGGTAAGGCTGAATAATCAACCATCCTGACTCCAGATCATATTGCAGGCCACGCCTATCCGGCGTGGCCTGCTTGCGTAGTGGCGGCAGATGATAACTCCTATAAATCCTATAACTCTTATAAATCTTATAGGACTTATAGGATTTATAGGATTTATAGGACTTATAGGATTTATAGGATTTATAGGATTAAAAAAGCGGGCGTGCCGGATTGGCACGCCCGCTCTATGGGAATATCTGCGATCGGATTACTGAGCGGGGTCGAGCACAATCACTCGATAGTTGCCCTGGGCACGCAGCTGCTTGGCAAAGTTCATCACATCGTCCACAGTGATGGCGTTGACAGCATCCACAGATTTTGTGAAGGTGTCCACACCGTCAAGGCTCCAACCGGCGATAGCGTTAAGCCAGCTGCCGTTCTGCTCAAGACCCTGTGTGTATGACTTGACCATGAACTCCTTGACAGCGTTGAGTTCGTCAGGCTGTACATCGGCACCCATGCGCTCAAACTCTTTTTCGATAAGTTCAAGAGCCTTATCCTTCATCTCCGGCTTCATGGGGAATGCGGAAGATATTTCGGTGTTGTCGCTGCCGAGACGGTCCATTGAACCGGAGGCATGGATGGAGTAAACCATACCTTCGCGCTCGCGGATGATGTCGTTGAGGCGCTTCGAGAGAATCTGACCGGTCACGGATGCAAGAATCTGGTTGGCGTTGGTGTACTTCTCGTTACCGAACTGGGCGATGTAGCACCAGGTTTGGGGAGTTTGCATAGGAGTGGTGAATGTGTTGACACCCGAACCTTTGATGATGCTGAGCGCGGGATTCTCACCGGCAAACTTGCGGTCGGCCTGCTGAGCAGGGAGCGAAGCGATGTAGGTTTCCACCACGCTGCGCAGGGAGTCAAGGTCAACATTACCAACGAAAGTGAAGGTGAAGTCAGCAGCATTGGCGAGCATGGAGTGAGCGATTTCAAGAATCTGCTCGCGGCTGGCCTCGTTGACAATCTTGGTGTCGAGCTGACGCTGGCGGGGTGAGGAGAAGAGAGTTTCCATCACTTTGGTGGAGAAGATGTACTGCGGGTCAGCCTCCTGATTGGCGAGCTGTCCGGAAACAGATGCCTGGGTGGCTTTGTACTCGTCCTCATCGATGTTGAACTCGGTGAACATGGCGTAGATCAGCTCGCCGAGGGTCTTGAGATCCTTGGGAGTGGAGTGTCCGCTGAGGTTGCGTTGGTAAGCGCGGAAGGAAGCGCTGATGCTTGCCTGCTTGCCGGCGAGATATTCGTCAACCTCATTGCTGTTGTATGTGCCGAAGCCGGTGGCGGAACGCATGGCCATAGGCATGAAGATGAGCGAGGAAGCGTATTCGTTGCCATAGTTGGAAGTACCGTTGATGGCTGTGGCGCCAAAGAGAATCTCATCGTCTTTGAACTTGGTAGGTTTAACGATAACGGTGGCACCGTTGCTGAGGGTCCATGTTATGGCGTCGAAAGTTTCATTCTTCTCTTCCTTCACAATCTTGCCGGCGGGGGCGAGAGCGGGAATGAAGGGGTCGGTTTTCACATTCTCCACATAGGCTTCGATATTTTCAGCATCAATAGCGGCGAAAGCCTTGGCGAAATCGTCCTCGGTGGGATACTTGCCTTCAGCATTGTCGGGCATGAGAGCGAGCAGCACACGGTTGTCGGTGGTGATGAGCTGCGGGAGAGTCTGGTTGATCATGTCAAGAATCTGGGGCACAGATGTGAGCATTTTAGCGATCTGATAATCCTGCTCGATGCCGGGGATAGGCTCGTTGTTGAGGAAGTTCTCCACATATTCGTTGACAAACGAAGTGTTCTCGCGCTGTTTGCGGTTGTTGTACATACGCTCCACACGCGACATATATTCGTCCTTCACACGGTTGTACTCACTCTTGGTGAAGCCGAAACGGGCGGCGCGGAGCAGCTCGCGGTAAGCAGCGGCAATGGGAGCCACAGCATCGGCATCCTTGCTGACAGCTGCAATGGTGAAAGCGTCCTTGGTTTTGGCAAGGAAGAAATTGCCGTAGCTGCAGGAAGCGCCACCGAAGGGAGCATCGGGCTTGGAAGAGATTTTGTTGAGGCGATTGTTGAGCATATCGCACATCATGTTGACCACATACTGCTGAGCGTAGTAGGGGAAGCTGTTTTTCATTGAATCGGGGAAAGCCTCGGTTTTGAACATCAGCTCGGCCAAGGTGTTGGTCTGCTCGGGATCATGGCCGATGGCATAGATAGTGCCGCCGGTGTCGCTCACGGGGAAGTAAACGCGCTCCGCGGGGTTCTCAGGCATCTCGATGTCGGAGAACATCTCTTTGATTTTGTTCTCGATGCGGTCCACATCAATGTCACCTACCACAATGATACCCTGCAGATCAGGACGGTACCATTTTTCGTAGTAGTCGCGGAGAGCCTGCGGCTCGAAGTTGTCCACCACTTCCATCAGGCCGATGGGGTAGCGATAGCCGTAGCGGTCGCCGGGATAGATGGTGGGGAGAAGGCTCTCTACGATGCGGCTCTGACCCACCATGCGGCTGCGCCATTCCTCATGGATCACTTTGCGCTCGGCGTCGATCTCCTCGGGGAGAAGGAGCAGGTCGTTGGCCCAATCATGGAGCACGAGCAAGCAGCTGTCCTGCACACCCTCGCGGGCCACGGGCACATTATTGATATTGTAAACAGTCTGGTCAACAGCGGTGTAGGCATTGAGGTTCTGACCGAACTTCACACCCACCGACTCAAGATATTTGATGAGGCTGTTGCCGGGGAAATGGGTGGAACCGTTGAAACACATGTGCTCGAGGAAGTGGGCAAGACCACGCTGGTGGTCCTCCTCGTTGATGGAGCCCACGCGCTGGGCAATGTAGAAATCAGCCTGCCCTTTAGGGTATTCGTTGTGTCGGATATAATATGTGAGCCCGTTCGGCAGCTTGCCGATTCTCACATCCTGATCCACACCAATGGCCGGCATCTGAGCCTGCGCCAAAGCAGGGATGAGCATCGCCCCAAAGAGGAACATCGAGGTGATGGCTCTGAAGATTTTTTTCATATTGTAAAAAATTGGTTAGTAATAAGTCGAAACAGTGGGAGAAAAGAGAGGTTTTGGTTTCAATTTATTTAGACGCAAAGATATGCAAATAATTTCATCTTGGTGCGATTTTTTTTGCTTCTTTGGAGATAGCCCGCATCTGCCACACTATGATTGAGGCCGTTACGAGGGTGGCGAGGGTATCGGCACAGGGAAAACTGCCCCATATTCCGTTGAGCCCGAAATACGGCGGCAACAGAAACAGCAGCGGAATCAGGAATATCACCTGACGGCTTAGGCTCAGCACTATCGACAAGGTGGCTTTGCCTATCGACTGCATGAAGTTGGTGGACACCACCTGAAATCCCACCACCCAGAAAGCGTGGGTGGAGATGAGGATGGCATTGGATGTGACCGATATCAACTGCGGGTCGGGCGAGAACATCCTGGCTATATAGTGCGGCCACATCATGGCCACGAATGCTCCGGCACAGCATATCACCGAGGCCCAGAGGCAGGTGAGCCAATACGCACGTTTAAGCCTGTGGTAGAGCCCTGCGCCGTAGTTGTAGCCCACAATAGGCTGCATACCCTGACACATTCCCACTATCACCATCACGAGCAGGGATGTGAAGGTGGTGAGGATGCCGGCGGCAGCGATAGCCTCGGTGGCAATCGGCCCGGCGTAATGGAGAAGGGAATTGTTGATGATAGCGTTAATCACCGATGCGGCGAAGTTGACCAGCGAGGGAGCGGCACCGATAATGATGATGCTCCATACTATGGACCATTGCAGCCGGAATGTGCCCCGGGTGAAATGCAGCAGGCTGCCGGGACGCACAAAATGCGCCATGACAAACACAGCGGAGATGGTCATGGCTATGTCGGTGGCTATGGCCGCACCTTTTATACCCCACCCGAATACGAAGATGAACAGCGGATCAAGAATCAGATTAGCTCCGGCACCGATGAACATTGTGACCATGGCACGCTTCGGATAGCCGGAAGCTCGCATTATATTATTGAAACTAAAGGAGATATTCATTATAAACATGCCCGGAAGGATGAAGGTCATGAAGTCGCGGGCGTACGGCAGCGTCACTTCATTGGCTCCGAAAGCCATCAGGATGTGATCAAGAAATATCCCGAAGCATGATATATACACCGCGGCGATTCCCACGCTGAGCACCAGAGAGTTGCCCAGCACCGCGAGAGCACCTTTATGGTTGGCGGCTCCAAGCATTATCGATACCCTTGCCGACGCTCCGGCACCAATAAGCACACCCAAAGCGGCGGAGAGGTTCATCACCGGAAATGTGATGGTCAATCCGGCAATAGCCTCGGGGCCAACGCCCTGACCGATAAAAATACGGTCAATAACATTGTAGAGCGACATCACAAGCATCCCCACCACCGCAGGGATACTGTAGTTCCACAGCAGCTTGGGAATGCTGCCGTGGCCGAGCTCGTGGAGACGGGCGCTGTCATGTTGGGATGCAATAGTTGACATATATATTCAAATATATATTTAAAAGGAAATTTCAACCGGGAGAACCGACACCTTGTAGGGGGTGCCGCGGAGTCGCGACGGTTTGTCGGTGAGATAATAGTAGAGGGTGAGCTGCTTGTCCCATGAGGAGAATGTGAGCCGGCGCGTAGAGTGCGGCGGAATAGGATAGTTGAATGTGCGCAAAGCCTGATGGATGGTGTCACCCTGCATGGAGATGTAGGTGAGGCTAAGGCTAAGGGCAGTAACAGCAGAGTCGGTGAGGTTTGTGAGAAACACACTCTCGAAGCGCGACCGAAGCGGCTTGTCGTACTTACCGACAGCTATCATAGAGGTGTCGGCCGGTATGCCGCCGGCCATCCCCACCTCCCTGGCCGGGGCGTTGAGCTTGCGGCGGGTAGTGCGCCGGCCCCATACATCCGGAATCGGGAGGACAGCCGCTAATATAATAAGGAGTATGCCAAGTCGGGTCATCAGAGATAAATCGGGATTAACGGCTTAGAGGATAGAGGATACACCCGCACACATCCGTCCACTGCGGGCGGCTCGGGATTGCGGGTAATCACCCGACGATAGAGGTACGGTATGAGGTTCCAAATGTTGACCCGTAGCCGTGGTTTGTCCTGATAGAACACCAATCGGCCAACCATGCCGCCGGCATCCACATCACCTGCCTCGAGCAAAAATCCCCGCGGCATGCATAGCACCCCTTCGGTGTTGACGGTGTAAATGCTTGCGGAGAACATATTAGGTTTGGCCGTAGGGCGTAGCACCCCTATCACGCTGCCGGGCATGGCTGAGCGGTCGGGCGACTCAATAAGCACCATGCGATACACTGTTTGCGGGGTGGCTGCACGGAACGAAGCCTCTCCGCAAAGCTCGATGGCCACGGTGGCGCCGTTGTCAGTGAACTGCCACACACCCTCCACGGGGTGGAGCGGATGGGTTTTGAGGTTGGCGAGGGCCACATCGTAGCTATAGGTGGAGTCGGTTTCAGCCACCGGCGGCAACTCAGGCTGGCGGTTGCGGGCAGCAGCCGCAATGCTCACCATGAGAGCCAGAATGCATACAATATGGCGCTCCCTCATCATATAGAGGAGAATTTATAGTTGAACCCTAACGAGAATATCTCCTTGAACTGGAAATTCTTCCAATTGGAATCCTCACAAGGGGGAGTGTTGGAATCGTAGCGCAGGTGGCAATAAATCTGCGTGGAGAGGAAGCGGTTGATATCGAAAGCGAGGGTATGCTCCCAGTCACCTTGTATGTATTCGTAGTCGGTAAACGCAAACAAGCGGGAGCTGTAGCGGATATTATAGGTGATTTTCCAGTTGAAGGTCACCTCCACATTGCTACCGACATCGTTGATTGACCGGTGGCCGTTGTCGATATTCATCGATTTGGGGTCGAGCTGCATATTGATGCATGTGCGCAGGTTCCACGAAAGGGGTGAGATGGATGCGTTCAGGGCCAAAGTTTTTTTGGGATTCTCATAGTTGTAGGTCATACCGACACCGACATTCAGCTCACCCGGCGACATGAAAGCGGCTCTCATGTTACGCGAGTTGCTGGGATAGCTGTTGAAAATCTGCGTCTTGAAGGTGAGGTTGGACGAATAGTACCAACGTTTATGTGCCTTCAGACCGAATTTGGCGTTGGCCTGAAACAGGTCCTCGCTAATATTGTAGGAGCGAACCGTGTCGTCGGGAGCACTGTTGAGGCCGAGCTTGTACTGCACGGTAGCCTCAAACATCAGCTTGGGGTGGAGCTTCTGGTTGAGCTTCACATTGTAGATGGCCTGGGCTATCATATTGAGGTTGCGCGTGCCGCCCTGATACCAGTTGGGCGAGATATACGCCTGCGAGAACTGGAGCGAGGCGTTGAAATCGGCAATCCAATGTTTCGGAGCGATATTGATGTTGAGGCCATCAGCCTTTTTATCAGGTATCATGGGTTCCTCCTCAAGCACTATCATGGTGGTGACGGGATCCACGAAAGCGCGGAAATTTTTGGGAGGCACCGGCAGGGTGCGCACATTGAACTGCACAAGGTCGGGGTTGGCCACCATATAGTACTGCTTGGTGTGGCGCATTATATTACTGTGCCACTGCGCCTCATCAAGCCAACGGTAGGAGGGGGCGAACTCCGGGTCACGCTCCACAGGACGGAGCGAAATGGTGTCGAGATAGGCAATGGAGCTGAACACCGGGGGCGCGAAATACCCCTTGGGAATCGGTGTGCGCAGATGCGAGGCCACAGTCAGGAGCGAGTCAAACTCCTCGCGCTCCACAAGGAGAGTGCGGTCCATGCCGATAGTGTCCGCATCCATCGACAACGGTCGGGAGAGTATGCGGAGAGTGCTGTCGGAACTTCTTCCCGGAATATAGTTGAACTGTGATTGTCCCACCATCAACGTGGGTGCGGCAAGCCATATCATGGCCATTATCACTCTGACGAAATCCATGTGCAACAGTCGTGTCATATGCATAGCAACCGGTTGGTTTTGGAATGTGATGAACAATTGATTCGGAGGCAATGCCCCAATATTGTGCAAAAGTAATGAAAAATCGCGGTTCAGCGGGTCTGTTGGCCAACAAAAAAAGCCCGGCTCCGACAAAAAATGCCGGAGCCGGGTAAGTATGATATATGAATTGTGTATCAGTCGTTGTCCTCGTCAAGAGCCATATAATGCTCACGCGGATGGTTGCAGGCAGGGCAAGCCAACGGGGGTTCGGTGCCGACATATACGTAGCCGCACACCAGACACTGCCAGCGGATAGGTTTGTCACGTTTCCATACCGTACCGTTCTTCACCTGCTCATAGAGGCGATTGAAGCGGCGTTCGTGGCGCTCCTCCACCTTGGCTATGGAGCGGAAATGCTCTGCGATGTCGGCAAACCCTTCCTCATCGGCCACCTTGGCGGCTTCGGCATACTGTTCCACGCCTTCGCTATGCTCTTCGGCAGCTGCTGTGGCGAGGTTTTCCATAGTGGTGCCGATCACACCGGCATCAACACTCAGGTTCACATCCACCTTGCCACCTTCAAGATACTTGAAGAAAATCTTGCCATGGTGGAGTTCATTGGCAGCCGTTTCAGCAAACACGCGGGCAATGGGGAAATATGATTCCTTGGTGGCCTGCTGGGAATAGTAAGTGTAACGTGAATATGCGGCGGATTCGCTCATATAAGCCTTCACGAGGTTGGCCTCGGTGCGAGTGCCGCGAATAGATTTGGATGTAGCAGTCATAGCAGTAAGTTATTTAAGAGAATATTCAATCGTCATGTATCTTTACAACACCAGCCGAGCAGATTTGTTCGTACATCGAACTTTTTTCTGTGCGGAGGGTGATAATTGCAATGTATTTAGTAAATTTGCGCCCAAATGTCATTGAACCTAACCATTGACCAAGGCAACACAGCCGCCAAGCTGGCGCTGTGGGACGGCGACCGGGCAGTTGCGCTGCGCATTGAGCCTCAGCTGGGTGTGGCCCAGGTAGAACGCTTTGTGCGTCAACGCGGAGCACTCGGGAGTGCCATTTACTGCTCGGTGGCGAGCAAAGGCACAGAGCTGCTTGAAGGGATTAGCCATCTTGTGCCGCGGGTGTATCGCCTCGACCACACCACCCCGCTGCCCATAGCCATTGACTATGCCACTCCGGCCACCCTCGGTGCCGACCGCATAGCCGCAGCCGTTGGTGCATGGGCCTCCCTGCCGGGGGTGCCGCTGCTGGTGGTGGATGCCGGAACTGCCGTGACCTACGATGCAGTGAGCGCCGACGGTCATTTCCTCGGGGGCAATATCGCCCCGGGCATGAGAATGCGGCTCGAGGCCCTGCACCGCTACACTGCCCGCCTGCCGAGGGTGGAGGTGCCCCGTGAACTGAAATGCTCGCGCTTCATGGGCAACGACACCCCGAGCGCCATGATTCTCGGTGCGGTTTACGGCATTGTGGGCGCCATCTCCTACTATCGCCACCGCATGGACCCGTCCACCCAAGTGGTGATGACCGGCGGATGGGCCGGAGAGCTCAGCAAACTGTGCGACTTTGATGTGCACGTGGACCCCAACCTTGTGAGCAAAGGACTCAACAGAATATTATTGTACAATGAAAATAAATAAGATTTCAGCCATAATTGCCGCCACTTTCGGCATATTGACCGCTTCAGCGCAGGTGTCATCCCCGTACTCCAAGTTCGGCTACGGATTGCTCAACGACAACGCCACTTCGGCCCAGAGCCAGATGGGTGGCGTGGGCTACGCCATGCACTCGGGACGACAGATCAATGTGATGAACCCGGCCTCCTACGCCTCCATCGACTCGCTCACATTCCTGTTTGACATGGGTGTGGATTTCACCGTAATCAAAAGCACCGACACCGGCATCGAACCGCAGGTGAAGGAGCAGCGCTATGGCGGCGGTCTGGACTACCTGACTCTCCAGGTGCCTATCGGCAAGCGGTTTGGCGCGAGTATCGGTCTTCTCCCCTACTCCTCCGTGGGATATTCGTTTGGCTCTGAAATCAAAAACGGCATCAACACCCGCCAGGGTTCCGGCGGACTTAACCAGCTCTACCTCGGCTTCGGTGCGAAAATCATCGACGGCCTCACTGTAGGTGCCAATATCTCCTATCTGTTCGGCAATGTGGTCAATGATGTGTATGTGGCCACCGACAACGGCTCTTCATCACTCTTCGAGCATGTGACAGAGGTGCGCGACTACCATCTGCAGTTCGGTCTCCAGTACCACCGCACATTCGGCGAGGACCACACCTTGGGGCTCGGTGTGGTATATTCCCCCAAGAAATCACTCCTCGGCCACGCGTGGGTGGTGAAATACGACATGCAGGCCGATGAGGTGCCCGACACTCTCGCCCGCGAGAAGCTCAACGGCGCGGCATACCTCCCCGAAACATGGGGTGCCGGCCTCAACTACTCCTGGAGCAAACGCCTGATGGTAGAAGCCGACTTCACCTACCAGCCTTGGAGCAAGGTGAGCATGCTCAAGCTACCCGCGTTTGAAACCACCAAGTTCACCGACCGCTGGAAAGCCGCTTTCGGTGCCCAATATACCCACAATCCCCGCGGCAACTATCTCAGCCGCATGACCACCCGCATCGGTGGATTCTATGGCAGGGATTATATGCTCGTGGGCTCCAACAAGGTGCGTGAATACGGTCTGACCCTCGGATTCGGCCTCCCCACTCTCAGCTCCAAAACCGTGATCAATGTCGGCTTGGAGTGGAAACATCGTCAGGCCACTCCCAACCCCATGCTCAAGGAGAATTATATCAGCGTGAAATTAGGTGTGAACTTCAATGAACTGTGGTTCTTCCAAAACAAGATTAAGTAGCATTCTCCCCATGGCTTGCCACCGGATGCAGCTTTTGCCCGCCATCACTGCACTTTGTGTGGCGGCGGCTGTCCTGCACTCCTGCGGAAGCTCCCCCACAGAAACTGTGTCCGGAAGTTTCGACCCCGAAAATTTCGCCACCATGACTTCCACACAGGTGAGCACACTGATATCCGACTCCGGCATCACCCGCTACCGCATCGACACTCCGCTGTGGCTGATGTTTGACCAGGCTTCGGAACCGAGGTGGACTTTCCCCGAAGGGATGCACCTTGAGAAGTATGACGACCTGTTTCGCATCGATGCCACCGTGGACTGCGACTCGGCCACCTATTTTAAAGAGCGGCAGCTGTGGCGGCTCGATGGATATGTGGACATCACAAACATGGCCAACGAAAAATTTCTAACCCAGCAGCTGTTCTGGGACCAGAGAAACCAGAAGATATATTCCGACTCATTTATCCATATCGAGCGTGCCGACCGCATCATCGAGGGGTATGGGTTTGTGTCCAACGACAAGATGACCCAATATCATGTGGTGAATGTGTCCGGTATTTTCCCTGTGGACAACGATAAGGAGACGGACCAACCCGCTCAGCCCGCAGGCCCTACCGACTCGCTCGGCGTGCCTCTGTCGGTACAACCCACAGTCCAAGGCCGTCCAGGCCTGCGCCCCACATTGCCGCGTGCATCGCAGCGGCAGCGCACCGCAGCCCATCCCTCCGATACGGCACCGTCCGCCGCCCCGGCTCAGGCATCCCCGGCCCAGCCCACAACGACGCTGAAGCCCATCAAGAGCATAGACTCCCCGGTGAAACCCGTGGCACCAACCGCCAAAAGGAAGCGCCGCAACATCACCAACAAAACAAAGTAAACACCACTTCCCTGTATGACTCTCACCACCTGGATAATACTCGCCGTGATTTCGCTGATGTTCTCAGCTCTATTCTCCGGCACCGAAATAGCCTACATCACCGCCGACCGCGTGCGCATGGAGCTTGACAGCAAGCGAGGCGGCATGCTCAACCATTTTGTGCAGCGGTTTTTCTCCAATCCCGACCTTTTCATATCCACAATTCTGGTGGGCAACAACATCATGCTTGTGATATACGGTATGGGAGCCGCCGAACTAATTGAAAAGCACTGGCTTGAGCAGTACCACCTCAATCAGGCGCTGCTGCTGATAATCTCCACCCTCATCTCCACCGGCGTGATTCTGTTGACCGGCGAATTTTTTCCCAAGAGCATCTTCCGCATCAACCCCAACCTGTCGCTCAAGGTGTTTGCACTCCCGGTAATGATATTCTACATCCTCCTCTACCCGATTGCCATCTTCACCACATGGCTATCTAAAGTGCTCATGAAACTATGCGGCATCAAAACCGCCGCCTCGCGCATGGGGATGCTGTCGGTGGGCGACCTCAACCACTATCTTGAGAAAACCATCGATGAGGTGAATCCTGAAAAAGGACCGGTGGAGAACGAAGTGAAGATATTCCACAACGCGCTGGATTTCTCCAGCACTCATGTGCGCGACTGTATGCTGCCGCGCAACGAGATTGTGGCCGTCAACATCAACACCACCACCCGCGACGAGCTCTCGTGCCTGTTCACCAAATCGGGCCGAAGCAAAATAGTGGTGTATGACAACGATATCGACAATGTACTGGGCTACATTCATGTAAGCGAGCTATTCAACCCCGAAAGCGACTGGAAGGAGCACCTCAAGGAAGTGGTGTACGCGCCCGAGTCGCTGCTGGCCAAAAAGCTGATGCAGAGGCTCCTCTCCGAAAAAAGGTCCATGGCTATAATTGTGGATGAATTTGGTGGCACCGCCGGACTTGTGACCCTTGAGGACCTCGTGGAGGAGATTTTCGGCGACATCCGCGACGAGCACGACACCGCCGGCATTCTTGCCCGTGAAATCACCCCGGGCGTATATGAGTGCTCGGGACGCATAGAGATAGAATCGCTGCGCGAAACTTACCATATCGACATTCCCGAAAGCGATGACTATCAAACCCTCGCAGGCTACATCCTCCACTCATGCGGAGCCATTCCCACCCAAGGCGAGGAGATTGACATCGAGCAGCTGCGGTTCACCATCGTAAAACGCACCGCCACCCGCCTCGAGCTCATCAGGATAGCCCCCAAGCCCGAATAATCTTACAATAAGGTGGCGTGGAGCGTGGCACTGGAAGCGTCGGTGATACGCACCTTCACAATGTCACCCACCTTGGCATTGCCGCGGGCAAACACCACGCTGCGGTTTTGGCCGGTGCGACCCACCATCTCATCTTTCGACCTTTTCGACACACCTTCCACCAGCACTTCCGCCTCCGTGCCTATCTGCTGCCTGTTGGCCTCGGCGCTAAGCTCATTCTGAAGCGCTATCATACGGTTGAGGCGGTCAATCTTCACTTCCTCCGGCACATTGTCGGGCATCATTTTCGAAGCGAGGGTGCCGGGACGCTCGGAATATTTGAACATGAAAGCGGCATCAAACCCCACTTCGCGCATCAGGCTGAGAGTCTGCTGAAAATCCTCCTCCGTTTCGCCATGGAATCCGGTGAACATATCGGTGCTGATGGCGCAGTCAGGCAATATGCGGCGGATGGCAGCCACGCGGTCAAGATACCATTCGCGGGTGTAGTGGCGGTTCATAGCCTTGAGCACACTGTTGCTGCCACTCTGCACCGGCAGATGGATATGGCGGCAGATATTGGGATGGCAAGCCATCACTTCAAGCACATTGTCGGCCATATCCTTGGGGTGGGATGTGGTGAAACGCACACGCATGTCGGGAGCGGCATCGGCCACAGCCGCCAGCAGTGCGGCAAAGTCGGTGACCGCGCCGTCGTGAGCCACATAGCGATAGCTGTTGACATTCTGACCCAAGAGTGTCACCTCCCTGTAGCCACGGGCGCGAAGGTCGGCCACCTCCGCAAGAATACTGTTAAGCTCGCGGCTGCGCTCACGGCCACGGGTGTAGGGCACAATGCAGTAGGAGCAGAAATTGTTGCATCCGCGCATGATGCTCACGAAGCCGCTCACCACATTGCCGGCAATACGCACTGGAAGCACATCGCGATATGTTTCAGTGGTGCTCAGCTCCACATTAATAGCCTTATGGCCTGTTTCAACGGAAGCAAACAGCTCGGGTAGCGAAAGGTAGCTGTCAGGGCCGGCCACAAGATCCACACCATGGTCAGAGATCAGAGTTTCCTTGACCCTTTCGGCCATGCACCCTATCACACCGATGATCAAAGATCCCGCCTTGCCTCTCTTGCGGCGCACGGCATTCAGGGCCTGCAACCTGCCAACCACCTTTTGCTCGGCGTTATCGCGGATGGAGCAGGTGTTGAGAAGCACTGCATCAGCCTCTTCAATATTGCTGGCAGTGGAATATCCGGCCATCTCCATAATGGAGGCCACAACCTCGGAATCAGCCACATTCATCTGGCATCCGTAAGTTTCAATAAACACTTTTTTATTGGACATATTAGTGCTTTCGCTCATAAATTCTCAAAGAGTCGTTTGCTATAAAAGGATATTTTTTTATTTTTGCACAAAAATACAAAAACGTGCACTATGGAGCAAATCCTCGGTTTGATTTTCGCAGTGCTGCTCAGCATGGCAGCATCATGGCTTGACAAGTGGTGGAAGACCCGGAAACGGACTCGCCATCATCGCTTGTCGTCATATACCGAGACTGCTCGGAAAGCAACCCCTCCCCTGCCTCCGCAGCGGCACACACAGGCACCCTCCACCATATTCATGAGCCCCGAGAACGAAGGCGGAAGCATACTTCAGCTGCGTCCTCAGGAAGTTAGCGCTCCTGAAGTGCCGGTGATTCCGATGGTGCCGGATGCCACAGCCCCCGAAGCCCCGGAGCTAAATGCGCACTATGCCCGCTGGCGTCAGGCTTTGATTGACACCGAAATTCTCGCTCCCCGCAATTTCTGAACCATTGAAAAATAAACTCCAATTAATCACCCATAATCATTTTGTAGCAATATGGCATTTCCAATCCTTACGGCCGCCGAAGCCGCCGAAATGATCAAAAACGATGACAGCTGCGGTTTTTCCGGATTCACTGCATCCGGCTCCCCAAAAGTGGTGCCCGAGGCCATTGCAGCCAAAGCTGTGAAAGAGCATGAGGCCGGTCGCCCCTTTAAAATCAATATCTTCACCGGTGCCTCCACCAACCAATGGGCCGACGGCGCACTCTCCCGTGCCAACGCCATCAACCGCCGCACTCCTTACCAGAACACTCCCGACCTGCGCAAACGCATCAACAGCCACGATGCCCACTACTTTGACCTGCATCTGAGCGAGCTGGCACAGAAATTCCGCTACGGATTTTTCGGAGAGCTCGACTATGCCATTCTCGAGGTGGCCGAAGTGATGGATGACGGCGAAGTGGTGCTCGGCACCGGCGTAGGCAATGTGCCCACATGGGTGAAATACGCCAAGCATGTGATCCTTGAGCTCAATTCCAAGCTGCCGCGCAACATGTACGGTCTGCACGACATATACCTCCCCCTCGACCCCCCGAACCGTCGCGAGGTGCCCATATTCAAACCCTCCGACCGCATCGGTTGCCCCACTGTGAAAATCGATCCCGCCAAGATTGTGGGCGTGGTTCACAGCGACTACTTCGATGGCATCAAAGGGTTCACCGAACTTGACGACACCACTCTCCAGATCGGTGCCAATGTGTGCAACTTCCTGCTCTCGGAAATCCGCGCCGGCAGAATACCCAAAACATTCCTCCCCATCCAGTCGGGTGTTGGCAATGTGGCCAACGCTGTGCTGTTCGGCCTCGGCGATGCCAAGGAGATTCCGCCGTTTGAAATGTACACCGAGGTGATGCAGGACGCCGTGATTGAGCTCATGAAGCTCGGCAAATGCAAATTCGGCTCCTCCTGCTCGCTCACTCTCAGCGACAAAACCGAAGCAGAAGTGCTCAGCAACCTCGAATTCTTCCGCGACAAGATTGTGCTCCGTCCGGCTGAAATATCCAATAACACCGAAGTGATCCGCCGACTCGGCGTCATAGCCATGAACACTGCCCTCGAGGCTGACATCTTCGGCAACATCAACTCCACCCATGTGCTCGGCACAAGAATGATGAACGGAATCGGCGGCTCGGGCGACTTCACCCGCAACGGCTATATCTCCATCTTCTCATGCCCCTCGATCACCAAAGGCGGCGTGATAAGCAACATTGTGCCTATGGTATCGCACGTGGACCACACCGAGCACTCTGTGGATATCCTCATCACCGAGCAAGGCGTTGCCGACCTCCGCGGCCTTGACCCCGTGCAGCGCGCCCATGAAATCATCGAGAAGTGCGCCCACCCCATCTACCGTCCGCTGCTCCGCGAGTATCTGGCGTTTGGTCAGGGAGGTCAGACATGCCACCGTCTTGAAGCTTCGTTCGCATTCCACACCGCCTTCAAAGAGCAGGGCGATATGCGCCTCGTGGAGTGGAGCCGCTACGGTCTCTAACCGACCAAAAAAATATTACAATGCAAAAAGCGGGATGGGCAATTGCCCATCCCGCTTTTTTGCAGGTTTATGAAGCAAGGTGGAGCTACTTTACCACCACCTTGCTGACTTTATTGCCCTGACGCATGATGTAAACACCGGGGGTAAGATTTGCGGGCGACAGCTTTATACCGCGCAGGTCGAAGATTTCCACTTCACCCTGCTGCACACTATCAGCGTCCACGCCATCGATACCTCCAAGGCCGAGCGACACCTGGTTGGAAGCAACGGATTCACCTTCGGCATACACTGCTGTCACGAAGTACACATCGTTGTCGTCATCCTTGGGTGTGGAGAATGTGGTGGCGCTCACAGGCTGGGCGGTGATGCACTCACCGTTCTTGTAAACATTGTAGCCCAAAAGATTGAGCTCGCGGGGATCACCGGCAGGGATATATGTGATGTCGTCCACGAGGAACATATATCTGTTGTCGGACACATATCTTATGGCAAAATATTTTGTTCCCTCAGGAAGAGCCACATAGAATTGGGTCCAATCCACAGGCGCTTCGGTGGTGTAGGTCACCACGCGGAAATCATCAGTGCTGTTGGTTTTGGTGGAGTAAAGCACCTCGAACTGCTCCAGACCATAGTCATCGGTGAGCGAGGAAGCCCAGAAATTGATGGTCTGCGCACCGCCGTAAAGTTCGGGCGAGATGAGCCAGTCGTCGCTTGCCACACCGGAAGTGTGGGTGGCATTGAGGCCATACATCGCCACAGCCATGCGATGGCCGGAGTGGGTGGTAAGGAACTCGTAATCGCCCTCATCACTCATCACCCAGAATCCCATCTGATCGCCGTCAATAGGCATGGTGATATTGTTGAAGCCGGCTACATAGCCACTATCAAGTGTCTTGGTCACCCAACCGTCGAATGTTTCAGCAAACGGCTCATAGCTTTCAAACCCTTCAGTGGCTGATTCGGGAGCTGCCGATGACAGATCGGGAGCTGTCCATGCGAGCTGCACATTATTGCCATCCTCATTGGCTGTCAAGCTTGTGGCCACGGGGAAGTTGGGGGCGATGAAAGTGATATCGAACAGATTGGATTCATTGTTTTCAGGGTTGGCGTCGCCATCAATATCCACCACAACTTTATATCGGGTGGTGGCGGGCGAAGCTATATTGAATTCATCAAACAGATTGACAATCACAGAGCCAAGATGGGGAATGGCCTGAGCCTTGGTGCGGAACGCCTCGCGACCATCCTCAGTTACCAGCGCAACGGAATAGTCGGTGGCGGTATCGCTGCCCATATTGAATATGGAGGCCTTCACCACAAACAGTTCACCAACCTCAGCCTGACGCTGATATTCAACCTCGTCGATAGTCAAATCCACTTCGGGGGTGTCCTGAACGAGCAGATTGTCAATAGGGATATAGCCATGAGTATGAATCACACCATTGATGCCGATGCGCACCACCTTGCCGGCCCAGTCACCGAGCGACAGCACCACGCGGTTCCATCCCACCCGGGTGTATTTGATAAGATTCACCACGGGCAACTGAGTGCGCTCACCGGTGGCGACATCAATCACCGACACCTCTATATCGTTCTCATCCTCGGAATAAACGTATGTGAAGAACGACAGCACAGGAGCCTTGGCACCGGTAAGGTCGATTTTACCGAACTGAAGCTCACAGGACTGGCCGGGCTGCGAACCCACCATACAAACATAGCCGTTGTCACCATCCTGCGCGTGAGGTTCGGAATAGTCGTCAAGCATGCGCCAAGTGACACCTTCCACAATATCATTGATCATCACATACTTGTCGTAGTCATCCAATGTGAACGAGTTGTGATGCGGGAGCGGATAGGGAGTACCTACTGTAATATAGGGTGTGGCGGTTCGCTCCGACTCCTTGTCGTTGAACACTGCTGTCAGCAGTCCAAGGGTAGCTTTCTGCTCACCCTCCTCAAGCGGCAGAGTATAAGTGTATTCCGAGCCTTCGATACCGGCATCGATAAGGAATGAGTTGGATTCCACCGCATCATACAGATTATAGGTCATCAGGTCGGGGTTCAGCTCATTGCCATTGACATCCTTGGTGGGAGCTTTCCACTCCATGTGCACCTTGCCGGCCTCCACTTCGCTGAACGAAGTTATGACGGGAGCCACAGGAGCTTCGACACCGCAAGTGTGGATCTCGGAGTAAGTGGCACCGGTGTCAGTTTCATCAAGAGGTATGAACTGGTAGGTGTAGGTGCCGTCCTCATCAGGGCGATCCACGAAAGTGCACCTTTCGCCGGGCTGCACATTCTCAAATGTATGAGCCACCTTATCGTCACGGAGCACCAGTACCGACACCACATCAGGCAGCGGGTTGCCGTTGAGCGATACGGCAGGTGCGTTGAACGAGATGGTGACAGCGGGAGTGCCGTCGGGATCGTTCTCCCAGGACAGATCGGTCACAGTCGAGGGCACGGTGCCTTCCTTAGGCGCGTCCACGGTGATATTGTCCACAAACAGATAGTTATAGTAGCCTGAATAGTATGGTGATATACCATGCACGCCCACATAATATGTTGCAGTGAAATCAGGCTTGAACCATCCCGACACATGCTTGAAGGTTTTGGAGCTCACCTTCACGGGCTCAATAACTGTGGTATTCAATCCGTCGGCATCATTATAAGTGCCGACTTTCACCTCAAACACCTGCGGAGTACCCCCCTCATCGTCCATATACAGAGCGGCGTCCATACTGATGCAGTAGTATTTGCCACGCTCCAGCTTAATGGCGCGGGTTATCAGCCAGTCATCGGCATCCTGCTCCATAGGAAACAGCATGTAGGCGCAACGACCGTAGGGCTTAGCCTCGGAATAGTTGTACAATCCCCATTTGCGACCATCGTTGTTCTGGTCAATTACCTGGAAATAACGCGCGAAATCATCATGCTCCATACCCTCGCGGAGGTTGTCGAATGTTTCTGTAAACGGAGGGGTGAGCGGGTTGTTCTCACCTATATAATATATAGGACCCTTGGGCTGACCCTTGACATAGCCTGAAACTGCGGCTCCTCCCGGGTTCAAACGGCCTATCTCCGGCGACAAAGGTTTATTACCGGGCAGGAATTGACCGGATGCACCAACGCTTCCTGACAGAGCCATAATCATTGCCGACAGCAATGTTTTACTCACGATAGAAATGTTCATATAAAAATAATGTGTGTGATTGGTTTCAAACGGAAAGCAAAATTACAACATTTCGCCCAAAAAGCAAAAATACGCTACTATTTTAATAACCAAAATATCGCCGATTCGCCCAATTAACATCTATTAACCATATCTCACCCATCGCGCAACAGATTTTTACGTAATTTTATGGCCAGTTTGATTTTAGACACTAATTATTCATTTACTCATTATCGTTTAATTTTTTGCTAATGAAAAAGTTATACTACTTGCTGACCATGGCGACCATGGTGGCATTGGTCGGGCTGTCGGCCTTTGCCATCAGCTCATCGCAGTCGCCTGCGGCCGGCCAATTCAAGCATTCCGTAGAGCAGTTGGCAGCAAAAAAAGCTGCGGCTCCGCGCACTGCAAAAAAGGCAACCGCGTCCACAGCATCGCCGTTGGCCATCACAGGAGGCACCGACGGCACTAAAACCCTGTACGGCGCCACATACTATGTGGATGATTCCGAGTCGCTTTACCACAACGGAGTTGCCGAAATCGATGCCAACGGCCGTCATAAAATGGTGTCCAACGAGTTCGAGACAATGACCGGCTGCTACTTCAACGGCAAATTCCTGAGCATCCAGTATGGCTACAGCTACATTTACTACAATGTATATGATGCCGAAACCTGGGATCTGCTCGCAGGGCCAATCAGCTACACCATGAGCTCCGTAGTGCTGCCATTTGACCTCACCTACGACCCCACCACCGACCGTATCTACGGATGCTTTGTTGGCAGAGGCGACAACTATGGCAGAACCGATGAAAGCTATCTGGGATGGATCAACCTGGACAATGCTCTCGACCCGGTCACCCTCATCGGCGACATGGCCATTGACGGTACCAAAGTGCGCATGAGAGGCATGGCATCCACAAAGGACGGCGTAATCTACGGCATCGGTTTGGACAATGTACTTTACACCATCAACAAAAACAACGGTTCGCTCACCAAAGTGGCTGAGCTGACATATCCCACCTATGGAGGCGAGGACGAGGATCCCACCACCTCCTTCTTTACCGGATATGAGTCAGCCGAGTTTGACTGGGACACCAACACTCTCTACTTCTCGCGCAATGACAGCAACAGCGACCCGTTCATCTCCACCGTCAACCTCACTACCGGCCAAGTCACTGATCTCGCCAACTTAGGCTATTGGTCGGAAGGCACCTACACTTGTGAGATATTCAGCGCAATATTTTTCAAGCAGCAGGCAACCGCCGCCGGCAACACTCCTGCAAGCTTGAGCAATCTGACCGTCACCCCGACTGGCACCGAGCTCAAGGCCAATGTAGAGTTTGACCTCCCCGCACTTGACACCGAAGGCAATTCCCTCGAGGGCACTCTCGGCTGGACTGTGACTGACGGCGAGAACGAACTTGCATCAGGCGAAGGCGCCCCCGGTGCCCATATCTCCACCGATGTGGAATTTGCCAACGACGGATTCAACAACATTGCGGCCTACTGCACTCTCAACTCTGTGTCAAGCACACAGACTATTGTCCGCAAATTCATAGGTTGCGACACTCCTGCACTCCCCACCCGTCCGGATGTTTATCCCCAGGATGACACCAACTCCGCAATCATAATCTGGCGTTCCGCACTAAGCCAAAACGGTGGCAACATGGATCCCGTGACTTACAAGGTGGTGCGTATGCCCGATGGCAAAGTAATCGAGGAGAGCACGTCCGACACCGCCGCTGAGGATTTCCTTGACAACGACAACAAATACCGCTGCTACTATGTTGTGACCCCAACATCCGGCGCTAAAACCGGCGATGCCAGCAACTCCCGCGAAACATATGTCGGCACATACTTCACCCTCCCCCATCAGAACACATTTGATGAAGAGCTGACTTTCAACCAATATCCGGTGATTGATGGCAATAAAGACAACAACACCTGGTGGGTGGATGTCAACAGCAACCGTCAGGCTGCCGTATATTCCGGCTCCAACATTGCGGCAAACGACTACCTTTGCGTAGGGCCGTTCAAACTCGATGCCGGTTCGGAATACACATTCCAGATGTCGGCCGACAACCATTCCGGCTCCGACCGCGTGGCTGTTTATGTAGGCACTGATTGCAAAGATGCCGGCACTTTCACTCATGAGCTGATAATGCCCACTGTGGTCAATGCTCTCAACGGCACAAGCAACCTTGAAGGCAAATTCACTCCTGAAACATCAGGCACATACTACTTCGGAGTCAAAGCCTGCGGCGATGCCAACACCATTGCTCTCTATATCTATGACTTGAAAATCACAGGTGTGGCAGGGGATATGCCCGCAGCACCACAGGTGACTTCCGAGTCAGGACTGTCAAGCGTTAAGTTCAACATCACTGTTCCCGAACTGACAAAGGACGGCAGCGCGGCAGCAAACGCCACCGCTGTGCGCATCTATCGCGGTGGTTCACAAATAGCTGAAATCACCGAAAATGTGTATGACGGTGCCACCATCACATACACTGATGACGAAGAAGGTTTGACCGTAGGCCAGAAGAGCTATGTGGTGACTGCTGTCAACCAAGCCGGCGAAGGTGCACCCTGCACCGTCAGCGCCTACGTGGGACTTGACACTCCGGGCGCACCGCGCAACATGAGAGTGTACGAGGACATCAACACTCCCGGACTTATGCATGTCACATGGGATGCTCCGACAATCGGCTCGCATGGCGGTTATATCGACCCTGCAGGTGTGACCTACAGTATCGACTGGCTGTCGTTCGGTGTCACAGGCACCGGCGCCTCGAATGTAGGCAACAACACTTCATTCACACTTCAGCTCACCGAAGAGGCTTGCGTCGCTCAGGACATCATCGCCTTTAGCGTCAAGAGCAGCAACGCTACCGGTCAGGGCGGAAGTGAAACTCATTCAGGCTACTTCGGACCGGCTAAATCGCTCCCCCTCACTGAGTCTTGGACCGGTGCCCGCGCTCTCAGCGGCATCTGGGCCGGTGAATCAATCAAGGAGGACGAAGCTCTCGCCGAATCATGGTGGGACTACACCGATGGCTTCAATGCAAGCGTCGAGCCCCAGGACGGCGATGGCTACTTCATGGCTCTCTGCACCACTGCTGCCGACGGCGGCTACCGCCTGCGCACTCCGCGAGTTGACCTCAACACCGCCGAAAATCCGACCCTTGCGTTCTACTATGCTTACACTTCATCGGCAAAAAGCTTCAAGGTGGAAATCGCCGTGGACGACCAGCCCATGAAGACTATCCGCGAGCTCTCTCTCGAACCCGACAATGAAAACGAGTGGATTCTTGTGGAGATTCCTCTCAACGAGTTCAAAAACAGCAAATACGTGCAGTTTGGGTTCTCAGGCTTTGCCAAGGAGGCCGTAACCGCATTTGTATGCATTGACAACTTCAATTTATATGATTTTGTCACCAACGATTTGGCAGTCAACTCGTTCACCGGTCCTACCAAATTATCGGTAAACGAATACGGACTGTTCAACATCCAGGTGCGCAATGCCGGCTCTACTGATGTGAAGGGCAACGACTACACCGTCAAGCTCTACAAGAACGATCAGGAGGTAGCATCCGCACCCGGTGAGGATATTAATGCCTACGGCAACGCCACCTTCATACTTGAGGACTATCCCCTCCCCACCGACCCTGAGCAGACTGTTTACAAAGCTGTGATTGAATTCGACAAGGACAACAAGCTTGACAACAACACCAGCGAGGAGCTCAACATACTCGTTATCAACAATGAGTATCCCGTCCCCACCAACCTCACAGCAGAGTCCGATGGCGGCGTGGTACTTAACTGGAATGAACCCGACATGGCCCAGGCATCGTACAACGCCACTACCGATGGATTCGACGAATATGAGGCATTCCTCACCGAAGGCTATGGCAACTGGACTGTAAAAGATGTGGATGGTGCTCCCACCGTCATCACCGCCACTGCGCTCGGCGCGCTCTCATATCCCCACATCGGCGAGCCTATGGCTTGGCAAGTGATTGATCCCGACCAGGCTATGTTCCTCGGCGGTGCATGGTACACACGCTCCGGCTCACAATTCCTTGTAGGCTTCCAGGCTTGCAATGACGGCAACCGCGAAATCGCCTCCAACGACTGGCTTATTTCGCCCGAACTCAAAGGATGCGAACAGACCTTGTCGTTCTACGCCCGCGCTGGCATCTCATCTTTCGGTGCCGAACTGATGGACATCTATGTGTCGGAAACAGGCAACGACACCGAGGATTTCAAACTCCTTGCTGAAAACGTGGAAGTGCCCTACGCTTCCGACTGGATTGAATACCGCTACCGCCTCCCCGAAGGCACTCGCCATTTCGCCATCGTCCACAAGTCCTACAACCGCTTCGCATTGCTGATCGAGGATGTGACTTTCATTGGAGCCGACGCTGAGGGACTCAACCTCAACCTGCTTGGCTACAATGTGTACCGCAACAAACAGCGCATCACTGACGAACCCGTGTCCGGCACTTCGTTCATCGACACCGATGTGGTTGACGGCCAAACCTACTCCTACCATGTGACCGCAGTTTGGGATCTCGGCGAATCGCCGCTCTCCAACGAGGCTCTGATTGGCTTCTCTTCGATTGCCGACATCGCACCGGCCACTGCCTCCACCATCTCGGTTGAAAACCGCACCATCCATATCAACGGTGCCGAAGGTTGCAACGTGGCTGTTTACACCACCTCCGGTCTCTGCATCGCAGCTGTTCCGGGCAGCAGCCACACTGAAATCAATGTGGCTTCCGCAGGTATCTACATCGTGAAAGTGGGCAACACCATAGCCAAGCTGGCTGTGCGCTAACCACTCCCCCGCATACCTCATCCGAGAGGCTGTCTGACTCCATCAGGCAGCCTCTCTTTTTCTCCTCCTCATTGTAATTCTTATAAGTCTTATAAGTCCTATAAGTCTTATACCGATAAAATGATTCCGGGCATTGCATTTGAGGTGCAATGCCCGGAATCATTAATTGTATTTATGGGGTCTTAACGGCCTAAGAATGCTTTTACCCGCTCATATACTGCCTGAGGTGTGTAGCCAAACTTCTCGTCAAGCACCTTGAACGGAGCCGATGCTCCGAAACGCTCCATACCCTGCACTGTTCCGTCAACACCCACCAGCGGACGGAGGGTGCTCGGCAGGCCTGCGGTGAGGCCATACACGGGAATGTCAGCAGGCACCACATCGCGGCGGTAGTCCGCGCTCTGACGCTCAAACAAGCCTACCGACGGAACTGATACCACACGGGCACCAATCCCCTCAGCTTCAAGAAGAACTGCCACATCGCACAGCAATGTTACCTCCGAGCCGTTGCCGAGAAGGGTGACAGCGGCATCCTTGCATTCGCGCACCACATAGCCGCCTTTGCGACATCCGAGCGCTTTGTCATAGGAGTTGCCGGGAAGATCCTTCACATCCTGACGAGTGAAAATCAAACCGGTGGGGGTATCAGTGTTCTCCATCGCCATCTGCCAGCATACCACGGTTTCAAACCGGTCGGCCGGACGGAGCACAAGCATTGACATTTTGCCTGAAAGATTGTTGAACTGCTCCATTAGGCGAATCTGCGCTTCCTGCTCTATAGGCTCGTGGGTGGGGCCATCCTCGCCCACACGGAAGGCATCGTGGCTCCACACATATTTCACAGGCAGTTCCATGAGTGCGGCCATGCGCACAGCGGGCTTCATATAGTCGGAGAACACGAAGAAGGTGCCGCACGCGCCCACAAGGCCGCCATGCACTGCAATACCGTTCATGATCACAGCCATTGTAAGCTCGCTCACGCCTGCGTGGAGAAACGCACCGGTGAAATCACCGTGGGTGAAAGCATGGGTATATTTCAGGAATCCATCGGTTTTATCGGAATTGGCGAGGTCGGCACTCGACACAATCATGTTGCCGAGCACGCGGCTGAGCTCGCTCAGCACAGCCGACGAAGCGGTGCGGGTGGCGCAGTCGGCCTTGGTGACAATGGCCTTGTAGTCCACAGCAGGCTCCTTGCCGGCAAGATAGGTGGCCAGCAGAGCGGCTTTCTCGGGATTGGCCTCGGCCCATGCCTTTTCAGCGGCATGACGCGCGGCCACCTCCTTGCGGAGAGCCTCGCGACGGTCGGCATACAACTTCGCCACCTCGGGACGAATCACAAAAGCGTTGTCGGGATCACCGCCGAGATTGCGGATTGTGGCAGCGAAGTCGGCTCCATTGGATTTGCTCAACGGATTGCCATGGGTGCTGCACTGGCCTTCAAAATTTTTACCGTCGGCAGTCACAGCACCGCGGCCCATGATGGTGTGGCCGATGATGAGAGTGGGTTTATGCTTTTCGGCGATAGCCTTGTCAAGGGCATCGGCCATAGCTTCGGGGTCAGTGCCGTCCACCTCTATCACGTGCCAGTGCCATGCGCGGTACTTGGCAGCCACATCCTCGGTGTCCACAGCGTCCACATTTGTGGAGAGCTGCACCTTGTTGCTGTCATAGAACATTATCAGATTGCTCAGGCCAAGGTATCCGGCTATACGGCCCGCGCCTTGGGAAATCTCCTCCTGAATACCTCCATCGGAGATGAATGCGTAGGTTTTGTGAGCCAGTGTTTCGCCAAAACGAGCCACGAGGAAACGCTCAGCAATGGCAGCGCCAACAGCCATCACATGGCCCTGGCCAAGCGGGCCGGAGGTGTTCTCCACACCACGGTGGGGGTCAAGCTCGGGATGGCCCGGAGTGACACTCCCCCACTGGCGGAACTGCTGCAACTCGTCCATGGTATAGTACCCCTGGAGAGCCAACACCGAATAGAGCATAGGCGACATGTGGCCCGGATCGAGGAAAAACCTGTCCCTCGCTATCCATGTGGGATCATCGGGGTCGGTCACAAGGAATTGTGAATATAGCACATTTACGAAATCTGCGCCGCCCATGGCGCCACCGGGATGTCCGGACTTTGCTTTTTCCACCATAGATGCTGCCAACACGCGAATGTTGTCAGCGGCGGAATCCATGATTTTTTTATCCATGCTTCTATTATGGTTATGCGTTGGTTGAGAAGGTGCGAATCGCAGGTTCCGAAACGCACCACAAAATTAGCCATATATCGCCACACCTGCAACCCATTTCAGCAATATTTCACCGTTATCACTCCATCACAGTGCCGTTGCCGCAAATATAAAGAGCGCGAAGCCGTGGGCCTCGCGCTCTTGACTATCGAGTGTATTGCTATTGCAGATTATTCAATCCACCACTGGTAAGGCACAGTGCTCAGGTCGAGGTGGATGGTGCGGGTGCCGGCTTCGTCGGCAGTCACCTTGATGTTGCCTCCTCCGAAAGTGAGGGTTCCTTCAACAGATCCGGCGCCAAGGTTGATGTCCCAGCCACCGTTCATGGCAAACTTCCACTCCTTACCTTCCTCAAGGTTGACAGTGGCGCTCCAGGCGAGCTTGGTGGCATCGTCAGCAGTCATGGCGATAGAATTGCCGTGATCCCAGTTGATACCGGCCACATCACCGATGATGGCAATCTTGGTGATGGCTGTCTTGGTGAAGGTCATGGTGCCGAGGTTCACATTGAGATAGTAGAGGTCGGCAGCACCGTCAACAGTGAAGTTGTCGTTGGAACCGTTTTCGAGAGTCTTGTTGTCGCCTGCGTTACCATAGTTGCCGGGAGCGTCCCAACCGGGAGCGTTGGTGAACTTGAACTGGTCGCTCAGGTAAGCGAAGCCCTGATAGCTGATATAGTTGTCGG
Organism: uncultured Porphyromonadaceae bacterium; assembly: GCA_900546365.1. Lineage (GTDB taxonomy): Bacteria > Bacteroidota > Bacteroidia > Bacteroidales > Muribaculaceae > Paramuribaculum. Next base: position 38,204 of record URCF01000013.1, read on the forward strand.
TGCCAAGCATGGTGGAGAAGCTCCAGCCGTTGCCGCCGCCGGGAACATAGAGGTACTCGGCAGCTTCCTGCAGCTTGTAGGTGAGAGTGTACATATCCACACGAATCTGATAGCGGCCGGCTGTGGCAATTGTGAACTCAGGTGCATTGGCGGCAGCCGAGGACTCAGCGAGCTTATCGCCCTCACCGGGGCCGAAGAACTTGAGGGCATGGTTCTGCTCCCATGTCTGACCGGCAGCCTTGGTGCTTTCAGGTATAATCTGGAATTTGCATGGCACTTTGTCGGCTTCAACATTGATCACGGCCACAAATTCGGAGTTGTCATACACATTGCCTTCCTGCTGCATTTTCTGTGCGGCGGTGAACGCATCACCGGCAATATGCACATAGTATGCGCTCTCAATCAAATGGTCGGGAGCTATGGGGGTGACAATAACATTCTGAGCGCTACCGACAGATCCGAGGAGCACACGCTGGTTCTCATTGACAGCGTAGGCCACATAGTTGACCCACATCTCTTCGGCTGCGGGATCGCGGCTGATAATCGAGATGAACGCATCTGTCCATTCAGCTGCGGAAGCGTAGGCACTGTAGATAGCATTACCATCAGTGGCGGGCTTCACAGCAAGGTCAATAGCCTTGGCTCCGGCCATATCCTGGGTTTTGGCCACATTCATAACTATGGCGAGAGTGCTGTTGGCGGGAAAATCCTCGAGCTTGGTGATATCAAGCATCTTCACTTCGCCCTGCGCACCGGCGGCGTTGAGGTCAACGCTACCTCCGGCGGCAACAACATCAGCAGCTGCGATGCCGTCAGCAGGCATGACAGGCTCCTGCGGATTGGTTGACGGAATGCCCAGATATGGATCATCGTCGGAGCAAGCAGCAAACCCGATGCTCAGAACTGCCGCAAGCGCTATATTGAGATATTTTTTCATTATCTGAATTTTTTATTTTTCAAGTTAGTCTTCAACTTTTTTGAACTCTACAGTTTTGGCCTTGACATTGACAACCATGCTCACCTTGCCGCCGGTCCATCCGGGAACTTGCCAGCTACCCTTGCCGGGCACCGAGAGCGAGCCGTTGTAAACACCATTCTTCAATTCGATGTCCACAGTGTTGTCTTCAGATTGCGAGCCCATGGAGTCACCGCCGTCCCATCCTGTGAGAGCCTTGTAGAAGCGGAACTGGAACTGGCCAGCGGGGATATCGAAAGTAGCGCGATAGATGTCGGTACCGATTTGGTCATCGGCCTCATACAGCATCCAGGGTTCAAAGTGCTCGGCATTGGCCTCATCAGGACCGGTCCATCCCTCGGGAGCACCCACGAGATAGATGTAGCCCGGCTGACGGATTGTAGGATAGCCCACAACCTTCATGAATTCAATGGGTGCGGAGTACACGCCATATTTTTCCTGAGTGGCAGCGTCGGCGGTGGCGAAATAAGCGTAGAGACGCACATACAGCGGACCTTCATAGTCGCGGTATCCGGGTTCCGACAGTTGGTCCATGTCGTTGTAACCGCGGCAACCGTTGATAGCGTCGGCTATTTCACGGGCGGGCACGGTAAACGAGGTGCGGGTGTAGGTGCTCGGGAGCTGGATGAAATCCTGGGGCGTGGAAGCCGGGTCGTTGTATTTCCATTCGGCGGGCACACTGTTGAAATCCTTGCTCAGCGACACCTGCACAGCGTAGGTGGGGATAGTGGCCACACCGCCGAAGTCGGGCTGTGAGCAGGTGAATTCCACACCGTCGGTGTTGTTCAGCACGTAAGTGTTGGCTGCGAGAGCCGGGGTGTTGAGGAAGTTCTGGTCTGGTGTCGGCACTTGAACCTTCGGGTCGGTGTTGTTCTCACAGCTTGAGAACATCATGCCCACAAAGGCCAAAGCAGCCGTGAACAATATATTTTTCTTCATGATGATAATCTAATTGAATATATGCTTGTTAGGATGCTGATTAATAGCCGGGGTTTTGGCCCAGAGTGGAGATATACTGAGTGGGCACGCAGTAGAGATTGCGGAAGTTCTCTATGGCCTGGCCCTGCTGCGAACCGCCCTTCCAGCTCCAGAGATAACTGTTGCCGGTGAATTTACCGAAGCGGATAAGGTCGCTGCGGCGGTGGCCTTCCCAATAGAGCTCACGCATACGCTCGGCAAGGAGGTTGTCGGCATTAAGTTCGATGTGAGGCTGATGGGCACGGTCACGCACCATGTCGAGATACGACTGACCGTTGCACTGCACGCCGTGGAGCTGACACTCGGCGAGCATTAGGTAGGTGTCGGCGAGGCGGAACAGGGGGAAGTCGGCACTGTTGAAGGTGCTGTTGCTGATATTGGCGGTGTTGTAGTAGTCATCCTCGGTGGTATATACATATTTCACGCACATATAGCCGCTGCCGTCGATTGCCCAGTCGGCAATGTCGGTGAGGTCGTTGGTGAAACTACCTTCGTAGATGAGATAGCGGGAGTCGCCGCTGGAGAAAGCGTTGGCCAGTTCGGGACGCACGCGGGGACCTCCCCAGCCGGTACCGGGATTGCCGAGACGCTGGTTGGTGGCGTCGTCGAGGTTGGCGTTGTATGCACCCATGCCGAGATAGGTGGTGCCGCCGTAGGTCTGTGTGTAGGTTTTGTCCTGAGGTATGCCCCAGATAATTTCACCGTTGCCCACATATTTGTCGTTGCTGGCGCAGAACAGATATTTGTACTCGGGAGCAAGCTGGTTGATGGTAGCGGTGATCTGCTGGCACGCCTGCGCACATTCGTTCCACATCGGAGTGCCTGTGTAAACTTCAGCATTCAGATAGAGCTTGGCAAGAAGCATCCATGCAGCTTCACGCGACACACGGCCATACACCTGCTGGGCAGCGGGAATCATATCATCAATGGCACTGCGGAGATCGGCAACCACCAGAGGGAACATCTGCTGACGGGTGTATGTGGGAGGTTCAGCGCCCACCTCATCATTCTCTGTGACCCAGGGACCGCGTCCGTAGGTGTCCATGATATGGTAGTAGCTGAGAGCGCGGAGCACTCGGGCCTCGGCTTTGAGATGTGCTATCTCGTCAGCACTCAAAGGATTGGCACAGGAAGCGGCATTGTCAATCTGGCGGAGGAACTCGTTGCAGATGGTGATCTGGAATATGAAGCGGCTCATTGACTCGTAAAGCCAGTGGTTGTCGCTGGACCATGTGGAGTAGTCGAGCTGGTCAATACCGGCATCATTCCAGTTTTTGCCGATAAAAGCCTCATCGGAGCAAAGCTCCTGAAGATTCCAGAGCTGACGGGAGTAAACACCTGCACCGGGGTCGTCCACGGTGATGTCAGAGCCACCGTTCACACCTGACAGCACGAGACCGCCATACAACTGGGCCATGAACTGGTAGTACTGTTCGCCTGTTTCCAGTCCGGTCATGGTGCTGGGGTCCTTCGGCTCCACATTGAGGTCATCGACGCAAGAGGTGGCACCGATGGCAAGAGCCGCACAGGCAATAGCTGTATATTTAAATTTCTTGAATATCATTGTTAGCATTTTTGTGGATTAGAACTGGGCTACTACGCCAAACGACACTGTGATGGGACGGGGATATACATTGTTGTCCACACCGGAGAACACTTCGGGATCCAAGCCATTGTACTTGGTGATGACAAAAGCGTTCTGCACGGCTCCGTACAGACGGAGACGCAAAGCGTTGTTGAGCAGGTTGGGGAATGTGTAGCCGAGGGTGATGTTGTCGCAGCGCACGAACGAGGCATTGCGCACGAAGTAGTCGCTGAGATAACCTTTGTCGCCCATGTTGGTGAACAGGAAGCGGTCGCTCATGAGGTTGCTCAAAGGCACTGATGATGTGGCTGTGGAGATATCCACGTTGCCGGCCTCGAAGTCGTTGTACACATAGTTGCCGATGTTGGAGCGGAGTGAGAAACCGAAGTCCCAGTTCTTATAGTTGAAGGTGTTGTTCCATGTCAGGGTCACTTTCGGGTCGCGGCTGTGGTAGTAGTACTTGTCGGACTCGTTGATCTGACCGTCGCCGTTGCGGTCCACAAACTGACCGGGGATAGGGTTGCCGTCCTGGTCATACACCTGCTGATATACATAGAAGCTGTAGGCGGGCTTGCCCACGGTGTGAGCCTGCACCTGACCGCCTGTACCGGCGCTGATGCCCTGACCGGCCATGATGAAGAAGTCGGGGTCGTTGCCCTGGGTGAGCTTGGTGATCTTGTTCTTGTTCCAGCCCGCGCTCACTTCGGTGGTCCAGGTGAAATCCTTGGTAACTACCGGACGGGCGGTGATGTTGAATTCCACACCGATATTCTCAAGGTCACCGATGTTCATGTTCATGGCGTTGGTGAGGTTGGAGCCTGCAGCGACGGTGGTCCATGTCAGGAGGTCCTTGGTTTTACGTTTGTAGAACTCGATGGCACCGGTGATGCGGTTGTTGAGGAACCCGAAGTCGATACCGGCATTCCATGTGTGTGTTTCCTCCCACTTGATGTCGGGGTTGTAGCCGTTGGGACGGATCACATTGATGAAGCCGCCATGACCGTCGGGAATGATGTTGGGGTAGGCAGTGGTGTTGGGAGTCGGGTCACCGTTGTTACCGATAGTGTAGGCAGGCAGGTAGGGGAACAGGTCGTCACCGAGGTCCTGCTGACCGGTCACACCGTAGCCGGCACGGATCTTGAGGGTGTTCATCCAACCGCGGGCACCTTCCATGAACGATTCGTCAAGAATCTTCCATCCGAGGGCCACCGAGGGGAATGTGCCCCAGCGATGCTCCTTGGAGAAGCGCGAGGTACCGTCGCGACGCACTGTAGCTGTCAACAGGTAGCGGTCCATGAATGTGTAGTTCAAACGACCGAAGAACGACACGAGTGCCAGGTCGCTGCGATATTTGCTGGTGGGGAACGCCTGGAAACCTTCGGCATCATTGTTGCGGCTCATGCTCCAGCCCTGGTTGCGGAATTTCTGCCAGGAGTAACCTGCGGTCACATCGAAGCCGGAATGGATAACATCAACATCCTTGCGGTAGTTGAGATAGAAGTCAAGAAGAGTGTTGACTTTGAGCTGATGGTACTTGTCGTAGCTCGACACACCGTCTTTCACACCGGTTTTGAGCTCCACAACGCCCTGATCGTTGGGCATCATGCGGTTCGAGCCAAGCTTCCATGCCATGGGCGAGTCATTGTTCCAGTAGCTGCTGCCGTCGGATTTGCTCACTTCATAGCCAAGGTTGAGGTTGGCGTGGAGGTCGCGGAAATACGGGATGGCGAGGTCGAGCTGCAGGTTGCCGATGCTCTGCCACACCTCGGCGCTGTTGTTCCACTCCTTGATGAGCGACACAGGGTTGATGGCCTTGAGGGTGTTGATTTTGTCACCGGCGGCGTCAGCCCCTGCGGGAGCGGTGCCCACGTAGGTGGTGTAATTCTTGAACACGTTGCCACCTTCGGCATACACAGGCAATGTGGGGTTGAAGCCCATTGCGCTGCCCAGAGCGTCGTCGCTGTTGTATTTGTTCTTGATATATGCACCACGGGCGTTGGCGTTGATGGTCAACAGGTCGTCAAACAATTTCGGCGACAAGTTGAAGCCGAATGTGGCGCGGTCCATGGAGGAGTTCTTGATGATACCGTTGTTGCCGGTCCAGCTTCCGGACACGCGATAGGGAAGAGCCTTCCACTGACCGCCGACGCTCAGATTGTAGTCGGAGCTGACAGCTGTCTGGAGCACACCTTTTTGCCAGTCGGTGCGGGCATTGCCCAGAGCATCGTACTGCGAGGAGCCCACGCCATACTGGTTGGCGATGAAATCGCGATATTCATCAGCGTGCATCATAGGCATATATTTGCGCGGGGTGGCGAAATATACGTTGGCGGTGAAGGTCACTTCGGGCTTGCCGGCTTTACCTTTCTTGGTGGTTATGATGATCACACCGTTGGACGCACGGCTACCGAAGATAGCGGTGGCGGAAGCATCCTTGAGGATGGTCATGCTTTCAATGTTTTCAGGGCTGACGAGCGACAGCGGGTTGGACGAGCCATTGATGCCGTGGGTGTCCATGGGCACGCCGTCAATCACAATCAGAGGAGCGTTGGAAGCTGAAAGAGAGGCACCGCCGCGAATCACGATATCGGCACCGCCCTGGGGCTGACCGCCGTTGGTGGTCACAACCACGCCGGGGCTCTTACCTACAAGCAGATCCTGGGCCGATGTGGCGAGACCGGCCGACACTTCGTCGGGCTTCACCATGGCCACAGCACCTGTGGCATCTGACTTTTTGATAGATCCGTAACCGATAGCCACCACTTCGCCCAGCATCACTGAATTCTCGGTCATGGTCACATCGATAGTGGTGCGCCCTTCTACGGGCACTGTGAGAGTGTTGTAGCCCACATAAGAAAACACCAATGTGGCGTTTGCATCCACATTGAGCGAGAACTGACCGTCAATGTTGGTGGAAGCACCCACACCTTCGGCACCTTGGGCCACTACACTGGCGCCGATCAGAGGCTCCCCTTCCGGGTCAAGCACCGTACCGGTGACAGTGATTTTTTGCGCCAAAGCCGGCATGCTCAGACACAGCACTGCTATCAGCACAAGCCAAGCCTTCCGACTCATTTGAAAACAAATGTTCTTCATGCAAATAATTCAATTTTGGTTAAAATATATGATATAATTCTCTAATTCTCAATTCAGTACATCTTCGTCACTTCAACGTGCACCGACGGCCGTAGCCGGGGAGCCAATCACTTGCAGCGCTTGTTCATGATACAGATTTCCGGTGATGTCAAAATCTTACGCGATACATCAATGCAAATTAAAATAAATATTTTTAATTTTTAGCAAGATTGCATATCCCCCCCCCCCCAATTTTAACATCAATTAACTATAACCACCCACCACAAAAAAATGGACCCGTCATCACGACGCGTCCACCACAAATCACATTTATAAATAATAGGGATTAAAATAAAGTACGGATGAAAAACTTATCTATGCTATGTGTCACGCAATAAATCATTCAGCGTGCATATACGGCACACCGACTGCCGCCAAATTCTTTCATTTGGCAAGGCAACACATAATTAGTTGACATACAGACACTTACGGAATCGGGGGGGGTATTTTTGACCCTTTGGATTGCACAAACCCCTCCATTCTCACCCCTAATAGAGGCAAGTATGTTCGCGGATAATATTTCAAATTCTGTTAGCAATGGTCAAAAATCTTAATATTCAGTATATTAGCAATCCAATGGCCCATATATGGGCACAAATCATTGATTCACGATGTAAAGATAACGAATAATTATCAATTAATGTGTCATAATGACACGAAAAATCATCGCCTTAACATTTATTTAAAAAAAGGCCGGGCGGCTCATCTCGCGACGATCCGCCCGACAGGGAGTTTTGGGAATGGATATATTTGTTGATGGTTAGTTCACCTCTTCAGCTTCTATCTCCTTAACTTCATTGAATATACCGTCAATGTCGTCCTTGCTGCCAACCACCAGACGCTCGTATTCGCGCAGTCCGGTGCCGGCGGGGATAAGATGGCCGCAGATCACATTCTCCTTCATGCCCTCCAAGGTGTCGGTCTTGCCGTTGATGGCAGCTTCGTTGAGCACTTTGGTGGTTTCCTGGAATGATGCAGCCGAAATGAAGCTGGTGGTTTGCAGAGCTGCGCGGGTGATACCCTGCAGAATCTGCTCCGATGTGGCGGGAAGAGCATCGCGCACAGTGATGGTGCGGAGGTCGCGGCGCTTGAGAGCGGAGTTCTCATCGCGGAGACGGCGTGCAGTGATAATCTGCCCCTCACGCACATTCTCAGAGTCGCCGGCATCGAGCACCACTTTCTTGCCCCAGATGCGGTCGTTCTCTTCCATGAAGGCGCGTTTGTCAACAATCTGCTGCTCGAGGAAGCGAGTGTCACCCGGGTCAAGGATGTTGACCTTGCGCATCATCTGACGCACAATCACCTCGAAATGCTTATCGTTGATTTTCACACCCTGCATGCGATACACATCCTGCACCTCATTGACAATGTATTCCTGCACAGCGGTGGGACCCATGATGTTGAGGATGTCGGCAGGAGTGATGGCGCCGTCCGACAGCGGTGTGCCGGCACGCACATAGTCGTTCTCCTGCACCATGAGCTGCTTGGCCAGAGGCACAAGATATTTCTTGACCTCGCCGGTGCGTGAAGTGACGGTGATCTCGCGGTTACCACGCTTGATTTTGCCGAACTTCACCTCTCCGTCAATTTCAGCCACGATGGCGGGGTTGGACGGATTGCGGGCTTCAAACAGCTCGGTGACGCGGGGAAGACCACCGGTGATGTCACCGGCACCACCCGAGGATGCTCGCGGTATCTTCACGAATATTTCGCCGGCCTTCACAGAAGCGCCTTCCTCCACCATAAGGTGTGCACCCATAGGCAGAGAGTAGGTTTTCAGCAGCTGGCCGTTGGCATCATAAATAGCGGCTTCAGGCACGAGGGCACGGTCACGCGACTCGATTACCACCATCTCGCGCAAGCCTGTCTGCTCGTCGGCATCCACACGGAATGTCACGCCCTCCACAAGATTGTTGTACTTCACGGTACCTTTCACCTCGCTGACGATTACAGCATTGAAGGGGTCCCATTCGCAAATGAGGTCGCCTTTCTTCACACTGTCGCCATTATTGAAGTAAAGTTTCGAACCGTAAGGTATAGGAGCGTTGGTGAGCATCATCTTGGTGTGGGGGTCGATGATGCGGAGCTCGGCCATACGACCGATCACCACTTCCACCGGACGACCGTTGGCACCGATTTCATCGGTAGCCACAGTGCGGAGCTCCTCGATTTCGAGGTCACCGTCGTAGCGGGAGGTCACGGAGTTGACAGCAGCGATGTTGCTCGCAACACCACCCACGTGGAAGGTACGCAGTGTGAGCTGTGTACCCGGCTCACCAATTGACTGAGCGGCAATCACACCCACAGCCTCACCTTTCTGCACAAGGCGGTTGTTGGCAAGGTTGCGGCCATAGCACTTGGCGCACACACCTTTCTTCGACTCACAAGTGAGCACGGAGCGGATTTCCACAGATTCAATAGGCGAATTGTCGATACGGTCGGCTGCTGCATCGTTGATTTCCTCACCGGCGGCAACAATCACATCACCGCTCACGGGGTCAATGATATCGTGAACCGACACACGGCCGAGGATTCGCTCGCCGAGCGACACAACCACTTCATCGTTTTTCTTGATCTCCTTGCACACAAGACCGCGCAGGGTGCCGCAATCCTCCTCGTGGATGATCACATCGTGGGCCACGTCAACCAGACGGCGTGTGAGATAACCGGCGTCGGCGGTTTTGAGCGCGGTGTCGGCAAGACCCTTACGGGCACCGTGGGTGGAGATGAAGTACTCCAGCACTGACAAACCCTCCTTGAAGTTGGCCAAGATAGGGTTCTCAATGATCTGACCGCCCTCGGCACCGCTCTTCTGCGGCTTGGCCATAAGACCACGCATACCGGAGAGCTGACGGATCTGGTCCTTACTACCACGGGCACCGGAGTCAAGCATCATATATACAGGGTTGAAACCTTTCTGGTCAGCAGAAATCTGCTTCATCAAAGTGTCGGCAAGACGAGCGTTGACATGTGTCCAGATATCGATAATCTGATTGTAGCGCTCGGTGTTGGTGATGAAGCCCATTGCATAGTTGTTCATCACTTCCTGCACCTGCTCCTCGCCTTCGCGCACATACTCAGCCTTTTCGGCAGGGATGAGCACATCACCGAGGTTGAACGACAGACCGCCCTTGAACGCCATGTAGTAACCCAGGTTCTTGATGTCGTCAAGGAACTGTGCCGAGCGGGGGATACCGCATTTCTTAATCACCTTGGAGATGATGGTACGGAGCGATTTCTTGGACAGAATCTCGTTGACATACCCTATCTCTTTCGGCACGTAGCGGTTCACGAGCACACGGCCAACGGAGGTGTTCTCCACAAGGTGGGTGATGGGGTTGCCGTCGGCATCCACATCTTCCACCACCACACTCACGGGAGCATGGAGGGTGACACGGCCTTCGTTATAGGCAATCTCGGCTTCCTCGGGACCGTAGAATTTCAATCCCTCACCCTTGTCGCCGGGGCGCAGCTTGGTGATGTAGTACAGACCGAGCACCATGTCCTGCGAAGGCACGGTGATAGGAGCACCGTTGGCGGGGTTAAGGATATTGTGGGCACCGAGCATCAGCATCTGGGCTTCAAGCACAGCCTCGTTGCCGAGGGGCAAGTGCACAGCCATCTGGTCACCGTCGAAGTCAGCGTTGAACGCAGTACATGCCAGAGGGTGGAGCTGGATAGCCTTGCCCTCGATCATCTTGGGCTGGAATGCCTGGATACCGAGACGGTGAAGTGTCGGAGCACGGTTGAGAAGCACCGGATGACCTTTCATCACATGCTCAAGGATGTCCCATACCACGGGTTCCTTGCGGTCCACAATCTTTTTGGCGCTCTTCACAGTCTTGACAATACCGCGCTCGATGAGCTTGCGGATTACAAACGGCTTGTAAAGTTCAGCGGCCATATCTTTGGGCAGACCGCATTCGTGCATTTTCAGCTCGGGGCCTACCACAATTACGGAACGGGCGGAGTAGTCCACACGTTTACCGAGGAGGTTCTGACGGAAACGACCCTGCTTACCTTTGAGCGAATCGGAGAGTGACTTGAGAGGACGGTTGGCCTCGGTTTTCACCGCGCTCGATTTGCGGGAGTTGTCAAGCAGCGAGTCCACAGCTTCCTGAAGCATACGCTTTTCGTTGCGCAGAATCACTTCGGGAGCCTTGATTTCGATGAGTCGTTTGAGACGGTTGTTGCGGATGATCACGCGACGGTACAAGTCGTTGAGGTCGGATGTGGCGAAACGGCCACCATCCAGCGGCACGAGAGGACGCAGTTCCGGCGGAATCACAGGCACTGCCTGGAGCACCATCCATTCGGGTTTGTTGCGGCCACGGCTCGCGCGGAACGACTCAACCACCTGGAGGCGCTTGAGGGCTTCGGTTTTGCGCTGCTGCGAGCCATCCTTGTCAGCCTGCGCACGGAGGCCGTCGGCCAGAGCGTCGAGGTCGAGGTCCTTGAGGAGGTCGTAGATAGCCTCGGCACCCATCTTGGCGATGAACTTGTTGGGGTCGCTGTCGTCAAGGAGCTGGTTGTCAGCGGGCAGAGAGTCGAGGATATTGAAATACTCTTCTTCGCTGAGGAGATCGAGTTTTTCCACCTCTTCGGCGGCTCCGGGCTGAATCACCACGTAGCGCTCGTAGTATATCACGGCATCAAGCTTCTTGGAGGGAAGGCCGAGCAGATAACCGATTTTGTTGGGGAGCGAACGGAAGTACCAGATGTGAGCCACAGGCACCACAAGCTTGATGTGACCCATACGCTCGCGGCGCACTTTCTTCTCGGTCACTTCCACACCGCAACGGTCGCACACGATCCCTTTGTAGCGGATGCGTTTGTACTTTCCGCAATGACATTCGTAGTCCTTGACGGGACCGAAAATGCGCTCGCAGAACAGGCCGTCGCGCTCGGGCTTGTAGGTGCGGTAGTTGATGGTTTCAGGCTTCAGCACCTCACCGCTCGACTTTTCAAGAATCTCTTCGGGCGAAGCGAGTCCGATGGTGATTTTTGAAAACCCGGTTTTTATTTTATTGTCTTTTCTTAAAGCCATATTGTGAATTACGTTGTGTAATAGACTTGTTGAATGATATTGATTTACTGCTCAAGCGAAATGCTCAATCCAAGGCCGCGGAGCTCGTGCAGAAGCACGTTGAGCGACTCGGGGATGCCGGCCTGAGGCATGGCATCGCCCTTGACGATAGCCTCGTAGGCTTTGCTACGGCCGGTGACATCATCACTCTTGATGGTGAGAATCTCCTGGAGCACGTGGGCGGCGCCGAATGCTTCGAGCGCCCAAACCTCCATCTCACCAAAACGCTGACCACCGAACTGGGCTTTACCGCCGAGAGGCTGCTGGGTGATGAGTGAGTACGGGCCGATGGAGCGTGCGTGCATCTTGTCTTCCACCATGTGGCCGAGCTTAAGCATGTAGATCACACCCACAGTGGCAGGCTGGTCGAAACGCTCACCGGTGCCTCCGTCATACAGGTAGGTCTTACCATAGCGGGGAAGGCCGGCCTTGTCGGTCCAGGCATTGAGGTCGTCAAGTGTGGCACCGTCAAAGATGGGGGTGGCGAATTTCTCGCCCAGCTCACGGCCGGCCCATCCAAGCACGGTTTCAAAAATCTGACCCAGGTTCATACGCGAAGGCACACCCAGAGGATTGAGCACGATGTCAACGGGAGTTCCGTCGGCAAGGAACGGCATATCCTCCTGGCGCACGATGCGGCTCACGATACCTTTGTTACCGTGGCGGCCGGCCATCTTGTCACCGACGGAGATCTTACGCTTCTTGGCCACATACACCTTGGCGAGATGCATGATGCCCGAAGGCAGGTCGTCACCGATGGACAGGTCAAATTTCTTGCGGCGCAGCTCAGCGTCAATCTCCTTGTATTTGCGGAGGTAGTTGACGATGGTGGCGCGGATCATATCATTCTTGTGAGCATCTGTGGTCCATTTGCTCAGATTGATTGTGTCGTAGTTGATGTCGCGGAGCACAGAAGCGGAGAATTTCGCTCCCTTGGGCACTATGTCGGTGCCGAGGAAATCCTTGACACCTTGCGATGTCTTGCCGTTGGTGAGAGTCATCAGCTTGCTCACGAGCACATCCTTGAGGGCATTGAGACGCTCCTCATACTCCTCGTCGAGCTTGGCGAGCTGGGCTGCGAGACTCTTGCTTTTCTTCACGCTCTTGTTGGCGCGGCTGAACAGGTTGGTGGCAATCACCACACCCTTGAGCGACGGAGTGGCCTTGAGCGAAGCATCCTTCACATCACCGGCCTTGTCGCCGAAGATGGCGCGGAGCAGCTTCTCCTCAGGAGTGGGATCGCTCTCACCCTTAGGAGTGATTTTACCAATCATAATGTCGCCGGGCACCACATGTGCACCAACGCGGATAATACCGCGCTCGTCAAGATCCTTGGTGGCATCTTCGCTCACATTGGGGATGTCGGAGGTGAGTTCCTCCATACCGCGCTTGGTTTCGCGCACTTCGAGCGAATATTCATCCACATGCACTGAGGTGAGGATATCCTCGCGCACCATGCGCTCGTTGAGCACGATGGCGTCCTCATAGTTGTAACCCTTCCAAGGCATGAACGCCACCTTGAGGTTGCGGCCCAGAGCAAGCTCGCCTTTCTCGGTGGAATAACCCTCGGTGAGGATGGTGCCTTTGGACACACGCTGACCCTTGACACAGATAGGACGCAGGTCAATGGTGGTGTTCTGGTTGGTGCGACGGAATTTGGGAATGTCATATTCTTTGACAGCAGGCTCAAATGCCACAAACTCTTCATCCTCGGTGCGGTCGTAGCGGATGCGGATCACACGGGCATCGACGAACTCTACCACACCCTCGCCTTCAGCAGCAATCTGGGTGCGTGAGTCGCGAATCAGCTGACCCTCGATACCGGTGCCCACAATCGGGCTTTCGCTGCGCAGCAGAGGCACAGCCTGACGCATCATGTTGGAGCCCATCAGCGCACGGTTGGCGTCATCGTGCTCCAGGAACGGGATAAGCGATGCAGCGATGGAGGCAATCTGTGTGGGCGACACATCCATAAGCTCCACTTGCTCGGGAGCCACAATGGGGAAGTCGGCATCCAGACGGGCCTTCACCTTGTCGCGCTTGAACGAACCGTCCTCGTTGAGCGGAGCGTTGCCCTGCGCAATCACCTTGCCCTCCTCTATTTCGGCGGTGAGATACACCACTTCGTCATTGTTGAGGTTGACCTTCGCATCCTTCACCTCACGATAGGGGGTTTCAATAAAGCCGAGATTGTTGATCTTGGCATAGACGCAAAGCGATGATATCAAACCGATATTAGGACCTTCAGGAGTTTCGATAGGACACAGACGGCCATAATGGGTATAGTGAACGTCGCGCACCTCAAAGCCGGCACGCTCACGGGTGAGACCGCCGGGGCCAAGGGCACTCATACGACGCTTGTGTGTGATTTCAGCCAGAGGGTTGGTCTGGTCCATAAACTGCGACAAGGCATTGGTGCCGAAGAAAGTGTTGATCACCGACGAAATAGTCTTGGCATTGATAAGATCGATGGGTGTGAACACTTCATTGTCGCGCACATTCATGCGTTCACGGATGGTACGCGACATACGCGCCAATCCGATGTTGAACTGATTGTAGAGCTGCTCGCCCACTGTGCGCACACGGCGGTTGCTGAGGTGGTCGATATCGTCCACATCAGTCTTGGAGTTGATCAGCTCAATGAGATATTTGATGATGGCGATGATATCCTCCTTGGTGAGAACCTTCACATCCATCGGGGTGTCGAGGTTGAGCTTCTTGTTGATACGGAAGCGGCCCACTTCACCGAGGTCGTAGCGCTTTTCGGAGAAGAAAAGGTTGGTGATCACCTCGCGGGCACTTGCATCATCCGGTGGCTCGGCGTTGCGGAGCTGTCGATAGATATAATTGATAGCCTCCGACTCCGAGTTGGTGGTGTCCTTCGACAGAGTTTCAAAAATAATCTTGTAATCGTTGGCGGAGCCATCCTCCTTGTGGAGCATGATGGTCTGCACACCCGACTCAAGTATAAGGTCGATGTTTTCATCGGTGATTTCGGTTTCACGCTCCACCACCACCTGGCTGCGTTCGGTAGAAGTAACCTCGCCGGTGTCGGAGTCCACGAAATCTTCAATCCAGGTGCGCGAGATGCTTGCGGCAAGCACACGGCCCTTGGCTTTCTTAAGGTTGGTTTTGTTGACCTTGAGTTCTTCGGCAATGCCAAACACATCAAGAATATCCTTGTCGGTTTCCAAACCGATGGCACGCAACAGAGCGGTCACAGGAAGTTTCTTCTTGCGGTCGATGTAGGCATACATCACATTGTTGATGTCGGTGGCAAACTCAATCCAAGACCCTCTGAACGGAATGATACGGGCGCTGTAGAGCTTGGTGCCGTTGGCGTGTGTGCTCTGTCCGAAGAACACACCCGGAGAACGGTGAAGCTGCGACACAACAACACGCTCGGCACCGTTGATAATAAAGGTGCCCTTGTCGGTCATGTAAGGGATAGGACCAAGATACACATCCTGGATCACAGTTGCAAAATCCTCATGGTCAGGATCTGTGCAATACAGCTTCAGTTTGGCCTTCAAAGGCACACTATAGGTGAGTCCGCGCTCCAAACACTCCTCGATGGTGTATTTGGGTGGGTCAATATAATAGTCGAGAAACTCGAGCACGAAATTATTGCGGGTGTCCGCAATGGGGAAGTTCTCGGCAAATACTTTGTAAAGCCCCTCGTTGTTACGTTTCTCCGGCGGAGTGTCCAGTTGCAGGAAATCCTGGAACGACTTGAGCTGAACCTCCAAAAAGTCGGGATAAGGAAGCGGATTCTTAACCGACGCAAAATTTACACGGGGTTTGGCTAATGTTGCTGACATCTAAGATATTAGGTTAAAAAGAACTCAAATTAAATATTAACACAAAAAGGTTAAGTATCTACCTTTCGGTGACACTTAACCTAGATACCTGATTAACAGGCGTTATTATTTAAGTTCGACTTCAGCGCCTGCTGCTTCGAGTTCTTTCTTGAGGCCTTCAGCGTCAGCCTTGGGAAGACCTTCCTTCAGCACGCTGGGAGCGTTGTCAACCATTTCTTTGGCTTCCTTCAGGCCAAGACCGGTCTGAGCCTTAACTACCTTAACCACGTCGAGCTTCTTGGCACCGGCGGATTTGAGGACAACGTCGAAAGAAGTTTTTTCTTCAGCAGCGGGAGCGGCTGCGGCGGGACCGGCAGCAACTGCTACAGCAGCAGCGGCGGGTTCGATACCGTACTCGTCCTTGAGGATCTGAGCAAGTTCGTTCACTTCCTTAACGGAAAGGTTAACTAATTGTTCTGCAAAAGCTTTTAAATCTGCCATTTTAGTATTTATTTTATTGTTTTGTTTACTTGATTAACTGGAAATTATGCTTCTTTTTTTGAAAGTGTCTCAAGGATGCCATGGAGCTTGCTGCCACCGGAAGTAAGGGCGGAAACAACATTCTTGGCGGGCGACTGAAGGAGAGCCACAACATCGGCGATAAGCTCGTTCTTGCTCTTGATATTGGCAAGGGTGTCAAGCTGGTCAGCGCCAAGGTAGGTGGTTTCTTCTACATACGCAGCCTTAAGGCGGGGAAGGGTGTCGTCCTTCTTCACGAAATCCTTCAGGAGCTTAGCCGGAGCGTTGGGCACCGGTGTGCACATCAGTGAAGTGGGACCTTCAAGTGCGGAGTACAATTCAGTGTAGTCGCCATCAATCTGCTCCAAAGCTTTGTGAAGAAGAGTGTTCTTCACCACCACGAGCTTGATGTCGGCCTTGAAGCAGGCAGCACGGAGAGCGCTTGTCTTCTCAGCGTTGAGACCGGCAGTTTCCACAAGGTAGAAATTGGGGTACTCCTTGAGAGTGGCGACGAGAGATTCTATTACGAGTGCTTTATCTTCCTTTCTCATTGTTGTAGTCTGTTAAATGGATTACTCATCGATGGATTTAGAGTCGACTTTCACACCCGGACTCATGGTGCTTGAAAGATAAATGCTCTTGATATAAGTGCCTTTTGCAGTAGCAGGTTTGAGCTTGATCAAAGTGTTGATGAACTCACGTGCATTGTCACGCATCTGCTCGGGGGTGAAGCTCACCTTACCGATCGAGCTGTGAACAATACCGTTTTTGTCAACCTTGAAGTCAATCTTACCCTTCTTAACCTCCTCGACAGCCTTGGCAACATCGTTGGTCACTGTACCGCTTTTGGGGTTAGGCATCAAGCCACGGGGACCGAGGATACGACCCAGAGCACCGATTTTACCCATGATGGCAGGCTGAGTGATGATGATGTCAACATCGGTCCAGCCACCCTTGATCTTTTCGATATACTCGTCAAGACCAACATAGTCAGCGCCAGCAGCCTTAGCGGCAGCTTCAGCATCGGGGTTACAGAGCACAAGCACTTTCACCTGCTTGCCGGTGCCATGAGGAAGTGTCACCACGCCGCGAACCATCTGGTTAGCTTTACGGGGGTCAACACCGAGGCGAACGTCAATGTCAAGCGAAGCGTCAAACTTGGTGAAGGTGATATCCTTTACCAGAGCTGCGGCCTCGGCAAGAGTATAGGCTTTCCCAGCTTCAATCTTCTCGGTAGCCTGCTTTTGGTTTTTTGTCAGTTTAGCCATTGTCAATTGAAGTTTTATTAGTTATTGGCGGGGAATGTGCCTTTGACGGTTATACCCATGCTTCTGGCAGTACCGGCAACCATGCGCATAGCTGATTCCACGGTAAAGCAGTTCAAATCCGGCATCTTGTCTTCTGCTATAGCCTTCACCTGATCCCAGGTAACCTCACCCACCTTGTTACGGTTGGGCTGAGCCGAGCCGCTCTTGAGCTTGGTAGCCTCAAGCAGCTGGATGGCAACGGGAGGAGTCTTGACAATGAAGTCAAAGCTCTTGTCGGTGTAGTAGCTGATCACTACAGGGAGCACCTTACCTGCCTTATCCTGAGTACGGGCATTGAATTGCTTGCAGAATTCCATGATGTTGATGCCCTTAGAACCCAGTGCGGGACCTACTGGCGGTGATGGATTTGCTGCTCCACCCTTAATCTGCAATTTGATTTGTCCAGCAATTTCTTTAGCCATTTTGAATCTTAATTTTAGATATTGGTGTTATGAATTAGCCGCACAATATCTGCCGTCAACCGTCACAGCCTTGTCCGTAACAACAGGCCGATGACAGCGCCGACATATATCATACGCGCTCTACTTGCGAATTTTCCAACTCAAGCGGTGTCTTGCGGTCAAAAATCTTCACACTTATCTTCAACTTCTTTCTCTCGCGGTCAACCTCCTCGATTTCACCGGTAAATCCGCTGAAAGGCCCGGATATCACCTTCACCACTTCGCCAACAAGATAATCGTTGACAGAGTCCTCAGTGATGTTGGCCATCTCATCGGCCATACCGAGCATACGCTGCACTTCGCTCTGACGCAAAGCCTCAGGCTTGGCATCCTTGCCGCGCCCGCGCAGGAAGTCAATCACATTGGTAGTGTTGCGCAACTGGTGTTCCACCTCGCCTGTAAGAATACATTCGATGAACACATAACCACTGTAGAGATTCTTCTCCTTGATGGTCTTTTTACCGCCACGCACTGTAAGCACCTTTTCAGTAGGGATAAGCACCTGAAACAAGTAATTGCCCAAGTCGGTGTTACGCATAGCACCCTCGAGCAGTTCCTTAACTTTTGCTTCCTTGCCGGAAATGGCACGGAGCACATACCATGACTTGGTAGATACGTTATTAGCTTCCATTACTTATCCACAAAAAAAGAGGTTACTTACTTAAGATAATCACTTACCACCAAACAGATTGGGAAGATTGTAAATAAAATGCATCAAACTGTCCACAATCTCATCCATGCACCATATAAGTACTGACAATATGATGGAAGCAATCAGTACTATCAGGGCACTCTTGATGAGCTGAGAGCCGGTGGGCCAAGAAGTCTTATATCGGAGTTCGTTATATGACTCCTCGATGTCCGTAAGTAGTTTCAATTTTTTCATTTATATTTCTTTTGGCACAGGACGAGAGGCTCGAACTCCCGACACCTGGTTTTGGAGACCAGTGCTCTACCAACTGAGCTAGTCCTGTGTATTAATCAGGCAGCGAACTGCTCATCATGCGGACAATCACTCCGCTGCCTGATTGTTGGGTTTATCTAATCTCCGGAACAAACCGGAGGTTGATTAATCCTTAGTCGAGGATTTCGGTGATCTGACCGGAACCTACAGTGCGGCCGCCTTCACGGATAGCGAAGCGAAGACCCTGGTCGCAAGCTACGGGGTTGATCAGGTCAACGATGATCTCAACGTGGTCACCGGGCATAACCATTTCAACGCCTTCGGGAAGAGTGATCTCACCGGTCACATCAAGGGTGCGGATGTAGAACTGAGGACGGTAGTGGTTGTGGAACGGAGTGTGACGGCCACCTTCTTCCTTCTTCAGGATATATACAGAAGCTTTGAACTTGCTGTGGGGCTTAACAACACCCGGATGGCAGATTACCATACCACGACGGATATCCTTCTTGTCGATACCACGGAGAAGAAGACCTACGTTATCACCGGCTTCACCTTCGTCAAGAAGCTTGCGGAACATTTCAACACCGGTAACAACCGACTTCATGTCAGCGCCAAGACCCATGATCTGTACTTCGTCACCAACCTTAACTACGCCGGTTTCGATACGGCCGGTAGCAACGGTACCACGACCTGTGATCGAGAATACATCCTCAACAGGCATAAGGAAGGGTTTATCAACATCACGGGGAGGCAGGGGAATCCAGTTGTCAACGGCTTCCATGAGCTCCATAACCTTAGCTTCCCATTCGGGTTCACCGTTAAGAGCACCGAGAGCAGAACCACGGATGATGGGGGTGTTGTCACCATCGTACTCGTAGGAAGAGAGAAGATCGCGCATCTCCATTTCAACGAGCTCAAACATCTCTTCGTCATCCACCATGTCGCACTTGTTCAGGAACACTACGATACGGGGAACGTTCACCTGACGAGCGAGCAGGATGTGCTCACGGGTCTGGGGCATGGGACCGTCAGTAGCGGCAACCACGATGATAGCACCGTCCATCTGAGCAGCACCGGTAACCATGTTCTTCACATAGTCAGCGTGTC
>URCF01000014.1 GCA_900546365.1 uncultured Porphyromonadaceae bacterium
CATCCTGAGCCAGGATCAAACTCTCCGTTGTTGGTATTTATCTTTTCTTCTTTTTTATATCCAAAAAGACAATCCCTTATTAAAAGATTTTGTCTTGCTTTCATCCCGGAATCTTTCTCCCGGGGTCGCTCAGGCGTATCGCCTTCGATCTATTGACCTGTCGTATTCAGAATTTGACTAAGAGCTTCATTTTTTTTAATGACTCTTGTACTACTTCTTGTCTATTGCAATTATTTCAATGTGCTCAATCTTTTGATATTTTCAAAGCGTATTGTTGAAACCAATGTCGCGATACGACAAATGGCCAAGACAATATA
This sequence comes from uncultured Porphyromonadaceae bacterium, assembly GCA_900546365.1. Lineage (GTDB taxonomy): Bacteria > Bacteroidota > Bacteroidia > Bacteroidales > Muribaculaceae > Paramuribaculum. Next base: position 318 of record URCF01000014.1, read on the forward strand.
TGATGTAAAATAACGGGATGTTTTGGTGCGATGAGCGCGTCACCGCGGATGCATGATATGCAAAAAAACTTTTTCCTTTTTCAATCATCGCCGTGGCCGCTGCCATAGCGTCGCTGTTTCTCAAAAGCGAATGCAAAGGTATGGCAACTTTTTGAACCACGCAAATATTTTAACATTATTTTGCGATAAATTTTTCACCCCTATCATCGTTTACGCTGATTGTCAACACTATAAGAATATGAACAATTTTACAGAATTTGCGTCTTGAATATATTTTGTGTACTTTCGCAGTAGAAAAGCTATATAATAACAATGAGGAAAGACAGTATAAAATCATTCATCGCGGCGGTGGCTTTGGCCGCTTCATCATTTCACGGGCTCGCGATGTCGCCGGCGGAGATACGCTGGGGGAACGAATCCTCGGACACGACGGCTATCACCAGGATGCTGGTAGAAGCAGCGGCACTCAAGGTTGACAAACCGGCTGAGCTTATTGCACCGATAGGCAAAATGATGCTCGGCACGCCTTATATTGCGGGCGGCATAGAGGGGGACACGGAGATGCTCACCATCCGACTGGATTCGCTGGACTGCACCACTTTTGTGGAGACGGCTCTGGCGGCGGCCAAAACAGTGTTTCAGAGGCGCACTTCGTGGCGCGATTTTGCGGAGACGCTTAAAGATATGCGTTATCGTGGCGGAATCGTGAACGGCTATGGGTCGCGTCTGCACTATTTCAGCGACTGGGTGGTGGAAAATTCGCACCGCGGCGATCTTCTGGATGCGACAGACCGTGCCGGGAAGGCTGACTATATCGTGCGCACGCTGGATTTCATGAGCCGCAACCGCAACAAATATCCCGCCCTGAAGGATGATGCGAATTACAATGCCATCAAGAACGCCGAGGTGGGATACCGCTCGCACAGGTTTGCATACATAAAGCCAATCAATCTCAAAACGGCACAGATCAAGGAGGGCGACATCATCGGTATTGTGACTTCAATCAACGGACTGGATGTGACTCATCTCGGCATCGCCACAATGGTGGACGGCAGGCCACATCTGCTCCATGCATCATCGGCCAAAGGTCGGGTGGTTGTGGACCAGCTCGATATCGCCGACTATCTGAAGCGCAACCGCAAAGCTATAGGGATAAGGATTATCCGCCTGGTGGACTGACCTCCCCTGCCCTGCACGTTGCTTATAAATTACAAAAAGTACGAGGCCACGCTAATGCGCGGCCTCGCTTTTTATGCTATCAAAAATATGGGATTATTCCTGAGGCATTTTGGTACGTTTGCCATAACCATAGGCGGCGTCGGTGCCGAGCTGCTCTTCGATGCGGAGGAGCTGGTTGTACTTGGCCATACGGTCGGAGCGGCTGGCGCTACCGGTTTTGATCTGACCGGCGTTGGTGGCAACAGCGATGTCGGCGATGGTAGCGTCCTCAGTTTCACCGGAACGGTGGGAGATGACAGCGGTGTAGCCGTTGCGCTGAGCGAGCTCAACTGCGCGGAGGGTTTCGGTGAGCGAACCGATCTGGTTAACTTTGACGAGGATAGAGTTGGCACAGCCGAGTTCAATACCTTTCTTGAGGTATTTTACATTGGTAACGAAGAGGTCGTCACCAACGAGCTGGCAACGGTTGCCGATCATGTCGGTGAGAATCTTCCAACCTTCCCAGTCGCCTTCGGCCATACCGTCCTCGATGGAATCGATAGGATAAGCTTCAACGAGGCCTTTGAGGTATTCAGCCTGCTCTTTGGAGGTGAGTTTCTTGCCGTCGGCCTGCTTCCAGGTGTAGTCGTAAAGACCGTCCTTGTAGAATTCGGAAGAAGCGCAGTCGAGACCGATGGTCACATCCTTACCGGGAACGTAGCCGGCAGCTTCGATGGCTTTGATGATGACATTGAGGGCATCTTCTGTGCCGTCGAGGCTGGGAGCGAAACCACCTTCGTCACCAACAGCGGTGGAAAGGCCACGGTCGTGGAGCACTTTCTTGAGGTTGTGGAACACTTCTGTACCCATGCGGATACCTTCCTTGAAGCAGCATGCGCCGATAGGACGGATCATGAATTCCTGGAAGCAGATGGGGGCATCGGAGTGTGCGCCACCATTGATGATGTTCATCATCGGCACGGGAAGAGTGTAGGAGTTACAGCCACCGATATATTTGTAAAGGGGCAGGTCAAGATAGTCGGCGGCAGCCTTGGCAACAGCGAGCGATACGCCGAGGATGGCGTTGGCGCCGAGGTTGCTCTTGGTTTCAGTGCCGTCGAGGGCGAGCATAGTTTCGTCAATCTTGATCTGGTCAAGAGCGCTCATGCCGATAAGGGCTTTTGCGATGGGGCCATTGACATTGGTAACGGCTTTGGTAACACCTTTGCCCATGTAGCGGGATTTGTCGCCGTCACGAAGCTCGAGAGCTTCATTAACGCCTGTGGATGCACCGGAGGGAACAGATGCGCGGCCAAAAGCACCGCTTTCGAGGGTTACATCAACTTCCACAGTGGGGTTGCCACGAGAATCGAGCACCTCACGACCAATGATTTTTTCGATTTTCATAATGTTGTAAGAACTTAAAAAGTTGGTTATTATGTGTTATAAATATTCTTGGCGTATGTGTTTGGCAAAATTAATAAAAAACTCGGAATAACACTGAAGGTTAACAACTTTTGTCACAAAAAAAATTGTCCCGTAGGCCGTGGGGGCTTTCGGGACAATATTTCAAGCGAGTGTCAGGCGCGGGTGCACCCAAAGCACTGCGTCATTATTCAGCCGCAGGAGCTTCAGCTGCGGGAGCCTCTGCTTTGGGCTTGGAGCTGCGGCGTGAACGACGGGTGCGACCCTCTTTCTTGGCGTCGTTGGACTTGAGCATATTCTCATTGTAGTCAACGAGCTCAATGAAGCAGGTCTTGGCGTTGTCACCAAGACGGTTGCCTGTTTTGAGGATACGGGTATAGCCACCGTTACGCTCGGCAATTTTCTGAGCTACTTCACGGAAAAGTTCGGTGACGGCCTCTTTGTTCTGCAGGTAGGAGAACACGAGACGACGATTTTCCATGGAGTCGTTTTTGGCGCGGTTGATAAGGGGCTCGGCATAGATGCGCAGAGCTTTAGCCTTGGCTAAGGTGGTGAAAATGCGCTTGCGCATAATCAGCGAGATAGTCATGTTGGCAAGAAGAGCGTCGCGGTGAGCCTTTTTGCGGCCAAGATGATTGAATTTCTTATTATGTCTCATCGTTGTAATTACTCTTTATCTAATTTATACTTGGAAATGTCCATCCCGAACGAGAGTCCGAGGTTGGCAAGCAGCTCATCGAGTTCGGTGAGCGACTTCTTACCGAAGTTGCGGAACTTGAGGAGGTCGTTGCGGTTAAAGACAACGAGCTCGCCGAGAGTTTCAACTTCAGCGCTCTTGAGGCAGTTGAGGGCACGCACTGACAGGTCCATATCCACGAGCTTGGACTTGAGGAGCTGTCGCATGTGAAGCACTTCTTCATCAAACTCCTCGTTCTCCTCGGTGTCGGAAGTTTCGAGAGTGATTTTCTCATCGGAGAAGAGCATGAAGTGATAAATCAGTATCTTAGCGGCCTCTTTGAGAGCATCCTTGGGGAGGATGGAACCGTTGGTGGTTATTTCAAGTGTCAGCTTATCGTAGTCGGTTTTCTGATCTACGCGGAAGTTTTCAACCGTATATTTGACATTCTTGATGGGAGTGTAGATGGAGTCGATGGCAATGACATGGATATCATCGATGCCCAATGCATTTTCATCGGCGGGAGTCCAGCCACGGCCTTTGTTGATTGTCAGCTCGATTGAGAAACTTGCTCCGGGATCCAGATGACAGATGACAAGGTCGGGATTGAGCACTTCGAAACCGGTGAGCACCTTTGAAATGTCGCCGGCGGTGAACACTTCCTGACCCGACACATTGATGAGAGCCTTTTCGCTGTCGGTGTCCTCGACTATCTGCTTGAGATCAACTTTCTTGAGGTTGAGGATGATGTTGGTAACATCTTCCTTCACGCCGGGAATGGTATCAAACTCATGTTTCACGCCATCAATCTTGATGGAAGAGATGGCATAACCCTCGAGCGAGGACAAGAGGATGCGACGCAGCGCATTGCCTATGGTGATACCATAGCCAGGCTCCAATGGCTTGAACTCAAACTTGCCGAAGCGATTGTCCGCTTCCAACATCAATACCTTATCGGGTTTTTGAAATGCTAATATAGCCATGTGGATCTGAATTAAGTGATTACTTAGAATACAACTCTACGATGAGCTGCTCTTTGATGCTCTCGGGGATATCCTCACGTGCGGGCACATGCAGGAGCTTGCCGGCCTTGAGGCTCTCATCCCATTCGAGCCAGGGATACTTGGAGTGATTGAAACCGGCCAGAGCGTCGGCAATCACTTCGAGAGACTTGGATTTTTCGCGAACGCCAACAACATCACCGGGCTGCACTGCGAATGAGGGGATGTTGACCACCTTGCCATTGACAGTTATATGACGGTGAAGCACGAGCTGACGGGCAGCTGCGCGGGTGCGGGCGATGCCGAGACGATATACAACATTGTCCAGACGGCCTTCGAGAAGCTGGAGCAGAACCTCACCGGTGATACCCTTGGTACGGGCAGCCTTGTTGAAGAGGTTGTGGAACTGTTTCTCGAGCACACCGTAGGTGTATTTGGCTTTCTGTTTCTCGCGAAGCTGAGTGCCATACTCAGAGGTTTTGCGGTGCTTGTTGGCACCATGCTGGCCGGGAGGGAAATTTTTCCGAGCCAACACCTTGTCTTCGCCAAATATGGGTTCGCCGAACTTGCGGGCGATTTTGGATTTGGGGCCTGTGTATCTTGCCATTGTTTGTTTAAGTCTATTGAATTTTGTTATTTGCAGCCTCTGGCTTTAGCGCTTGCGGTGCAGTGCAGCCGCGATCATAGAGAGGTGAAAAAAGATATGATCAAAATCACGTAACCGCTATGCGCTGTGATAAAGCCGAAATGGAGCTGCCGGATGAAAACAATATTTGTATGCTGGACGGTGCGCTGTCACCAATGCTATGGAACGTGGCACCTTGGCATCAATATTAAACGCGACGACGCTTGGGAGGACGACATCCGTTGTGGGGCAGCGGAGTAACATCGATGATTTCGGTTACTTCAATGCCTGCACCATGCACTGTGCGGATGGCTGATTCGCGACCGTTGCCGGGACCTTTGACATAGGCCTTCACTTTGCGGAGACCGAGGTCGTATGCCACCTTGGCGCAATCCTGAGCTGCCATCTGGGCTGCATAAGGAGTGTTCTTCTTAGAGCCACGGAAGCCCATTTTGCCTGCGCTTGACCAAGAAATCACTTGACCTTCGGAGTTGGCTAAGCACACAATAATGTTGTTGAAAGAGGAGTGAACGTGAAGCTGGCCGGCGGCATCAACTTTAACATTTCTCTTCTTAGCTGCGACTGTCTTTTTTGCCATATCGATTTATTATTTAGTAGCTTTCTTCTTGTTAGCAACTGTTTTCTTGCGGCCCTTGCGGGTGCGGGCATTGTTTTTGGTGCTCTGCCCACGCACGGGAAGACCGTTACGATGACGGATGCCACGGTAGCAGCCGATATCCATCAGTCGCTTGATGTTAAGCTGGATTTCGCTACGGAGGTCACCCTCCACTTTGTAGTCGGCGCCGATTACTTCGCGCACGCTGGCTGCCTGGGCGTCGGTCCAGTCTTTAACTTTGATATTTTTGTCCACGCCGGCCTTCTCGAGGATGGAGTTGGCTGCGCTACGGCCGATGCCGAAAATATAAGTCAAGGCTATTTCACCTCTTTTGTTCTGGGGGAGGTCAACTCCCACTATACGTACTGCCATATATATTGACTAATTTTTTTGCAAAAGTAATAAAAAATTATCCTTGACGCTGCTTGTACTTCGGATTTTTCTTGTTAATCACATAAAGACGACCTTTGCGACGCACGATTTTGCTGTCCGGAGTGCGCTTCTTGACTGATGCTCTTACTTTCATTGTATTTCGTTTTTTTTATTTTTTATTATTTGTATCTGTAAGCTATGCGGCCCTTCGAGAGGTCGTAGGGCGACATTTCCACACGAACTTTGTCACCGGGAAGGATCTTGATGTAGTGCATGCGCATTTTGCCGGAGATGTGGGCGGTGATTTCATGCCCGTTTTCCAGCTCAACGCGGAACATTGCATTGCTCAATGCTTCCACAATCACACCGTCTTGCTCTATTGCAGCTTGTTTTGCCATAAAAAGTGGTTACAGTAATTAAAATTCTTAGGTTAAATAAATCTATCCTGGAGCACCTCGGCAATTGGGAGATATGAGGTGAGGATCTCGGCGGTGCCGTCCACTATGGCCACTGTGTGCTCGTAGTGGGCAGAGGGTTTGCGGTCACGTGTGCGGCAAGTCCAGCCGTCGCGTTCGATAACCACGTTCTTGCTGCCGAGGTTGACCATCGGTTCGATGGCAAGACACATGCCGTTGCGCAGGAGCGGTCCTGTGCCGCGGTGTCCGAAGTTGGGCACTTCGGGGTCTTCGTGCATCTTGCGTCCGATACCATGGCCACACATTTCGCGAACAATGCTGTAGCCGCGCTGCTCGCAGTAGGTTTGAATGGCCGATGAGATGTCGCCCAGACGGTTGCCGGCACGGCACACTTCTATACCTTTGTAGAGCGACTCCTTGGCGGTGCGGCAGAGAGCCATCACCTCGGGAGCCACTTCCCCGACGGGGAAAGTGTAGCACATATCGGCGTTGAACCCTTCAAGCTCCACCACCACATCGGTGCCGATGATGTCGCCATCGCGCAGGGTATAGTTGGAAGGGAATCCGTGGACTACGATCTCGTTCACCTCATAGCACACGGCTGCGGGAAATCCGGCGTAGCCGAGGCAAGAAGCTTTGGCACCATTGTCGTGAATAAATTCACGAGCAATGGTTTCAAGCTTATTGGTGGTAACGCCCGGAGCCACCCACTTGGCGAGTTCGCCAAGGGTGTTGCTGAGCACCACGGCGGCGTTGCGCATGTGGGCTATATCTTCGGGAGTCTTGAGATAGATCATTTATCTAATGTAAAAACTAAATATGTATCTACAATTACTGATTAATAGGCACTGCCGGTGGTGCGACCTTTGATTTTACCATCCTTCATCAATCCATCGTAGTGGTGCATCATGAGGTGGCTTTCGATCTGCTGGAGTGTGTCGAGTACCACGCCCACGAGAATCAGCAGCGAAGTGCCGCCGAAGAACTGGGCGAAGTTCTGACTGACGCCGAAGAAACGTGCGAATGCGGGAAGCACAGCCACGATGCCGAGGAACAATGAACCGGGAAGAGTGATGCGCGAGAGCACCGAGTCAAGATATTCAGCGGTTTTTTTGCCGGGCTTCACACCCGGGATGAACCCGTTGTTGCGCTTGAGGTTTTCAGCAATATCCACAGGACGCACTGTGATGGCGGTGTAGAAATATGTGAATGCAACAATCATCACGAAGTAAACAGCGTTGTACCAGAATCCGTTGATGTCTGAGAACGCAGCCACAAAGCCGCCGGTGCTTTCATTGGCACCGAATCCGGCGAGTGTGATGGGGATGAACATGATGGCCTGGGCGAAGATAATGGGCATGACGCCGGCAGCATTCACCTTCAAGGGGATGTACTGGCGTGCACCGCCATACTGACGGTTGCCCACGATGCGCTTGGCGTACTGCACAGGCACCTTGCGTGTGCCCTGGACGAGCAGCACGGCACCGACAGTGACAGCAAACAGGAGGATAATCTCAACCACAAACATCACCAGACCGCCCTGCGAGCCGGTGGCACCGGGCATACGGGAGGTGAACTCATAGATGAGTGCGTTCGGGAGACGGGCGATGATACCGACGAGGATGATGAAGGAGATACCGTTGCCGATACCACGGTCGGTGATGCGCTCTCCGAGCCACATGATGAACATGGAGCCTGCTGCGAGAATCACAGTGAGGTAAGCCACAGTCCATACGCTCATCGAGGAGGCTGCACCGGCGGCGCTGACCTGCACCTGAAGATTGTACAGATAAGCGGGACCCTGCAGGAGCAGGATGAGCACAGTGAGATAGCGTGTGTATTGGTTGAGCTTCTGGTGACCGCTCTCACCCTCTCTCTGCATTTTCTGGAAAGAGGGAAGCACCATGCCCAGGAGCTGGATCACGATGGAAGCAGTGATGTAGGGCATGATACCGAGAGCGAAAATCGAGGCTTGCGAGAACGCACCACCGGAGAACATGTCGAGGAGCTGCATGAGGCCGCTCTTGTTGGTGAAGTTCGACAATGCATCCAGATCGGCGGGGCTGATTCCCGGAAGCACCACATAGCACCCCAGACGGTAGATGAGTACCAGCAGGAGTGTTATGAGGAGGCGCTTGCGGAGTTCCTCGATAGTCCAGATATTTTTAAGGGTTTCAAAAAATCGCATTATTCTCAGATTTTGGAGATGGAACCGCCGGCGTCAACGATAGCCTTTTCAGCGGCTTTGGAAAATGCGTTGGCTTCAACAGCGATAGCTTTTGTGATGGCGCCGTTGGCAAGGATTTTCACCAGGTCCTTGCCGGAAACGAATCCGGCGGCACGGAGGTCAGCAACAGTCACCTTGTCGAGGTTCTTGCTTTCAGCAAGCGACTGGATGGTTTCGATGTTGATGGCCTTGTATTCCACACGGTTGATGTTTTTGAAGCCGAATTTGGGCAGACGGCGCTGGAGGGGCATCTGACCGCCTTCAAAACCCACTTTGTGTTTGTAGCCAGAACGGGACTTAGCACCCTTGTGACCACGTGTAGATGTACCGCCCTTACCGGAACCCTGGCCACGGCCGATACGGGTTTCACGAGTGACGGATCCTACTGCAGGATGGAGATTATTTAGTTCCATAACTTTAGCAATTGAAAGATTTAAGCGTTGGTCACCTTGACGAGGTGACGAACATTGTTAACCATACCCATCACAGAGGGAGTGTCTTCTTTCACCACTGTGTGGTTCATTTTCTTGAGTCCGAGCGCGTCGAGAGTGCGTTTCTGCACTGCGGGACATTTGATGCGGCTCTTTATTTGAGTGATTTTAATCTGTGCCATAGGGATTGAAATATTAGCCGTTAAACACTTGGTCCACAGAAATGCCACGGTTCTGTGCCACCTGTGCGGGCGAACGCATTTCGCCGAGTGCTTCGATAGTGGCTTTCACCAGGTTGTGGGGATTGGAAGAACCCTTGCTCTTGCAGAGCACGTCGGTTACGCCGACACTCTCAAGCACGGCACGCATAGCACCACCGGCTTTCACACCGGTACCGTGGGATGCGGGCTTGAGGATGACGCGAGAACCGCCGAATTTGGCTTCCTGCTCGTGGGGAATGGTGCCTTTGTGAACGGGCACACGGATAAGGTTTTTCTTGGCAGCCTCGACGCCTTTGGCGATGGCGGCCTGAACTTCGTTGGCTTTGCCGAGGCCCCAGCCTACGATACCGTCGCCGTTGCCTACCACTACGATAGCGGCGAAAGTGAAGGTGCGGCCACCCTTGGTAACTTTAGTCACACGGTTGATGGCAACGAGACGATCCTGAAGCTCTATGTCGTTTGTGGATTTAACTCTATTGTTCTTTATAGCCATAATTGATTAGAATTTAAGACCGCCATTGCGAGCGGCGTCAGCCAATGATTTCACACGACCGTGGAACAGGTAGCCGTTACGGTCAAACACAACTTCGGTGATTCCGGCAGCAGCAGCCTTCTGTGCGATAGCTTCACCCACTTTGGCCGCAATCTCGCTCTTTGTGCCGCCCTCGAGGCCCTTGGAAGAGGCAGAAGCGAGGGTTTTGCCGGCGAGGTCATCAATGAGCTGCACGTAAATTGCTTTGTTGGAGCGGAACACGCTCATGCGGGGACGGGCAGCGGAGCCGGAGATCTTGCCGCGGATGCGTGCTTTGATTTTGTTTCTTCTTTGTATCTTGGAGATCATGATTCGTTCAGTTAAAATTATTTAGCACTTGCCGATTTTCCTGACTTGCGACGAATAACCTCGCCCACGAACTTGATACCTTTACCCTTGTAAGGCTCGGGCTTGCGGAGTGAGCGGATTTTGGCGCAAACTTGACCGAGGAGCTGCTTATCATCGCTTTCAAGGATGATCAGCGGATTTTTATTACGCTCGCTCTTTGCTTCAACCTTGACCTCCGGGGGGAGTTTGATATATATTGCGTGGGAGAAACCGAGCGAGAGCTCCAGCACCTGGCCGGTAGCGGCTGCACGATAACCCACACCTACTAATTCCATTTCCTTGCGATAGCCTGTGCTGACGCCAACCACCATATTGTGGATGAGGGCGCGGTACAGCCCGTGCTGGGCGCGGTGCTCGCGGTCGTCAGAGGGACGGGTCAGATGAATGTGCCCGTCTTCAACGGTGACGGTGAGGTCGGGATTCACGGCCTGGGAGAGTTCACCCTTGGGGCCTTTTACAGTAACTATGTTATTATCCACCTTGACGGTTACGCCTGCGGGGATAGCAATGGGAGCTTTACCTATTCTTGACATAATCTGTTACCTCCTATTATTAATAAACATAACATAGCACTTCGCCACCCACCTTCAGGTCACGTGCTTTCTTGTTGGTCATCACGCCCTGTGAAGTGGAGATGATGGCGATGCCCAAACCGTTCAACACTCGCGGCATATCTTTGTAGCCTGTATATTGGCGCAGACCCGGACGCGACACACGCTCAAGCTTCTTGATGGCGTTGACATGGAACACGGGGTCGTACTTGAGGGCAATCTTGATTGTGCCCTGGGGATTTTCACCCTCTATAAACTTATAGTTAAGAATATAGCCTTGTTCAAAAAGAATCTTTGTGATTTCTTTTTTCAAGTTTGAGGCAGGCACCTCCACCACACGGTGGTTGGCTTTGATGGCGTTCCTCAATCTTGTGAGATAATCTGCTATAGGATCAGTCATTTTGATATTTGTTTAAATTGATTCGGTGCTTCCGAACAATATTTAATACTCACTGTGTTATATTCACACGGGGTAGGGATTACCAGCTTGCTTTCTTGACTCCGGGGATGAGACCGGCGGAAGCCATTTCGCGGAACTGGATACGGGACAATCCAAACTGGCGCATGTAGCCTTTGGGACGACCGGTAATCTTGCAGCGGTTGTGCAGACGAACGGAAGAAGCGTTCTTGGGCAGGAGCTGCAGGCCTTCATAGTCGCCGGCAGCCTTGAGGGCGGCCTTTTTGGCGGCATACTTGGCCACGAGTTTGGCACGCTTCACTTCGCGGGCCTTCATTGATTCTTTAGCCATACTTATTTTTTAGCGTTTTTGAAAGGCAAGCCGAATTCCTTGAGCAGTGCGTAGCCTTCTTCATCGGTGTTGGCAGAAGTCACGAAAGTGATGTTCATGCCGAGCAGCTTGCTGATGTTGTCAATGTTGATTTCGGGGAAGATAATCTGCTCAGTGATGCCGAGGGTGTAGTTGCCGCGGCCGTCGAGCTTACCTTCGATACCCTTGAAGTCGCGGATACGGGGCAGAGCCACGCGGATCAGACGCTCGAGGAATTCATACATCTTGTCGCGACGGAGAGTCACCATCACGCCCACGGGCATTTTCTTACGAAGCTTGAAGTTCGAGATGTCCTTGCGTGAAAGTGTTGCAACAGCTTTCTGACCGGTGATGGCAGTGAGCTCGTTGATAGCGGTTTCGATGATTTTCTTGTCCTGGGTGGCTTCGCCGAGACCTTGGTTGATCACGATTTTCTTCAGGCGGGGCACCTGCATGACAGTGCTGTAGTTGAACTGCTTTTCGAGAGCGGGAACGATGCGCTCAGTGTAGTCTTTTTTGAGTGTTGTGGTGCTCATTACTTAATCTCCTCTCCTGATTTTTTAGCGTAACGTACTAATTTGCCATCATCGTTGCGGCGACGGCCCACGCGGGTGGGCTTGCCGGTCTTGGGGTCGAGAAGGCTAAGGTTGGAAATGTGGATGGGGGCTTCCATCTTCACAAGACCGCCCTGGGGATGCTTGGCACTGGGCTTGGTGGCCTTGGTGACGATATTTACGCCTTCCACAATGGCACGCTGCTTAGTGACGAGCACTTTGAGCACACGGCCGGATTTGCCGCGATCCTCGCCAGCGAGCACATAAACAGTGTCGCCTTTCTTAATATGTAACTTGCTCATTAGTTGATAAGTTTTTACTTGGAATGATTAAAGCACTTCGGGTGCCAGAGACACGATTTTCATATTTGTGGCACGGAGTTCACGAGCCACGGGACCGAAGATACGGGTGCCGCGGAGTTCGCCGGCATTGTTGAGAAGCACACAGGCGTTGTCATCGAAACGGATATAGCTTCCGTCGGGACGGCGGATTTCCTTTTTGGTGCGGACAACGACTGCCTTGCTGACGGTGCCTTTCTTGACATCCGACGAGGGGATGCAGCTCTTGACGGAGACAACGATGATGTCGCCTACGGAAGCGTAGCGACGACCGGTGCCGCCGAGCACATGAATGCAGAGTGCTTCTTTGGCGCCGCTGTTGTCGGCTACGGTTAAACGGCTTTCAGTCTGTATCATAAATTACTTAACTTTTTCGATGATTTCTACTAATCTCCATCTTTTGGTTTTGCTGAGGGGACGAGTCTCCATGAGGCGTACAGTGTCGCCTACAGAGCATTCGTTTTTCTCATCGTGAGCGTGGTATTTCTTGGTTTTGTTCACGAATTTGCCGTAGATGGGATGCTTTTCCTTCCATTTCACAGCGACTGTGATGGTTTTGTCACCCTTGTTGCTCGACACAACCCCAATGCGCTCTTTTCTTAAATTTCTGTTGGTTTCCATGATCGGGATTATTTGATGTTAAGTTCGCGCGCACGCAATTCTGTCTTTACGCGGGCAATCATTTTACGTTCTGCTGTGATTTTGGCGGGATTGTCCAGAGGTGAGATCGAGTGGTTGATCTTGAGCTGGGCATATTCCTGCTCCATCTGCTCGAGGCGGTCCTTGAGATCCTGCGTGCTAAGCTCTTTGATTTCTTCTTTTTTCATAACTGATTACACGTTTTGGGTTGGATCATAATCGCGACGCACGATGAATTTTGTGGTCACGGGCAATTTCTGGGCAGCCAGACGGAGTGCTTCCTTGGCTATGTCGAAGCTTACACCTTCCACCTCAATGAGAATGCGGCCGGGAGTAACGGGGGCCACGAATCCTTCGGGCGAACCTTTACCTTTACCCATGCGGACTTCGGCAGGTTTCTTGGTGATGGGCTTGTCGGGGAATATGCGAATCCATATCTGACCCTGGCGCTGCATATAGCGGGTCACAGCCACACGGGCGGCCTCGATCTGACGGCCGGTGATCCACTTCGACTCAAGAGTCTTTATGCCAAACGAACCGAAGGCCAACTGATTACCGCGCTGGGCAATACCTTTCATACGGCCCTTTTGCGCGCGGCGGAATTTGGTTTTCTTAGGTTGTAACATTGTGATGTCGTTGAGTTGGTTTAACGGTTGGTTTTAGGTTTGCGGCTCAGGCCTGCATCTCTGCGTCCACCGCGCTGGCCACGGTTCTCCTTAGAGTTGTTGGTGAACTGGGGAGCAAGATCGCGCTTGCCATATACTTCGCCACGGCAAATCCATACTTTCACGCCGAGCACGCCAACTTTGGTGTGGGCTTCAACGAGAGCGTAGTCAATGTCGGCACGGAGTGTGTGGAGCGGAGTACGGCCTTCCTTGAACATTTCGGAGCGGGCGATTTCAGCGCCGTTGAGACGGCCGCTTACCTGCACCTTGATGCCCTCGGCGCCGGAACGCATTGTGGAAGCGATGGCCATCTTCACGGCACGACGGTAGGCGATTTTGCCTTCGATCTGACGGGCGATGGTGCTTGCCACGATTTCGGCGTCAAGTTCGGGACGCTTCACTTCGTAGATGTTGATCTGCACATCCTTGTCGGTGATTTTCTTCAACTCTTCCTTAAGCTTGTCCACCTGGCTGCCGCCTTTGCCGATGATGAGGCCGGGACGGGAAGTGCACACGGTGATGGTGATGAGCTTGAGGGTGCGCTCGATAACGATACGCGACACGCTTGAATTGGCAAGGCGCACATTGAGATATTTGCGGATCTTGGAGTCCTCGAGAAGGGTATCGCCGTAATTGTTACCGCCATACCAGTTGGAGTCCCATCCACGGATCACGCCTAAGCGGTTGCTTATTGGATTAACTTTCTGTCCCATGTGTTATGCCTTAGTTTTAGCGTTATCAATAGTGTCAACAATCAGAGTGACGTGATTGGCACGTTTGCGAATTCTGTAGCCACGGCCCTGGGGAGCGGGACGCAGACGTTTGAGCATCGGTGCACAGTCAACGAAGATAGTGCTGATGCAGAGCATGCCGCTTTCGGCTTTCTGCTCGTTTTTAGCTTCCCAGTTGGCGATAGCGGAGCGGAGGAGTTTCTCGACGCGTGCGGCAGCCTCCTTGTTGGAGAACTTGAGGATGCCCAGAGCGCGGAACACTTCTTTACCGCGCACCATGTCGGCGACAAGGCGCATCTTGCGGGGGGAAGTGGGAATGTTGGTAAGTTTGGCGAAGGCCACGTTCTTACGCTCTTCCTTTATTATTTCGGCGGATTTTCTTTTTCTTACACCCATTGTATTTAATTCTTTTTTTGTCTAAAAAAATATGTTTGGGTCCCGATTATTTCTTATTGCCGGCGTGACCACGGAAGTTACGTGTCGGAGCGAATTCGCCGAGCTTGTGACCTACCATGTTTTCGGTAACGTACACCGGAATAAACTTATTACCATTGTGAACAGCAAAGGTATGACCAACGAATTCGGGAGCGATCATGGAAGCGCGGCTCCATGTTTTGATCACCGCTTTCTTCCCGCTCTCATTCATGGCACTCACCTTTTTGTCAAGCTTCACGCTGATAAAGGGGCCTTTTTTTAATGAACGACTCATAAGTTTAGCTTAGTTTTTGATTACTTTTTCCTTCTTTCAATAATGTACTTCGAAGATGCTTTCTTCGGTGCACGAGTCTTCAGACCCTTAGAGTACAGACCCTTGCGCGAGCGGGGGTGACCACCGGAGCTGCGGCCTTCACCACCACCCATGGGGTGATCGACAGGGTTCATGACAACACCACGGTTGTGGGGGCGGCGACCGAGCCAACGAGAGCGACCGGCTTTACCGCTGCTTTCGAGGGAGTGTTCGCTGTTGCCTACCACGCCTACAGTGGCTTTGCATGCAGCAAGCACTTTGCGTGTTTCGCCAGAAGGTAATTTGATAATCGCGTAGTCGCCCTCACGAGAGATGAGCTGAGCGAAAGTGCCGGCGCTGCGGGCCATGAAGGCTCCCTGGCCGGGACGAAGCTCGATAGCGTGGATGAGAGTACCCACGGGGATGGAGCTCAAAGGAAGGGCGTTGCCAACCTCGGGAGCGGCTGTGGGGCCGCTAACGACGGTTGTGCCAACTTGCAAGCCGTTGGGTGCAATGATGTACGCTTTAGCGCCGTCCACGTAGTAGAGGAGCGCGATGCGAGCGGAACGGTTGGGGTCGTACTCGATCGACTTAACTACTGCGGGTACACCGTCTTTGTTTCTCTTAAAGTCAATGATGCGGTATTTGCGTTTGTGTCCACCGCCAAGGTAACGGGTGGTGAGATGACCTTCGGCATTGCGGCCGCCGGTGCTTTTTTTACCGACTGTAAGAGATTTCTCTGGCGTAGTAGCAGTGATTGTACCTTTAAATACGCCAATAATTTTGTGTCTCTGCCCCGGTGTAGTGGGCTTGAATTTTCTTACTGCCATTTTCTATTATATATTGCTGTAAAAGTCAATGGTTTGACCGTCTCCGACAGTGATGAAGGCTTTTTTGTAAGCCGCAGTCTTGCCACGGAGAAGGCCGCTCTTGGTCCAGCGGGATTTGTTTTTACCGCGTACCACAGCTGTGTTCACGTTCACCACTTTAACCCCGTAAAGCTTCTCGACCAGCATTTTGATCTGGTACTTGTTAGCTTCAGGAGACACTCTAAAGGTGTAGCGGTTAAGCTTTTCGGAAAGCTTAGTGGCTTTTTCGGTAACGATAGGCTTAATAGTTATGTCCATGATTGGTAGTCTCCTAAGTGATTAAAGTTTGTTGATAACATCAACGCTACTCTCCGAAAGGACAATAGCATTTGAGCGCATAATAGCATAGGTGTTGATGTCAGAGGCAGTGATGACTCTGGCATCGGGCACATTACGAGCTGACAAATTTACGTTATTATTCCGTTCTGCTAAAACGAGGAGCAGTTTTTTGCCGTCAACTTTAAGATTTTTAGCAATATTTATGAAATCTTTAGTCTTCGGAGCTTCAAGAGTGAAGTCTTCAACCACGATAATCTGGTTGTCCTGCAACTTGTAGGTCAGAGCAGAGCGGCGGGCGAGCTGCTTAACTTTCTTGTTCAACTTGAAGCGATAGTCACGGGGACGGGGACCGAACACGCGACCACCACCTACGAGCACGGGTGAATTGATGTCACCGATACGGCTGCCGCCACCACCTTTTTGCTTGTGGAGCTTGCGTGTCGAGCCGGATACTTCGCTACGCTCTTTCGACTTGTGGGTTCCCTGGCGCTGGTTGGCGAGGAACTGCTTAACATCGAGATACACAGCGTGCTCATTGGCTTCCGCTGCAAACACCTCGTCGCTGAGATTGATCTTGCGGCCGGTGTCTTCACCTTTAATGTTGTATATTGCGATTTCCATTATTTCTCTACAATTACGATTGAACCTTTACATCCGGGTATGCTACCCTTAATCAACAACAGGTTGTGCTCGGGCATCACCTTGATAACCTGGAGGTTCTGCACAGTAACACGTTCGTTGCCCATCTGGCCTGCCATGCGCATGCCTTTGAACACTTTAGCGGGATACGAGCAAGCGCCGACCGAACCGGGAGCGCGAAGGCGGTTGTGCTGACCGTGAGTGCTCTGGCCAACACCACCGAAGCCGTGACGCTTCACAACACCCTGGTAACCTTTACCTTTGGATGTGCCCTGAATGTCCACGAAGTCGGAGTCATTGAAGATGGAGTCAACCGTAATGGTGTCACCCAGCTTGAATTCGCCATCAAAACCCTTGAACTCGGCCAAGTGTCTCTGCGGAGCTACGCCTGCCTTTTTGAAGTGACCGGCCATGGGCTGAGTGGTGTGCTTCTCCTTCTTTTCCTGGAAGCCAAGCTGCAGCGCATCGTAACCGTCAACATCGACAGTTTTCACTTGAGTAACCACGCAAGGACCTAATTCGATAACAGTGCACGGCACGTTTTTGCCGTCGGCACTGAAAACGGAAGTCATTCCGATTTTCTTTCCTAATAATCCTGGCATTTCTTTAAGTTTTTTAAGATTGGATTGTTTTCTTTGATTGATCTAATGAAATTTACGTACTGCTGACACAGTGGCATCACACTTTGATTTCCACTTCCACGCCGCTGGGGAGCTCAAGCTTCATGAGAGCGTCCACGGTTTTGGCGGTGGAGTTGTAGATGTCGATCAGACGCTTGAACGAAGAGAGCTGGAATTGCTCACGGCTCTTTTTGTTGACAAACGTAGAGCGGTTCACAGTGAAAATGCGCTTGTGGGTGGGCAGGGGTATGGGACCGCTGATAACCGCACCTGTAGCCTTGACAGTCTTAACAATCTTCTCTGCCGATTTATCGACCAGATTGTGATCGTAAGATTTCAATTTGATTCTGATTTTTTGGCTCATATTTTGTTGAATGAAAGTTTAATTACTTCAGTAAGTCCACACGACCCTGGCACTCGGTGAGCACGTTGCGTGCAATCGAGCTGCTGACTTCGGAATAGTGCGAGAATGTCATGGTGCTGGTGGCACGGCCCGATGTGATGGTGCGGAGGGCTGTCACATAGCCGAACATTTCGGCGAGGGGAGCCTTGGCCTTCACAACGCGTGCGCCGGAACGGGATGTTTCCATACCTTCAACCTGACCGCGACGCTTGTTGAGGTCGGAGATCACATCACCCATGCTTTCCTCGGGGGTCACAACCTCAATCTTCATGATGGGCTCAAGCAGCACGGGACCGGCTTTTTCAGAAGCTTTCTTGAAAGCCTGGATGGCGCAGAGCTCAAATGAGAGCTGGTCGGAGTCAACGGGGTGGAACGAACCATCGAGCACTGTCACCTTGAGCTGTTCAACGGGATAGCCTGCGAGGACGCCGTTCTTCATAGCGGTGGTGAAACCTTTCTGGATGCTGGGGATGAATTCCTTGGGGATGTTACCGCCCTTGACTTCGTCAACAAACTGGAGGTTGCCTTCAAAGCCTTCGTCAACGGGCTCAACGCGCACGATGATGTCGGCGAACTTACCGCGGCCACCGGTCTGCTTCTTGAACACTTCACGGAGTTCAACGGGCTTGGTGATGGCTTCCTTGTAGGTAACCTGAGGACGACCCTGGTTGCACTCAACCTTGAATTCGCGTTTGAGACGGTCGATGATGATGTCGAGGTGGAGCTCACCCATACCGGAGATAACGGTCTGGCCGGTTTCCTCGTTGGTCTGCACGCGGAAGGTGGGGTCCTCTTCAGCGAGCTTCTGGAGACCAACTCCGAGCTTGTCGAGGTCCTTCTGAGTTTTGGGCTCAACGGCGATACCGATCACGGGATCGGGGAAGTCCATGGCTTCGAGCACGATGGGAGCATCCTCAGCGCAGAGGGTGTCACCGGTGCGGATATCCTTGAAGCCTACGCCTGCGCCTATATCGCCGCAGTCGATCTGCTCTTTGGCGTTCTGCTTGTTGGAGTGCATCTGGAAGAGACGTGACACGCGCTCTTTCTTGCCGGAGCGGCTGTTGAGCACGTAGGAGCCGGCCACCATGTCGCCGGAATAAACGCGGAAGAAACTGAGACGGCCAACGTAGGGGTCAGTTGCAATCTTGAACGCGAGGGCGCAGAGGGGAGCGCTGCTGGAGGGTTCGCGGGTCTCCACTTCGTCGGGGTTGCCGGGAGCGTGACCTTCAACGGCACCGGTGTCCAGGGGGCTGGGCAGATAAGCGCACACGCAGTCAAGCAGAGGCTGAACGCCTTTGTTCTTGAACGAGCTACCGCAAATCATGGGCACAACCTCCATTTTCAGAGTGGCGTTGCGGAGAGCGCGGCGCACTTCTTCTTCGGTGATGGTGGAGGGGTCGTCGAAATATTTCTCCATGAGCACATCGTCGAATTCGGCGATTTTCTCAAGCATTTTGTCGCGCCACTCTTCGGCTTCGGCCACGAGGTTGGCGGGAATATCTTCAACAGAGTAGTCTGCACCCATAGCTTCGTCATGCCAGAAGATAGCCTTCATGCGGATGAGGTCAACCACGCCCTTGAAAGTCTCCTCAGCACCGATAGGTATCTGAATGGGACAGGGATTGGCACCGAGCACATCCTTGAGCTGGCGCACAACTTCAAAGAAGTTAGCACCGCTGCGGTCCATCTTGTTGACATAACCGATACGGGGCACATTGTATTTGTCAGCCTGGCGCCAAACGGTTTCAGACTGGGGCTCAACGCCGCCTACTGCACAGAAAGTGGCAACAGCGCCGTCAAGCACACGGAGTGAGCGCTCCACCTCTACGGTGAAGTCCACGTGTCCCGGGGTGTCAATAAGGTTGATTTTGAATTTGTCGCCGTCATAGTTCCAGAAAGTGGTTGTGGCGGCGGAGGTGATGGTGATACCGCGCTCCTGCTCCTGTTCCATCCAGTCCATGGTAGCAGCACCGTCGTGCACCTCACCGATTTTGTGAGTAAGACCCGTATAGAAAAGTATGCGCTCCGAAGTGGTGGTTTTACCAGCATCGATGTGAGCCATAATACCGATGTTACGGGTATATTTCAAATGTTCGTCAGATTTTGCCATTATAATAAGGTGTGATATCTGTCAATGAAAAAATTGTGATTGGAAAAAATCTGTAATTAGAAGCGGAAGTGAGCGAAGGCGCGGTTAGCTTCGGCCATCTTGTGCATATCTTCCTTGCGCTTGAATGCGCCGCCCTGGTCATTGAAAGCGTCCACGATTTCAGCGGCGAGCTTTTCAGCCATGGTTTTGCCGCCACGCTTGCGGGCATACAGAATAAGGTTTTTCATTGAGATCGATTCCTTGCGGTCAGCGCGGATTTCGGTGGGCACCTGGAAAGTGGCACCACCCACGCGGCGTGACTTCACCTCCACCTGGGGAGTTACATTCTCAAGGGCTTTCTTCCAGATCTCGAGAGCAGTTTTCTCTTCGTTGGGCATTTTGGCCTTCACGAGCTCAAGAGCGCTGTAGAAAATAGTATAAGAAGTGTTTTTCTTTCCGTCGTACATGAGGTGATTCACGAACTTGGACACTCTTACATCGTTAAAAACGGGATCGGGCAATACAATCCGTTTTTTTGGTTTAGCCTTTCTCATTTTTGTTAAATTGTCGTTTTTAGTTTGCTTGGCTGCTGCTTCTTTCGTCTTCAACTCGGGCGTACTCTAACGCCGGGTTTACTCAACCATTAGATATGTCTTGAATTAGCGTTCCAATAAATCAAAAACGAAGTTTGTTAAATCAATTAAATAACTTTTGTTTTTGTGCCGGGGAAGCCGGCAAATTGGTGTGTTGTAAGAATCTTGGGGGCCTTAATTATTTTTTGGCTGCCTTGGGACGCTTGGCACCGTATTTGGAGCGACGCTGTGTGCGATCCTTGACGCCGGAGGTGTCGAGGGTGCCGCGCACAATGTGATAGCGCACACCGGGAAGGTCTTTAACACGACCGCCGCGCACCAGCACAATCGAGTGCTCCTGGAGGTTGTGACCTTCGCCGGGGATGTAGGAGTTGACTTCCTTGCCGTTGGTGAGGCGCACACGAGCCACCTTACGCATTGCCGAGTTAGGCTTTTTAGGGGTGGTGGTGTAAACACGCACGCACACGCCGCGACGCTGCGGGCATGAATCCAAGGCAGGCGACTTACTCTTATCCTCGAGAGCCACACGTCCTTTTCTTACTAATTGCTGAATTGTAGGCATCTTAGTTTGTTTTTACGTTTCGTTGGTTAAAAATATCTTTTTATCTCTATTGTTTCCATTGCGTCAGCACATACTCACACACCGATTACCCCATTGTGAATCAACACATTGGCAGCAATCAAGCGTCAAGATGGGCTTAAAAGCGATGCAAAATTACTAACTATTTCTCTAACTACCAAATATTTTCACACATTTCACGAAAAGAAAAATGCACCCTCCCAGGTGCTTAAAACCCACCCTGGCGCGGGTCATCAAGTCCGCGCCCGGATGGGTGTATGGTGCCGTACTTCCGTCGGCCAAGTGTGTCAAACAGGGAGAGATCAGAACGGAGTGATATCGCTCAAGGGGATTCCTTTCAAGTCCTTGGGACTGAGGAGTAATTCATCGTGGGGCAACCGCCAGTCAATGCCAAGGGCGGGGTCATCGAAACGGAGGGTGGCCTCCGAATGCGGGGCATACTGATTGTCCACCTTGTACTGAAACTGCGCCATGTCGCTGAGCACCACAAAGCCATGGGCAAATCCGCGCGGTATGAACAGCTGCCGGGCGTTCTCCTGGCTCAGCGCCACTGCCACATGCTTACCGTAGGTGGGTGAGCCGCCGCGCAAATCCACCGCCACATCAAGCACGGTGCCCTGCGACACTCTCACAAGCTTGGCCTGCGAGAACTCGCCTTTCTGGAAATGAAGCCCGCGGAGCACTCCACGCGACGACACGGACTCGTTGTCCTGCACAAAGTTGACCTCACCTACATTGGCGCGGAATTCGGAAAGCTTGAACGACTCCATGAAATAGCCGCGGGCATCACCATAACGCTCAGGCTCAACGAGCCACACTCCGGGAATGGAAAGCTGTGTAAATTTCATATATGCAAATTTTGTCACAAAATTACTATTTTTGTGCAACAACAAAAAATCAACATACGATGATATGAACATCATACTTCACGACACCGATGCGGTGCGCACCAACCTTCTGCCGCTCACCTTCACCCGCCCCGTGGGAGCACTCCGGTGCGGTATCCTGACCATAGCCGAAAAATGGGAGAAACTCCTGAACGCCACCATATTCTACGCCACCGAGGAGTATCTCGGCGAGCTATTCCCCTCCACTACCGACCCTCATGCCGTCCATATCGCGGCCAACATACTCCCATCATCCGGAATGGCTGCAGCCGTCGCCGCCATGCGGCCCGGCGAAATGCTGATGCTTGACAACGAACCTGCGGCATGGATTGACTCCGCCGACGGCAGTGCGCCGCGCCCGGTCCCCTGCCCTGCCCCTGTGGGTGTGGTGCGCCACAGCTACGATCTGTTCCTGCTCAACGATGACGCCTTGAACGCTGATGTCGAGCTGCTGACAGCGCACACGGCTTCGCAACCCATCCACGAATCGTGCTGTGTGATAGGCCCGAAAGAGAGGCTGTTCATTGCCGAGGGAGCGTCCGTATTGGGATGTACTCTCAACACCATGTCAGGTCCGATCTATATAGGTTCCGGAGCGGAAGTGATGGAAGGGAGCTGCCTCCGTGGCCCGGTGGGCGTGTGCAGCAATTCGCATGTGAACATGGGCACCAAAGTATATGGTGCCACAACGATAGGCCCCTGGTGCAAAGTGGGCGGCGAGGTCAACAATATTGTGATGCAGGGGTACTCCAACAAAGCGCACGATGGATTTCTGGGGAACGCGGTGATAGGCGAATGGTGCAATCTCGGCGCGGGATGCGTGGCCTCCAACCTCAAGAACGACTATACCGAAATAAAGCTGTGGAACTACGGCTCACGACGCTTTCTCCGCACCGGGCTGCAGTTCTGCGGCCTGATAATGGGCGACCACAGCAAAGCGGGCATCAACACGATGTTCAACACCGCCACCACCTTAGGGGTGGGAGTGAATATCCACGGCACCGGATTCCCGCGCAATTTCGTGGCTTCGTTTTCCGAAGGGTCGCCCGGCGCAGGGTTCACCGATGTGAGCCTCAGCAAGTTTTTCGCCATAGCGGAGAGGGTGATGCAGCGGCGCGGCATAGAGCTCAGCGATGCGTACCGGCGCATGTACACCGCCCTGCACACCATTACGGAACAGTATAAATAAGCAATTGCATGGAAATATGCTTGTGGTTTCGCAAAATATTTGTACTTTTGCAACGATTTTGATAGCACAGCAATCAAAATGCCACAAACACCGACACTACACATAGTTTTTACATATATATATTATGAAAGCGACAGAATTAATTGCCGACCTTACAAGAAGATTTCCCAACGAGCCTGAATATATCCAGGCAGTGGAAGAAGTTGTGGCTTCAATTGAAGATGTTTACAACGAGTACCCCCAGTTTGAGCAGCTCAACCTTATGGAGCGGCTGTGTATGCCTGACAGAATCATATCTTTCCGCGTGAGCTGGGTGGACGACAAAGGACGGGTGCAGAACAACATGGGCTACCGCGTGCAGCACAACAACGCCATCGGCCCGTACAAAGGAGGCATCCGTTTCCACTCCTCGGTGAATCTGTCGATACTCAAATTCCTGGCCTTTGAGCAGACATTCAAAAACTCGCTCACCACTCTGGCCATGGGCGGCGCCAAGGGCGGCAGTGACTTCTCGCCCCGCGGCAAGAGCGACATGGAGGTGATGCGTTTCTGCCAGGCTTTCATCACCGAACTGTACCGCAACCTTGGCCCCGACACCGATGTGCCCGCCGGCGACATAGGCGTAGGCGGCCGCGAAGTGGGATATATGTTCGGCTGGTACAAGAAGATGACCCGCGAGTTCACCGGCACCTTCACCGGCAAAGGGATGGATTTCGGCGGCTCTCTGATGCGTCCCGAGGCCACAGGCTACGGCAATGTCTATTTCCTGCTCAATATGCTCGCCACCCGCGGCATATCGCTCGAGGGGAAAAGAGTGGCCATCTCCGGCTCGGGCAATGTGGCGCTCTACACCGCCAAAAAACTGCTTGAGCTCGGGGCCATACCTGTGTCCATGAGCGACAGCGACGGATCGATATACCTGCCCGACGGAATGACCAAAGAGCAGTTTGACCGGATATTTGAGTTGAAAATGGCCTATCGCGGCCGCATCCGCGAGTTTGCCGAGGAGACTCCCGGCTGCGAGTATTTCCCCGGCGAGCGTCCGTGGAAGCACGTGAAATGCGACATAGCGATGCCCTCCGCCACCCAGAACGAGATTGACGGCGACGATGCCCGCGCCCTCCTCGCACAGGGGTGCATAGCAGTGAGCGAAGGCGCCAACATGCCGTCCACCCGCGAAGCTGTGCATGAATTTCTGAAAGCACGCATCCTCTATGCACCGGGTAAAGCCGCCAACGCCGGCGGCGTGTCGGTGTCGGGCCTCGAGATGGCACAGAACGCGCAGATGCTGCCGTGGAGCGCCGAGGAGGTGGATCTCAAGCTCAAGCAGATCATGAAGGATATCCACACTCAGTGCGAGAAATATGGCCGCGAGGATAATGGTTATATCAACTATGTGCGCGGCGCCAACACAGCCGGATTCATGAAAGTGGCCCGCGCCATGCTCGCCCAGGGCATCAGCTAAGGCTCGTAGGCCTGCAGGGGGGTGAGCACCTGACCGATGCCCATATCCATGTGGGCCATAACCTCGGAGAGGTCCATCAGCGGCAACGGAAAGTTGGCAAGGAAGGTGTTGGCAGTGCGCAACGCCACCATGCCGCGCAACGCACCGATGCTGACACTGAGCATGAGGTGGAGCAGCCCCGGCGGAATCAGGATGTCACCATATTCGATATCCACCATCCCCGACAACTCGCTCACCTCAAACCGCGCCTTGATGGTGTAGTCCATCAGCTTGCGCACCACCTGCGAGCGCAGTGTGGTGTAATGCACGCCCACCACCACTGTGGCAATGGCACTCTCACGGCTCATATCAAACCGCGTCGAGAGCCCTACATTGACCTTACCGCCTTCGTAGCGCATCAGCTCCCAATGGTGAACAGCGCAGCCGCGCTTCAGTTCGGAGATACCTATAAGCTGTATGTCGAGTTCGTCAAGATGTGTCATACCTATACAACAAGCATCCGCCTGCCAATGTTTGGCAGGCGGATGCTTGTTGTTGTATCGTTATTAGCGGACAGGCTACTTGCGGCGGTTGCGCACAGAGCGGGCGGCTCCGGAATTAGCGGCACCCTTGGGCGCCTTTGCACGCTTCACCTTGGTGGGCTTTGCCTTTTTCTTGGTATCCTTTTTGGGCGTGGAGCGGCGTGCGGAAGCGCGACGGGTATTGGTCTTTTTCTGGTCATCGGCATTCACCTCCTCGCCGTTAGCGGCAGCCTCTTCAGCAGCAGCTTTCTCCTCGGCTTCAAGTTCAGCCTGCTCCTTGGCCTCGCGCATGGCAGCGAGTTCGTCGAGCGACGGCACCCAAAGTTTTTTGCCGAAGCTGTCCAGACGCTGCTGGATGCTGTCCTGGGCATGCTTCAGGTCGTCGGGGTCGGGATAGAGTTGCGCCATCGATTTGTTGCGCAAGTTGCGGGTTTTGTAAATATCCCCCTCATAGAGTCCAAGCTGGAAGAAATCATCGTAGGTGCAAGTGGCGAGATTGTTGTCGTCGGAAGTGAAGATATTCTGGGTTGAGAGATATGGGCGTAGGTCGTCCATCTTGATCCAGAACATAGGATATTTCACAGCCTCGGCACCGAAATCATCAGTGCGGTGGAGCACCGGACAGATAGCCTCAATGCGTGTGCGCATACGGTTGGAACGGTTGTCAAACTCATATCGCTCGATGATGTAGTAGCTCAGCACCTCGTTGGCGGGCACATCGCTCTCCTCAATGGTGAATTTGGGATGCTTCTCCGAGCTGCCTTTGGCATCGGAGTAGTAGATATGGAATCGGTCGAGCATGTCGCGCACCTTGATGCGGTACTGGTCGGTGAACAGTTCGCGTCCATCAAGATATTCATAGGCTGCGAGCTGGTCGTTGGCGAGCAGACGCATGATGATCCGGAACAGGCTCTCTTGTCCTTCGGTGGGCTCCTCGGGGAAGTAGAGCGGTGTGTTCTTGTCCTTTGTGAGATCAAGCTGGCGATAAATCACACGCATCCACGACAGGTCGGCGTCGCTGGTGGGAGTTTCGGCCATACGCGACTGCATACGCTCGGTGACATTCGTTTGCGGCGAATTACCTCTGCTCCTGTCCTTACCGCCACGGCGCATCACGGCCGATGAGGAGGAATTGTCCTGAGCCATTGCCCCGACGGCCACTGAGGCAGCCGCGAGGATGAGGAATATATATTTATACAACTGTTTCATTGCTACGGTATATATGAGTGTGTTATGGTTTATCAGTTAACAATCACCTCCACAGGGTTGAGCACACGCTCCACACCGTCCGGACCTTTGGCGCGGATGCGGGAGATATAGAAACGCTTGCCTCGTGACAGGCGGCGGAACGAGTCGAGCTGACGCTGCGAGAACTGTGCACCGTTGCTCACCTCGGGAATCGCGTTGCCCATCGAGTCGAAGAACACTGTCTCGAAGCTGAGCACCTTGAAGTCAATATTGAGCATATCGTCATCGATAGCGGCATCAATCCCTTTGGCACCCATGAGAGTGGCCTTGGATATAGGCTTGCCGCCCTTGTAGCGCTCGGCCACGCCGTTGGCACCCTTGTAGGATATGAAAGCCACGGGATCGGGCAATTTGCGCACGCGGAAGGTGGTGGTGTTCACAGTCTGAGCCTTGCCGTCGATGGTGGCAGTGACAGTGACCACAGCCTCGGAACCCACCTTGGCGGGACGGGCCACGAAATGGTCGCCGCTCTTGGTGAGCGTGCCGTTGGTCATGGAGGCACTGACACCGCTCTGCGGCACACCGGGCACGGAGATGCTGATGGGGTTGTCGATACCGGCATACAGCACATTCATCATGGTGGCGCTCACGGTGGCACTCGGCTCCATCACCACATAGCTGGAGCTGAACGGATGACGGGTGACGCTGCCATCGCCGTGGGGCACCTCGAGATAGCCCGAATAGTCAAACGAGCCTGTCTGGCCTGTAGCGAACTCATAGTGTCCGTTGCTGTCGGCAAGAGGTTTGCCGTTGATATATATCGTGGGACGGGCGGTTGTATCGACAGCGGCGAGCACAATGTCGGCGGTGTATCGTCCGCCGCGCATCACCATGCGGCTCTGCGGAATCACAAAAGCGTTGAGCTCGTTCACCCTCACATCGCCGGCATCCACCTGATTGAGCAGATGGGTCAGAGCCTCACCCTCGGCATAGCGGATATCGTTCTGCAGCTTGGTGAGCAAAGTTATGGCGGCCACCACGGGCTGGTTGTCAAACTTTGACTCCTCCCATAGCTCGGCCATAGCGGTGCCTTTGCGGCGGAACGGGTCGGTGTTGAGCGCGGCGGCAATGGAAGCGCGTTTGGCACTGTCGGTCACATACTGCTCCACAAAGTTGCGGTAGGCCACAATACGCTCGCGGAGTTTGGCGCCGTTGCGGGTGGAGGGGTTGAGCATCACCACCGAAGCAGCCTCAAGGTCGTCGCGGCTCTGAATGTCGGTGGGGTCGGCATCCTTGCCATCGGCCTTGCGCACAATAGCGAGCTTGAGCGAGTCAACAAGCGCGAAGAGAGCCTGCGACTCCTGCCTCACCTGCGAGGCCTTGTCATACCACACCTTACCTTTGCCGGGGTTTTGGGCGCTGAACGCCTCCAGCTCGGCATAGATGGCACTGTTGCGCTGGTCCACACTTTCGTTGGTGCGCATCAGTCCATCCTGCACCTGCGCGAAACCATCGAGCACATCGCTCGACACATTGAGGGCAAGCATGGCCGTCAGAACGATGTACATCAGATTGATCATCTTCTGACGGGGTGAAAGTTTTCTATTGCCTTGGGACATCTATAGCTATATTGAAGTTCATGCCTGGGTGGCGGGAGCCTCGGGAGCAGGCGCGGCAGACGCGGGAGCCTGCTGAGGGTGCATGCCGCCGGGCATATTGCCGGGCATAGGGTGATACATATTGATGGTCATGGCCTGAAGCATCTGCGCATACACATTGTTGAGCTGCTGCATATAGTAGGCCATCTTCTCGCTCTCCTCGCAGTAGCGGGCGCTCTGGTTGGCGGAATTCTCATACATCGAGCTTATCTCCTTGATGCCGCGGTTCACACGGTCAATGGCGTCAAGCTGCGACGATACGCTGCGGAGCTGAATCTCGTAGATGGTGTTGAGACCCGAGATATTGCGGTTGAGGTTCTGCATCTGCTCCACATATCCGTGGGAGCTGGATGTGATGTTTTCGGAATTTTCGGTGATGGCGCGGTAGCTGTCCAGAAGCACCTCGCTCACTGAGTTGAGGCTCTGTGTGGTGTCCTTGAGCTGCTGCATCTGCTCGGCAATGGCAGCCATCTGCGACAGATACTCCTGTGTGGCGGTGGTGAGCTCGGCCATGCGGCTGAGCTGGTCGCTGGCGGCGGCCATCTTGGCAATGCTCTCGCTCAGCGAGCGGGAGTCCTCATCGGTGAGATCGATGTTGGACGGTACCCCGGCAGCATGACGGGCCTGCGATTCCGACACATGAGGCAGTGAAACCGACGAACCGGAGGCACTGCCTGCGGGAACACCGTTGATCACCACACCCGCACCGGATGCGAACTCAGGACGGTCCTCGGGATTCTGGCTCTCAAGCACAGGAAACACCTGCTCCCATTTGTAATCACGACCGGGACGGTCGAACGCGGTGAGCACGAACATAAGCACCTCGGTGCCCATACCGATGGACAGAAGAGTGTTGCCACCGGGAAGGTGAAGAATCTTGAACAGCGCACCCCATATCACCACAGCAGCGCCTATGGAGTAGGCAAAATTGAAAAAACGCTGGCCGGACTCGCCTGAAAGGAATTTTTCAATGCTGTTTTTATATCTTTTGATTTTTCCCATTGTTGGTAATCTGTATAATGTCGGTAAATTGTTATTTCTTAGCTTTTTGGCCTTTTGCAAAACCTATCTGTGAGCGCACGCAGCGGAACCCTATGTAGGAGCGCTGTTCGTTCTGATACTCCCACATGCGGATGTCGGAGCGGATGTTGTGGGCCACATCTTTCCACGAACCGCCGCGCACAATCTTGCGCTTCATCTTGTAGGGGTCCTCCTTGGCGGCATCGTAGCGGTATTCGGGGTTCATGTCGGAGGTGAGCTTGCTCACACTCTCATTGAAAGCTGTGGAGGTCCATTCGCTCACATTACCGGCCATATCGTACAGACCGAAATCGTTGGGCGAATAAGTGCCCACCCGGGAAGTGATCAGATGACCGTCCTGCACATAGTTGCCGTCCTGAGGCTTGAAGTTGGCGTAGAAGCACCCTTTCTCCTCCGTGAGCGGCAGGTCACCCTCCCATGGATATTTGTTTTCATTGACGCCGGCGCGTGCTGCATACTCCCATTCGGCTTCGGTGGGAAGACGGTAGGGCTCCACATACACACCCTGCTTGCCGAGCGAGCGGCGGAGGAATTCTGTGCGCCAGTTGGCGAATGCATTGGCCTGCTCCCAGCTCACACCCACCACCGGATATTCGCTGTAGCCTCCATGGCTGAAATACATACGCACATAAGGTTCGTTATATGCGTTTTCAAAGTCGTTGATCCACGCAGTGGTGTCGGGATACACATTTACTATATATGTGTTGAGGAAATCATAGTCACCGGTGAGGCCGCGGGTGATTGTTTCGCGCACAATCTCGCCGTTGTCGCTGATCCAGGCAGTGTCCTTTGAGATGACGGGGATATCGGTGGGCACAGGCTTGTCGGTGTTGTACTCGCGACGCGAGGGGTTGACACGATGCTTGCGCTTGGCAGCCTCGGTGTGATTGAAAATCTCGTAGCGGTAGTTGAGCTGCTCAGGGTCGAGCTCCTTGACGCCGGTGATGGGGTTGATGCGATACACGCTCTCGATGGCGCGCTGCTCATCCTCATTGGCATTGCGCCAGGGAATTGGCTTGCTCCAGTTGAGGTGGGGCTTGATGGGGTTGCCCTCCTTGTCCTCCTCAATCTTGAACTCCTCGTTGCCACCGAATGCGGGGTCGGCAAGACGCTCGCGGATGATGGAGTCGCGCACCCAGAACACAAACTGCTTGTATTTGGAGTTTGTAACCTCGGTTTCGTCCATCCAGAAAGCGTCCACGCTCATGCCACGGCTGTCGGCGCGGAGATTCCAGAGGCTGTCGGCCTCCTTGGGTCCGATTTCCATGGAGCCGCGGCTCACAAGCACCATACCGTAGGGCTGGGGCTCGTTCCAAGCCGAACCACCCACACCGGTCACTTCGCCACCGGATGAGTTTTTGGAGCCGGTGGCGCATGAGGACACCACCACGGCAGCCATTATTATGGTAAGGAGATAAATTGATAGCTTTTTCATAAGTTACATTATGCGGATACTCTTGTGTTTATTCTTGTTCTTGCCGGAGAAATCGAGCTTCAGGCTATAACCGGCCAATATTTCGTGGCTTCCGCTGGAAGCCTTGGATATCGCCGAAATTGGATAGTCGTAGCTGTAGCCCACATAAAACCCCTTGTACTCGGCAGCGAGGATGGCGCTTACTGCATCATCGTAGCGGTAGGCAACGCCCGCTGTGAGGAATTTTTTCCACCGGACACGTCCGGTGACCTCTGCCCTCCAGAAGTTGAAATCAGTTTTAAACATCATGGATGGCATCACTTCAAATAACGTATTTTTAATCGGAATATTGCCACCGGCCATAAAATAGAGCGTGCGGTCGAAGGTGAACTGATATTTTTTCGGGCCTTCGTCGCCGGTGGTGGATGTTGTTCCACCTCCGGCATCAGCGCCGTTCTCGCTCTGGAATGTGACCGTGGGGGAGTTGACATGCTGGCACGACACACCCACCCACCATTTGGGCCGGGAGTAGAACAGACCCACACCGAGGTCGAGCGCATTGCCGCTCACATCGGTTTTGGGAATAGCGTCGTCGGTGGCCTGATGGTAGTCGTCATCGTCGGGGATGAACACCTCCGAGCCTTTGAACACTTCGTTGGCAAACCCCACCTGCAACGCAGGGGTGAGCTCGCCTTTCCACAGCTTTATCTTATATCCGAACTGGAGACCGATGTTGAGCGTGCGGAAAAGACCGGCACTCTCGCTGGAGGCCACAACACCTACGCCTATACGCTTGCCGAACAGCTTGAGCGGCGAGTCGGCGGTGAGCAGGAATGTGCGGGGGGCATTGTCAATACCTATCCACTGCATGCGGCTGCCGGCACGGATGCGCACATAGTCGGTGCTGCCGATGGCGGCGGGGTTATAGTATGTGGGCACTTCGAAATACTGAGTGAGCTGCCCGTCAGCCTGGGCCATGACAGACGGCACAAACAGCAGCATTGCCACGATAAATGTCAGTAGCTGCTTCATTCAAAATAAAATGTTAGCACCACCAGCTGTGATTTGGCCTTGGTGATGGATTCGGTGAACTTCAGCTTGTCAGGCTCCTCGATCAAATCAGGACGCTTGTGCTGTATGATATCGGTCAGGCCGAAACAGAACTTTATCTCGGGATTGAGCTTGAAATAGGGCAGATAAAAGTCGCAGCCGAACCCCACGGTGAGATACAGATCGGTGGTATTGAGCTTCAGGAAGTCGCTGCGTTTCTTGTTGACATCGAAGGCGGGCATCACTCCGGCCACCACATAGGGGCGGGCGTTGCGGAACCGCTGCGATGAGAATTTCAGGTCGATGGGCGCCACCACAAAGGTGGATTTGAGATTCTGCTTCTCGTTGGCACCGGTCACCACATCATGCATCTTCACCTCGCGGTTGCCGAAATAGAGGCCGGGGGTGAAGCGTAGGGCGAAATAGCTGCTGAGCCGCCATTCAAACAAACCGTTGACACAGAAGCCGGGCGAAAAACCGGGCTGCTCCATGTACCACGATTCACCGTCAGGCGTGACGAAACCGTTGTGGGTGAAGGTGATATCCTGAGTGTGCACACCTACCGAGAAGCCTAAATGCCACTGGCGGTTATCGGCATACGGTCGGTTGAGCAGCTTGTCGTTAAGCCGCTGTCCCCAAACAGCCGAAGCAGTGCAAAACATCGCCACAAGCAATATAATATGGTGCAGTCGTTTCATTACTTATCTAACGATAAGCTCCCGCCATTATTGCCCTGCATAAGTGATTTGTGCACCAACGAAGTGAACTGATAGTTTTTCAATCCCCACCGCGGGGAAATCAGAAGTTCGGACGGCGACTGCGACACAAACCGCTCTATGGCAATATCTTTCCGCAGCAGCCGCACCACTTCGCAGCACAATTCCACATACTCTTCCACTGTGAACCTGTGCACATCATACACACCCGCCTCCACATCCCTGGCCATGCGGGTGCCGCGGATGAGCTGCAGCTGATGTATCTTGACCACATCCACCGGCAGGGCATTGATGGCGCGGATGGTACGGAGCATATCCTCCTTAGTTTCGCCGGGGAGCCCCATGATGATATGCAACCCCACCGGAATGCCGGCTCGGTGCGTGCGCTCCACGGCATCGGCGGTCTGCTCCCAGGTGTGACAGCGGTTCACAAGTTCAAGGGTGGAGTTGTTGGCCGATTCGGCGCCATACTCCACCATCACCCAACGGCGGCGGTGGAGCTCCGACAGATACTCCAGCAACCGGGCGGGCATACAGTCGGGGCGTGTGCCGATAATAAGGCCGTCCACATCCTCCACCCCCAGGGCCTCCTCATACATCCGCTGAAGCACCCGGAGATCGGCGTGGGTGTTGGTATAAGCCTGAAAATAGGCTAAATATCGCATCTGCGGATACTTCCTCGCAAAAAACCGTCTGGCCATCGCCAGCTGCCCGGTCACGCTGAGGTCTCTGTTGGCGAAAGCAGGCGAGAAACTTTGATTGTTGCAATATGTGCATCCGCCGCGCCCTATGGTACCGTCGCGGTTGGGGCACGAAAGATTGACATTGACGGTCAGTTTCTGCATCTTGCCCGGGAAATATCCCCGCAGAAACTCCGCGAAATCCTTGTACAGCGGTGTGCTCATAGCGTCAACGGGGCTTCGGCTCTCGACAGCAGCCATTGGTCCAGAATGGTGATGGCAGCCATAGCCTCGACCACCGGCACCGCCCTGGGCACCACACAAGGGTCGTGACGGCCCCGCGCCTTAAGCACAGCCTCATTGCCGTTGTTATCAACCGTGTGGAGCGGCCTTGCCATTGTGGCCACAGGCTTGAAAGCCACACGGAAATATATATCTTCTCCATTGGATATGCCGCCTTGGATGCCGCCCGAAAAATTGGTGCGGGTGGTGACTCCACCGTGGCCATCCGGCACAAATTCGTCCACTACCTCGCTGCCGCAGGCCGACGCTCCGGCAAACCCCATGCCATAGTCAAAACCCTTGGCGGCGTTGATGCTCATCATGGCCGCGGCAAGACTGGCCTGCAACTTATCCATCACCGGCGAGCCCACTCCTACGGGACATCCGGCAATCACACCCGTCACCACACCGCCAAGAGTGTCGCCTTTGCTGCGGGCGTCAACAATCAACCGCTCCATAGCTTGGGCGCAACCGGCATCGGGACACCGCACCGGATTAGCCTCTGCCATCAAAGCATTGTAGCTTGTATAGGGTTGGGGCACAACGATGTTCCCCACCTGCGAAGTATAGGCCCATATCTTGATGCCAAGGCTTTCCAACGCCTGCATGGCAAACGCTCCGGCCACCACCCTTGCCACAGTTTCACGGGCCGAGGAGCGGCCCCCTCCACGATGGTCGCGCACACCGTATTTGGCAGTGTAAACATAGTCGGCATGCGAGGGACGGAACATGGTGCGCATCTCCTCATAGTCATTGCTTTTAGCATCGGTATTCCGCACCACAAACCCTATCGGGGTGCCGGTGGTGCGCCCCTCAAACATACCCGACAGCACCTCCAGCGTGTCATCCTCGCGGCGCGGTGTGCTGAGCGCACTCTGCCCCGGGCGTCGGCGAGAAAGCTGCCGCTGAACGAAATCAAGGTCCACCAGCACTCCCGCCGGCATACCGTCAATCACTCCTCCTATGGCCGGCCCATGGCTTTCGCCAAACGATGTGACGCTGAATATGGTTCCGAATCTGTTCATGACTCCTGAGATTGTTCATTGATAAGGTCGGCGAGAGCACCGCCCACATATTCTATAAGTTGCGCCGGGGCTATCTTGAACTGCAAGCCCCGCATCCCGGCGCTCACATATATATAGTCGAAGAGCGCGGCGGTGGAGTGGAAATATGTGGGAAACTGCTTTTTCATCCCCACAGGTGAGCAACCTCCACGGATATACCCGGTGAGCGGCAGCAGCTCCTTCATCGGAATGAGATCCACCTTCTTGGCACCGGCAGCCTTGGCGGCTTTCTTGAGGTCCACCTCGGCATCCCCGGGCACCACGCACACAAAATATTCCCCTTTGCCGGAGGTGAGCACCAAGGTTTTGAACACCTGGCGTATATCCTCGCCGAGCTCCTCGGCCACATGGGTGGCGGCAAGGTTGGATTCATCAACATTGTACGGAATTAGCTCATAGGGGACATGCGCCCTGTCGAGCAGCCTGGCGGCATTGGTTTTGGTGATTTTGCTGGAGTGTGCCATGATGCAAAAATAATAATTTTTCAAACAATCACGGCTCCATATCTGTTTAGAAATGTAAAAAACATTCTAAAAACTGTGGTATAATGAAAAAATATCTATTGGCTCTCGCAGCAGCCGTGGCAGTTGGCTTCGGCGCAAACGCTCAGAAAATGAACATCAGCGCAAGCTATGGTGGCTACACCATGATGGACGCATGCAACTACCATGACAGCTGGCACGGCGTCAACAACGCATGGGGTGCCGTCAACATCGGGTTCAATGTGAAAGTGCTCCCCAAACTGTGGATCGGCCCCTCCTACACCTACTCCTCCGCCACCACCAAAGGAGAGTACAGCAGCAAGGTGGGCTACCATGTGATTATGCTCAACGGCCGATATGACTACTTCTCCAACAGAATAGTGACTCTCTACGCCCACCTCGGAGTAGGTGCCGACATCTCGCACATGATGCCACGCCACGGCGATTCCTACAACAAAGGGTACTTTGCCATGCAGCTCTCGCCCGTAGGTGCTGATGTGGACATCAACCGCAACTTCACCATCTTCGGCGAACTCGGCTTCGGTGCCCAGGGATTGCTTCAGGTGGGTGCGCGATATAATTTCTAAATATCCCGACTATGAACGACCGACTCGGCTACGAAGAGAAAAAGGAGCTGCCCGACAGTGTGTTCGGCTTGCCCGAAAGGCGTGAATACCCAATGCCCGATGCCGCACATGTACGTGCCGCCGAGGCGTATTTCCGCTACTGCCCCGAGGAGTTGAAGCCAAAGCTGGCCCGCGCCATCATGGCCCGTGCCCGCCAGTTTGGCGTGGATGTGGAAAGCCCCACGGTGCTGAGCTACGCCAAGCAGTAGCCCGCCGCCACAACGGTATGACGGTGCGCCCCTTCCCGACCGGGATGGGCGCACCGCTCTTTGATATATCGGCGGAGTGTGCTATCTTTGCATCTGTTATGAGTGTGGCGATTGACAGCATACCCAATATTGTGGCGTTCGTGCGCCGGGCATGGCCGGTGGGCGATGACGCGCTGCATATGCTCGCCAGCAGACTTGAAAAGCGGATATTTCCGCGCCGGAGCAAGATTGTGAGCGAAGGACGCATGGACGGCAAGGTGTGGCTGGTGGAATCCGGTATGACACGGAGCTACTGGCTGGCCGACGGACAGGAGGTGACCACCTCATTCTCCATTGCAGGATGCGTGGTGTTCAGCATGGACGAAGTGTATTACTCCCTGCCGAGCCGCGAATATGTGGAAACTATCGAGCCGGTGGAGGCATACGGCATCCGCACCGCGCAGCTTATGGAGATGGTGGAAAGCAACCTCGAGCTGTGTAACTGGTGGCGGGTGATACACCAGAATGAGTATCGCCGACTCCATCAGTCGCACAAGGAGAGGCTCACCCTTGATGCGGCAAACCGCTACCGGGAGTTCTCGCAGCAGTTCCCCGAAGTGTGCCGCCGCGCACGCCTCACCGACATAGCGTCTTATCTCGGCATCTCCCCCGCCACCCTGAGCAGGATCCGGGGACGCATTTTTTGACATAGGTCAAGTGTGGCGTGGGACATTTGTCGTAATTTTGCGGCATGAAACAATCATTCAGCACACTGCAATCAGCCCAACCGCGCTACGATATTCTTGACGGCCTCCGAGGTGTGGCCGCCATGCTTGTAATATGGTATCATTTCTTTGAGGGGTTTGCCACCTCACCCACCGACCAGATGATGAACCACGGCTACCTTGCCGTTGACTTCTTCTTCGTTCTGTCGGGATTTGTGATAGGATATGCCTACGACAAGCGTTGGCAAAGCGGAAACATGACCGCCGGACGGTTCATGCTCCGCCGTGTCATAAGGCTCCACCCCATGGTGGTGCTCAGTGTGGTGCTCGGCGCTGTGGCGTACCTCCTGCAAGGGAGTGTGAAATGGGACGGCACTCCGGTGTCGCTCTCCATGGTGGTACTGGCATTGTGCATGGGGCTGTTGTTGATACCGGTGCTCCCCGGTGCGGGCGCGGAAGTGCGCGGCAACGGGGAGATGTTCCCCCTCAACGGTCCGTCGTGGTCACTATTTTATGAATATATAGGCAGCATCCTTTACGCCTTTGTTCTCCATAGGCTCGGGCGCAAGAGCCTGGGAGCGGTTGTGGCCATCTCGGCTGTAGGACTTGCGGCATGCGCAATATCCAATATGTCGGGAGCGTACCACCTGGGAGTGGGATGGAGCATGGCCGACGGCGGCTGGATTGGTGGATTTTTCCGTTTGTCGTTCTCATTCGGCATCGGCCTGCTTATGCAGCGCGGCTTCAAAGCGCGGCACATCCGCGGTGCATTCTGGAAATGCTCGGCACTGATTGCCGTAGTGATGGCCTGTCCATACGTTGGCGGTCAGGAGCCTTCGGTGTACAACGCCATCTATGACCTCGCCTGCACACTCTTGCTGTTCCCCGCCATCGTGTACATAGGCGCTTGCGGCACCACCACCGACCGGTTTTCCACCACCGTGTGCGAAACCATGGGACAGCTCTCCTATCCGGTGTATATCATACACTATCCTGTGATGTATATGTTCTACGCTTGGGTGTGGGCCAACGGACTCAGTTTCGGACAGGTATGGCCAGTTTGCGCAGGTCTTTTCGTGATGATAGCCCTCATGGCGTGGGGTGCACTGAAGCTTTACGATGAGCCCGTGCGCCGGTGGCTAACAAATAAGTTGCGGTGACGGTCAAAAACGGGATTTTATTTGTACCTTTGCGGCAAATATCAGATTCCGAATATGAAAGTAGCTATTGTGGGCGCAAGTGGCGCCGTGGGACAAGAATTTCTGAGAGTGCTCGATGAGCAGAACTTCCCTATCGACGAGCTGCTGCTGTTTGGCTCAAGCCGCAGCGCAGGCCGCACTTATATGTTTCGCGGCAAAGAGATTGTAGTCAAGGAACTTCAGCACAATGACGACTTCAAGGGGGTGGACATAGCTTTCACCTCGGCAGGAGCAGGCACCTCCAAGGAGTACGCTTCCACCATCACCAAGCACGGTGCCATAATGATTGACAACTCCAGCGCATTCCGCATGGACGAGGATGTGCCTCTGGTGGTGCCCGAAGTGAACGGCGACGATGCGTTCAACACTCCACGCAACATCATAGCCAACCCCAACTGCACTACCATACAGATGGTGGTGGCCCTCAAGCCCATCAACGACATCTCCCCTATCCACAAAGTGCATGTGGCCACATATCAGGCTGCAAGCGGTGCCGGTGCCGCGGCTATGCAGGAGCTTCAGACTCAATACGCCCAGCTGCAGCGTGGCGAGGCTCCCACAGTGGAGAAATTCGCCTATCAGCTGGCCTACAACGTGATTCCCCACATCGATGTGTTCCTTGACAACGACTACACCAAGGAAGAGATGAAGATGTACAACGAAACACGCAAAATCATGCACGCCCCCGATCTGCAGGTGAGCGCCACCTGCGTGCGAGTACCGGTGATGAGAGCCCACAGCGAGGCTGTGTGGGTGGAAACCGAAGCCCCTATATCACCCGCCGATGCCCGTAAAGCTTTTGAAGCAGCCGAAGGGATTGTGGTGGTGGACACCCCTTCCGAAAAGAAATATCCCATGCCGCTTGACATAGCCGGCAAGGATCCGGTGTTTGTTGGCCGCATCCGCAGCGACATCTCCAACCCCAACGGGCTGACTTTCTGGGTAGTTGGTGACCAAATCAAGAAAGGAGCCGCTCTCAATGCCGTGCAGATTGCACAATACATGATGGCCCACGGCAAAAAGTTCTGACCACGGTGATTCTGTCGTTAGCCATACCGGCCTCACATCCCCTCATCACCTCACCGGTTGCGATATTTCTGGTGGTGCTGCTGATCATGCTCTGCGCACCGCTCATCCTCAATCAGCTCAAGATTCCCCATGTGATAGGGCTGATATTGGCGGGAGTGCTGGTGGGTCCCCACGGGTGCAACCTCCTTGCGCGCGACATGAGCTTCGAGGTGTTCGGTCAGGTGGGTATCCTCTACCTGATGTTCCTCGCCGGTTTGGAAATCGACATGTACCACCTCAAGCGCAACATTGGCCGTGGAGCAGTGTTCGGGCTCTACACCTTTTTCATCCCCCTCATACTCGGAGCTGTAGGCTCTTACCTGTTCTTAGGGCTGGATATGCTCACCTCCACCCTGCTGGCGAGTATGTTTGCCGCCCACACTCTGCTTGCCTACCCCATCATATCACGCCTCGGACTAAGCAAGAACCCGGCCGTGATCATAGCCATAGCGGGTACAATCTTCACTGTGCTCGGCTCACTGACAGTGCTTGCCGGCGTGGTAGGAGTGTGCCGCGATGGCGAATTTTCCATCCTCGGCACCCTCAAACTCCTGGGGATGCTGATAGCATACTGCGCATTGACGGTATATCTGTTTCCGCGCATTGCCAGATGGTTCTTCAAGCGCTACAGCGATGGCATCATGCAGTTTGTGTTCGTGCTGGCAGTGGTGTTTGTGGCGGCACAAAGTGCTGTGGCCATTGGGATTGAGGGCGTGTTCGGAGCGTTCATGGCCGGACTTGTGCTCAACCGGTATGTGCCTGCACGATCGCCGCTTATGAGCAGGATAGAGTTTGTGGGCAACGCCATATTCATCCCCTACTTTCTCATAGGTGTGGGGATGCTGATAAATGTGGGAGTACTGATGAAGGGGTGGAACACAGTGTATGTGGCCACCGTGATGTCAGGAATAGCCATGGCCGGCAAATGGCTCGCCGCTTACGCCACACAACGCACATATCACCTCCAGCCCATTGACCGCTCCGTGCTCTATCAGCTCACCAACGCCCACACCGCCGTGGCCCTTGCCGTGGTGATGATCGGCTACAATATGCATATATTCGGCGAGGAGATTCTCAACGGCACCGTGATTATGATTCTTGTCACATGCACGGTGTCGTCAATAGGCACATCCCGAGCCGCCACAAGGCTCAAAGTACTGGAACTCAGCGATAGCAATATGGCCAAGGCCACACGCTCCGAGCGGCATAGGCCAGTCAACACTCTCATCGCCGTCGGCAGTCCGCTGACAGCCCCGGAACTGGTGACGCTGGCAGTGATGATGCGCGGCACGGTGAGCAAACGCAGCAATCTCTACGCGCTCCATGTGCGCAACGACAACAGTGCCTCATCCCGCGCCGTGAGCCGCAATTCGCTCGATGTGGCCGAGCAGACAGCCGCGAGCGTGGATGTGAAACTCAACGCCCTGGAACGCTACGACATGAATTTTGTGGCCGGAATGATCAACGCCATCGAGGAGCGCGACATCACCGATGTGGTGATCGGACTCCACCGGCGCAACGCTGTGATTGACTCTTTCTTCGGTGACAAACTCAACCGGCTGCTTCAAGCCACCAACAAGATGATTGTCATATCGCGATGCTTCATACCGGTCAACACCGTTACCCGCATCGTGGTGGCTGTGCCCGAAAAAGCCGAGTATGAAACAGGATTTGTGCGCTGGGTGAGCTCGCTCGGCAATCTCGCCCGCGAAATCGGGTGCCGGATAATTTTCTGCTGCTACGCCCCGACACGCCTGGCAGTGCAGGCGGTGCTCCGAAATGGGGGCTACGACATACGCGCTGAATACCGCACCATCGAGGCATGGGATGATTTCATTCTGCTAAGCAACAAAATCCTCCCCGACGACCTTTTTGTGGTGATTAATGCCCGCCGCACATCAGTGTCGTTCACATCCGACATGGACACCCTGCCGCAATTCCTCCAGCGCTACTTCGGCAGCAACAATCTGCTGGTGCTTTATCCCGAGCAGTTTGGCGATGAGTCGCCCGCACCCACCATGGCCGAAACATTGTCCACCAATGTGGTGTCCGCACCCTCGCCGCTATGGCTAAGCCTTATCAACCGTCTCAAATCACTCCTCCCCCACCGCACTCGCCGCAACGACAAACTCGACCTCTGACCCTTAGAGCCTGTTCTTATTGATATAATCATCAAATCCCGGTAATAAAGAATGTATTTCAGGGGCCGAAAGCCAATGCATCAAATAACATAGTTTTGAAAAGTTATCATTAACAACTATACTATCAAAGCCCTCAAAACCTATAGCGTTATTGGAATTAAAAATACAATTTGATTGTTGATTAAATACGCTCAATGACCTGTAAAATCCTGACCATTGTTTTGGATATAGTCGATTCATATCCTTTGTGATATTTGGTAAAGTGTCCATACCCCAACAGATTAAATCCCTATACGCATCCATGAGTTTCATTGTGTCTATTATGGAAACAAAACTATGGGGCTCATTTCGCGTAGTGCCTATCTTAATATCATAAGAATCCCCCTCCTCATATATCAGGCACCACTTTTTGCCATGATGACCATAATCGTATATTATAAATTTTCTATTGGAGACTATCTCTTTAATCGAATCCGACAAAAGCTCAAATGAAAAGGGCAAATTACTATTATTGGCATTTTTTATGTCATCAGCACCAATATTAAAACTTACACAGAATAATATAGGCACAAATAGCCATATTACAACTTTTTTTTTCATTTATCTGAATGAAGGTAGTAGTGAGGGTTGCGGAATAGCAATCTGTGGTCCATGCTTTACCCCTGTGTTAATAAAGGGTATGCCCATTACCCTTAATATAAGATTTTCGGTTCTAATTGCTTGCACATTTTGGAAACAATCGACTAACTTGTTATAGTATTTTGAACTATTCTTAATCACTATTTTGTGATTCTAGAGAATCTATCCATAAACTGAGGATAAACCTCTTTAATTCATCAATTTTTTCTACGACCACTTCGTTTCCTATAATTCGCATTGAAGAAGAATCAATTATAATTGGAGTACCATTAACCATTATGGTTAATTTGTAGTAAAGAGGTTCGTATTCTTTATTCATGATGAATTGTACTGATGATGATTCATTTGGCGCCTTTTCAAAAGCCCAATTTAAAATAGGTGAAATTTCGCACGTTGTCGAAAAGTTTAGCTTATTACCATCTGAAATGTACACCTCTAAATGTGTATCATTTTTTACGATATATACCGAATTAATTTTTGAAAATCCAAATTCATAACTAATGTACCCTTTATTGTTATTGCTAACTTCACAAAAGTCGATAAATCTCTCTGTCTCACTCGTAAATCTATTGGAATAGGAGCTTTTAGCACAGGAGATGCTGAATAGAATTATAAATA
Organism: uncultured Porphyromonadaceae bacterium; assembly: GCA_900546365.1. Classification (GTDB taxonomy): domain Bacteria; phylum Bacteroidota; class Bacteroidia; order Bacteroidales; family Muribaculaceae; genus Paramuribaculum. Next base: position 42,251 of record URCF01000014.1, read on the forward strand.
ATAAGTATTTCACTATGCGAGATAGGGGTGAAATGGCATTGACAATGTTAATACAAAGCAGACTATTTAGTAAAATAATTTTTACTTTATCGGAAATTTGGAAGATTCATGTAATTGGGAATTACGGTCTTAAGGGGAGCATGATCAGAGCCATTTCGAAACAATGAAATCCCCATATTTCTTAATATGAGATTTTCTACTTGAATGGGGATAATATGTTGTGACTGAGCATCTACATACCCTAGTCGGAATGAACGTCCATGCCCTATAATTTCATGCCCCAAGGTTGCTGGTCGATTTGTAACAAATGCATCCGGTGTTTTCAATATTATAGTTAGAGACCCTGTTTGAGTTGGAACTGTAGAGGCTTCTCCACATAAAGCCATAACGAATTGAGAATATCCACCTTGAACGTTAGCGGCCATCTCAGATGTAATGCCTAATGAATTTAAGATTGGTGAATAAACTTTCAGAGAGGATTGTGACATATCGCTTCCCGGTGTAGTGTATTCGACCTTATGAATATCATTAGAGTTTATAGTGTTTACCACCATATCCACTAATGCTTGTTGGTCTTCATTGAGCGTTATTCCATTAAGTGCCGATGAAAGCGCATCTGCAGATATTGCCGCAAATGACTTGCCATTTTGTTTTTTACCGGATTGGACTATTAAGTTCCTGAAATTTGCAAATTCATCCCCCGGGAACATTGCCCGGAAATCTTCGACTGCCATTGCGGCATCTTTTTTTGTCACTCCTTCAATTACACATCCTGTAGGATCTTTGCAGTTTACAGGATCGCCACCGCAATATGAATATGGGGACAAATGAGAATATGCCATACTGCTAATAGGATAAAGCAGAAATGACATTAATATTAACCGAACCTTTTTCATTTTGATAATGATTTATCTTGGGAAAACTTTTGGGCTTCTATGGTTTGTAATCTTCGTCTTTCTCTGATTTCTTCAGTTTCTACCGTCATATATGTTTGGTGTAACCCATATCTTGTATTATCCATTAACCGTAGCAGATAAGCAGCATAATCATCAATAACATTTCCGACATATGTAAGATAATCTTGAGTTATTCGCTCAAGAGATTTACCCCGTATTATCCAAGCATTCGGATTCATCGGATAGAATCCCAAAGACCTGCTCGTACAATAGTAGGTAAACTCATCATACCGATGAAACTTTTCACAATATCCAAATGCGAGATCTGCCATCTGACAGGCAACTGTCTGGAGGTCAGTCAGCGGAGTCATATAAGTTCCTGCAATTACTGCAGAATCACAAATCTCAAAATCCTGCTTTATATACCATGAAGGATTCATCGTATTAGTTGTCAATTCAAGGTTTATCCATTCTTCCGGCGTAATTTTATCTTCATCTTTATACATAATGTAACAATGGCGCGGAGCATGGGCTAAGGATACATCAGCTTTTAATTCACTTGCAAGGATTTTATACATCCATGGAAGAGAACGGCATTGACCTTTATGTGTTTTTAATGCCCTGCTGACAAATTGCCGTTCCCAAGGCTCATCATCCATTGAAAATGTTTCATAATCATAGGTATAGGGTGTATAATTATTCCCAGAATAAGGTCTCACCATATATGAGCTGATAGCCATCTGCATTCCTGTTTTGTAAGTATGAAGCTTATTTACAGCATAAACTGAGCGGATAAAAGTCTTTATTCTATCTATCTCATCGCAAAAATCAGTTTTATAATCCAGTTTCCCTTCAAAATATGCCCATTCCGCAAGAAATACAGCTCTTTTAATGGACAGACTATCCCTTCCGGCAAGCATATCTGACATTTCATTAAAAGCCAAGACATAATAATCTTCAGCTGTCTTTAATTGCGCTTGTATAGACAACTGTGCAGAAATGAAAATTATATATAACAATACCCTTTTCATATTTTTCCCAAATGTATTATTTAATTTTCAACAATTCAAATTCTTCCGATATTTTCAGTTGCTTAACTGCAAAAAAAAGGAGAGACCGGGTAGGTCTCTCCTTTTTTATGATGAGGTGGGTGATTAGCGGACAGCGAGCTTCTGACCGGCGGCCACATACACTCCCATAGGGAGCGGGAAGCGGGTTTCGCCCTCTTCCACTGTGGTGCTCACCACATTTATGCCATTCATATCGGTGATTACCAGGTGAGTGCTTTCGGTGGCATTGACTATTATCTCACCATCGGCTGCGCTGAGCTTCAAACCGTTCTCAGCCTCGGGTGCCACACTCTCCACACCATTGTACTGCGGATCCATGATGAAGCTTGAGAGCAGTCCGCCCCAAGATGTGGGAGCCTCTGTTTCAACAGCATCAGCACCTACTGTGAAGGCCTTATTGCCGCGAGAACAGAACAGGGCGCGGGTGGTTTTGGGATCAAAAGTCATGCCGTAGCCGGTAGGAGCACCGCCTGCAAGGGCAATATTGTGGCGGGCGGTACGCTCCATGGAGCCAAGAGGATATTCGTCAAGGAAGCAACCGGTGGCGGCGTTGAGGCGATAGCCATATACGTAGAGGTTGCCGTTGTAGCTGAACGAACCGAGATAAGCGCCGATGTTGGTGGCGTTGTTCACTGCATTCTTCCATGAGCCGTCGGTGGGGTCTAATTCTATCATCCAACCTTCTTCCAGACCGCTGGAGCTGCTGATCACACGGGCAGCATCTTCACCGGCGGGGCTGTAGCCGCCCTGACCACCGCCGATGAGATACATCGACGAGCCATGGAAGTCAAGTGCACGGATCTTGGTACTGTTGGCAGTTTTCTTACCGGTGAGGTGGGGCTTGATATAGGTGAGGTAATCCACAGTCTTGAGGTCGAGCGAGGCACAACCGAGCAGAATACCATCATAGGTGTTCTCCATCGCGATGGTGTGGCCTCCGATAGTGAGGGCATCGTCCACTTTACCGCTCACATTGCCGGCGAAATACACTTTGTCGCCATTCACAGTGATTTTGCAGATCTGGTCGCGGGTGAGAGTGCCGGTGGCGCGGAGATGGTTCTTGTAGTTACCTTCGCTGTCCAGACGGATGAGATACAAACCTCCGGCAGCCTGCTGGGTGTCACCGTTGTAAGTGTCCAGATTGCGCGGGGTGAGCACATAGGTGGCATTGTTTGTGGCAGTGATCACCATTGATGCGCGGTAGTTACCGCCAATATAGATATTGCCTTCGGCATCCTGAGCCAAAGCATAGGGAGTCACACCGTTGGTGGTAGCCTCCACAGAGTTGCCGCTGCTGGCATGAGGCACAGGAAGTTGGTCCATGGCTATCGACTTGGTCCACTCCACACGGCCATCTTCACCGAGCTTCACGAGCACCTGGTTGTAGATCCACACGCTGGTGTTCCATTCCGGAAATTCTACCTCGGCACCGGTGGCATCCACAATCACCGGGCTTGTGTAGGGAGTGACACTGGCCGAGCGGGCATTGACAAGCAGCAGCAAGCCGCCGTCGGATGTGGGAAGCATGGCGCCTTTGGAGCTCACATCCACATATCCTTCCTTGGTGTAGATGTTCCATATACGCTCGCCGGTAGTGGCCTTGTGCTTTATAACAAGCAGGTTGCGATTGTCACTGGTGCTGTTGGTTGCGGCACCGGTGGCTATCTGCTCGCCGTCGAATGTAATGCCGTCTGTTGTGGAATATGAACCAAAATGGCTCAGTGAGGCCACATTGCCGTCCGACAGCACAACCACATGGCTTGTCATATCCTGCTGCTGCGGAGAATCAATCAATTTGCTCCATTCAAGCTGAGGAGCTGATGCCGTAGCGCTGATGAAAGCACCCATGGCAACGATAAAAAGTAACTGTTTTTTCATGAGAATATGTTATGATGAATTTCGTGATGCAAAATTACGCCAACACCATTCTGTACGAAATACCCATTTTTAAGCATTTTTCATCCTGCCCGCTGCTCCAAAATACCTAAAAATGTGTATTGCCCCTCCTGCGCCGCAGCAGTAATTTTGCATAATAATAAGCAAAGCACCAATCATGAGCATGTTTCGACCACTACTCATCCTCATTCTTTCGATATTCTGTTTTTCGACCAACGCCGCCGATCTCATAACCCTGAGCGGCACAGCTGTCGATGCCGCCACACATGAACCTCTCCCTTTTGCCACTGTGTCTGTGTCACATCCCGGAGACAAATCAGCTCCACTATCCATGCATACCGATGCCAACGGCCATTGGTCAATGCGCGTGGTGCCCGGCAAAACCGACATCTCTGTCACATATATAGGCTACAAACCGTTCCACTCCTCCCTCACCCTCTCCGCCGACCGACGGCTCACCGCCGCGCTCACACCTGCCGACCATACCCTCGGCGAAGTGGTGATCACAGCCAAGGAGAGCGGTGGCATGACATCATCTTCGCGAATTGACCGCGATGCAATGGAGCATATACAGCCCACAAGCTTCACCGACCTGCTTGAACTGCTGCCCGGAAATATGGCCCAGACTCCCGACATGGGAAGCACCAACAGCATAGCCCTGCGCGAAACAGGCAACCTTGGAGCCACAGGCACAAAGGCGGTCAATGACGATTATGCCATTTCATCGCTTGGCACCGCTTTTGTGGTGGACGGGGCGCCAATCAACAACGATGCCAACCTCCAGGGTGTGCCGGGAGCCACTTCCGGCGACCCCGAATACAAACGCGCCACCACCAACCGCGGCGTGGATATGCGCACCATCTCCACCGATAATATTGAGAGCGTGGATATCGTGCGCGGCATTCCGTCGGCTGAATACGGCAACCTCACATCCGGACTGGTCAACATCAAGCGCATACGCCGCGCCACACCGTTCACCGCCCGCTTCAAGGCCGACCAGTACAGCAAACTGTTCTCCGCCGGCAAAGGGTTCGGAATCGCCAACCACAACCATGTGGTGAATATCGACGCGGGGTATCTCGACTCCAAAATCGACCCACGCAACTCACTCGAGAACTACAAGCGCGTCAATGCCTCCGCCCGCGCCAACTTCAGCTGGGCGCATCCATCGGTGTCCACCCGTTGGAACATAGGCGTGGACTATACAGGCAGCTTTGACAACGCCAAGGCTGATCCCGACCTGAATTATAATAAGGTGGACGAGTACAAAAGCTCCTACAACAGAGCTGCACTCACATCCGACCTCAACTTCACTTTCACTCGCATCAGATGGCTCAACTCCGCCGGACTCAACAGCTCGGTGTCGTATCAGGCCGACAAGCTCCACCGTCTCAAACAAGTGGCTCCGCAAAGAGCTTCCGTGGCTCCCACCACCATGGAGCCGGGGGTACACGATGCCCATTACCTGCTGAGCGAATACCTCGCCGACTTCACCAACACAAGCCGCCCGCTGAGCGTATTTCTCAAAGCCCGAGCCGATGGTTCCCGCGCTCTGGGCACCTGGCTCCATGAGTACAAGGCCGGTGCAGAATGGACTCTCACCAAAAATCTCGGACACGGACAGCAGTACGACCTCAGCAAACCGCTCTCTGCCTCATGGACCACCCGCCCCCGCGACTTCAACTCCATTCCGGCTCTGCAGGTGCTCAGCTTCTATGCCGAAAATAAAATGAGCCTGCTCATCGGCTCAAACAAACCCGAACTGCAGCTGGGCATACGCTCCATCGCACTCCCATCGCTCAGCAAGGAGTACTACCTCAGCGGACGCACCTACCTCGACCCACGAATCAATGCGGTGTGGAACTTCCCCTCGTTCCAGGCGGGAGGACTCCCCATGCGTTTCCTTATAGCCGGAGGCTACGGCCTCACCACCAAGATGCCCACCGTGGACTACCTCTACCCGCAGCTTCATTACAACGACATCATCCAGCTCAACTACTACGATGTGAACCGCCCCAACGAACTGAGCCGCATCAATGTGCGCACCTACATCGAGGATGCCACCAACTATCAGCTCCGCCCGGCACGAAACCATAAATGGGAAATACGCTTAGGAGCCGAATGGGGTCGCAACTCATTTTCCGTCACATATTTCCGCGAAAAGATGAACGATGGATTCCGCTACTCCACCGTTTACGCCCCCTACCATTACCGCAGCTACGATGCCTCAGCCATCAATCCCGGCACACTCACCGAAGCTCCGGACATCTCCACACTCCCCTACACCGACAAGGTGATTCTCGATGGGCTCAGGCGTGTGACCAACGGCTCACGCATCGACAAGCAAGGTGTGGAATTTCAGCTTTCCACCGCCCGATGGAAAGCTATCGGCACAGCCCTGACCATCACCGGCGCATGGCTCCACACCACCTACAGCAACTCGCAGATGCTCTACTCGCCGGTCAACGATGTGGTGGGGTCGCAACCGGTGAGCGACCTGTATGTGGGCATATACAACACCAACGATGGCCGCGTCAACGACCAGATCAACACCAACTTCATGTTCGACACCCAAATTCCCCGCTGGGGGCTGGTGTTCAGCACCTCCATCCAGTGTATGTGGCATGTCAAGAGCACACGCCTGTGGGAGAATGGCGTACCCACAAGCTATATCTCCGCCCTCGACGGGCAGATCCACCCCTACGACAACGCCGCACAACAGGACCTGTTGCTGCAATATCTGGTCAAGAACTACAATGAGGCGGCCTACCGCACAGTGACCATACCCACAGCCTTGTATGTCAACCTCAAAGCCACCAAGAAAATCGGGAAATGGCTCAAACTGTCCGCTTTCGTCAACCGTATCCTCGACTACCTGCCCGACTACGACAGCAACGGTGTGACAATACGACGCTACGCTGATGCCTACTTCGGCATGGAAGCCACTCTGACTCTTTAGTATAAAAATAAAAAAAACGATAATATAATGACTAAATCACTCATCCATCACCTTCTCGCGCTCATGGCCGTATGCCTGCTCTGGAGCTGCGACGACAAGATTTCCGACGACAGCGCCGCCACAGATGCCACACTGGTCAACCTCGCCATCATTCACCCCGCTGACCTCGAGGCCGATGCCATTGTTGACCACGAGCACACCGAGTTCTACAACATCTCCAACGGCCGCACCTCCGAGTTCGGCTCCGGAGCGGAAATAAGACTCACACCCGGGCTCTATGACATCGACTACACAGCACAGGTTCATTCAGCTTCCGGCACCACATCCACCCTGAGAGCCACCGCCCGCAGCATACAGATTGGCGGTGAAACGCAGACCGTGCAGCTCCAATCCTACAACACCATCGAGAGCAACGACCTCATCATAGCCGAAATATTTTTTGCCGGCACCCTCCGCTCGTCGGGCAACCAGTACTACGGCGATGACTACATCAAGCTCTACAACAACACCGACCATGTGGTGTACGCCGATGGATTGACGCTGTTTGAAACCAAGTTCACCACCACCGACAAATACGACTACACCCCCGATATCATGCACGAAGCCATCACAGTCCACGCCCTCTACACCATCCCGGGCTCCGGACACGACCACCCTGTGCAGCCGGGCCAGTATCTCCTCCTCGCTGACACAGGCATCGACCACCGTCAGGCCAACCCCAACTCGTTCGACCTCAGCCATGCCGACTTTGAATGGTATGATATATCCACCAAACCCAACAACATGGATATTGACTCTCCCACTGTGCCCGACCTTGACAAATGGTACTGCTACACCCTAAGCTTCTGGGTGCTGCACAACCGCGGCTTCAAAGCCTACGGCATAGCCCGTATCCCGGTGGACCGCGACACCTACCTCCGCGACTATCTCTACTCCTATGATTATACCATCCACTCGGTGGCCGGCGATTTCCCCATGACCGGACAAGCCTACCGCCTGCCCAACCAATGGGTGGTGGATGTGGTCAACTGCTCGGTGCAGGCTGAATTTGCATGGACCCTCACCGCGCCCGCCCTCGACTGCGGATGGACCCACTGCGGTGACATCGACAAGGACAAAACAAGATATTTCCACAGCGTGCGACGCAAAATGCTCTACCTCAACGAGCAGGGGAACCCCGTGCTCAAGGACACCAACAACTCCACCGCCGACTTCAACCCTGACTGCATCGCCTCCGAAATCGAACTCCAGGGCACAGCCATGGACACCAACGGCACCCTCTGCACCACCAAAACCTACGATGGAGTAACACCTATAGAATGAACCGTTTGAACCATACCTTGATATTTGTCGTGTGCGCTCTCTGCTCCCTCGCTTCCGAGGCGGCGGAGAGCCCGGCCGACAGCATATCGCTCCGCATCCTTGACCATTCCTCACCCGTGCCGGAGCTGAACAGCAGCGCGTGGCTCAACCCGGCCCTGAAACAGTGGCAATGGAGCAGCTCGCTCAGCACTGTGGCCGTGGGGTTCAACCACCACAAGCAGTCCCAGGCTGTCAACCCGCAGCAGGGCACCGGCGGCCAGTATTGGTATTTCAAGGCCGACAGCTATATGAAACACCGTACCTCCACTCTATGGGGCAACGCATCCTACAGCAACGGACGCATACGCAACAAACAATGGTGCGAAGCCGTTGACCTTGACCTCATCTACCCTTATTACCCCGCCGACGGGCGCGGCGGCAGCCTCAACATGGAGCAGTACGCTTTCTCCGGCGGCTATGCCGACCATACCGACGCGTGGGCCTGGGGTGCCTCGATCGGGTACACCGCAGGTTTGTACTACCGCCCTGTGGACCCCCGTCCCAAAGATGTGACCGGCAACCTGCAGATTGCGGCCGGAGGTGCCCGCACTATCGGCAACTACCGCCTCGGCCTCGGCCTCGAGTTCATGAAATACAAGCAATCGGTGAGCATCAGCTTCGTGTCGGAGATGGGTGTGGATAAAATCTATCACACCACCGGCATGGGCACCCACTATGTGCGGTTTGCCGGAAACGGAGCCACCACCTACTACAACGGCTACCGCTACGGCGCCTCGCTGTCGCTCCTGCCCACCTCTCTGCAAGGGTTCACCGCCACCGCAGCAGTGAGCCGCTTCAGCTTCAACTCCATCCTCTCCGACCTCAACAAGCTGCCTCTGTGCGGCGCATGGCACAACGAGTTGCACCTCAACGCCGGATATATCACCTCCAACTGGGGCGTGACCGCGAAATTCAACATCTACAAACGCCACGGACACGAAAACATATTCGGCGATGCCACCGGCAGCATCTACCCACAGATCGGGAGCTCCGACACCTACGCCGACAATGCCTATACCACCGCCGTCAACGGCGCATGGCAGAGATTCCTCTCCCCTTCCGTCCGCATCCACGCTTCCGGCGAGATAGCCTACAGCCACCGCTGCGAGGCATATTTCACTCCCGGTCGTCAATCAATCACCAACCGCGCCGGAGGCAAGGTGGCGGCAGGTGTATCGGCACTGCTCCCCCATCAGTGGACCGTGCAGATTGACATGGCATACGGCGGACAAATTCCCGTGGCCTCCAATGACCTCATACTGCGCGAAACCACCTCGGCATCCTCGGTGTCACCTCTCATCGACATCGAGCGCACCCGCCACAGTTTTGCCGCGGCCCACACCAACACTGTCTCGGCCTCCGTTGCCATCAGCCGGGCCATCGCCCGCAAATACGCCATCCGGCTGTCGGGACTCCATTATTTCACCACCTACAGCGGCCTTGCTCACGAACGCCGTTCGCAAGCCGCCATCTCATTCCTGTTCTGATAACAATATACATTAAAAAATATGACCTTAAAACATCTGCTAACAGCCACATTCCTGCTCGGTGCCTCCGCTGCAGCCTCCGCCCTGGCTCCCATTCCCATGGACTCGGCGGTGCACACCGGCACCCTCCCCAACGGACTCACCTACTACATCCGCCACAACGACTGGCCCGCCAACAGAGCCGACTTTTTCATCGCCCAGCGCGTTGGCTCCATCCAGGAGGAGGAGAACCAGCGCGGTCTGGCGCATTTCCTGGAGCACCTTTGCTTCAACGGCACAAAACATTTCCCCGGCAACTCGCTGATTGACTATCTCGAATCAATAGGCGTGAAATTCGGCGCCAACCTCAATGCCTACACCTCCACCGACGAAACTGTTTACAACATCTGTCAGGTGCCCACTTCTCGCACCTCCGCCCTTGACTCCTGCATGCTCATTCTCCGCGACTGGAGCGGCGACCTCCTGCTCAAAGATGAAGACATCGACCAGGAACGCGGGGTAATCAAAGGGGAATGGCGTCAGCGCAACTCCGCCGCCAACACGCGTCTGCTTGAAAAAGCAGCTCCCCACATCTTCCCGGGCTCACGCTACGGCACACGCATGCCGATAGGGCTGATGAGCGTGGTGGAAAGTTTCCATCCCGACGCGCTCCGGGCATACTACAAAAAATGGTATCACCCGCAGAACCAATGTATCATAATCGTGGGCGACATCGACCCCGCCCGCACCGAACAGAAGCTGCGCGAACTGTGGGCCGACTCCCCCATGCGCGAGAATCCCGCCATCCCCACACCCGAGGTTGTGCCCGCCAACGCCGAAGTGATTGCCACCGTACAAACCGACCCCGAGCAATCCTCATCAACAGTGATGCTCTACGCCAAGCACAACGACACACCCGACCACGCACTCAACACTGTGGGTGAACTCCGCCGCGACCTCACCCGCTCGCTGGTGAGCCAGATGCTCGCCGACCGCTACGACCTTGTGGAGAGCGACCCGGAAGCACCGTTCACCAACCTTGGTGTAGGCGACATGAAATTTCTCCTTGCCTCCACTCAGCAGGCTCTCACCGTCCGCGCCACCGCCAAACCCGGACGCGAACTCGCCACTGCATCGGCCATCGCGGAAGAACTGAAACGTGCCGCGGCCCAAGGATTCACCCAAACCGAACTTGACCGAGCCAAAGCATCCGAAAGAGCCTCGTTTGACTCCGACTTCACCTCCCGGCGCACCAACACCGAGTATGCCCGCACCTACGTGCGTCACTATCTTGACGGCGGCAAAAACGCTCTCCCCTCGGCTGAGGCACGCTACAAAATGCTCAAAGGCATCATCAACTCCGTGACCATAGACACTGTCAATGCTTATATGCGCGAGGTAATCAAGCCCGACAACTCCAATATCGTACTGCTGGCATATATGCCCGAGAAAGCCGCCGCGCTTTCCGATTCCGACCTCGCCGATGCTTATTCCAAAGTGGATGGCTCGAAACTACCTCCCTACACCGATCCCCAAATAGCTTCGCATCTGCTGGACGACGAGCCTGTTGCCGGAACTGTGGCAAGCACCGACTCCATACCCGAATTCGATGTGAAAGCCCTCACGCTCAGCAACGGCATCAAGGTGTATCTCAAGCACACCGACTTCACTCCCGGCAAAGTGCTCATCCAAGGGTACTGCCCGGGTGGGCTCAGCGAAGGGTATGACCCCGCTCTCGCCGCCGAATACCGCCTTGTCAACGATGCCCTGGCTGTGAGCGGCTACGGCAACCACTCCTCCACCGACCTCAAGCGTATGCTCGCAGGAAAAAACATCAAGACAGCTGTGGCTATCGGCAACATGGAGCAGACTCTCGGCGCTTCCGCCGACACTCCCGAGCTCGCCACCGCCCTGCAGCTCCTCTATCTCAAAGCCACAGCACCCGTCAGGGACGACCGCGCCTTCAAAGCCATGATCGAAAACCAGCGCAGCAAGCTCTCCAGCCACGATGCCAACCCCACCTTCGCCATGGGCGACTCCATCCATCTCTATGTGTATAACCGCCATCCCCTTGGCGCGAAACTCTCCTCCGAGGACCTTGACAAGGTGGACTATGACAAAATCCTCGCCATCCACAAATCGCTCTTTGACAACATGGGTCAGTTCGCGTTCAACATTATAGGCGACTTTGACACCGACTCCATAATCCCGCTCGTGTGCCGCTACATAGCCTCGCTCCCCGCAGGCAATCGCAAACTCGAGTCCCACGACATAGGCTACCGCTATGCCCAGGGCGAGCAATCCCACATCTTCTCCATGCCGATGACCACACCCCAGACCATCAGCTACACCTTCTACAATGCGCCCTGCGAATACAACGCCGCCAACATTGTCCTCGCCCACGCCACCGGCTCCATCCTTCAGGGCAAACTGCGCGACGACCTACGCGAAGCCCGCGGCTGGACCTACGGCGTCAAAAGCCACTGCGGTCTCTCCGCAGGCATGAACGGCAACGACCCCGCCAGAGCTATCATACCGGTTTACATCCGTGTGGAACCACAGAATGCCGACTCGTGCTACGCCATTGTGAAAGCCACAGCCACAGCCATGGCCACACCGGGATTTGTAACCCCCGATGAGGTGACAAAGGTGAAACAATATCTTGAAAAATCATGGCAGGACAACGGCCGCAGCAACGACTATTGGCACACTGTGCTGAAAATGCGTCATAAATTCGGTCAGGATCTTCACACTTCTTTCCCCGACCATATCCGCACTCTCACACCCGAGCGTGTGGCCGGGTTTGCCAAGGATGTGATACTCCCCGCATCCAGGCTCCACCTGGAGATGACCCCCCTATAAAAAACTCATAGGATTTATATGACTTATAGGACTTATAGGACTTATAAGATTTAAAAAATTCACCTGCCTTAGATTCTGAGGCAGGTGAATTGCATTGTAAGCAGGTCGAAGCATAGCAGCCGGTTGACCAGCAGCTCTCCCACTCCGCTTATATACTTTATAGCCTCCGTGGCCTGCAGCGTGCCCAACACTCCGGGCACCACACCGAGCGGTCCCACCGGAGCCGACCGGACCACAGCTGACGGACCGTCAGGAAACAGAGTGCGAAGATCAGCCGACCCCGGGAGCACAGTCATGGTGTGACCCTCATATTGGAATATGGCACCATGATTGTACGGCTTTCCGGCCTTGACACACGCATCGTTGATCAGAAATTTTATATCAATGCTGTCGGTGGCGTCAATCACAAAATCATATCCGGCTATCAATCCGGCTATGTTGCTTTCATTGACAAACTCCCCGAACTCCTCAATCTCCACATCCGGATTCAAGGCCCGCATTCTGGCTGCCGCCGACTTCACCTTGCTCATCCCCACGGAGGCGGTGGTGTGAATCACCTGCCTCTGGAGATTGGTGGTATCCACAACATCGCCGTCGGCCACACCTATATGCCCCATACCTGCAGCGGCAAGATACAGCAGCACAGGACTTCCGAGGCCGCCGGCACCTATCACCAGCACCGACCCGTTCTTGAGCCGGAGCTGACCTTCCTCACCGAATCCCGGCAGCGAGATATGGCGGGCATAACGCAATTTTTCATCTTCCGTGAACATAACAACGCAATTTTTATCTTCCATGAACATACTATCCCAGCATCGCAGCCACGCGAATGAGAGCGGCTATGAATTTGTCACACTCCTCGCGGGTGTTGTAAACAGCCATCGAAGCCCGCACAGTGCCCTCCACTCCGAGAGCCTGCATGAGCGGCTGCGCACAATGGTGGCCTGTGCGCACCGCTATCCCGAGCTTGTCGAGCAGCAGCCCTATATCATAATGATGCTCATGGCCTATGAGAAACGATATCACGGCACTTTTGTGGGGTGCGGTGCCGAAAATCCTCATCCCGGGAATCTGCATCATCCGCTCAGTGGTGTACACCAGCAGGTCATGCTCATGCTCCGCTATCCTCTCCATCCCTATCGACTGCATATATTCGATAGCGGTGTAGAAAGCGGCGATATCCACATAGTCGGGAGTGCCGGCCTCAAACTTGAACGGCAGCTCGGCAAAGGTGGTATGCTCGAAGGTGACATGGCTTATCATCTCGCCACCACCCTGGTATGGAGGCATCTTTTCCAGCAGCTCGCGCCGTCCGTAGAGCACTCCCACGCCACACGGACCATACATCTTGTGCGATGAGAACACATAGAAATCCACCCCGAGGGCACGCACATCCACCTTGAGATGCGGAACCGCCTGGGCTCCGTCAATCAGCACCACGGCACCGTGGTTGTGGGCCATCGCCACAATCTCCTCCACCGGGTTGACAGTGCCCAACACATTCGACACATGGCACACCGACACCACCTTGGTGCGGGGAGTGAACAGCGAGGCAAACACCTCCATGTCAAGCTCTCCATTGGCGGTGATTGGCACCACCTTGATTCTTATGCCGCGACGCTCGCGCAGCAGCTGCCAGGGCACTATATTGGCATGATGCTCCATTTGGGTGAGTATCACCTCATCGCCCGGCTCCAATAGCTCGCCATAGCTGCTCGCCACAAGGTTGATAGCCTCGGTGGTGCCGCGTGTGAAAATAATCTCAGCATCCTCGCCGGCTCCTATGAACCCGGCCACTTTGGTGCGGGCACGCTCCTGCAGTCCGGTGGCCTCCATTGACAAGGTATGCACCCCACGGTGCACATTGGCCTTGTGGGTGAAGTACATGGAACTGATGGCGTCCACCACCTGACGGGGCGTTTGGGTGGAAGCGGCATTGTCGAGATACACCAGCTCCTTGCCGTGCACCTTGCGGCTCAGTATCGG
>URCF01000015.1 GCA_900546365.1 uncultured Porphyromonadaceae bacterium
AATGACTTTTTGTTGCGTACATCGGACGACTCGTCAAACACATTAAATATCACAGCTGTTTTTGAATGTGAAGATCCGGTCTTCGTGCAGGATGAGAAAAGAAGTTCTTTCACCTTGAATATAAATAAATATATAGTCTAAAAAGAAGCTTTACAGGCGCTGATGTTCTGATTCCGGCTCCGTCATCCTAATATAATTACGGAAAATGTGGGCTATTGTGGGGATAAATGATTACCTTTGTGCGTAAATATAAATAGGTATAGGCAACGATGGATTTATCCGGCAACAGTACACTTCAATCTCCGCTGCATTGCGGTGCACGGAGAGGCATGGTGCTCGGCGCTTGGCTGAGCGGCATGTTTGTGATGTCGATGCTCGGAGAGTCAGTGCCGCTTGCCTCGCTGCTGTTCTTTGCAATGGCCCTGTGTGTGCCGGTGATGGTGTACAAATGGCTCCGTCACACCTATAAGGCGGATGGAGGGTTCACCACCCTTTCCGGGCTGTGGATGCAGGGTATCACAATGTTTGGTGGCGGCTCGCTGATATGCACCACTGTGGCTGTCGGCTATTTCCGGTGGATCAATCCCGATTTTGTGTGGCAAACCGTCACCAAAATGATAGAGATTTACTCCTCTTCGGCTATGAGCGGTGCTTCCTCTGTGGCCGACACATTGCAGTCAATGCTTGATGCGGGAGTGCTTCCAAGTGCGATCGACATAGCGCTCGAGATGTTCTGGCTCACCATGTTTGCCGGCTCCATGCTGTCGCTGGTGTGCTCGCTGATAGCGCGGTCGCGAAGGATTCCGGTGTCTTAAAAATCAGATTTCCAATAATAAATCATGGATATATCAGTAATAGTACCACTATACAACGAAGCTGAGTCGCTTCCCGAGCTTGAGCAATGGATTGCCAGAGTGATGAAGGAGCACAACTTCAGCTATGAAATAATATTTGTGAACGATGGCAGCACCGACAAGTCCTGGGCGGTAATCAAGCGTCTGTCGGAGGAAAACCCCTCGGTGAAAGGCGTATGCTTCCGCCGCAACTACGGCAAGTCGCCTGCATTGAACACCGGATTTGTGCGTGCGCAAGGCGATGTGGTAATCACCATGGATGCTGATCTGCAGGACAGTCCGGATGAGATTCCCGAATTGTACCGCATGATCAAGGAGGATGGTTTTGACCTCGTGAGCGGATGGAAGCAGAAGCGTTATGACCCGCTGTCGAAAACCATTCCCACCAAGCTGTTCAACGCCACCGCGCGCAAGGTGAGCGGCATCCACAATCTGCATGATTTCAACTGCGGCCTCAAAGCATACCGCAACAAGGTGGTAAAGCATATCGAGGTGTATGGCGACATGCACCGCTACATCCCATATCTGGCCAAAAATGCGGGGTTCAACCGTATAGGCGAGAAGGTGGTGCACCACCAGGCCCGCAAATACGGCACCACCAAATTCGGCCTCGACAGGTTTGTCAACGGCTATCTCGACCTCGGAACCCTGTGGTTCACGAGCAGGTTTGGCGTGAAACCGATGCATTTCTTCGGTCTTCTCGGCAGCCTGATGTTCTTTATCGGACTGCTGGCCGTGATGGCGGTGGGGGCCCTTAAGATTTACCACATGCACACCGGCGCGAGCTACACTCTTGTCACCGACTCACCATATTTCTTCATAGCTCTTGTGACAATGATACTCGGCACCCAGCTGTTTCTCACTGGATTCTTAGGTGAACTGATAGTGCGCAATTCACCCCGTCGCAACGATTACGAGATAGAGGAAGAGATTCGCCTATGATGCAGAAAGCGGGAATATCACCCATGCTCGGAGCGGTGCTGCTGATGGTGCTGTCGCTGGTGACATCGTGCACCACCGACGGATGCCTCAACAACCAGAACTCATTGCCGCTGGCGGGGTTCTATTCATCGTCCACGGGCCTTGCAATAGCTTTGGATTCAGTGGATATAGGTGGTGTCGGCGCGCCGCACGACTCGCTGCTGCACACTACCGGCTCCACTGTGAGCGAGGTGTATCTGCCTTTCAGATCGGCGGCTAAGGAGACATCGTTCTATCTCCACTACACAGAGCAGGCGCTTGACAATCCGGTATTCAACGACACAATCACATTCCGCTACACATCCGAGCCGTATTTCGCTTCGGAAGAGTGCGGCGCAATGTACTGTTTCCGCATCACTGATGTGCAGTACACCACCCATATCATTGATTCGGTGGGGGTTGCTGATTCGGTGATAACCAATGTGGATATCCAGCGCATCCGCATATATATGCGCACCGAGCTGCCCGATGATAATCCCGAACCTAATGAACCGGCCGAATGAGTATGCGTAAACTGTTGACAGCAATGGCCATTCTGCTTGTGTGCCTCGGGGCATACGGCCAGCGTAGGGTGACTCCTGTGGAGCCCCCATCGGGAGTGCCCGAGCCAAAGCCCACGGAGATGGACCGCACCAATGTGGTGGAGCGTGCTGATGCCCAGGGTAATGTGGTGCTTGTGGACACACTCACAGGCTCGGAATTTGTGGACACCCTCGCCGTAGTTCCCAAAACCACCCGGATGCAATATCCGCTGCTCCACGCCGTAACCGTGGGGGTGAACCTTTGGGACCCCATAATGCGCATCCTCGGCCAGGAGTATGGCGGAGCGGATGTGTGGGCTGAACTGTCGCTCCATAACCGCTATAAGCCGGTGGTGGAGTTCGGACTGTCTGCGGCCAACATCACCCCCGAGGAGATGAACTACACGTTCAAGAGTTCTCTGGCTCCGTATTTCAAGATTGGTATCAACTACAATATATTCTACAACTCCAACCCCAACTATCAGATGAATGTGGGGTTGAGATACGGGTTCACCACCTACAGCTACAAAGTGGTGGATGTGACGGTCAACGAGGGTTATTGGGACGACCCGAGCCATTTTTCGCTCCCTTCCACACGCTCCACTGCCGGGTGGCTTGAGATTACCGCCGGAGTGAAAGTGCTTATAGCCAAACCAATATCTTTGGGGTGGAATATAAAATACAGCACCAAGCTGCACGAGTCGGCTGCTCCGTATGGAGAACCTATGTATATCCCCGGCTTCGGGAAACGAAAAAATCCGCTGTCGGTGAGTTTCAACATCATGTACACTCTCGAGCTCAACGGCAAGCGGAATCCGTCAGAGGCTCCGGACGGCAACTGATTAACCAGGTCAACTTTTGGATATGGAGAGGTGTTATAATCAAATCATAGAATAACTTGAGATTATGAAAAAAATAGTGATTATCGGAGCCTCTTCCGGACTTGGACAAAGAATGGCCATGGATTTTGCACGCGCAGGGTGGCGCGTGGGCGTAGCATCACGCCGTGAAGCACCGCTTAAGGCCATCAAGGATGCGTATCCCGAAAATGTGGCCTATTCGGTGATTGATGTGACACATGTTGACGCGCCCAAGAAATTTCTGGATCTTATAGAGCTGATTGACGGCATGGATATACTTCTTTTTGCCGCCGGAGTGGGATTCCAGGATCCGGAGCTTGATGACACACGCCTTGATACTACGCTGCAAACCAATGTGGTGGGCTTTGCCAGGATAGTGGCAGCGGCCTACAAATACTATCGCGACACCGCCAATGTGCGTCCCGGCCAAATAGCCGCCATCACTTCGGTAGCCGGATTGAAGGGGATAGGCGTGAGCGCGGCCTACAGTTCCTCGAAACGTTTCCAGCAGATGTTTCTCAACTCGCTTGACCAACTCGCCCATCAGCAGCATGTCAATGTGAAGTTCACCGACATCCGTCCCGGCTTCATCCGTACCCCGCTGCTCAAGGAGGGGAAGCCGTATCCGCTGCTTATGACTGTGGACTATGCGGCGCCGCTGATAGAGCGTGCCATCCTCAATCGCCGGCGTGTGGCGGTGATTGATTCGCGGTGGGCTGTGGTCACAGGATTGTGGAGGCTGATTCCGCAATGCGTGTGGAAGCATATAGCCATCAACTTCTGAACCAAACTGATAACTACAAACCTTATATATAATAGACAACATGAATCTTTATACACCCGGCAAAAGCATTGCAATGTGCAGCGACCATGCAGGATTTACTCTCAAGTCAGCCATCAAGGAGCATCTGGAAACCAAAGGGATGGAGGTGCAGGATTTCGGCACATTCTCCGAGGAGAGTTGCGACTATCCCGATTTCGCCCATCCCGCAGCAGCTGATGTGGAGCACGGCAACTGCTTCCCCGGCATAGCGATGTGCGGCACCGGCAACGGTATAGCCATGACACTCAACAAGCATCAGGGTATTCGTGCCGCATTGTGCTGGAATGTGGATCTCGCCCGGCTGGCCCGTGAGCACAACAATGCTAATTTCCTTGTGCTCCCGGCCCGGTTCATCGACACCGAAAAAGCACTCGAGATAGTGGATGTGTTCATGTCAACTCCGTTTGAGGGCGGTCGTCATGAGCGTAGAATCGCCAAGATTCCGCTCTGATATCTAATGATATATGTGTGTCAATCGCGCTGCGCGGTGACAGAATGGTGGGCGATATAGTCGGCAAACTCTTGCTTGTACGTGTCGCTCACCGGCACATAGTGCTTGCCAAACACAATGCGGTTGCGCTCTATTACCCTGATTTTGGTGGTGTTGACAATGTAGCTGCGGTGCACGCGCATGAATTTGTCCCTCGGCAATGACAGCTCCATATTCTTGATGCTCAGGAGAGTGAGAATCTCGCTGTTGTCCTCGAGGTATATTTTCACATAGTCGCGCACGCCCTCCACAAACAGGATGTCGTTGACGGGAATCTGCACAAGCTTGTACTCGCTTTTGACAATGATATAGTTGTCGGCAGGCTTGTCCGGAGTCTCAAACATATCAAGCACCTTGGTGGCTGCTTCCAGAAACTCGTTGTAGCTTATCGGCTTGAGCAGATATGCCACGGCGTTGACTTTGAATCCGTCGATAGCGTAGCGGTCGAAAGCGGTGGTGAACACCACTTTGCACTGCTTCGGCACGAGCCTCGCAAACTCCAATCCGTTGAGCTGAGGCATCTGGATGTCAAGAAACACCAGGTCAATGTCGCCGCTGAGCACCACTTTGATGGCCTCCTGGGCAGAACCAAACACTCCGGCCGATTGCAGGAACGGAGTTTTTTCGATGTAGTCGCTGAGCAGTCGTGCTGCCAACGGCTCGTCGTCAATCACACAGCATTTTAATGTTTTCATTGTTTCATCTGATTGGATGGTGTTGCGATATTGGCGTATGATGCCAGATCGGAATATAGGGGAGGAGTGGAGATGTTGACCTGAAGGGTGACTGTGAACAAGGAGTCGGATTTCACAATTGTCATCTGAGCCCCGGAGCCGTAGAGAATCTCAAGTCTGCGGCGCAGGTTTTTCAAACCCAGGCCATTGGCATTCTGTGGAGCCGTTCTGAGGTAGGGGTTGGAGCATACGCATGTCACCAACCCGTCGGTGGCGGAGATGCTGATGCTGATGCGGTCGGACGGAGAGGCGAGATGGCAGTGCTTCACGCAGTTTTCTATGATATTGATGAACAGCAGCGGGGCCATCTGCATACTGCCGCAATCGCCCGCCGAAGTGGTTACCTGCACGCATTCGGGCGAGGGGAGCCGGAGCTTGACGATGCTGAGATACGACTCCACAAACTGCAGCTCCTCGTCAAGAGTCACCGTGCCGTGACATTCATAGAGCGCGTACCTGAGCATTTTGCTCAGCACATGCACAGCGTCGCGAGCCTTTTCTGGGCTGATGTCAATGAGGGCATAGATGGTGTTGAGAGTGTTGAACAGGAAATGGGGGTTGAGCTGGGCTTTAAGGCGTGAAATCTCGTTTTGCTGCTGGATACTCTGAGCCTCGTGGCGCATCCTCTCGCTGTCCTGCCATTTGCCGGTGAGCTTTAGTGCCACCGCCAGAGCTATGGTGAGCACAAGCACAAGCGAGTCGCGCCATATCATCACCCAGTCGATGCGCGCGTATGGAGTGTTTATGTGGCCTCCCGGGCGTGGAGGCGGCGACATCATCTGCCGGCTGTGATGCAAGAGGGTCTGTGACTGATGGGGCGCCTCGGCATGTCCCCACTGCCATAGCAGGGCTATCATCCCCATGGCGAGAATCACCACCAGTATGTTGTATGCAGTGAAGCGGAGCTTGGTGTGGGAGTGCTGCATGCAGAACGGCACAATCAGATAGAAGTTGATATAGAACACCGCTACAAATACGAATGCTTTGCCATAAACCACGGTGGCGAGAGGACCCGGTCCTTCGTTGGAAATCACGCTGATCACCATCTCGGGCAGTATGAACAGAAGACTCACCCCGAGCAGATGGCTCAGGGAGAGAAAGATTTTCTTGAGGGTGATGCGGCTCACCCATTTATGTTCAAAACCCATGCTCATTTAGCAAAATTAGAAAAATTGAAGTTTTTAAGCAAACAAAATCTATGAACAGGCGTATATGAGGCCCAAAATATGTTAGATAGCAGTTGTGTGCATATTTTGTTAAAAAATATTCTACTTTTGGTAATGATTTCCGGCATCGGATTGTCTTATGGATAAAACACCTTCTTGAAATGGCGTATTCTATCTCAGAGTTTGAATCACTCTACACCGGCATATTTCCTCCGGCCATGAAGTTGGCGATGAGCCTGCTCCATGACGAGAGCGAGGCCCGCGATGCGGTGCAGGAGGTTATGATGAAGCTTTGGGAATCGGAAGTGGTCATTGTCAATCCACAGGCATTTGTGCTGCGCAGCGTGCGCAATACGTGCATCAATGCTATCAATTCCAAGCAGGTGCGCGAGCGAGTGATGCAGAAGCTGACGCTCGACACCGTTGATGTTGATGAAGCGGAGCCCGAGCAGCGGAGCCGGGTGGTGCTCAAGGGTGTGCAGCAGGCACTCACCGCACGCGAGCGTGAAGTGGTTGACAAGGTCTATACCCAGAACCTCAGCTACAAGGATGCCGCGGCGGAGCTTGGAGTGTCGGTGGCGGCGGTGAATAAGAATGTGGTGTCGGCGCTTAGAAAATTAAGGATGTATATCAAGAATCATAATCATGACTGAAGAGCAGAAAGAAATATTGTTAGGCAGGATGGTTGACAACCCCGCCGGTCTTTCGTCCGATGATATGGCGATGATAGCCGGCGACGAGGAACTCAGAGAGCTTTACCAACTGTCGGCCGATTTGAAAACAGCCTGCGTGAAGCCGCCGGAGATTGACGAAGCCAAGGAGTGGCAGTGTTTCCGGTCCCGGATGCGTGTGGCCGGTCGTCGCCGCCGGTGGAGCCGGATGGTGCGTGTGGCGGCTATATTCCTTGGTGTGATGCTGCTTTCGGGTGTGGCTGTGACTTTGATTGACCGTAAGATGCTCATGCCTGAATCAACAGAAATCGCCGCTGTGCCGGTTGACACTGTCACTGTCGCTCCAATGCAGAAGGAAGCTGCCGGTCCTGAGCTGATAGCTGAAGCCGCCGTGAAAGAGGCCGTGAAAGAGGCCGTGGGCGAGGCGAAGCGTGCAGGCGGGAAGCAGTGCACACCATCGGAGCCGAGCATCGAGGAGTATCTGGCGGTGCAGCAGGCAAGGGTTGAAAACGAGATCGCCACTGAATTGGCGGAGGCAATCAAGCAGCAGTATCTTGCCGAGCAGGAGTGGAATAATCTTCAGACTATGATGGAGTCAGACGGATTGGAAATCGCCACCCGACAGCAGCCCGGGGATGTCCCGGCAATCAGAAATGTGATATTACAATGATATACAATAAAATAATAAAATATATAGGTATGAAAACTACAGTGATCTCCACCATTGTGTGTGCGCTGGCGGCATTGACATCGATGCAGGCGTGGGCGCAGAGTAACATCAAGTCGGCATTTGACGCCATCATCAATTGCAAGGATGCCCAGGTCAAAGAGCAGCACAGCCTTGACCGCAATCCCGAAACGGGCGAGAAAACCGGACAGAGCGATGTGTATTTCTTCACACTCCCTGCCGACAAAATGAAGCTTGTGGACAATGCCGTGGCTTCATTCAAACGCGACGACAGCATGGCCTACGGTATATATAGCGGCACTCTGCGTGAGTCCGGCGAAATAGCTGTTGCTGCGGGCAAGGATGAGAGCCGGGCAGTTTATATCGGCGAGTCGGGAGATGACTATACCTATGCCTTGTTTCTCGCGCCCAGATCTGAGGATCCGACGAGTACCTGGCGCTACGCCTACAGTATCAGCTACAAGCGGAGTAATGGCGAAGTAAAGGGAAAGATTGTGATCACCTACGCCACCACGCTGCAATACCGCCAGGATCAGAAACAGAAGGCATATGAGCAGATGTTCAACATCCCATCGGTGTCCGGCTCCGGCACTTCATGGTTCAGCAAACTGATGTCCTATTTCCAGTCGATGACAAGCGGCAGCACACAGGCGCGTGTGGCCTTGGCCACCAAAGCCTACGAGCTGATCAAAAAATCCAAAAACTATCCTGATGTGACCGACACCGACAAGGATGCTGCGAGGGAAATCATCAAGTCCATGCTCAACGAGCGCAAATACAACACCGAGCCTGTGCTTCGCCAGCTACTCAACTCTTGCCTTACGGCGTTGAAATAGCCAACAGCTTTTTACTCTTATATTTGTCTGTCACCCGGGGCTTCGGCATCGGGTGACATTTGCAATCAGGGCTCTTATAAAAAAAAATTGCCCGCTGCCCCTTTCCATCAAGGAGCACCGGACTAAAGCCATAAGGCGTTTGATTTGTGATTCTAAAGATAGGATCAACGCTGACGCTGGTCCTATGGTAGAGATTATATCATACTTACATCTGTACCATAGTCGGCAATACGGTTGTCTCACGACAGTGTACACCGCTGTTGCCTTGGCCTTAGCCTTAGATTATGAAGTATAAGCGTAAAATTTGATTTTTCAGCTATAAGCGTGCAACAGGTACATTTTCGTTGCAAAGTTAAGCACATTTTTTGATATTGCAAAGCGAAAAGCCGATAATTAATTAATATCTTTCAATTCTGATAGATTTTGTAACAATGTGGAGGATGTTTTTGTAATTTTGCCGCGTAAAAAATTGCATAGAAATGTCACAGTTTCGTCAGCGGATCAAGCCGTTCATGCTACCGATAGCGATGGCAGGAGGAATGGTGTTTCATGAGTATATGGACAAGGTGCAGTTCCTTGCTCCGTATTTGATTTTCCTGATGTTGTTCATCACATTTTGCCGTATAAAGCCTCGTGAGATACGCATCACCGCGCTGTCGTGGAGCCTGCTGTCGGTGCAGGTGTTCGGCGCGTTGGCGGTGTATCTTGTGATGCTGCCGGTGGATGAAACAATCGCCCAGGGATTATTTATATGTGTGTTCTGTCCCACAGCTACAGCCGCGCCCGTAATCACCGGGATGTTGGGCGGAAGTGTACCCCGATTGGCCACATACTCCATCGTCAGCAATGTGGCTGTAGCGATTCTTGCCCCGGTGCTGTTCTCCCTGATGGGTGAGGGCGATGTGGAGTTTTTTGCCGCGTTCAGCTACATCGGCTGCAATGTTGTGCCGCTGATATTGCTTCCTCTTGCCGCGGCATGGTTGATGATGGCCGTGGCACCCAAGGTGCATAAAGCTGTGGCCACCAAGCAGAGCGTGTCGTTCTATATCTGGGCGGTTTCGCTGTTCATAGTGGTGGGCAGGGCAGTGTCGTTCGTGATGGCGGAGCCGTCCGGCATGATACCCGAGATGGTGGTGATAGCCCTCGGAGCCGGAGTGGTGTGCTGCGCCCAGTTCTGGATAGGTCGCAGGATAGGCCGGCGCAACGGCGACAAAATCGCCGGGGCGCAGGGGCTCGGGCAGAAAAACACCGTGCTGGCTGTGTGGATGGCACTTACCTATCTTCATCCGGTGGCCTCGGTGGGACCGGCGGCGTATATAGCGTGGCAGAACACCATCAACTCGCTGCAACTCTACTACAAGCAGCGCGAACCCAAAACAAACCCCTGAGCGGAAGTGTTATTAAGTTAATACGATTTCAACTGAGCCGATGAAAAGCATCTACGAAATATTAATGGCGCTTCCGCTGTTTCACGGAGTGAGCCGTCAGCGCATTATGCAAGTTGCCGAGTCCACGCGTTTTCATTTTCTGAAGTTTGCCGACGGAGAACCTATTGTGTCGCCAGGCGAGGAGTGCACACATGTGAAGTTCATCATCTCCGGCAGCGCGAGAGTGTGCATGTCGGGGCGTGATTCACGCTTTCGGGTATGCCAGACCCTCGAGGCTCCCGATGTGGTGTTTCCCGACTTCCTGTTTGGTCGCGACACCCACTATCCCTGTTCGGTGACCGCCATCGGCGACACCGGGGTGCTTCAGATATCTAAGGCGGAGTATGTGAAGATACTCAGCACCGACGAAATATTTCTATACAATCTGCTCAACCATCTGAGCATGAACGCGCAGAAGTCGATTGACGGAGTGCTGGCCCTCACCACCGGCTCGCTTGAGCGGCGCATAGCATTCTGGGTTGTGGCGCTGACGCAACCCTCAGGCAAGGATATAGTGCTCGAGTGCCGCCACCGCGACCTCTACTCTCTGTTCGGGGTGCAGCGCAGCTCGTTCATGGCCACTTTGGATGCCATGGTGGAGGAGGGCCTTATCGGATACACCCCCAACCAAATATCCATCACCTCGCGCCGCGCGCTGGTGGATATGCTGCGCAAGAGCGAATAATTTAGCCGCTCGTGTTGATTGACACCGATATAATTGTTACCTTTGCGCCTTAAAAGGAATACAATTGTATCGTATGGAAAAGAATTATAAGCGAACTCTGATAACCACCGCGCTCCCATACGCCAACGGCCCCGTGCATATCGGCCATCTGGCGGGAGTGTATGTTCCGGCAGATATATATGCCCGCTATCTGCGTTCCAACGGCAAGGATGTGCTTCTTGTCGGCGGCAGCGACGAGCATGGAGTGCCCATCACCATCAAGGCCCGCAAGGAGGGTGTCACCCCTCAGGATATCGTGGACCGCTACCACACCATCATCAAAAACTCCATGGAGGGGTTGGGAATATCGTTTGATGTGTATTCCCGCACCACTTCCGACATACACAGCCGCACTGCGAGCGAGTTTTTCAGCCGCCTCTACAACACCGGCAAGTTTATCGAGAAAACCTCCATGCAGCCCTACGACGAGCAGGCGGGAGAGTTTCTCGCCGACCGCTATGTGGTGGGCACCTGCCCGCATTGCGGCAGCGACCGTGCCTACGGCGACCAGTGTGAGGCGTGCGGCACAAGTCTCAATGCCACCGACCTCATCAACCCCCATTCGGCATTGACCTCCGCCCCCGTGACTCTGAGGGAAACATCACACTGGTATCTGCCGCTCAACGACTATCAGGATGCGCTGGGCAAATGGATTCTCGAAGGCCACAAGGAGTGGAAAACCAATGTTTACGGCCAGTGCAAATCGTGGCTCGACATGGGGCTGCAACCCCGCGCCGTGAGCCGTGACCTCAACTGGGGTGTGCCTGTGCCGGTGGAGGGCGCCGAAGGAAAGGTGCTCTATGTGTGGTTTGATGCCCCCATCGGATACATATCCAACACCAAGGAGATACTGCCCGACAGCTGGGAGCAGTGGTGGAAGAGTCCGGAAAGCCGTGTGGTCAACTTCATAGGCAAGGATAATATCGTGTTCCACTGCATTGTGTTCCCGGCCATGCTTATGGCTTACGGCGATGGCTATCAGCTGCCCGACAATGTGCCGGCCAATGAGTTTCTCAACCTCGAGGGTGACAAGATTTCCACCTCCCGCAACTGGGCTGTGTGGCTCCACGAGTATCTCGAGGATTTCCCCGGCAAGCAGGATGTGCTCCGCTACGTGCTGACCGCCAACGCTCCCGAAACCAAGGACAACGACTTCACCTGGAGCGACTTCCAGGCCCGCAACAATAATGAGCTTGTGGCAATTCTCGGCAACTTTGTGAACCGTGCCATGGTGCTCACCAACAAATATTTCAATGGCATAGTGCCCGCGCCGGCGGAGCTTGAACCCGTTGACGAGGCTCTGTTTGCCGAGATTCTTGACATCAAGCAGCGTGTGGGTGAGAAACTTGACACATTCCATTTCCGCGACGCGCTCAAGGATGCTATGGATATGGCCCGCGCCGGCAACAAATACCTGCAGGAAACCGAGCCTTGGAAAGTGGCCAAAACGGATATGGCACGTACCGCCACTGTGCTCTATTGTGCCTTGCAGCTCTGCGCCGACATGGCAGTGCTGTTTGAGCCGTTCATGCCGTTCATGGCCGGGAAGCTGCGCACCATGCTGGCTCTTGACAAGATGCCATGGGATGCCATCGGTGGCCGTGCCCTCGTGCCCGCCGGCACCAAGCTTGGCGAGCCGGAGCTGCTGTTTGAAAAAATCTCCGATGAGGCTATCGCCGCTCAGCTGCAGCGTCTTGCCGACATCAAGGAGCAGAACAAGATTGCATCATGGAAGGCGCAGCCGCAGGCCGAGGATGTGGATTTCGATACATTCATGAAAGCCGACCTGCGTGTGGGCACTGTGCTTGAATGTGAACGTGTGCCCAAGGCCGACAAGCTTCTCAAATTCCTGATTGACGATGGATTGGAGCGTCGCACCATTGTGTCGGGCATAGCCAAATATTATGCTCCCGAGCAGCTGGTGGGCAAGCAGGTGGTGTTCATCGCCAATCTGCCGCCGCGCAAGCTCAAGGGAATAGTGAGTCAGGGTATGATACTGTCGGCCGAAAATGCCGACGGCTCCCTGGTGGTTATATCGCCCAGCGCACCTGTGACCCCCGGTGTGCAGGTAAAGTGATTGTTATTTAATATCTTATTCCACATTTCCCAGCAATGTCAAAGCAACCCCGCATACTGATAATATACACCGGCGGCACTATCGGAATGATAGAGAATCCTGCCACCGGCACATTGCAGCCTTTTGACTTTTCCCACCTGATGGAGAATGTGCCTAAAGTCAAGATGCTCAATTATGTGATTGACAATGTGCAGTTTGAGGAGCCTATTGACTCTTCCGACATGGATCCGGGGCATTGGGTGAAGATAGCGCAGGCCATTGAGCAGGGGTATGACAAGTATGACGGCTTTGTGGTGCTTCACGGCACCGACACCATGGCCTATTCGGCTTCGGCGTTGTCGTTCATGCTCGAGAACCTTCGCAAACCTGTGATTATCACCGGTTCCCAGCTCCCTATCGGCGAGGTGCGCACCGACGGCGAGGAGAACCTTATCACCGCTCTCCAGATTGCCGCAGCCACCAATGCCAATGGCGAGCCGATGGTGCAGGAGGTGGCGATATTGTTTGAGAACTATCTGTGGCGCGGCAACCGTTCCACCAAGATGAGCGCGGATAATTTCAACGCTTTCAAGAGCAACAATTATCCAGCCCTTGCCAAGATAGGGCTCGGAATACATTTCAATGAGGACGCGCTGTATCGCCATCACGACCATAATGATGAGGGGTTGAAGGTGAACAGCAAGCTCGACACCGGAGTGATGTTCGTGGACCTGTTTCCCGGGATGAGGGCTGAAACATTGCGCCACCAGCTGGCCACCCCCGGCATCAAGGGGATAGTGCTCAAAACCTACGGCGCGGGCAATGCCCCGACAGCACCGTGGTTCACCGAGGCCATAAGCGATGTGGTGGCGCAAGGTAAGGTGGTGCTCAATGTGACCCAGTGCGTCAACGGCGCGGTGCATAAACGGTATGTGTCGGCCGACACCATGGCCAATGCCGGAGTGGTGTCGGGCCGCGACATGACAGCCGAGGCGGCCATTACCAAGCTTATGTATCTCTTCGGATTGGGACTTGATGCACCGCAAGTGTTGGAACAGCTGGGCCGCTCGCTGTGTGGAGAAGTTTCAATATGAATCTCTTTGTATGGATAGCAACAACAACGAACCAAGAATAATCAACGGTGTGGAGGTGCGCCCCTACATCCTCACTCCTGAGCAGATTATGGAGATGGTGAAGCCGCTGGCCAACCATCCCAAGTTGGTGCGCAGGCTGATGAGGATGCTGAAGATGGATGGCGTGAACAATCTTCATCTCCATAACTATAACACCCCCGGGGTGGAGTTTACCACCGGCATCCTCAACGAACTCGACATCAAGCTGAGGGTGGACAATGAGGAGCAGCTCGCCGCCATGGGTAGCGAGCCGTTCATCACCGTGAGCAACCATCCTTTCGGTGCGCTCGACGGGATTGCTCTTATCAATGTGGTGGGTAAATACCGTCCTGATTTCAAGGTGATGGTCAACATGATATTGAACCATATCACAGCCATGCGCCCCAATTTCATAGCCGTGGACGCTCTCCAGAGCGATGATCCCAAGAAAAAGGCGGTGTCGATGAAAGGTATCAAGGAGGCTATCGACCAGGTGCGCTCAGGCAAGCCGCTGGGATTTTTCCCGGCCGGTGCCGTGTCGAAAATCAATGGCCGCCTGCAGCTCGAGGACCGTCAGTGGCAACCCACTGTGGTGCGTCTGGTCAAGCAGCTCGGAGTGCCTGTGGTGCCGATTTATTTCCACGGCAGCAATTCGTGGTGGTTCAACCTCTTGGGACGCATATCATGGCAGTTGCGCACATTGCGTCTCCCGGCCGAAGTGTTTGGCAAACGCCACAAAACCATCCATCTCTCCGTGGGCACACCCATCACTCCCGAGCAGATCAAGGCCCACGCTGGCTCCATAGAGGAGCTTGGGGAATATCTCAAACAGCAAACCTACAGACTGCGTTCATGCAAATAAATGACGACATATCGCCTGAAGTGCAGCAAGCCAAGATGCGTTTCTCAATCATCGGCAACGCTCCCGCGCTCACTGCCGCTGTGCAACGGGCCATCAAGGTGGCGCCAATCGACCTGTCGGTGCTCGTGACCGGCGAGAGTGGTGTGGGAAAAGAGTTTTTCCCTAAGATCATCCATGCCTACAGCTCGCGCAAGCATGCACGCTATATCGCTGTCAACTGCGGTGCTATCCCTGAAGGCACCATCGATTCCGAGCTGTTCGGCCACGAGAAAGGTGCGTTCACCGGGGCTATCTCGGCCCGAAAGGGGTATTTTGAGGAGGCCGACGGCGGCACTATTTTTCTGGACGAGGTGGCGGAGCTGCCACTCACCACACAGGCGCGTCTGCTGAGGGTGCTGGAGAACGGCGAGTTTCTCAAGGTGGGCTCCTCCACAGTGCAGCGCACCAATGTGCGGATAGTGGCCGCCACCAATGTGGATATGCTCAAGGCTGTGGCAGAAGGGAAATTCCGCGAAGACCTGTTCTACCGTCTTTCCACAGTGCAGATTCAGGTGCCCCCGTTGCGCAGCAGGGGGAACGACATAGTGCTGCTTGCCCGCAAGTTTGCCGCGGATTTCGCCGAACGCTACCGCACTCCGGCCATCACCCTGAGCGACGATGCGCGGCGTGTGCTCCTTCATTACAGCTGGCCCGGCAATGTGCGCCAGCTCAAGAATGTGATGGAGCAGACATCATTGTTTCAGGCAGGTATGGAGGTGAGTGCCGACGATCTGCACCGCTATCTGCCGTCCGACACCACAGGGTTCGCTCCTGCGGTGGCTCATCCCGACCACAGCTATGCCCAGGAGCGGGAGATACTGTTCAACATGATTTTCCGCATGCAGCGCGAGATTGACTCCCTGCGGTCGCAGCTTTCGGAGCAGAAACCTCAGCATGAGTCGCCGCTGATTGATATGCCACGGTCGCTGGTGGCCGTCAACCGCACGCCGGATTCGTTGCGTCCCGCCCCTATAGATGTGGATGTGAGTGAGGTGACCACTAATGAAGTGGAGCTGAATCCCGACAGCTCCATACAGTCGATGACCCTCGAGGACACCGAGCGTGAGACAATACGCCGTGTGCTCGAAAAACATTCCGGACGCCGCAAGGCTGCCGCCAAGGAACTCAATATCTCCGAGCGCACATTGTACCGCAAAATCAAGGAGTACAACCTTGAATAGTCTGTTGGCGTTGTCGCGGATTTTGATTAATTTTGTGGGGTAATATATCATGATATGAGCAACAAAAAGGTATTGGTGACCGGTGCTGATGGGTTCATCGGCTCCCACTTGTGTGAGGCTCTTCTGGCCAAAGGGTATGAGGTCAGGGCTTTGAGCTACTACAACTCGTTCAACAACTGGGGATGGCTTGAGGAGATTCATTCGCCGCAGCTGGAAGTGGTGTGCGGCGATGTGCGCGACCCCAATCTGTGCCGCCACATCACCCAAGGGTGCTCCACGGTGTATCATCTTGCCGCGCTCATAGCCATTCCTTACAGCTATGTGGCTCCCGACAGCTATGTGGACACCAATATCAAGGGCACCCTCAATATGTGTCAGGCCGCGAGGGACTGCGGTGTGGAGCGGCTTGTGGTCACGAGCACCAGCGAGGTGTATGGCACCGCGCAGTATGTGCCTATCGACGAGCAGCATCCCCGCCAGCCGCAGAGCCCGTATTCAGCCACGAAGATAGGTGCTGATGCCATTGCTAAAAGTTTCTACAACGCCTTTGACCTTCCTGTGGTGATAGCCCGTCCGTTCAACACCTACGGCCCGCGCCAGAGTGCCCGCGCCATCATCCCCACCATCATCGGGCAGATAGCATCGGGTGCCAAGGAGATAAAGGTGGGCGATCTTACTCCCACCCGTGATTTCAACTTTGTGAAAGATACCGCCCAAGGGTTCATAGCCCTCGGCGAGGCTCCCGGCATCGAGGGCCGCGACATAAATATTGCCACAGGCACCGAGGTGAGTATGGAGAAGACCCTTGCCATCATCGCCGAGCTGATGCAGAGCGATGTGCGCTATGTGGTGGATCCCGAGCGGCTGCGTCCGGGCAAGAGCGAGGTGTTCAGACTGTGCGGCGACAATACGCTCATCTCCGAGCTCACCGGGTGGCACCCCTCCTACTCGCTGCACGAAGGGCTCAAGGCCACTATCGACTGGTTTGTGAAACCGGAGAACCTGGCGAAGTATAAAACTGATATCTACAACCGATGAGCAGCAGGCTTGCACTGATTGGCAGCGGCGGCCATGCGGTGTCGCTCCTTGCCATGATGCCTCGTCACATAGAAGTGGCGGGATATGTGGATTTCAAGGCATCCGACACTTTTGAGTTTCCGTGGCTTGGCGATGATGAAAAATTCATGCGCCAATGGCCGGAGATGCCGGTGCATATAGCCGTAGTGATGGGTCGCGGAGGCGATATGTCGCTGCGCCGCAGCATAATCGAGCGGTATGCCGCCCATCCCATGCCGGTGCTTGTGGCCGAAACGGCTCTTGTCGTTCCCTCCTCGCATATCGGGCAGGGGAGTGCGGTGATGCACCGTGCGGTGGTCAACGGAGCGAACTTAGGGAGCTGCAATGTGGTCAACACCGGAGCCATTGTGGAGCATGGTGTCACCACCGGCAGCAATGTGTTCATAGGCCCCGGCGCGGTGATATGCGGCGGCGTGACCATCGGCAGTGATGTGATGATAGGTGCCGGAGCCGTGGTGCGAAACAATGTTGCCATTGCCGACGGTTCCGTAGTGGGAATGGGTAGTGTGGTGACTGAAGATATTGAACAATGCGGCGTTTATGCCGGAAATCCGTGCCGACCGTTATGACACATACCATCATTATAGCAGAGGCGGGAGTGAACCACAACGGTTCGCTGGCCACCGCCATCGAGATGGTTCATGCCGCTGCCGCAGCAGGGGTGGACTATGTGAAGTTTCAAACCTTCAAGGCCGAGAAACTTGTGAGTGCGGGTGCGGCCAAGGCGCAGTATCAGCAGGAGAATTGTCCCGGGATGGGCGACACCCAGCTGCAGATGCTCCGCTCCTTGCAGCTCTCGTCGGACGATTTCACCATACTCCAAAAGGAGTGCGGGCGTTGCGGTGTAGGATTTCTCTCCTCTCCGTTCGATTTGGATTCCATAGAATTGCTTGCCTCGCTGGGGATGGACTATTGGAAAGTGCCTTCGGGCGAGATCACCAATCTGCCCTATCTGGAGAAAATCGGTGCGCAACACGCTAAGGTGATTCTCTCCACCGGATTGAGCACCCTCGATGAGGTGGCGGAGGCGGTGGAGGTGCTGGAGCACAGCGGCACACTGCGCTCCAATATCATTCTGCTCCAGTGCAACACTCAGTATCCCACCCCGATGCGAGATGTCAACCTGCGGGCGATGAACAGTCTGGCCACGCTGGGGTGTGGCGCTGTGGGATACAGTGACCATACACCGGGAGAGGAGGTGCCGATAGCGGCTGTGGCGCTGGGAGCCAAGGTGATAGAGAAGCATTTCACTCTTGACAAATCGATGCCCGGTCCTGACCACAAGGCTTCGCTCGACCCGCAGGAGCTTACCCTCATGGTGCAATCGGTGCGCAATGTGGAGATGGCTCTCGGCTCGGAGCATAAATGTGTGAGTGCCAGTGAGCAGCCCAATATCGCTGTGGCGCGGAAAAGTATCGTGGCCGCCTGCCCGATACGCAAAGGTGATACATTTACCAACGAAAATATTACCGCCAAACGCCCCGGCACAGGAGTGTCACCGATGCGCTGGCATGAGATTATAGGACGAAAAGCAACGCAGGATTATCTTCCTGATGAACAAATTGCCGCGCCCGAGGTTTAATTTTAAATACTATCCTACTATGAACTATAAAAAACTATTGAGTATTGTGGCTCTCGCAGCCACCATCGGTGGCCTCACATCGTGCGGCTCCACCGACGCCAACAACGATTCGATGTGGAGCGAGCGTTTGTTCACTCCCGGCAACTATGCCGGCCTAATCACCTACAATGAACAGGGTGTGTGGACCAACTATGCGCTCAACACCTCCGGCCAAACTTACGACGGCCTCCATCTTACCTATGCCTATGATGCCGCCGGATCCACTTTCACAGGCATGGTGCCGAGCCGTGTTTACAATCCGGTGGACTACGGTGCGGATTTCAACACCTATCCCAACTGGGCCGGTGTGATTGACCTCCGCAACGCTGCTGCCGAGGATGTCGCCCCGACATTTGGTGACCCGTTCATGATGGCCCGTTTCAATCCATCGGAAAGCACCACCTCAATCCCTGCCAAACCGAGTGTGGCCATCAGCTTTGTCACTCCTTTCTACCCCGAAACGATGACAGTGTGCAACAGCTCCGCGCTCTACTATGAGATGAAACGCACTTTCACCCCCGACAGCCGTGCCGACAAGGTGCATCTGGTGATCACCGGTGTGCTCGGTGGCAAGAAAACCGGCTCTGTGGAAGTGGCTCTCGAGTCGGCTGACAATGGCGAGTATATCACCAAATGGACCACAGTGAGCCTGTCGGCTCTCAATGAAGTGGATTATATCTATATGCAGCTTGTGGGTAGCGAAGGTGCAGGCAAAGCAGCTGTTGCCAAATACCCCTACTTCGCAGTCGGCTCGCTTGCATACGCTTTTGGCTATAACCAGTGATGAAAGAAGCACTCACCACCTCGTTGTCGCTGTCGCAGCTGCAAACGCTCTCGCCGTTGCAGATGCAGTTTGTGCACGTGCTCGAGATGACCGGTCCCGAGCTCGAGGATGAGGTGCGCCGTGTGCTTGACGAAAATCCTGCTCTCGAGGTGGCCGACAGTGATGACTTCACCGCTGACCGCCACGACGAGGAGCAGTTCAATGAAACTCCCGACCAGCTTCAGCTGGCCGACTACCGCTCGGAAGATGACATTCCCCATTATAGGCTTGAGGCCAGAAACTATTCGCCCGACTCGCCCTACTATGAGCCTGTGGCCGTGGCCGGTGAAACATTGATTGACTCGCTGCAGGCGCAGCTTGCCGAGCATAATCTCAGCGACACCGACCGCCTTGTGGCTTCGTTTGTCATCGGCTCAATCGATCCCAATGGCTATATGACGCGCTCTGTGGCCGAGTTGGCCAACGACCTTGCTTTTCAGGAGGGTGTGGATGTGGATGTGGAGAATGTGCGCCGGGTGTGGCAAATAGTGCGTTCGCTTGAGCCTGCCGGTATCGCCGCAGTGGATTTGCGCGATTGTTTGCTGCTGCAGCTCAGGCGGTTGCCGGATGCGGATTCGCCCGCAGTGCAGCTTGCCGAGAGCATGGTATCGGACTATTTCGACCTGTTTTCGCGGTTGCGCTATGACAAGCTGCGCTCAGCCCTGAGTGCCACCGAGGGTGAGCTCAAATCGGCTCTTGACCTTATCCGTACCCTCAATCCCAAGCCCGGCAGCGCTTTTGCCTCGGCGGGCGATGATGAGCGGTTGAGGCAGATTTCGCCCGACTTCAGCGTGGAGTGCGAGGACGGAGTGATTACAGTCACTTCGCTCAGCAGAGTGCCCAGGCTGCAGGTGGAACAGAGTTTTGCCGGCGACATTCATCTGCCCAACAGGATGGGCGACAGTGCCATGAGGTTTGTGCGCCAGCGGCGCGACGAGGCGCAGTCGTTCATTCAGGTGCTCGATATGCGCAGCTCCACTCTCTATCGCGTGATGACAGCCATTGTCAAATTGCAGCGCGAGTTTTTCGAGAGCGGCGATGTGATGAAGATACGCCCCATGATTCTCAAGGATGTGTCGGAGCTCACCGGCTACGACCTTTCGGTGATAAGCCGTGCCACCACGGGCAAATATGTGGCCACATCTTCCGGTATCTACCCGCTGAAATATTTCTTCAATGAGCGTCCCATGGACGGAGCCGAGGCTTCGGCACACGAATTGATGGAGGCCCTGAAGTCAGTGATTGACAGCGAGGACAAGCAGCATCCGCTGAGCGACCGCGAAATCACCGACCTGATGAACACCAAAGGGTATGGCGTGGCGCGGCGCACTGTGACAAAATATAGAGAAAAGGCCGGCATCCCTGTGGGGCGACTCCGGCGCAAAATATGATTGTTATGTATAAGATTGCTAAAATCATATCTTTTGTTTTCGGACCTCCCGTTGTGCCGGTGTATGGTGTGATAGTGGCTCTATGGCTAAGTATGCTCAGGGTGTTGCCGCTCAGCACAAAGCTGTCGGTGACCGGGATTGTGGCGGTGATGGTGTGCGTGGTGCCGTTGCTCTGCATCTGGGTGTTGTGGAAGCTCGGATTCCTTTCCGACCCCGCTCTCAAGGAGCAGAAGGAGCGCACTGTGCCGTATATCATCACCCTGTTGGGGTATCTGTGCTGTGCTGCATTCCTCTATATGAGCAAGGCACCGGTGTGGCTTGTTATGTTCATGGTTGGCGCGGCTCTTGCGGTGGTGATATGCATAGTGGTCAACCGTCGCTGGAAAATATCGGCCCACGCAACAGCCATGGGTGGTTTTCTCGCGCTTACCTTTCGCATAGCGGTGAGTCATCTTGCGGTGGTGGATATGCTCTGGCCGGTGATTGTTGTGGTGCTGCTTTGCGGCATGGTGGCCAGCTCGCGGCTGATAATGAAGCGCCACACTCCCGCGCAGGTGTTCGCCGGATTTGCGGTAGGGTTCCTGTGCGTGTATCTCTGCTCCAATCTCCCGTTTGTATAATGACATTTTATTCTACTCAATCATAACACATTTCTACAATATGAATCCATTAGTTAGCATCATCATGGGCAGTACTTCCGACCTGCCTGTGCTACAGAAGGCCGCAGTGTTTCTCAACGACATGAAAGTGCCGTTTGAGATGAATGCGCTCAGTGCCCATCGCACCCCCGCCGAAGTGGAGGAGTTTGCCCGTGGAGCCGAGGCCCGCGGCATAAAAGTGATTATCGCCGCTGCCGGTATGGCCGCAGCCCTGCCGGGTGTCATTGCGGCTCTCACCCCTGTGCCTGTGATCGGTATCCCCATCAATTCCTCATTGGACGGCAATGATGCGCTGCTGTCTATTGTGCAGATGCCTCCGGGCGTGAGCGTTGCCACCGTGGGTATCAATGCGGGTCTCAATGCCGCTGTGCTCGCCACCCAGATTCTGGCTCTCGGCGACAAGGATATACATGCCCGTTTAGAGGAGTATCGTGCCGGACTTTCAGCCAAGATTGTCAAGGCCAACCGTGAGCTTAAAGAGGTGAAATATGAGTTCAAAGTCAACTGATTTCGATTGCCGCCGCCGGTTTACCACCCCTGTACGCGTGGGAAATGTGACCATCGGAGGCGGTGCTCCAGTACAGCTTCAGTCGATGGCGTCCACCTCCACCATGGACACCCAAGGGAGCATAGACCAGTCGGAGCGCATAGCCAAAGCCGGGGCGGCGATAGTGCGTCTCACGGCTCAGGGTGTGCGCGAGGCCAACAATATGATGTTCATCCGTCAGGGGCTTCGCGAACGTGGCGTGGATGTGCCGTTGGTGGCTGATATCCATTTCAACCCCCGCGCCGCTTTTGCCGCTGCGGAGAAGGTGGAGAAGGTGCGCATCAATCCGGGCAACTTTGTGGATCCCGGGCGCACGTTCCGCAAAATTGAATACACTGATGAGGAGTATGCCGCTGAGCTGCGGAAAATCGATGAGGCGCTTACTCCGTTTCTTGAGGTGTGCCGCGCCCACGGAACCGCGGTGCGCATAGGTGTGAACCACGGTTCACTCTCCGACAGAATCATGAGCCGTTATGGCGACACTCCTGCCGGCATGACCGAGAGTGCCATGGAGTTTCTGCGGGTGTGCGTAAAGCGAGGGTTTACCGATGTGGTAATCTCCGTCAAGGCTTCCAATGTGAGGGTGATGGTGGAGACAGTGCACCGCCTTGTGGAGGCGATGGACAGGGAGGATATGCACTTTCCGCTGCATCTCGGTGTGACCGAGGCCGGTGACGGCGAGGATGGCCGCGTGAAATCATGCGTGGGCATCGGCTCGCTTATGGCCGAAGGTATCGGCGACACCATAAGGGTGTCGCTCAGCGAGGAGCCGGAGTGTGAACTTCCTGTGGCCCGCAGGCTGCGCGATTATATTGAGCGGCTGTATGAGGCACCCCATATCGAAGGCCAACGTGCCGAGGGGTTCAACGCTATATGTCCGGTGCGCCGTGCGAGCGCGCAGGTGGGCGTTGTCGGCGGCGATTGCACACCGGTGGTGGTAGGTTCCCGCAAGGATGCGGAATATGAGCCGGAGCGTTCCCCCGACCTGTTTGAACCGGATTTCGAGCCGCTATGTTTTGATGCGGCTATACCGGTGGAGCAGTGGGGTGAGGTAGAGCCGGGCAGAATCATCGTGCTGACCTCGTCCCATGCCAACCGTCCCGGCTCCATGCAGAGCGCGCTCCACTCCATGATGATGCGCGGTATCAACAACCCGGTGGTTCTGAAAGTGGATTACGGTTCGCTTCCGGCCGAGGATGTGGTGGTCCGCGCCTCGGTGGATCTGGGCAGTATGCTTCTCAATGGATTTGCCGACGGTGTGTGGATTGAGAGCGAGGCTCTCGGAGCATCAGCTTCCGCATCGCTGGCATACGGCATCCTTCAGGCTGCACGGTTGAGAATCACACGCACCGAGTATATATCATGCCCGAGCTGCGGGCGCACCCTGTTCGACCTCCAAAGTACCCTCGCACGGGTCAAGGAGGCCACTTCGTCGCTGCGCGGGTTGAAAATCGGCGTGATGGGTTGCATTGTCAATGGACCGGGCGAGATGGCCGATGCCGACTACGGATATGTGGGTGCCGGCGCCGGACATGTGAGCCTGTATCGCGGCAAGGAGTGTGTGGAGAAGAATATCCCCCAGACCGAGGCTGTGCAGCGGCTCGTGGATCTAATCAAGGCCGACGGCAAATGGAAATAGATGCCCGCTATATGGGGCGTGCCATCCAGCTTGCCCGCAACGGGTTAGGGTATGCGTCACCCAATCCCATGGTGGGTGCCGTGATTGTGCGCCAAGGCCGGATAATAGGGGAGGGGTGGCACCGCTGCTGCGGTAAGGGTCATGCCGAGGTCAACGCTGTGGCATCAGTGGCAGATGAGGCTCTGCTTCGCGACTGCACCATGTATGTCACGCTTGAGCCGTGCTCGCACTATGGCAAAACACCGCCCTGTGCCAAACTGATAATAGACAAGCATATACCCCGTGTGGTAGTAGGGTGCCTCGACCCGTTTGAGAAAGTGAGCGGCAGAGGTGTGGCCATGCTGCGCGAGGCGGGTGTGGAAGTGGTCACCGGCGTGATGGAACAGGAATGCAGGGAGTTGAACCGCGTGTTTATCTACGCCCATACCCACCGAATGCCATATGTCACCCTCAAATGGGCTTCCAGTGCCGATGGATGGCTTGATTCCGACCGCGCTGACGGCTCCGGCCCCATGAAATTCTCCGCGTCTCTCGGGAGTGTGCTGGTGCATCTGATGCGCAGCCGCAACGATGCGGTGATGGTGGGTAGCGGCACCGTGTTGGCTGATGATTGCAGGCTGGATGTGAGGCTTGTGGAAGGCCGTTCACCCCGGAGAGTGGTTGTTGACCGCCGTGGAAGGGTGCCGGACGAAGCCGCAGTGCTCCGTGGCGGCGATACCATCCTGATTCGCGATTATCCCAATCTCCGCGAGCTGCTTGAAAATCTATATAATAAAGGTGTCACCTCCCTGATGGTGGAGGGTGGTGCTACGCTGCTCCGCGAGTTTTTGCGCCTCGGATTGTGGTGCGAGGCCAGGGTTGAGCAGTGTCCCTGTCTGCTCGGCACCCGCGGCCGAGGGTATATGCCTATGCCGGAAGGAGTGGTGAAATCTGTTAGATATTTGGGCAATAATCTGATTTACACCATTTTTCATGGATGAATTGCAAAAGTGTATGTTGCCGGTTACAGAATTTAACTATAAAGCAACATTAGTTAATGAAATTGTTGTTAACTTTGCAGTTTGAAAAATAGCATCATCATGAAGTGTAAACTCCCGT
This sequence comes from uncultured Porphyromonadaceae bacterium, assembly GCA_900546365.1. Classification (GTDB taxonomy): domain Bacteria; phylum Bacteroidota; class Bacteroidia; order Bacteroidales; family Muribaculaceae; genus Paramuribaculum. Next base: position 24,881 of record URCF01000015.1, read on the forward strand.
TATATATGCTCCTTGCGTCGATGTTGTGCGGCGCGGCAGTGTCGTGCAACTCGGATAACGACGATGTAGAGGACTCCACCGAGGAGGTGCAGATAACCACCTCTCTGGCAATAAGATCGTTTGCCTTAACGGCCAACGACAATGTTCTGGCCAATCTTGATTCGGTTTTCTTCACCATCGACCTCGACAACGCTGTGGTGTATAATGCCGACTCTCTGCCCAAAGGCACAAAAATCAACAAGCTGGTGGCCGACATCAGTCTTCCCACTGTCACAGAGGCCACTATCACCTTCACCGGCGAGGACGGTGAGGTCAAGACCATTGACTATCTTGTGAGTAACTCCGACACTATCGACTTTTCCCACAATGATGTGAAGCTGCATCTTGTGGACTACAACGGTGTCAATACACGCGACTATGCCCTCAAGGTGAATGTTCATACCCTTGTGGCTGACTCGCTCTATTGGGACAAAGCTTCGATGCGTCCTCTTCCCACTTCGCTCTCCCACCCTACCGAGCAGCACACCGTGCAGTTCGGCTCCAAAGTGCTGTGTTTCACCCGCTCGGCATCGGGAGCATGCGTGGCCTCCACCACCGATCCCGGAGCTGAATCGTGGAGCAACAGCCCGTGCAATCTTCCCGCGTCGCTGCTCATCAACAGCATCACAGCGGGCGAAAATGCTCTTTTTGCGGTCAACTCCCAAGGTCACCTGCTGACCTCCACCGACGAAGGCGTTAACTGGAGCGACCTGTCAGTGAGCATGAACCATATTCTCGGCGCGTATGGCTCCACCATTCTCGGAGTGCGCAAAGGCTCCGACGGAGTGTATTATCACACCACCTATCCTGCTTCAACAGAATATGCCGTTGACGCCGACTTCCCTGTAGCCGGCACCAGTCAGGCTGTGGTTTACTCCAACAAATGGAGTCCCGACAAGATGCTGATGATTGTGGGCGGAGCGAAATCGTCCGGCGCTCTCACCGGTGCCACCTGGGCCTATGACGGCAATTCGTGGGGCTGTCTGTCGCCCGACGGTATCCCGGCTCTTGAAGGTGTGTGTCTGGTGCCGTATTACTCCTATAAGGTGAGCACACAGTGGGTGGCCAGCGAGGTGTCAACTCTTGTGGCTATCGGAGGCAGGAATGCTGCCGGTACCACCAACCCTTACGTTTATATATCGCTCAACCGTGGCCTCAACTGGGTGAAAGCCGACAACTGCATGCAGCTCCCCGACTATCTCGCTCCGGTGGCTTACGCCCAGAGCGTGGTTCACTCCGTGACTCTCAGCCGCAGTGCCGCCTCCGGAGTGTGGCGCGATATGCCGGTCAACGGACTCCCCGCATGGTATCGCGGCTCGCAGTCAAGGGCTGTGGCCCCGATTGAAAGCTGGGATTGCCCGTATGTGTATCTGTTCGGAGGTGAAACCGACCTCAACGGCCTCAGCGCAAAAGTGTGGCGTGGGTATATCAATCGCATGACATTCAAGCCTATTCAATGATATTGACACTTCCACATCGTCTGCTGGCCACAATAGTGGCGATAGCTGCCTCCACCATGGCAGCTACAGCTGTTTATGGGCAGAATGAGAACGATACTTATAAATTCGACATCGGTGTGGGTGCCGGCATGAGCGGCTATCTCGGCGATGCCAACGAGAGCAATATCTTCGCAAGTCCGGGTGTGGCAATTGATGTGGCTTTCCGCTATCTGTTCGACGACAGCCGCTGGGCTATCCGCGGACAGCTCACCGCATTGTCTCTCAGTGGCAACACCGAGAAGTTTGACAATGTATATCCCCTTAATGTCAACTATAAGTTCAGTGCATGGGCCTACGACCTCGGTGCCCGTGGCGAATTCAACTTTTTTGCCTACGGTTTCGGCGAAACATACAAGCGTCTCAAGCGGTGGACCCCCTACCTGTCGCTCGGCTTCGGTGCCACATACTCCAAGTGTGGCGACAAGTCGGCCATGGCATTCAATATACCTATGGGATTCGGAGTGAAATACAAAGCATCCAAACGTGTCAACCTCATGCTGGAGTTCACCATGACCAAAGTGTTTGGCGACCACGTTGACGGCGAACTCAAGGATCTGTACATGATCAAAAGCTCCTTTATCAAGAACACCGACTGGTACTCTTCCCTGATGGTCGGTGTGAGTTATGAATTCGGGCCGCGATGCTCCACTTGCCACCGTATCGACTGATAGATAAAATGTTTCATATCATATAATCAAGCAATGACAGCCTCCCAGAAGCATATCACCATTGACCCCGCTCGTGTTCCGGCCCATGTAGCCATCATCATGGACGGCAATGGACGGTGGGCAAAAGCCAAGGGGCAGGAGCGCACTTGCGGTCATGAGCAGGGCGTCACTTCGGTGCGCAATGTGATTCGCGAGGCCAACGCCCTCGGCATCAAATATCTCACTCTGTATGCTTTCTCCACCGAAAACTGGAACCGTCCCCAGCATGAGGTGGATGTGCTGATGGGCCTGATAGTCATGGCCATGAGCCGCGAGCTGCCCGAAATGCTTGAAAACAATGTGAGAATGCATATCATCGGCGATGTGAGCCGTCTTCCCGAGGAGGCGCGCAACACCCTCGACCAATGCGTGGCTGCCACCGCCCACTGCACCGGACTCAACATGATTCTGGCGTTGAGCTATTCCTCGCGCTGGGAGCTTACCGAGGCTGTGCGCTCGATAGCGCAAAAGGTGGCTTCCGGCAATCTGGCTATTGATGACATAACCGACTCCACTGTGTCGAGCCACCTCACCACAGCCGATTTCCCCGATCCCGACCTCCTCATCCGCACCGGCGGCGATATCCGTATCAGCAACTACCTGCTGTGGCAGATAGCCTATTCCGAACTCTACTTCACTCCCACCCTGTGGCCCGATTTCAACGGCGAGTCGCTGCGGGAGGCCATAGCTGAATATCAGAACCGTGAGCGACGATTCGGCCTGATATCGGAGCAACTCTCTTCTCCAACACCGTAGCATTTCTCTCCATCACCTTACAGCCAATCATACTTAATATCAAAATATAGCAAAAAAAGAATTCACATCATATTATGCGTAACCAACTTATATATCTCCTTGCAGCGGCGTTGATGGCATTGGGTGCCACCGGCGTCAAGGCCCAGGAGCTTGCAGTGGACACTGTGGTCAATCCCAAGGTGATTTTCACCGGGATTCCGCGCACATACGAAATTGCCGGAATATCTGTGAACGGTGCCGACAACTATGAGGACTATCTTATCATCGGTTTTGCCGGCTTGAAGGTGGGTGAACGCATTGATATCCCCGGTTCTGAAATCACTGAGGCCTCGAAGCGTCTGTGGCGTCAGGGGCTGTTCAGCTCTGTGAAAATCACTGTGGAGAAAGTGGCCGGCGACAAGGCCTGGATTGCCATCAATCTCCGCCAGCAGCCCCGTATCTCCACAATCAACTATTTCGGCACCCGCAAGAGCGAACGCAAGGACCTTGAGGAGCGTCTTCAGCTCCACAAGGGGAACCAGATCACGCAAAATATCGTGAACCGTGCCGAGTCAATCATCAAGCAGTACTACAAGGCCAAAGGTTTCGGCAACGCTTCTGTGAAAATCAATCTCCGCGAGGACCTTTCGGCCAAAAACGAGATGATTGTGGATATTGTTGTGGACCGCCACGACAAGGTGAAGGTGCACAAAATCTACATTGACGGCAACGAGGTGATGAGCGACAACGCTCTTCAGCGGACCATGAAGAAAACCAACGAGAAAGGCAAGCTGCTCAACCTGTTCAAGCAGAAGAAGTTTGTGGAAAGCGATTACCGTGATGACCTCAACCGCATCATACAGAAATATAACGAGAAAGGTTACCGCGATGCCAAGATTCTCAGTGACAGCGTGGTGCCATACAATGACAATACTGTTGATGTGTATATTTCGCTTGAGGAGGGAAAAAAATATTATATCAACGACATCTCCTGGGTTGGCAACACTCTCTATCCCACCGAGGTGCTTGATGATGTGCTCGGATTCAAGAAAGGTGATGTGTACAACCAGAAGTTGCTCAACAAGCGTACCACCGAGGACGATGATGCTGTGGCCAACCTCTACATGAACCGCGGTTATCTGTTCTACAACCTTGTGCCTATCGAGAAAAATGTGAGCGGCGACTCCATCGACCTTGAAATGCGTATGGTGGAAGGCCCCCAGGCGCGTATCAACAATGTGGTGATCAACGGCAACGACCGCCTGTATGAGAAGGTGATACGCCGCGAGCTCCGCGTGCGCCCCGGTGACCTGTTCTCGAAAGAGGACTTGATGCGTTCGGCACGTGAGATTGCACAGACCGGTCACTTCAATCCTGAGAATATGGACATCCGTCCTGAGCCCAATGAGGAGAACGGTACAGTGGATATTGTGTTCAACCTTGAATCAAAGGCCAATGACCAGATTGAGTTCTCGCTCGGTTGGGGTCAAACAGGTGTGATCGGTAAGCTGGCTCTCAAGTTCACCAACTTCTCCATCAAAAACCTTTTCCATCCCAGCTCCTACAAAGGGTTGATTCCGCAAGGTGAGGGTCAGACATTCACCATCTCCGCGCAGACCAACGCCCGCTACTATCAGGCCTACAGTGTGTCGTTCCTGGATCCGTGGTTTGGCGGCAAGCGACCCAACTCGCTCAGCGTGTCGGCCTACTATAGCCGTCAAACCGGTGTCAACTCCTCCTACTACAACAGCCGCTGGGCCAACACGGCCTACAACTATGGCTACGGATATGGCTACGGCTACGGAAGCGACTACTATCAGAACAGTATCACCAATGCCTACGACCCCAACAAGGTGCTTCAGATGGTGGGCGTAACCGTTGGTTTCGGTAAGCGTCTCAGCTGGCCCGATGACTATTTCACTTTCCAGACCGACTTGAGCTACAACTGGTACTACCTCAAGAACTGGGAATACCTTTATTATATGAACAACGGTACTTCCAATTCGCTTGTGCTCGGCCTCACTCTGGCCCGCAACAGTATCGACAACCCGCTCTACACTCGCCGAGGTTCTCAGTTCTCCATCGGACTGCAGCTCACTCCTCCCGCATCCCTGTTTGGCAAAAAGAATTGGGAAAAGCTCTACAACGAGAACACCGTGGAGTCCAAAAAGCAGATGTATAAATGGATTGAGTACTGGAAGCTCAAATTCCGCGCCCGCACCTACACTCCTCTTACCGACCCCAACGGCAAATGGACCCTCGTGCTCATGACACGCGCCGACATCGGATTGCTCGGAAGCTACAACAAATGGCTCAAATCACCTTTCGAAACATTCTATGTGGGAGGTGACGGTATGTCGGGTTCCTACACCTACGCCACCGAAACCATCGGCTTGCGCGGTTATGACAACGGTGCCCTCACTCCGTGGGGTTATGAAGGCTACGCCTACACCCGTCTGGGCATGGAGCTCCACTTCCCCTTCATGCTCCAGCCTTCCACCACCATCTACGGTTTGGCATTTGTGGAGGGTGGTAACGCATGGACCGATGTCAAGAGTTTCACTCCGTTCAATCTCAAACGCTCCGCCGGTGTCGGTTTGCGCATCTACCTCCCGATGGTGGGTATGATGGGTATCGACTGGGCCTACGGTTTCGACCAGGTGTTTGGCGAGCGCGGCGGAAGCCACTTCCATTTCGTGCTCGGACAGGAGTTCTAACATTATTTAATATATCATAGTTGAACTTTTATCCCCCTCAATAGTCTTATCCACTATAGGAACTTAATATTGAACTTATGACAGACTTTATAAAAAGAGTGGCCTTGATGGCTCTGATGCTTTCGGCCGGTGTGGCGGCTTCTTACGCCCAGAAATTCGCTCTCGTGGACATGGAGTATATCCTGAGCAATGTGCCCGCATACGAGGTGGCAAACAATCAGCTCGAGCAGCTGTCGCAGCGCTGGCAGAAAGAGGTGGAGGGCGTGCAGCGCGAAGCCGAAACCATGTACAAGAACTACCAGAGCCAGATGCCTTTCCTCACCGACGAGCAGAAAAAGAAGGAAGAGGCCAACATTGTGGCCAAGGAGAAAGAAGCAGCCGAACTGCGCAACAAATATTTCGGCCCTGACGGCGAGATGTACAAAAAGCGCCAGACCCTGATGAAACCTATTCAGGAAGAGGTGTATAACGCTGTCAAAAAGGTGAGCGAGGAGCGAGGATACATGTGTATTTTCGACCGTGCCTCAAGTGCCGACATCATATTTGCCTCCCCGCGCATCGATGTGAGCAATGATGTGCTTGCAAAACTTGGCTATGCGCGATAATTTACCTATCTTTGCGCATCATTAACTTAAATAAAAAAACAAAATAACTATACCTAACCAATGATTAAGAAATTGTTACTCGCCATCGTCATGATTGTTCCCTCGATGGCTTTCGCTCAAAAATTCGGTGTTGTTAACGCTCAGCCCATCATTGAGGCTATGCCCGACATGGCTGAGGCCCGCACCGCTCTCGAAACTGCATCCAAGAAATATGAGGATGAGTTCAAAAACCTTCAGGAAGAGTTCAATAAGAAATATACTGAATTCCAGGCTATGGGCGAAGAGACTCCCCAAACCATCAAGGACCGTCGTATGTCGGAAATCACCGAACTCGGCCAGAAGATGGATCAGTTCCGCTCCACCGCCACTCAGGATCTCCAGCGTCAGCAGGAGCAGCTCATGGCTCCCATCCAGCAGAAGGTGATGACCGCTATCCAGTCGGTTGGTGCCGAGGGTGAATACACCATGATTTTTGAAAACAATGTGCCCATCTACGTTGGCTCCAGCGTGGAGGATATCACTCCTAAGGTCAAAGAAAAACTCGGCCTGAAATAAACAATAATCTTCATACCTTGCAAAGGCTGCACAGTTGTGTGTGGCCTTTGTTTTTTTCTGAGCGTTGAAAATTGTATCTTTGCGGTATGCAAACAGAGCTTTCCAATTGCTCGCCAATAGGCGTGTTTGATTCAGGCTACGGAGGTCTCACCATTCTCAAGGCTATCCGTACCCTTCTGCCCGACTACGACTATCTGTATCTGGGCGACAATGCCCGCGCTCCCTACGGCACGCGGTCGTTTGATGTGGTGTATCAGTTCACTCTCGAGGCTGTGAAATACCTTTTCAGCCGCGGATGCAAACTGGTGATTCTGGCTTGCAACACTGCTTCGGCCAAAGCCCTGCGCACCATCCAGCAGCAGGATCTCCCTATGATTGATGCCACGCGCAGGGTGCTTGGGGTGATCCGCCCCACGGCTGAGGCTATCGGCGAATTGACCCGCACCGGACATATCGGGGTGATGGGCACTGACGGCACCGTGCAGTCGCAGAGCTACGATATGGAGGTGGCCAAGCTCTACCCCGATTTCAAGGTCAGCTCGCAGGCGTGCCCAATGTGGGTGCCGCTTGTCGAGAACCATGAGGCTGACTCTCCCGGTGCCGACTATTTTGTGCGCAAATATGTGGATATGCTGCTGTCCAAAGATGCTGATATTGACACTATTGTGCTCGCGTGCACGCACTACCCCATTCTCTACCCCAAAATCCGTGAGGCGGTGCCGCAGAACATCAGCGTCATCACCCAAGGTCAGATTGTGGCTAACAGTCTTGCCGACTATCTCAGGCGCCATCCCGAGATGGAGCAGCGTTGCTCCAAAAACGGCAGTTGCAGCTATCTCACAACCGAAAACCCTGAAAAATTCACCGACCTCGCCCATATATTTCTCAATGAGCCTGTTGCGGTGCAGCATATCAACCTATGAGCTTCTTCAACACACTCTCGCTTTCGGCCAAGGGGATTGCGCGGATGGCACTCTTTAGCCGCCCAGTCAACTGGCGCGGCATACCCACTCATGGCTCCACCCTCATAGTGATGGGCAACGGACCTTCACTGGCGCAAAGCCTGGCGGAGCATAAGGAGGCGTTTGAGCGATTTCCGCTCCTGGCTGTCAATTTTGCCGCCAACACCGATGAGTTTTTCGCTCTCAGGCCGAGCTATTATCTTATGGCCGACCCGGTATTTTTCAACCGTGCCGGCAACGAAAATGTGGAGCGGTTATGGCAGAATCTTGCGAAGGTGAGTTGGCCCATGACGCTCTTTGTGCCCCGCAAGGCTGTTGTGATGCCGTTGGAGAACATTGATGTGCGGCGGTTCAATTTTGTTGGTGTGGAGGGTGCTTCATGGCTGCGGAATTTCGCCTACAGCCGTAAGCTGGCCATGCCGAGGCCGCGCAATGTGCTCATACCTTCCATCATGTCCGGATTATGGATGGGATACAGGAATATCTACATCACCGGTGCCGACCATTCGTGGACCAAAACCCTTGATGTCAACGAGCGCAACGAGGTGGTGAGCATACAGCCTCATTTCTATCGCGACAACGATGCCGAGCATAAGCGCGTGGCGTCGGTGTACAAAAACATCCGCCTTCACGAGCTGCTCCTTAGCTTCCATATCGCTTTCAAGGCTTATTTTGATCTTGAGGCGTATGCCCGTCATATCGGCGCAAATCTCTATAACGCCACGCCGGGCAGCTTCATCGATGCGTTTGAGCGCAGGTCACTGCAGATGTGACACCGCGAGGGTGAGCACAGATATGGTGGCTGTCGGTGCCGAGCGGTGGATGGCCTCGCAGCAGGCCAGCAGTGTGGCTCCTGTGGTGATTACATCGTCCACCACAAGGATATGCTTCCCCTCCAGTTCACCGGGGCGAACCACATCATAGATGTTTCGTGTGTTGAGCCATCGCAAGTACGACCCCTTGCGTGTTTGGGTGGAGTGTCCGCGTGTAGCCACAAGGTTGCTCCCGATTGCAATCCCGGTGGCATCTTTTAGCCCGCGGGCAAGATATTCAGTCTGGTTATATCCCCGTTTCCACAGCTTAAAGCGGTGAAGCGGCACCGGCAGTATAAGGTCAATGCCGGAGAAAAATCCGTCGTTCTTAATCTCCCCGGCATACTCCCTTGCCAGATAACGCGCCACATTGGGGCGACCGTTGTACTTGGCTGCATGAATCAGCCGAGTGAACGAATCGGAGCGGTAGTAGTAGAAATATCCCGCAGCCCGCTCTATCGGCACACGCCCCGCTAATCGGTGGTGGATCAGGCTGAACTCCTGAGTGTGGAGATTGGTGCGCGGCAGTTTGAGCCTGCATCCGAGGCATATCACCTTTTCGCCCTTCACCAGCGTGCATCCGCACACTTCACACACATCAGGCCATATAAGATTGACTACCCCCTTCAGCAGTCGCGGCCACTCCATAGCTCCGGATTCTTGATTATCGAGGCTACAAGCGACGGCTCGTAGCCGCGCCCCACGCCGTAGCGAAACAGTTTGGTGCGTCCCTCATAGCTGTTGGCATCGCTCATCGTGCGCAGCTTGGCGGCAATCACACTGCGGGCATTGGACTGATAGATATCCTCCTCGATTTCGTTGAGGGCTTCGCGGATCAGCGATGCGTCAATCCTTTTGCCCATCAGAGCCGTCACAATCTTGCGTCGCCCCCATAGCGACAGCCGGTATTTGTCGCGCACAAACGAGCGGGCAAACCTCCCGTCGTCCACAAACCTGTTGCTGCGCAGATGATTCATGATCTCCTGCGAGTCAGCTTCGCCGATGCGCCAGGTCCATAGCTTTTGCCGCAGTTCGCTCTCGCACCGTTCGGCGTTGGCACACAAAGCTTCAAGCCTGTCCAGCGCCATGGCTTTGGTCACTTCTTTTTTCATGGATGCACGCAATGTATGAATCTGTTCAACCCCTGCATGTCGGCCTCAACCACCACATCATCCCACCCTTGCTGTTGCAACTCCTCACGCAGCCGGATGGCGTAGAGGGGATTGATCTCGAAATAGAGCACCCCGCTGCTTACAAGTGCTGTCATGGCATATCGCGCAATGGCGTGGTAAAACCTCAACGGGTCGCTGTCGGGCACAAACAGTGCCATCTGAGGCTCATGGTCCACCACGTTGGAGTCCATCGAAGCCCGTTCGCTCTCAGCTATATATGGGGGATTGCTGACTATGATGTCGTATTTGGGAGAGGTTTCATCCTTGAGTTGCAGCGCGTCCCCGAGCTTGAGATTCACCTTCACTTTGAGTGCTTTCACATTCTCAGCGGCCACTGCCAATGCTTTGCTGCTGAGGTCTATGGCTGCGATTTGGGCGAACTTCAGGTTGCGGGCAAGCGCCACCGCTATACATCCTGAGCCGGTGCACAGATCCAGCACACGCAGGTCGGTGCGGCCATCTGCCCATTTCACAATCATATCCACCATCTCAGCTGTCTCCGGCCGCGGTATGAGCACATCGGGAGTCACCTTCAGTTGCAGGCCATAAAACTCCGCCATGCCGAAAATATACTGCACAGGCTCCTTTCGCAGCAGCCGCTCAGTCACTTCCTCCACCTTGCGCTGCAGATATTCCGACACCTCATCACCGGCCTTGATGGCCAGTTCCACCTGCCCCCAGCCTTTGATGCGCATCAGCATCTCGCGCCATAGCCACAGTGCCTCTCCCCGGGGATATACCTCCTCGAGTCGTTTGACAGTCGCTCGTCTCAATTCCTCCAGCTTCATATCAGGGGGATCAATATTCGTTCCAGGGTTGGATTTCGATGTCGTCGAGGCTCAGGGTTGTGAAGGCGTGGATGAACGCCGAGGCAAGGCGGGCGTTGGTGAGCAACGGCACGTTGAGGTCGATGGCTGCGCGGCGTATCTTATGTCCGTTGGTGAGCTCGGCAGGGCTGAGGTTTTTGGGAATGTTGACCACAAAATCTATCTCCTTGTCGTGGAGCAGCTGCAGTGCCTGAGGCTGCATGTCGGCCTCGCTGGGCCAATACACGCGGATGGCGGGTATGCCGTTGTCGTTGAGGAAGCGGTGTGTGCCTCCGGTGGCGTATATGCGGTGGCCGCAGCGGTGAAGCTGCTGCGCGGCTTCAAGCATCGCAGCTTTCTGCTTGGCGGTGCCGGTGCTCAGGAGCACACCTTTGTGGGGCACACGCAACCCTACCGACAGCATAGCTTTCATAAGAGCTTCGGAGGTGTCAACGCCTATGCAACCCACTTCGCCTGTGGATGACATGTCAACACCCAGCACCGGGTCGGCGCCCTGCAGACGCGAGAAGCTGAATTGCGATGCCTTGATGCCCACATAGTCAAGGTCGAAGGCGTTTTTGGCCGGTTTCTCCACCGGGATGCCGAGCATCACCTTGGTGGCGAGGTCAATGAAGTTGATTTTCAGTACTTTCGACACAAACGGGAAACTCCTTGAGGCTCTGAGGTTGCACTCTATCACCTTGATATCATTGTTCTTGGCCAGGAACTGGATGTTGAACGGACCCGAGATATTGAGAGCCTTGGCTATCTGCGAGGACACTTTCTTGATGCGTCGCATGGTTTCCACATACAGCTTCTGGGGCGGGAATTGGATAGTGGCATCGCCCGAATGGACTCCGGCAAACTCGATATGCTCCGATATGGCATACACCTTTATCTCGCCGTTCTGAGCCACGGCATCCATCTCTATCTCCTTGGCGTTCTGGATGAACTCTGTCACCACCACCGGATGCTGTTTCGACACATTGGCGGCGAGCTGGAGGAAGCGGTGCAACTCCTCGGAGTTGGAGCACACATTCATGGCCGCTCCGCTGAGCACATAGCTCGGGCGCACGAGCACCGGGAATCCAACCTCGTCGATAAACTTCTGTATGTCAGCGAAGCTCGTCAGCTCGCGCCAGCGCGGCTGGTCAATGCCAAGGCGGTCGAGCATGGCCGAGAATTTGTTGCGGTCCTCGGCATTGTCGATGCTTTGAGCCGAGGTGCCGAGGATATTCACATGCTCCCGGTCGAGGCGAGTGGCAAGGTTGTTGGGTATCTGTCCTCCCACCGACAGTATCACCCCGTGCGGAGCCTCGAGGTCCAGTATATCCATCACACGCTCGAAGGTGAGCTCGTCGAAATAGAGGCGGTCGCACATATCGTAGTCGGTTGACACTGTCTCGGGGTTGTAGTTGATCATCACCGAGCGCCACCCCTCTTTCTTCACTGTCTGGAGAGCGTTGACCGAACACCAGTCAAACTCCACCGAGCTGCCGATGCGGTATGCACCCGAGCCGAGCACCACTATCGAGCGGTGGTCGCCGGTGTACTTCACATCGTTCTCGCGGCCGTTGTAGGTGAGATACAGATAGTTGGTCATGGCCGGATATTCGGCGGCGAGGGTGTCGATCTGCTTCACCACCGGCACAATGCCCAGTGACTTGCGGAGAGCGCGGACGGCGAGATTTGCCTTTTCAGTGTCGGTCATCCGCTCCTTGAGTACTTCGCGGGCTATCTGGAAGTCGCTGAATCCTTGTTCTTTGGCCGTGCGCAGCAGGTTGGCGTCCAGCTGTTCAAGCTCATTGGAGTTGCGCAGCTCGCTTGCGGTGTTGATAATATTTTGCAGGCGATATAAAAACCATCGGTCGATTTTTGTGAGCTCATGGATATGCTCCACATCATACCCCTGCTGCATGGCTTGGGATATCACGAAAATACGTTTGTCGGTAGGCTCGGCAAGGGCATGGTCGAGGTTGTCCACCGGCAGCCGATGGTTGCCCACAAATCCGTGCATCCCCTGGCCAATCATGCGCAGACCTTTCTGTATGGCCTCCTCGAATGTACGCCCTATGGCCATCACCTCGCCCACTGATTTCATCGACGAACCTATCTCGCGGCGCACACCGTGAAATTTGCCGAGGTCCCATCGCGGAATCTTGCACACAATATAGTCCAGCGCAGGCTCGAAGAATGCCGATGTCTGCTTGGTGACGGAGTTCTTCAGATCCATCAGTCCGTAGCCGAGACCGAGCTTCGCGGCCACAAATGCCAGCGGATAGCCGGTGGCTTTCGAGGCGAGTGCCGACGAGCGGCTCAAGCGGGCGTTCACCTCTATCACCCTGTAGTCCATCGAGTCGGGGTCGAAGGCATACTGCACATTACATTCGCCCACAATCCCTATGTGGCGTATGATTTTGATTGCCAGTTTGCGCAGGTAATGGTAGTCCTCATTGCTGAGAGTTTGCGACGGTGCCACCACGATGCTCTCGCCGGTGTGGATGCCGAGCGGGTCAAAGTTTTCCATGTTGCACACGGTGATACAGTTGTCAAACCGGTCACGCACCACTTCATATTCCACTTCTTTCCACCCCTTGAGCGATTTCTCCACCAGCACCTGCGGTGAGAACGATAAAGCCTTTTCGGTCAGCGCCACAAGCTCCTGCTCATTGTCGCAGAACCCCGAGCCGAGTCCGCCGAGGGCGTATGCCGCGCGAACAATCACCGGATAACCCAGGCTTGCGGCAGCTTTCAGCGCATCGTCCACACTGTTCACGGCCTCGCTTTTGATGGTTTTGACATTGATTTCGTCCAGCTTGTGCACAAACAGTTCTCTGTCCTCGGTGTCCATGATGGCCTGCACCGGTGTGCCGAGCACACTCACATTGAACCGTTCGAGCACACCGCTCTTGAACAGTTCCACACCGCAGTTGAGCGCTGTCTGGCCTCCGAACGACAGCAAAATGCCGTCGGGGCGCTCCTTTTCTATCACCTTTTCAACGAAGTAGGGGGTCACGGGCAGAAAATATATCTTGTCGGCAATCCCCTCGGATGTTTGCACGGTGGCGATATTGGGGTTGATCAGCACGGTGGCGATACCCTCCTCTTTCATGGCCTTCAAAGCCTGCGATCCGGAATAGTCAAACTCTCCGGCCTCGCCTATTTTCAGTGCGCCCGAGCCGAGCAGCAGCACTTTCTTTATATTCTCGTTGCGATTGCTTTCACCTGTCATGGCCATGATGTTTAGAGCATTTCAATAAATTCGTCAAAGAAAAATTCCGTGTCCTTGGGACCGCTGCTTGCCTCCGGGTGGAACTGTGCGGAGAAAAACGGCTTGCTTTTGTGGCGTATCCCCTCGTTGGTGCCATCGTTCATGTTCACAAACAGCGGCTCCCAGTCCGGCGGCAGGGTGCTCTGATCCACGGCAAACCCATGGTTCTGTGATGTCACATAGCATCTGTCGGTGCCCACGCGCCTCACCGGCTGGTTGTGGCTTCTGTGGCCATACTTGAGCTTGTAGATCTTGGCTCCGGCGGCTTTGCTCAGCAGTTGGTTGCCCATGCATATTCCGCATATCGGCTTGCCTATGGCCATGGCCTTGCGGATATTCTCCACCGTGGCCCCGGCCATATCGGGGTTGCCGGGTCCGTTGGATATGAACAGACCGTCGTAGGGGAAGGTGGTGAAGTCGTAGTCCCACGGCACTCTCACCACCTTCACTCCGCGCCTTGTGAGACAACGGATTATATTGTGCTTCACGCCGCAGTCCACCAGCACCACCGTTTTCTCGCCGCTGCCGTGCTCCTCCGGCTCCTTGCAGCTCACTTTCGCCACAAGGTTCTCCTTGTTGGGGTCATAGAACTCCACATCCGCGGCGCCCTGCACCACGATTTTGCCCAGCATCGACCCTTTCTCTCTCAGATGTTTGGTAAGGGCGCGGGTGTCGATGCCGTAGATGCCCACTATCTTCTCCTCCTTGAGCCACTGCTCCAGCGAGCGGTCGGCCTGCCAGTGGGAATGGTCCCAGGAATAGTCCTGACACACTATGGCGCGGGCGTGGATGTGGTCGCTCTCATAATATTCGCTCACATCGTCTTTTTCGCGGCGCGGAGGCACTCCGTAGTTGCCGAGTATGGGGTAGGTGGTGACGAGAATCTGGCCTTCATACGACGGGTCGGTGAGACTTTCGGGATACCCTGTCATGGCGGTGTTGAACACCACTTCTCCCGAAGTTGACCCTGTGTGGCCAAACGATTTGCCTTCAAAGCAAGTGCCGTCTTCAAGTGTAAGCACGGCGGGTAGAGAATTATGCATACGATAGATTTGTAAGTACTGATTGTGCGGTTTGCATGATCTCTATCGTGAAAACCGTGCAAAGTTACATCAAAATCCTCTTTGCCGCAAAAAAAATCCGCTCATGGCTTCGCAACACCATGAGCGGATATGTATTCATTCGCTGACATTCAACGCTGTGGGTCAAACCCCTGTTTCTTCAGCGCGTCAAGCATCCGGTAGTTCATCGCCTCGCGGTAGTACCCGAGGATATGGTCGGTCCAGTCGTTGGTGCTCTTGCTGCCGGCACGGGTGGCGTTGTAGTGCGTCACCTCGGCATCGTAGGCCATCAGCCCGGCGGTCATATCCTCCGTGCCATATATATTGCGGTGCACCACCAGCCCGGTGCTCTGCTTCGGCTTCAGGTCAGGTAGCTCGCGGGGCACTCCTATGGCCAGACCGCACACCACATACACATGCTGCGGCAGCTCCAGCAGCTGCGAGATGGCCTCGGGATTGGCTGTGCGGGCATACCCTATGCAGCAGGTTCCCAGCCCCATGGAGCAGGCGGCTGTCACCGCGCTCATCATGGCCAGCGACGCATCCACGGTGCCAAGTATCAGGCCGTCGGCGGTGTTGTATATCTCCGGCATTTCAAGACCTTTGGCTTTTGCTGCCATCTCTATCTTGTGGAAATCGGCGCAAAACACCAGGAAGTGCGAGCAAGTTTTGATCTGCTTCTGGTTGGTGATCTCATACAGTTTCAGTTTCAGCTCCTGGTCGGTGATATCTATCACACTGTACTGCTGAGCATTATAGCTGGTAGGGGTGTTGCGTATCGCATCATACACCAGCTCCATTTGCTCATCGCTCACCGGAGTGTATTCATATCTGCGGATACTTCTGCGCTCAAGCAGAGTATCGGCCACGGATTTTGTTTCCATATATCTATCTTGAATTTAGGTGTCGTTTACATAACGCAAATATACGCCTTGCGGTTTGATTTTGCAACCCCCTTGCACAACAATGGGCCGCGCACAATGCGCAGCCCATCGGTAGTTGTGGTATATCGGATATTATTTCTTGAAATAGCGGTTGTACAGACCTTCAAACCCTTTGCCGTGGCGGGCTTCGTCCTTGGCCATTTCATGCACGGTGTCGTGGATGGCGTCGAGGTTCTGCTCTTTGGCGCGGCGGGCGATACGCATCTTGTCCTCATTGGCGCCGGCTTCGGCTGCCATACGCTTCTCAAGGTTGGTCTTGGTGTCCCACACACATTCGCCAAGCAGCTCGGCAAATTTGGCTGCGTGCTCTGCCTCTTCCCAAGCGTAGCGCTTGAAAGCCTCTGCGATTTCGGGATAACCCTCGCGGTCGGCCTGACGGCTCATGGCAAGGTACATACCCACTTCGGAGCATTCGCCGTTGAAGTGTGCGGTGAGGTCCTTGATCATCTCCTCGTCGGTGCCTTTGGCCACGCCGATTTCGTGCTCGGTGACAAACTTCAGGGCTGCGCTCTCGTCAAGTTCTTTGAACTTGCTGGCGGGAACACCGCACTGGGGGCACTTTTCAGGAGCTGCATCACCTTCATGAACATAACCACATACTGTGCAGATAAATTTCTTTTTCATAATGTTTCTTGATTTTGGATAAGTAATTGATATATTTTTGGTTAATTGTTTAGCTTTTAGTTTTTTCCACCTGCGGCGCACATCGGACAAAGCCCTCGGTAGTTGATGGCCACGCTCTCGGTGCTGAAATTCTTTGGCACTGCTATCGGCTGCTCCGGCACCGGCACATCAAACACTTGGCCGCAGCTGCGGCATATAAAATGCGCGTGCGGTGACAGATCCGCGTCATACCGTGCTGTTCCCGGCTCTATGTCGAGCTGCATCACCGCTCCGCTCTCCACCAGCAGCTTAAGGGTGTTGTAAACAGTGGTGCGTGATAGTGTGGGATACAATGGGTGCAGGCTGTCGTAGATCTCGGCAACGCTCGGGTGGGTGTGATGCTCCATCAGATACTGCAATATCGCCATCCGTTGGTGCGAAAGCCTGATTCCGGCCTCGCTCAGCAGCTCTATGGTTTTGGAGTGATTGTCGATATTCAGCATCTTGTATTGAGTATTATTTTGTAATCGTTACAAAGTTATAGCTATTTCATGATATAGCCAAATTTTTTGACAAAATATATTGTTAAAAAATGTGATTTCATTGGTTCGGCTGTTGACAACCCCTGCCGCGGAGCCTTATCTTTGCAGTCACACAATTCACCCTTTATTTTGCTATGATTATGAAAACACAGATGATGAACCTCAACAATGGTGATTGGTGGCCTGTGGTCACCAAATGGAGCGCTTCGCTTGCCGGTGCTGCATGGGCGCTGATTGAGCCTGCGGCACCTTATCTCCTGCTCTGCACAGCTTTTGTGCTGCTTGACTGCTGGAGCGCGTGTGCGTTGGGCCGCCGTGTGGCGCGTGCCCACCCCGAACAGGCCGCCCGCGATGCCGGCAAAATCAAAAGCTGGAAACTTGCCGGTGTATTCAGCACTCTCGTCGAGGTGTATGCCGTGGTGCTGTTGGCGCATTTCGCGCAGCTATGTATGCCCGGAATCATCGGGGCTGATCTGAGGCAGGTGGTGGCCGCAGCTGTTTGCGGCTGGCAATTCTGGTCCTATCTTGAAAACAAAGCATCCTGCAATGGGGCGCGTTGGGCACAGCTTGCCCGCAAATTCCTCGCCGACAAAACATCCCGGCACCTCAATATCCACATTGAAGACTAACCATTATTGATTATGATGAGAAAAATTAATGAGATCATTGTGCACTGTTCGGCCACTGCCGAAGGCAAAAACTTCACTGTTGACAACATCCGCCAATGGCATAAAGCGCGGGGATTCAGCGATGTGGGCTATCACTATGTGGTGTATATCGACGGTAGCGTCCATCCCGGCCGTCCGGAGAATACGGTAGGCGCCCACTGTCTGGGTCACAACAAAGCCTCCATCGGTGTGTGTTATGTGGGCGGTTGTGCTGCCGACGGCACCACCCCCAAGGACACCCGTACCCCAATGCAAAAATCTGCGCTGCAATCGCTCATCCGCCGTCTGTGTCTCGCTCACCCCGGAGCCACTGTGCACGGCCATCGTGAGTTTGCGGCCAAGGCTTGCCCGTGTTTTAATGCCGCCTCGGAGTACAAACCGCTTGAACAAAGGGCCGATGAACTGGATTAGGATGGCTCTCTGCCTTAGCATGGTGGCCACTGCGTGTGGTCGCACGCTCTATGTTCCCGTTGAGGCGGGAAGCTCAGGCCGCGTTGAGCAGCGCTCTGCCGTTTCGGCTGCCGACACAGTGATTGTCACCGAACGGTGCTCCGTGCTGATGCTTCCGGAAGGCTCCCGCGAGGTGACACACCGCGAACTCCATCATTTCAGCATCGTCCGCGACACCCTTCTGCTCTCCCGCACCGACACAATCCGAGTGGTGGTGCCGGTGGCTCAGCCATCTTCAGGCAGCACCCGCTCCCGGCTGTGGATGCTCGTCGGCGCGATGCTTGCATTGGCCGCTATCGGCGTGATATATAGAATTTTTCGCCCGAGCCGCTGACTATCCCTTGTATCGCTGCAATCCCATCGGGGTTCACCACAGCCACCCCTTTCCATTGCCTGTCGTCGCCACCCTCCGGATTCACCACCGTCAGCTCCACATCGCCATCGGATGTGATGCTGCCGGTGATTCCGAGGGTGGCGTCGTCCACCAGCAGTTGCCCGGCAAGTATGCCGGGCTCAGGCTCATCGAGCTGCACCATGATAGGGGTTCCCTCGCCGAGAGTTCCCACCATATTATAGGTGTATTCGTTTGCCATCCCGCTGTCTTGCACCATCTCCATCAGTTGTTCGGCGGATTTCTCCACCCAGCCGCTCACTTGGGACGACCCCAACAGCCAACTGCCCACCAACATCAGCAGTATAGGAGCAAGCACAGCCAGCACAAATGCCACCGCCGCCGAAATAAGGCACCCCCACAAGCAGCCGCCCGGACCGTGGCGTCTGGGCAACGGGGGCAGCAGCGGACGCACCGGCGCACCGCACTGCGGGCAGTACGCCGAGCTGTTGGAATCAAATTCTGTGTCACATTTCCCGCATCTCATAATAATGTATAGGTTTTCTGTTGCAAATGTACAGATTTTACAACGCACCGGCAACCCCGCAAATCTATGCTCCCCGCAATGGCTACAGCTATGCTGCTTTGAGCCACGAATGCGGCATTGGCTCTCTACCTGAAATAATATGCCATGCATCCTGTTGTCCGGCTGTATGCAAAAAAAAGTCTAACTTGTTGAGTTAGACTTTTTAGGAATGACAGTCGGGGTGAGAAGACTCGAACTTCCGACCTCCACGTCCCGAACGTGGCGCGCTAGCCAACTGTGCTACACCCCGATGCTTGCGCTTGGATTTCAAATCCGACTGCAAAGATACGCATTTATTTTTAAAATCCGTATCTATTCGTGCGGATTTTTTAACGATATTTTTTCAGCTCGGGTGTAATCCTTGCGGTATCGGGCACGGTTTATGGCATATCCCACCAGGGATGTGGCGGTGACGGCTCCTATCATCAGGAGCCAGTGGGAGATAATATTGAGTGCGTAGATCATCATACCAATACAACACGCGGGGCGCGATTATGGTTCGGCCCCGCGTGTGGATGGGATGTAGGTGGATGCTATCAGATGGCGTCGTCCTCCACTGTCTCGATAGCCTCGGCGGGCTCCACGGCGGCGGTGTCGTCGTCGGAAGTGGCGGCTTCAAGCTTTTTCATGATGGAGAAGATGAACGCTGCCGACAGTAGGCATATCACGATGAGGATGCCCCAGATGGCGGCCACGGAGATTTTGCCCCACAGAAGCATCGGTATCGACACAAGATAGTTGCCGATGGCGGTGGCGGCAAACCATCCGCCCATCATCGAGCCCTTGTATTTCGGAGGTGCCACCTTGCTCACGAACGATATGCCCATGGGCGAGAGCAGAAGCTCGGCGAATGTGAGCAGCAGATAGGTGGATATAAGCCAGTTGGGCGACACAGAACCGTTGGTGCCGGTGAGGCTCATCGAGGCGGCCACCATCACACAGTAGGCCAGGGCGGCCATTACCATGCCATAGCCGATTTTGCGCGGGGCCGACGGCTCTTTTCCTTTGCGGGCCAGGGCGGCGAAGATGGCCATCGACACCGGGGTGAGAGCCACCACGTAGAACGGGTTGAACTGCTGATAGAGCGCGGGGTCAACGCCGGCCACCTCATCGGGGGTGGTGGCGTAGAAGTACCACAGCAATGCGGCCACGCCAACGAGGAGTGCGCCGCAGATGGTGCGGGTTTTGGTACTCTTGCTCTGGAATAGGCTGAACAGTGCGTAAACACCCACTGCCACTGTCACAAGGGCCCAGATGTTGAAGCCGATACGGGTCCAGCCGGTGGCTGTAGAGGTGGTGCAGCTCTTGGCGAACTCAGTGAGTGTCTGGCCATTCTGGTGGAACACCATCCAGAAGAATATCACCACGGCAAACACCAGCAGCAGTGCCACGATGCGCTGTTTGGTCTGCGCGGGAGAGAGCTCTTTGGCTGCGGGACCCGAAGCCTTGGCGGCGGTGGTGTTCTTTTTCTTGTCGGAGATGATATGGGCGTAGGTTTTGCGTCCGAGGGTGTAGATGAGCACGCTCACAATCAGCGACACGCATGCCAGGCCGAAGGCGTAGGAGCAGCCGGTGGAGAAGGCTGTGATGTAGTCGGTGGCGAAATCGGTGAGCGAGGTCACTGCCATGCCGCACTGCGAGGCGAAGTCGCTCAGATAGCCGCTCAGGAATGCTGCTACATCGCCGCCTTCGGCCATGCCTTTGTCGGTGGCAAATTCGGTCATGGTTTTGAGCGCTTCGGGGTCGGTGGGCATATTGGTGAAGCCGTTGGTGTCGATACACCAGTTGCTCACGGTGGCGGCCATCGGGTCATTGCTCAGGAAGCCAGCCTTGTTGAGAGCCCAGTTTTTCAGACCGACGGCAGCCATCGGCGCGAACATAGAGCCGAGGTTGATGGCCATATAGAATATCGAGAATGCAGCATCGCGGCGGTCTCCGTAGCGCGAGTTATTGTACAGGTCACCCACCATCACCTGGAGGTTGCCCTTGAACAGTCCCGTGCCAACAGATATGAGCAGCAGGGCGGCAAACAGTATCATCACGGAGGTGTTGGAGCGCACGGCGGTGGGTGCCGACAGCAGGGCGTAACCCACAAACATCACGGCGATACCGGTCACAACACATTTGGAGAAGCTCCATCGGTCAGCGAGCCAGCCGCCAACGAGCGGCATGAAATAAACCAGCGCCAGGAAGGTGGAGAAAATCTGGCCGGTCCAGGTGGCGTCAAAGCCGAATTTGGCCTGCAGGTAGAACAGGAAGATAGCGAGCATCGTATAGTAGCCGAAACGCTCGCCGGTGTTGGCGAGGCTAAGCACATACAGCCCGCCGGGTTGGTTTTTGAACATGATAGATAGGATATTGTGTGATTAATTATTGGCTTTGTCGCTCATGCTCAGCGCCACAGCGTAGAGGCGCATCTGCTTCACCATGGCCAAAAGGCCGTTGGAGCGGGTGGGGGAGAGGTTCTCGGCAAGGCCGATACGGTCGATGAAATACAGGTCGGCGTGGGCTATCTCGTCGGGAGTGTGGCCGTTGAGCACCTTGATCAGCAGTGCTATGATGCCTTTGACGATGATTGCGTCGGAGTCGGCGGTGTAGTACACCAGTCCGTCCTTCTCCTCGGCGTTGAGCCACACCCGGCTCTGGCACCCCTCGATGAGGTGCTGCGGTGTTTTGTATTTCTCTTCAATGGGAGGGAGTGAGTTGCCGAGGTCGATGATCATGGCGTAGCGGTCCATCCAGTCGTCCACCTCGGAAAATTCCTCGATTATCTCGTCTTGTATCTCGTTTATGGTCATGTGGCAACTTGTTGTAGTTAAAAATATTTGGCAAATATAGCCATTTTTATCCAACATTCATCAATCCGTACGCAATTCATGCTGTTGTATGGGCGTGAGGATTTGGCTGTGTGGAAATTAATGTGTAGTTTTGCGGCAGTGGAACAGTGGAGACTGGCCACACTACATATTGAAATTAAACACGAAAGTGTCTCAACTGACAGCAAGACAAGTGAGCAGTCCTCGCTCTTTCTGCAACTATCGGCCATTGAGGTTTCCATCAGCGGGTTCGGAAACAAAAGGCCAAGTTAACCTTATGACTATTTCATAACCAATCAAAAAAACATAATGAAACAATTACCTAAAAACAAAACGCCTAAACTAGCGGCACTGCTCGCCATCCTTATCATGACATTGCTCCCTGGTAAAGCCCTCGCGGTTTCATTTACAATAGGAGACCTTTCCTATGCAACATTGGCTGATAATACTGTCGCTGTAACCGCTGCTGACAAATCATGTAGTGGAGCTATTGTAATCCCTGCTACTGTTGCATATAATGGTGTTAGCTATAAAGTTTCTTTAATTGGAAGATCGGCGTTCTCAAGCCGCACTTATTTGACTTCAATTACTATTTCAAACGGTGTCACTTCGATTGGGGATTACGCTTTCGAAGGATGTTCTAACTTGTCCTCAATCAATATTCCAAGCAGCATCACTTCTATTGGTAAGGCTGTATTTTATGGCTGCAGTTACTTGACTTCAATAACTGTAGAAGAAGAAAACGAATTTTTTTCATGCATTGATGGAGTACTTTTCAGCAAAGACAAGAAAATATTGATTTGCTATCCCGCAAAAAGAAAGAACGGTGACAAATATGATGTTCCTGAGGGTACTACATCAATTGGATACGGAGCTTTCATCTCTTGCTCTTCTTTAACTTCAGTTACCATTCCCCAAGGAGTTGCATTGATAGGGGAGGCAGCTTTCAGGGAGTGCAGTTCCTTGACCTCCATTGTCATATCCAATAGTGTCGCATCAATTGGTGATTATGCTTTCGCTGAATGCAGATCCTTACCTTCTGTCGCACTTCCTGATGGTGTAACTTCGATTGGCGTGTATGCTTTCGGCGGCTGTTGGGACTTAACTACCATCAGTATTCCCAATAGTGTTACCTCTATTGGGGCTCAAGCATTTTCGGGCTGCAGTTCTCTGACTTCTATCACTGTTCCTGATGGTGTGACTTCAATTGAATCTAGAACTTTTAGCAATTGCATAAAATTGACTTCCATCATTCTGCCTGAGGGCGTCACTTCAATTGGTGACTATGCTTTTTCTAACTGCCAATCATTGACATCAATCACTATTCCGGAAGGCGTTTTGTCTATTGGTGATTACACTTTCGCCAGCTGCAGTTCATTGACATCCATGACTATTCCTAACACTGTTGTTTCAATAGATGATTATGCTTTCTACGACTGTATTTATAACCATAGAACAACCAAAACTAATCAGAAATATCCGAGTGTAAATC
>URCF01000016.1 GCA_900546365.1 uncultured Porphyromonadaceae bacterium
TTCCGAACTTATCAACGGAGCCATGATAGGCGACCTTCTCACCACTGCGGGAAGCAGCGTGGAGAACGACTTCGCGCTATTCAACCGCCTGGGCTATACGAAAGAGTAATTCCTATAAGATTTATAAGAATTATAAGATTTATAAGATTTATCAGTTGATAATCACCTCACCGGAGGGGAGATCCTCGATGGTGCCGATGGCCACGGCCTGCGAGCCGTAGGGTGAGCGGCGGATGCTGTCGAGGGCCACACGTGTCTGCGAGCGCGGCACAATGGCCACAAGCACTCCGGCAGTGGGGACAGATAGCGGATCAAGTGAGTTGGCGGCGCAATATTCGGCTACTCCACGTTCCACAGGCACAAGCTTACGGTCAACATTTACAGCAGAATACGACCTGCGGGCAGCTCTGCGGAGCGCATCCATCAACCCCTCAGGACGCGTGGGAAGCAGCATTGCCCTGATACCGGGAGCATCGCGCAGCAAGGAGTGCACCATATCGCCCAGCGACACCGGGGTATCCTCCACCTCGGCCAACGGATCGGGGGCATCGCCCCGGGCAATATCCACAGCCACACCGTGAGCACCCACCGGTCCACTGAGCAGCACTATGTCACCCGGTTCGATACACTGCGCACCGATATCAAGATCGGGCGGCAGCTCGCCTACCCCGAAACAGCTTATAGCCACACCGTAGCGCGGGCCGCGTGTGGTGAGCGATGTGTGTATGCCCACACACTCCATCTCAGCCTGCACAAGAGCGTTGCGCATACTCTCGCGGATACGGTGGAGCATGGCCAACGGAGTGTCGGTGTCGATGATAAGGTCGGCTACGAAATAGCGCGGAGTGGCACCGCAGCGCAGCAGCCTGTTGGCGATGTCTGACACCGCCAGCACACCGATGTCGCCGCCCTGCCAGCTCAGCGGTATGTCATCGTAGATGCGCGAAGTGACTGTGTATTGCGAACTGCTGAAATCTACCGGCCCCTGATGTCGGTAGGCATCGGGCACGAGTGTGCGGAAATCAATATCTTTATCCATAGTATAGATATGTTTGGAGGATGTTAATTAGTAACATCCGGGGCGGATGCAAAGTTCATCCCACGCCATACAGCAAGCGGGCGCTCCCGGATGGGGAACGCCCGCTGTTGTTCAAGAGCACAGTCTTGCGACGGGTGCTATCTTATTTCATGTACACCTTGGAGGTGGTGTTGCCCTGCTTGCGGATGTAGAGGCCGGGGTTGTTCTCTACATTGAGGATACGCATACCCTGAAGGTTGTAGTACTCAACGGGAGCGTTGGCATCGATAGCATCGTTGGCGATTTCGCTGATACCTGCGAGGTCGCGGTTCTCAGGCAACTGGAGCTTGGTGGAACCTCTGGATACACCGTACATATTGCCGGGATCTCTTTGCAAGTTGAAGCCGAGTGCACCACCATCAAAAGTGATGAGGCCATTATCATCCATTGTGCCATATTCGGCATAAGACTGTTTGAAAGTATAGAACTTCTCAATATAAGCCTGACTATTCAACATGATTGAGCCATCGTCAAAGGATACACCTGTTGCACTTGTCTCAACATATACCTGCTGGGGATTGGAGGCATTGATGTAGAAGTAGTGGTCACCTTTCTGACAAACATCTGCTTCTTCAGCAGGAGTCCAACTGCCGTTGGTGTATGGGTTTACAATACGGTAGAGATTGTTGTCGGTTTTGTTGCGCTGCACAGTAACATCGTAGTCCACTGCATCGAAACCATAGCCAACGGAAATAGTTCCCTCATAGAAATGACCGGGGTTGGCGAATGTTTCCCAAGCATCTTCGGGACCATCAAGCGCGAACTCTACCAAACCGGCTTCCTGGTATGCGCCGGAATCATCAAGAGTTACAATCATCAAGAATACACCGGTATTTTTAGTTACTTCGTTGGGGTAAGTATAAACACCTGATTCGGCAGGGAAGTTTGCGCCATTCACAGCAATATCTGCCTCCCAACCTGCAGGCGCATAGGGACCTGGGAGGAATCTGTACATAGCCGCGGTTACATCAACACCGAAAGAAACAGCAAACTCCATCTTATCACCATGCACACAATGCCCTGCAGAAGCCATTGTTATAGAATAATCTTTGGCTCCGGGAAGCTTGATGCGCATCTGCTTGCTATTGTTGCCGAATTTCCACTGACCATTCTGATAGCCTGTGAGGCGTACAATCAAAGTCTGGTCGGGGAAGGATATTACACCATTCTTGATAACGCCGCCCATGCCGGCTTCAACAGCCTGACCATTGGAGTTGGCATACCAAGAGTAAGTGGAGATTTCAAGATTGCCGTACGAACCTGTAGTCACACCGGTGTCAAACACCGCATAGTCACCGTTGGCATCGCAGAAATACACATTGGTGGGGTCGGTGAAGTTGATGTACATATAGTGGGTAGCATCGGTAGTGCAAGCCGAACCGTAAAGAGGATGGTTTGCGTAGGGGTTCTGGATACGGTAGATGTCAAGAGCACGATGCTTCTCGATGGTCACTTCCCATTCCTGGGGGTCTGCATTAAAGAATGTGGTGAAAGCGTCATCGCAGATAGTGCCGGCGCCTTCAATGGCGGTCCACATGGAGATAGCCTTGGTGTCAGCGCTCTGAGGAGCTTTGACATCCTGCTGCTGCGGGATAACATCGAGCGAACGGCTACCCTCAACTTTGGCAATGTTTTGTTTGAACTGAGTGGGATTCTGAGCCTTGGCCTTGGCTTCAACCGGGCCTGCGTAAGTGAATCCGGGAGCCGCCCATGCAGAGCAGGCTACGATAGCGGAAATTGCTAATGAGTAGAACTTTTTCATAAGCAAAAATTGTAATTTAATAATTAGTTATATGTGTATAGAAACTCGAAAATTCATCAAAAAACAGAAGCACCCCGGCCTGGTGCGCCGGAGGTGCGTATCCAATGACGATGCAAAGAAAACAACTTAATTTGTTTCTTGCAACTATTTTACATACTTTTTTACTGAAAAACCATCAAATTGCAACACAAAACGGCATTTTACACGGTTTTTGACACGACACAATACCAGAACGAATCAAAGACAAGTTCTGATTACACTTCTTTTTTCAACTGTCTCTAACCCCCGAACAAATGGCAATATGCGCCTTGAGGTAAGAGATATATCGCTGACAATCCAATCATTACACCCGTCTCCACAATTTCTCTCTTCCTTTACTTTCGTTTTGGGGAAGAGATAAGATAGTAAACAGTCCAGCGGTTAGAACCTTTCCTTCCTACTATCCCATCTTCTTCAAGGCTCAAAATTTGCGTCTTAATCCGTTTCTCACTGATTTCAACTCCGATACGTTCCCTCATATCACCAATCCTCGCCTCCTTGTAGATTTTGAGGTCTTCAATAATCAGCTCCTTAAGCCTGTAGTCCTCAATTCTTTTTAAGGATGTCGGGCCCTTATAATCCGCGTTCTGAAGAAGAATCGAATTGACCCTATACTCTATTCCACGGCTTCTTACATTGCGGCTAATCACCAGCCCTTGCTTCACAAGCGGCAGCAACCATGGACGCAAAGCTTCTGAATTTTCCAGTTCCAAAAGCTTTTCAAGTTCACGAGCTGTGATAGACTCATGCATGGCTATCAAGCCGAGACATATCTTTTGCTTTTGTCTCAGTTGATAGTGCTTATCAACAAAATCCATGAGTTCAAGCACATTTCCGTTCTTTATTCTTCTATATACCTTTACAGACACGAAGTCATCCCCTTCAACAACCTCAGGCACACTCTTACCCTGCTGCAGAAGAATTTCATACATTTTATCATATCCCGAACCCTCAATCTCCATATATTTTAGAGCACGCATCAAGTTGGCATAATTTGGATTTCTCTTTTTTGACTTATGAAGAATGTTTTCAGGTGTTACTCCGTATGGAAGACGCCCCGGATTGACAATTTCGATATAGTCCGGATGGATATTGATGAATATATCGCCCGTGATAGCATAAGAACGATGAACCTCAGCGTTGCAAACCAACTCACGCACAATGTCTCTGTCATAAGACATCACATTTTTACGGAACAGGCCATCACTCACCTCCTGACTTTCCTTCCAGTCAGGAACAGTCTTCCACACCTCCTCTATAATTTCATCAGGGGCTGACATAAAATCATCCCATGTCCATTTATTTATCTTCTCCCCGTATTCATCATATTTGATGCATTGAAGCGTCGGCGCATTGGCAATCCTTTGTCGCTGAGGTTGTGTACCAAGGAATATTACTCCAAGGTTGGTCATCTGGTCCTTGTCCTCACCCAAAAGAGCAAAATATCGCAACAGTTCAATATCCGACTTCTCCTTGATAAAACTCGAGACGCGGTCAGATTCCCTTATAGCCATCAGTATATAGTTTAATCTGCTGGGATCACACTCCCTAATGCCATAATTGGAGAGTTGCAATTCCCAACTGTAGCAACCTTTGTCTTCAGCGAGTCGATGCAGGTCCTCTCCAAATATGGGTTCAGAGTTGTCTCCATTACGCATAAACACCCGGCCATCGCATGTCGTGGTCATGACACTGGACCTTCGCACATGAAGAAGAATTGTTTCACCACCATTTTCATAGACTTTTTTCTCGGCAGAAATAGCCACTCCATTGGACTTTCCATTGACATTGTTTACTAATGTCACTATTAAGTCTTTTGAAATTTTTTGAGAAGGGTCAGGGTTCAAGCAGTCATCTTCAATACCAAACTCGATGATTCCACCTTCGGCATTACTAAAACCGACAACATCTTTAACAATCTCTTTCCAATCAATCTTTTTGACTGTAAGTGTCCGCAAAGATTTCTTATCGTACAGGGAGTTTTCTGTCATATTTAAGCATTGGCTGAGTGGATTTAATCAGGCCAGGCAGGCGTCCAAATCGCGGATGAGAGCCTCGCGGTCGAGGTGCTGCCCTATGAACACGATCTTGTTCATGCGGTCGCCGTAGGTGGGATCCCAGTCACGGGCAAGGTTGGGGTCGGTGCGCATCATCTGCACAAGCTGGTCCTCGGGAGCGGTGGCGAACCAATATCCGGCCTCGGTGAGTTTTTTCTGCACACCTGCCTGCTCAAAGAGATAGCTCATATCCACATTGTGCTTGAAATATATCACCCCCTTGGCTCTGATCACATTCTTGGGCCACTGGCGGCTGATAAAGTAGTCGAACTTGTTGATATCGATGGGCTGGCGGCGGTAATATACAAATGTCTGTATGCCATACTCCTCGGCCTCGCCCTCTTCGTGATGGTGATGATGGTGATGATGGTGGTGCTCATGCTCGTGATGCTCGTGCTCGTGGTGCTCGTGCTCGTGGTGCTCGTGGTTGTGGTGCTCGTGGTCATGATGGTGGCGGGCTTCCTCCTCCTGCTCGGCGGTGGGAGCTTCCTCCACTTTGCGCACCCATGTGGCGGATGTAGCCACACGCTCGAAGTTGAACATGTCGGTGTGGAGCAGACCGGTGAGCGGCACATCGCAGTAGTCGCACTCTATAATCTTTGCCGCCGGCTGGATGGCGCGGATTATAGCCTTGATGCGTGCGCCCTCCTCGGGCGACACCTCGGAGATTTTGTTGAGCAGGATAATGTTGCAGAACTCAATCTGCTCGATGATGAGATTCTCAATATCCTCTTCGTCCACATGGCCGGAAGTCAGGGCATCGCCACAGGCAAACTCGCTCTGCATCCGCAGGGCATCGACCACAGTGACAATGCAGTCAAGCACCGGGATGCCGTTGCGCTTGAGCTCGGGAGCGAAGTTGCGCCACGAGCAGATGGTCTGGGCTATAGGTGCAGGCTCGCAGATGCCGGAAGCTTCAATCACAATGTAGTCAAACCGTCTCGCGGCAAGCAGCTCGTTGATCTGCTCGATGAGGTCGGTTTTGAGGGTACAGCATATACACCCGTTCTGGAGGGCCACAAGGTCGCCGCCATTGTTGTCCTGGCCTACCACACCGCCTTTCTGGATAAGGGAGGCATCGATGTTCACCTCGCCGAGGTCGTTTACAATCACCGCGAACCGTATGCCGCGCTCGTTGGTCAGGATTCGGTTGAGGAGGGTGGTTTTGCCGCTGCCAAGGTATCCGGTGAGCAGCAGCACGGGAGTATTGTGGGTCTGTTCCATAAAAGCAATATGATTTTCTGCAAAATTAAGCATTTATACTTATTTTTGCATCCATATTCATTCACAAATATATTTATCTACACAAACAATGATAACCAAGATCCTGTTCTCGGCGCGCCATTATCTGGAAACACATCTGTCGATGACTTCGGGCGATGTGGTGATGGACGGCCTGCTGATGGTGGTGATAGCCATAGTGGCCGTGGCCGTTTACTATCTGGCCAAGGGGGTGCTGTACTTCGTGGAAATCCTGGTGGAGAAAACTCCCACCACCTGGGATGATGACCTGATCACCTACAGGCTGATGAGAGCCGTGGCGCAGCTCGCTCCGGCAATAGCTGTGAACCATCTGCTCCCGACTCTGTTTGTGGAAAGCCCCGTCACCCACCATTGGGCCAATGTGTTCACCGGGTTCTACATCTTGTGGGCGGTGATACATCTGCTGGTGGTGTTCACAAGCAATCTGTACACAGCCTTCAGCCACCGCTCCAAGCTGAGAAAATATGCAGTGAAAGGAGTGTTTCAGATGGTGAAACTCATCCTGATAGGCGTGGGAGTGGTGATCGGGGCCTCGATACTTGTGGGCAAAAGCCCCACGGCGATACTCACTGCCATCGGTGCCAGTGCGGCAGTGCTGATGCTGGTGTTCAAGGACACCATCATGGGACTCGTGGCATCGGTGCAGCTCACGGCCAACAATATGCTGCGACGCGGCGACTGGATTGTGGCCGACTCCCACGGCATCAACGGCGAGGTGGAGGATGTGAGTCTCACCACCATCAAGGTGCGCAACTGGGACAACTCCATCTCCACCATTCCACCCTATTCGCTGGTGAGTGACTCGTTTCGCAACTATCAGGCTATGCGTGACATGGGCGGACGACGGGTGGACCGCTCGATACTCGTGGATGTCAACTCCATACGCTTCCTTTCGCCCGAAGAGATGGAACTGCTGCGCCAGAAAGGACGCCTCGAAGGGATTGCTGCCGAAAAGATCGAACACGCCATAAATGTGCAGCTGCTGCGCTACGCCCTGGAGCATTTCCTGACCCACGATACGAGGGTGAACCACAAGATGCTCACCATGGTGCGCCAGATGGCCCCCACCGCCACCGGACTCCCGCTGCAGCTCTATTTCTTCACACGCTGCACAGGGTGGAAAGATTATGAGCATACGCTGAGCGACATAATGGACCATGTGTATGCCCTCACCCGGGAGTTTGGCATCACGATGTTCCAATCGCCCGCAGGCACAGATTTGAAATCTCTTAAATAGCTTTTCATGAAACTACGCACTTTCACAACCGCACTATGCCTCTCGCTGGCAATGGTAGCCGCAGCGGCTCCCAAGTATCTGTTCTACTTCATCGGCGACGGGATGGGGATGGGCCAGGTGATGGCCGCCGATACATACCGTCGTATTGCCCTCGGATGCGACACCCCGATGGTGATGATGCAGTTCCCCTACTCGGGAATACTCACCACCTACTCGGCATCGTCCACCGTCACCGACTCCGCAGCGGCGGGCACTGCTCTCGCCACAGGCCACAAGACCAATAACGGCGTGCTCGGCCTCAATGCCGACTCCGTGGCAGTCAACTCGATAGCCTCTATTCTCCACGACCAAGGCTGGGGTGTGGGACTGGTGACCTCCGTGGCTCCCGATGATGCCACCCCGGGCGCGTTCTACGCCCATGTTCCCAACCGCGGTATGTACTACGAAATTGGCCGTCAGGCCGCCGATTCCGGCTATGAGTTCATTGCCGGGTCGTGCTGGCGCGGTGCCACCGACAAGGCCGGCAATCC
The DNA here is from genome assembly GCA_900546365.1 of uncultured Porphyromonadaceae bacterium. GTDB lineage: Bacteria > Bacteroidota > Bacteroidia > Bacteroidales > Muribaculaceae > Paramuribaculum. The sequence goes on from URCF01000016.1 coordinate 7,967, forward strand.
CACCGACCTGCTCGAGTATATATCGTCCAAAGGTGTGGACCTTGTCACCGATGTGGCAAAGGCCGGGAGCTCCGACAAGAAGAGGGTATTTCTATACAGTGACAATCCGTTCAACAGCAGCAATGTGGGGTTCACCATCGACTCCATTCCCGGAGCGCTGACTTTGCCGGAGATGACCGAGGCCGCCATCGAGCACCTGATGAAAGTGTCGCCCGACAAGTTTTTCATGATGGTGGAAGGCGGCAACATTGACCACGTAGGCCACGGCAACGATGGTGCGACTGTGGCTGTGGAGGTGATCAACTTCGACCGGGCCCTCGGGAAAGCATACGAGTTTTACAAACAGCATCCGGAAGAGACAGTGATTATTGTCACCGCTGACCATGAAACCGGCGGTATGTCTATCGGTAACGGCCATGTAGGATACACTTCCCACACCGAATATATCCCCTACCAGCGGATGAGCAAAGATATGTTCTCCCGTCAGGGCGAGGAGCTGCTGAAAAAAGGCATCCCATCGTGGGAAGAGGTGAAGCAGTTCACCGCCGAACGCACCGGGCTGTGGAGCCGGGTGCCGGTCAGCGAAAAGCAGGAAAAGAAGCTCAGGGCACTGTATGACAAAGCTGTGGCAGGCAATGAAAAGCAATCCGAAGAAAAAACCCTCTACGCCTCCTATTCAGCTTTGGCTTCGGAGATATTCAAGGTGCTCAATACCAATCAGGGATTTGGATGGACCACCGGGGCACACACCGGCAATCCTGTGCCCGTATATGCCATAGGCAAAGGCATGGAGCAGTTTGCCAAATGGCTTGACAACACACAGATAGTCCCGGCGCTGCTGGAGCTATAAGAATATGGCGGACATAAAAAAAGAGGAACCGGGATTGAATCCTGATTCCTCTTTTACTATATCTTAAAGGCTCACAGATTGTTGGCCTTACGCTCGAAGTACCCTTGCTCCTTGCCGCATACGGGGCATTTCTTGGGGGCATTCTTTCCTTTGTGGACATAGCCGCAATGGATGCACTGCCACTCCTGCTCGGGATCCTCGGACGAGAACACCTGATCGTTGGTCATCTGCTCAAGGAGCGCAAGATAGCGCTTCTCATGCTCCACCTCCACCTTGGCAACAAGACGGAAAAGAGATGCGATTTTCGGAAATCCCTCATCTTCGGCAGTCTGTGCGAAGTTGGCATACAGTTCACTCCATTCCTCGCGCTCGCCGGCAGCAGCCTCGCGCAGATTGGTCATGGTGTCGGCCACTACCCCTGCAGGGTATGCGGCATTGATGGAGACCATGCCACCCTCAAGCTGATCAAAAAACATTGAAGCGTGGGAGAGCTCCTGCTTGGCTGTGATTTTAAACACTTTGGCTATCTGACGGTAACCTTCCTCCTTGGCTTTCTTGGCAAAGAGAGTATAGCGGCTGCGGGCCTGGCTTTCACCGGCAAATGCAGCTAAAAGATTGTGTTCGGTCTGTGTACCTTTGATTGATTTCTTTTCCATATTTTCGAGTGTTAAATGGTTTTTTGACATATTGACACACTTATAACACCCGGCGTTGAAAGAAAGTTCAACCAACAGCAATTTTGCGCACGAACCCTCCCACCTTAATTAAATATATGCCTCCGAAAGGTACTTGAAACACTGCCTCAGGACCGGCTTGTTGCGCTACCACCATCCCAACTCTGTCGGTAAGTGAATGCTGCCGGAGCTGTCGGCGGCCATGAGCTCCGCATTCTACACGGGAATGTCAGTGGATTGATTCGGATCGTAGATGAGTCCGGGAGCCGCATCCTTGCCGTCAAGAGTGGTGAACACGCAGTTGAACATCCACTTCACCAGGCGGATTTCATTTTGCGTGAACGCACCCACGGGAAGCTTCATGAACACCTTGTTCCATCCCTCGTGCAACACAACAGGAATAGGAGCACGGGCAGTCATGTTCTCGTTTTTGAGTGTTATCTCGGAGCTCTTGGTGGTGTGGGTATTCTCCCACACCGGGGCGGCAATCTCCTCATCGTTCACCCATATACGACTACCTTTGTAGTCCCACTTGTCCGTCGGGGCAGCGAGGTCGGTTTCGGAGCGGCTGTAGTTTTGAAATTCAGCCATCAGTCCCACAGTCTGCTCCATCGGGCTATAAACATATGTATAGGCGTATGCTGTGTGATTGGCTTGCGGATTGGCATAGAATCCGGGCACGGTTGTGCCCCACACATGGCGGAGATATACTCCGGCACCGAGAGCCTCGGCGGTTCTGTAGGTGTTGCCGTTGTAGGTATAGCTCTCAGCCGGGCCTTCGGTTTCGGGCGGGAAAGAGGCTGTGAGCACACCCCGGTTGGGGAACGGGTCAGTGATGCGCCATTTCATATTGGCCTGCGCCACATATGGTATCGGCTCCCCGCTGAGATAGTTGGCCTTATGGAACAAGAAACGGCGCTCCCAATCAAAGAAATCGGTATCGGTGCTCCGGAGCAGAGTGCCGACAGCGGGGAAATATCCGTCACCGCCACCAAGCCATGAACGCTCGGCTATGGCAAGCATGGAGGAGAAGAAACTGTTTTGTTTTATAATCGACTCGTCGTCGGGAAGATAGCGGTCGTTCCAGAACGACACTATCACTCCGGCATACTGGTCGCTACCCTTCGGTTGATCGGCTATTGTACTTTTGTAGAGACTCACTATATCGGCATAGTTGTCGAAATGGTTGGCATAATGATAGCGCGAGTCAATGGTCGGAACACCAGTAAGGGGACGACCGGCGCTGCTCCACATGTGAACCATGTCGATATCCTCAGGCGAATATGAATAGCCGGGATTCCATGACACCACCTTCTTTCCCTGCTGGCGGATATGCGACACCATGACAGGCACGAAATCGGTCCAGGTGAGCGTTCCCTGGTCCTCGGTGCGGAGTTCATCGGTGCCGATATGCATCCAGGGTGTTTCGGCGAAAGTGGCGCACGCCTCGGTCATGATCGCCTTCATCTCTTCAAGTCCCTGCGGAGTGAGCATGCTGTGTCCCATGGCTCTGCGGAAGGCAAGGCTATGACCGGGCATATCAATTTCCGGAATCACTGTGACGCCATGGCGGTTGGCGTAGCGCACCAGCTGTTTGGCCTGCTCGATGGTGTAGTATTTTCCCGCGAGACGGGTGAAACTGTTATCAGCCACCAGTTGAGGATACACCTTGCTTTCAAGACGCCAGCCCTGATTTTCGGTAAGATGCCAGTGGAATGTATTGATTTTGTATCGTGACAGTTTGTCAATATGATTGAGCAGCTCGTCAAACTCCAGATATCCGCGCCCCACATCGTGAGTGTAGCCACGCAAACTGAATGCCGCCCAGTCGAGGATGTCGCCGCAGGCAAGAGCTCCGTCGGCCCCTTCTGCCAGCTGCCACAGTGTTTGCACAGCCCAATAAGCTCCGCGCAGGGTGGGCGCAGTGATGGACACCTGATTGGACTTGATGCTCACCTTATACGCCTCATCCGGAAATTCCGCCTCAGGAACCTCTCCGAGCGTCACTGTGATGGAAGCCCTGGCGGAGGTGCTGATTCTACCACCGTTGTCAGTGACAAGGGCTGTCAGCTGCTCATCAACCGCCGGATCGGACTCTCCTATATCAGGCAGTGTGAGCTTGACAGGTCGATTGAGCGCAAACGAGGCGTTTTCGGAAAACTCACACAGCTGCGGTTTCGGCAGCAGGGATTGTGTGTCGGCAACGGCTGCAGCACTGCAACATAGCAGCAGGGACAGCACAAAGGCACGGATAGTCATGATGGGTGTATGCTTTGTGTGATTATGATTGATTGGGCTACAAATATAATGGCTTTACACTGATTAGCAACAACAAACATCATTTCCGTCCGAAATCAGCCGGAATCTCGCCCCAGTTGTCGGTATCCCACTTCACTATCGGGTTGGTGACGCGGTGGGTCTGCAACCACAACTCGGCACGGCGCACAAGCTCCATGATTTTACCATTCCTGGCATTGGGGGTCACGGCGGTGCGGGCGTGCTTATTGCGCACCCATGCCTGGGCGGTGCGGGAGTCGGAGAAGATGGTCACATCGTGGCGTCCGAGCTTGTCAAGCATCGCCAGCGCGTGGACAATGGCCAGGAACTCTCCGATATTGTTGGTACCCCCCTCCAGAGGACCCACATGAAACAGCTGCCGCCCGGTGTCAATCTCCACACATTGGTACTCCACCGGCCCGGGGTTGCGGCTGCATGCCGCATCCACAGCTATCGCACCACGCGGGATCTGCGGTATCGACTCATAGTTGACCACAGACGCCTTGTGGGCCGCGATGGTTTTCAACATCCCTATATATTCATCGGGCGAACCGCGGAAGGCCTCGATGGCCTCATTCTGCGAATTGAACGCCTTGTAGCGTGCCCCGGGAAAATTCTCCACCTGAAGCCTGCACTCCTCCCAGGAGTCGAACACGCCGGTGGCATGGCCTTCCCACACCACATAATATTTCTTCTTAGTGTATGCCATATTGTCAGGAAAGGGTGAGATAGATGTTTATGTCAACATAGCGCTTGCCATGGGTTTCGGCCACTCCCCGGTGCACCACCTTGCCGCTGTAGGTGAGCGCGGCGTTGCGCAGTCCGGGGAGCAATTTCAGGGCATTGACAAACCCCTCGCACCCGGCTATGCGGCTGAGCAGGGTGATGAATGTGTTGCTCAAGGCCATCGCCGCAGTGCGCGGCACCGAGCTGCCTGCGTTGACATAGCACACCCTCGTGGGTTCAACCGGCGACAGTGTGACTGGAAACGCCGAAGCGAGATCCACCACCGGCAGCGAAGGGAATCCTTTGCCGTTGCCGCCGCTGAGATCAAACAGTATCACTCCGCGCTTCATTGTAGCCACAAGGTCGGAATCGATATGCAACGCCGGAGTGGTGCCGGTGTAAACCACCACATCTGCTGTGGCGAGCGCCCCTGCAAGCGAGCGCGGATGCATGGCCGACCCTATCACTCCGGGGCCCAACAGCCGGGTGGCATCGCGCAGGGAGTACATATCGTTGTCAAACATCCTCACCACCGCACCGGCTCCAACAGCTGAGCGGGCTGCGGCGCAGGCAGCTATTCCGCTACCTATCACCATCACCTCACACGGCAGAAGTCCGGCCACTCCACCAAGCAATATCCCCTTTCCGTGCACGGCATCGGCAAGCAACGATGCGGCCCGCGCCATCGCGGCCCGGCCATCAATCTCGGCAAGAATGTCGGCAAACGGTTTATTGCCCGCATCGTCAGACACCATGTCAACCCCGACGGTTGTCACACCCCGCTGCAGCAGGGTGTCGAGCACTCCGGAGTCCATGCGCTCCGGATTGGACAGACAGAACAGTATCGCTCCTCGCTTCATCAGCCTGATGTCGCTGCAAGGCAGCGGTGCCAGGTGCATCACCATATCACACCCCAACGCCTCGGCACGGCTCACAAGGGCGGCCCCGGCGCGGGTATATTGCATATCGGTGTAATGTATCGGTTTTCCGGCCCCCTGCTCCATCTTCACAGCATACCCGCGGTCGGTGAGCATCGCCACACCCTCGGGCGTGAAGGGAAACCGTTTTTCGGACGGGTCGATGCAGCACGGCAACCCTATTGACATGTTACGACGGCCACGGGCTGTGGCCACAGGCTGTTCAAGCGGAATGGCTGAGAATCGGGAGTTCATAGTGTGATGAATTGGTTGATGAACAATCGTGTGGTGGCACGGATTTCCTCGATGGTTTCGAGGCGGTCGGTGCAGAACCGATGGTGGGCCATGGAGTAGAACGGATGGCGCGACTCAAGGCCGGAGCGGATGGTGTGGAGTATCTCCTCATCGGTTTTGTCGGCCAGCAACGGACGCTTGCACCGTCCCCGCACCAGCCTGCGGAGCAATATCTCCTCCGAGGCTTGCAGCCACACACTCGTGCCATGGCTGTTGATCAGCTCCATATTGCCGTGAAAGCACGGTGTGCCTCCGCCACAGGCCACTATCACATTCTCGAAATCGGCCACCTCCGCCAGCATACGCCGCTCCATGTCGCGAAACCGCTCCTCGCCGTGACGGGCAAAGATGTCGCGCACATTGGCCATATAGCGCCGCTCTATATAGTTGTCGAGGTCTATCAGCTGCAGCCCGGTGTATTTCGCCGCAGCTCTTCCGAGCGTGGACTTGCCGCTGCCCATATACCCTATAAGAAATATCGGTGATGCCATGATGCCGGGATTGTTGATTATTTACGGCAAATGTACGAAAAAAGGGGTGTACCCCAAAGATACAGATGCAAAAAGCGGTCCGCCTCCTTTCGGAAACGGACCGCGATATTGCATGTTTTTATTAAACTGCGGGGTATTAGAGCTGAGGACCGGCTACTACGAGAGCCTTACCTGCTGCATTGTTCTCAAACTTCTTGAAGTTGTTGATGAACATTTCAGCGAGCTTGGTGGCCTTGGCAGTCCACTCTTCAGCATTGGCGTATGTGTCGCGGGGATCAAGAATCTTGGGATCAACGCCGGGCAGCTCGGTGGGGATAGTGAAATCGAAGATGGGGAGCTGCTTGGTGGGAGCATTCAGGATAGCGCCGTCAAGGATAGCATCGATGATGCCGCGGGTGTCCTTGATGGAGATACGCTTGCCTGTGCCGTTCCAGCCGGTGTTCACCAGATAAGCCTTTGCACCGCTTTCCTGCATGCGCTTAACGAGCTCTTCAGCATATTTTGTGGGGTGCAGGCTCAGGAAGGCAGCACCGAAGCAAGCCGAGAAAGTGGGAGTGGGCTCTGTGATGCCGCGCTCTGTGCCGGCGAGCTTGCTGGTGAAGCCGCTCAGGAAGTAGTACTTGGTCTGCTCCGGGGTGAGGATGCTCACGGGAGGAAGCACACCGAATGCATCGGCCGACAGGAAAATCACATTCTTGGCGGCAGGACCACGGCTGGGCTTAACGATATTCTTGATGTGGTCGATAGGATAGGACACGCGGGTGTTCTCAGTCACGCTCTTGTCGGTGAAATCGATCTTGCCGTCCTTGTCCACAGTCACGTTCTCAAGCAGAGCATCGCGGGTGATAGCGTTGTAGATGTCTGGTTCGCTCTCCTTGTCAAGATTGATCACCTTGGCATAGCAGCCGCCCTCGTAGTTGAACACACCGTTGTCATCCCAGCCGTGCTCGTCGTCACCGATAAGCAGACGCTTGGGGTCGGTGGACAGGGTGGTTTTACCTGTGCCGGACAGACCGAAGAAAATAGCGGTGTTCTCACCGGCTTTGTCAGTGTTGGCCGAGCAGTGCATGGAAGCGATGCCGCGCAGGGGATTGTAGTAGTTCATGATGGAGAACATACCTTTCTTCATCTCACCACCGTACCAGGTGTTGATGATGAGCTGCATGCGCTGGGTGAGGTTGAAAGCAACGCATGTTTCGGAGTTGATGCCGAGCTCTTTCCAGTTCTCAACCTTAGCCTTGGAAGCGTTGAGGACCACGAAGTCGGGAGTGAAATTCTTAAGCTCCTCCTCAGTAGGACGGATGAACATGTTGGTCACGAAGTGAGCCTGCCATGCTACTTCCATCACGAAGCGTACAGCAAGACGAGTGTCAGCGTTGGTGCCGCAGAAAGCGTCAACCACATAAAGAGTCTTGTCGGAAAGCTCCTTGTCGGCGATAGCCTTCAAAGCATCCCAGGTGGCGGGAGTGATAGGCTTGTTGTCGTTCTTGTACTCGTCGGTTGTCCACCAGATAGTGTTCTTGGAAGTGTCATCCATCACAAAGAATTTATCTTTGGGCGAACGGCCGGTGTAGATACCGGTCATTACATTGACAGCACCAAGCTCGGTGAGCTGGCCTTTCTCATAGCCGGTGAGAGCGGTATTGGTCTCATCGATGAACAGCTGGTCGTAGCTGGGGTTGTGAATCACTTTGGCACCAGTGATGCCGTACTGTGACAAATCAATTGTACTCATATTGTTAACAGTATGTTAGTTTGGTTATACATTGTCTTGTTTACCGGATGCAAAGGTAGCAACTTTTTGCGGATATACCAACCTTATTAAAGAAATATTTCCTTATTAATAATTTTTAATACTTCGTTTTTAACTATCTTTGCATCACCTTCAACCGGCAGAAACAACAATTCACGGACACTTAAAGTGAGAATTAGAGCAGCGTTTCAACCAATCAATTAGCATTTTTTAATAAAAATCAGCCCCACTGTCCCCAAATTGGAGATAAAAACGTAACTAATAAATATTTGCACAGAACAAAAAACTATTGTAAATTTGCACCAAGCATGAAATACAAGGGATGTTTTTTCTAACCGACAAATATTTTTTGGACTTCATCAAATACACGTTTTGTTCCGGAGGAATAGAGATTCCATCACCCCGGGACCAAACAAAGTAGTAGAGAAATAATACACCGACACTTATTCTCAGCGCCTGGAAACCGCCAACACCTCCACAATGTCCCGGAGAATGAGCACATCGGTCCCTCTCTCCCTCGCAACGAGGCGGAGGGCCGGATAGCTTATCAAGTGGACAAAGGCGCATGGCGGTGCCTCAGACGCAAGGTAAGACCCCGGTTTTCCGCCTTTTATGTTATGTATCATGGACTAAATTTTTATCGGCAAATCAATCGAACGCGAACTCCGCGCGCAAGAACGCTCGGTGGTGTGGCTCGCACGAAAACTCAACTGCAACCGCACAAATATCTATAAGATATTCAACCGTTCCACCATCGACACCGAACTGCTCCTCAAAATCAGCAACGTGCTCCAGCGCAACTTCTTTGAGGAATACACAAACAGACTCGACTTCACCGAGTCCGGCGAAGCCTGACCCTCTCCCCTCACAACATCCACCACACCCAAAGCCGCCGGCAATGTAGGATTTTATCCCACATTTCACTATTTTTGCCTCTGAATTGTTATTCTCAGATGAATCAAAATCACGCATCAATATGTCAGCACCAAAATCCATCCTCTACACAGGCACCGGCGACAAAGGCACCACATCACTGGTGAGCGGACACCGCATTGCCAAGCACCACATGCGCATCGAGGCCTACGGCACAATCGACGAACTCAACTCCCACATAGGCCTCGCGATAGCACTACCCGCACTCCCCCACGAACAGAAACAGATGCTCCAATGGATCCAGAACAAACTCTTTGACCTCGGAGCCTACCTCGCAAACGACCTCCCTGACACACACCCCGGAGTGACACCTTCCGACATCCTCCGCCTTCAGGCAATGATTGACACCACCGACGCCGCACTTCCCGCACTCCGCCAGTTCGTGCTCCCCGGAGGCACCGTGGAAGCAGCCCAGCTCCACATCGCACGCACAGTGTGCCGCCGCGCTGAACGGCGCATTACAGCACTCGCCGACACCACTCAGATAGCCCCCGACGCCATCATTTTCGTCAACCGGCTCAGCGATCTCCTCTTCGCCATGGCACGGCTTGCAAACATTTGCACAGACACCAATGAAATATTTTGGGAGAAAAATTGTTAGATAAAATAAAAACACTACTTTTGCCCCCACTTTTGTTGCCACACGGCAAACACATGCACCGATTATAAACAAAAAACAACACATAGATATGTACTGGACACTTGAACTCGCATCCAAACTCGAAGATGCACCCTGGCCCGCAACCAAAGACGAACTCATTGACTACGCAATGCGCTCCGGAGCTCCGCTGGAAGTAATCGAAAACCTGCAGGAAATGGAAGACGAAGGCGAAACCTACGAATGTATCGAAGACATCTGGCCAGACTACCCCTCCAAAGAAGACTTCTTCTTCAACGAAGAAGAATACTAATCGCTTCGGGCAACATAAACAAAAGACAATCAATCGGACAAACAACCCCGCGTTTGTTTATCCGATTGATTTTTTTGTGTTTTAGTCATACGAATGGATAGTGCTATAACTATTTTAATATCATATCGGTTTGTTTTAATCTTAGAAAATCGCGTTTGTTTGGCTAAGATTGTATGGCCAAAATCGGGGTAACATTCGACCACATCTGTTCTATCAAAAAATAGGGAATTTTCAGGGAAAGATAGGGAATTTTTTTAAAAAAACCCTATCTTTGTATTATTAAAATATAAAATATGATAGAGCCAACGCCACAACTCTCAAATGATAAATTCCCGGAAGCGCTCATGTTGTTGAATAATCCGGAATATTCATCTTTATTCAGAAAGATAGAACAGAAATATCTTTATTGGGATAAGGTTAAATACCTTGCTCCCAAAGAGACTACAGCCTCAACTCTATGGCATGCGGTTAAGTTGAGTCGTAGTTTTCAAATGAAGACATTAAAATTTGGTGATTACACATTCCGATTTTCAATTACCGAACGAATGTTATCATTACTTCACCAATTTGACCTTAACTTTGGAGGAAGCCTTAGTTCAGAGGGATTGGTTTCCCCTAATGATAAGAAATACATTTTGAATAGTTCCATAATGGAGGAAGCTATTGCCTCAAGCCAGATGGAAGGTGCGAATACGACAAGGAAAGTTGCTAAGGAAATGCTTAGAAAGCAATCGGCGCCAAAGAATAAGAGCGAGCGTATGATTGTCAACAACTTCAATACAATAAAATTTATCTCCGAGATAACCGGAGAAAATTTTTCCACCAATCTTATTTTGAGAATTCACAAGATGATTTCCAATGCAACATTGGATGAAGTTGATAACGAGGGAAAGATCCGCGACAATAATGATATTTTCGTAATGAATGCCATAACAGGAGAAGTCGCTCACACACCACCGTTATTCACTGAAATAAATGGCATGTTGAACGATTTATGCCAATTCGCCAATAATAATGACACCGATATATTTGTGCATCCAATAATCAGGGGTATAATAATCCATTTTATACTTTCTTTTATTCACCCATTTTGCGATGGTAATGGAAGAACAGCAAGATCATTGGTTTATTGGTATCTACTAAAGAATAAATACTGGTTTGTTGAATATCTATCTATCTCACGTATAATTTATCGCAGCAAACCAAGATATGAGAGAGCTTTTTTGTGCGTGGAAAATGACAACTATGATTTATCATATTTTATCTTATACCATTTGGAGGTTCTGGAGGAGGCTTTTCATGAACTTCAAGACTATCTGAGTAGAAAGATACATGAAAGATCTGCTTTAGATAATTTTGTTTCAATCCCAGGACTGACTCATCGGCAGGCAGAGATATTAAAGTTGATTGACGACCACCCTCAAACAATAATGTCTGCAAAGGAAATTTCAAACAGGTTTGGTTTGAGTACAAAATCGATACGAGGGGATTTACGAAAGCTGACTTCTCTTGACATTTTATCGGAAATCCCTGTAAACGGTAGGGAGTTCGGTTATCGACGCCCCGACAATCTTGAAGAGCGGATAGAGAAGCTTAAAGAGGGAAATGAAAGGGAAGAATAGGGAAGTATTTAAATATTTCCCTATCATTTGCCCGAGTGTCGGAGAAACCGTAGATTCTAATTCGACATTCTCGGTTGAATTTATTTCAGAAAATGCCTCCACACTTCTCTAATACAGTAATTCTTGATAAGAATCGAAATAAAGGTTCTCAATTTTTGCGATTTTTGAGAAGTATCTTAGGTTTTGTTGTTCACGAAACCCCAAATCATGAACAGAAAGATAGGTTTGCTGTTCACAAAACAGCCGATTGTGAACAGCAATTCGTGCACGTGGTCAAATTATGGCATTTAAAATCCTTGAACAAAGTCTTCCGGTAAGCCTGACAAGATCACAGAAACTCAACTTCTTGACACACCTGTTGATGGAGATTAACGAACGGGGCTTTATTATAAAATCCGAGAGTGGAAAATTTTGGATAATAACGGAAGCAGGAAAGAAATACTTGAATTCTTAATCACGGCAAGAACGTTTTTGCGCGTTTTCTGAGTGTTTCCTGCGCGTTTTCCGAGTGTTTTACTCCTTTTTACCCGTTATGCAATTAGCGTTTATTGTCTTTTGCTGCAAAATAAAGTTGTCTATTTTTGGGCAGTCTGCTCGCCGGGAATTTGTTAATCTATCTATTTATAGCTATTTTAGCACCATACTCCAACCTTGGTGAGTATTAGAAGTAAGTTCTTCGCGCCGCGCATTTGCAACCCTCGCTCTCAATAACGGACTGAGCATGACCGTCTTCAGTCGCCTCCGCGGCCACGGAAGTACCGATGCCACAGAAAAAGGCTACGCCCGATTCCTCCCCCAGACCCTCACCGCCGAAGTCGAACGCCTCGGCTACGCCTACCTCCCCGAGGAACTGGAATAACCAGGCCTAATCTACATATTTTCATTATAATTGCATATTAAATCGACAAATATGGATAAGATCAAGAACACTGTCATTCCCACTGATAATGAGATTATCATCTACCAACCCGATGATGAACTGAAACTTGATGTGCGTGTCGAGGAGGAAACTGTGTGGCTCAGCCAACAGCAAATGGTAGAACTGTTTCAGGTAACGAAACAAAATGTCAGTCTCCACATATCCAATATCTATAAAGAAGGAGAATTGGAGAAAAGCTCAACTGTCAAGGAATACTTGACAGTTCAAATTGAAGGTAACAGAACAATAAAACGCAAAGTAGCTTTTTATAACCTTGATGTAATTATATCCGTTGGATATAGGGTCAAATCGCTGAGAGGTACTCAATTCAGACAATGGGCAAGCCGAATAATCAAAGAACATCTTCTCAGAGGATATTCCGTAAACCAAAGACTGCTATTGCTTGAGGATAGAATTGACAGACGATTGTCTGAGCATGACCGACAACTGCTCGACCTGCATCAGAAAGTAGATTTTGTTGTGAAAAGCTCAATTCAGCCTAAGGAAGGTACTTTCTTCCAAGGTCAAATCTTCGATGCTTACGTTTTCGTTGCCAACCTCATCCGCAAGGCTCATAAAAGAATCGTCATTATTGACAACTACATTGACGATACCGTGCTCGTACAGTTGGCAAAACGTAACACCTATCAAAAGGCACACGACCGCTTCATGATAATCGACGAGGAAGTCTATCATATCGGAGCCTCGCTGAAAGACCTCGGTAAGAAACCCTTCGCCTTCTCCAAGATGGATGTGATGACCGGCACCGAACTAATCTCAATGCTATAAGGGTCTCTGACTGCGGCAGGCATTGCAACGGGGAACACGACTTTGGGATGTCCCCAACCGCTCACAGATGAACAGCATCGAAACACTTCTCCACTAGCGCCTGAATCTTGTAGAGACCCAGCATGTTCAGCTTCTCACCTCGGATAAAGAACGAATCTACGACAACAAATCCCTGATGACACTCCTCGCATCAAAGACCGCTACCTGAAATGCCTCCGTGACAACGGCCTCCTCTGCTATTCTCGCCACGGCGACAAATACTGATACACCCAATCCGACATTGACCGCTGCCTCTTTCACTGTCACTCCGCCCCCTTCGCCGAAAAGAAAAGTGAGAATTACATGAAGTGAATGTGTCGCCTCCACAAATTATTTTAACAATCTCATATCTCACATTTTGCAATTTCAAATATTTTTTTATTAATTTTGCGGTTGTTGACCGCATCGCAGAGGCCCGGTCACGGGCAATGCGGGTGGGTCTGCAATAGACATAATGGAAAGCGTTTACTTGACGCTCTTTCTTGATGTATGGAAATCTGGTAAATTTCTTTGGTATAGTCAAGAATGCAGCAAATAGTAGATGGCTTAGTGGATATGTATATTCCGCCCGGTATGACACGCGATTGTCATACTATGGGCGTATTACATATTCTACGTGAGGCCTCTGCAAGTTTGCTCGTTCAACTATACCGGGCAATACCAGAGCCTCCATACGTGGAACGGGCAACAGTACAGACCTCACGTTTTCTGTATATATACTAACTCTAATGCCAAAGAGAGGGTCCGGCGGCACTAAAATTATCTATGAAAAAATTTAATTCATTTATTCTTTCATTACTGCTTGGCGCAATGGCTCTGGCATTCAATTCTTGTGGAGGTGACGATGATGAACCAGGGGATCCTTCCACCGGCAACCCATCAACGAGCAAAAGCGAACTGGTTGGCAACTGGTATATAGAAAAGACAACTACATACTACTTTACAACAATTCCTGAAGCCCAAGGATACTATAATCATGAAGAAGTGGATTATGGACAAGGTGAATATTGGGAATTTACCGATAAAACAGTCACAGTTCACGATTCTTCCGACCTGATGAACGGAAAACCGGTGAACTATACATACAACAAATCAAATAAAACACTCTCTATTGCGGGATCGTTGACTTACACCGTCGATAATTTGACCACCAACGAAATGACACTCTCATTTGAATCGTCAGACGGTAAATTTGGTGTAAAGACCGTCATTGACTTTGAGAAGGAATAAAAAGTGCTGGTGAAATAACTATTAACACACCAATATAATAATGAGGATTCTGCGCTACAATAGGCGTGGAATCCTCCTGTTTTATCCAATCACCCCTTCCCTATGTAGTGAGAAAAATATAAGGGTACAAGAACTTTAGGGTCAGTAGATATTTCCGGTTGGTGGGGTGTGGGGATTATCCGCATAATGCTTACTTGACGCTCTTTCTTGATGTATGGAAATCTGGTAGAATGTCAGCCTCCACATATCCAATATCTATAAAGAAGGAGAGTTGGAGAAACGTGAGGCTGTGTCATAATTGAGTTCCTTGAAAAAGAACTGATGGTAAGCCGTGTGACAGCCAACCGTTACTTGAACTCTTTGTTGGAAACCGGACTGGTTGATCGGGTGAAGTTGGGTAAGGCATACTATTACATGAATATCCCCTTGATGAACCTCTTCATTAATGTGTCTGATGCCTCCTCTGACGATTCTGTTATGCCGATAGAGTCAGTATCACAATAAAAATTGAACAGCAGATTCATCTTTCTGTTCACGAAACCCCAAATCATGAACAGAAAGCCAGGTTTGCTGTTCACAAAACAGCCGATCGTGAACAGCAATTCGTGCACGTGGTCAAATTATGATGATTGTGAACATTAATAAGCCATCATCATTTATCGCATTTCATCGCAAAATAAAGTTGTCTGTTTTTGAGTAGTCAGGGCGCCGGTGTTTTGTTGACTTGTATATTTAGCTTACCTCATCGGCGTTTATATATAACGGTATCCATAACAAAACAAAACCCCGACCTTCTCAGGCAGGGGTTATGTCCATGAGCCAAAAATGACTCATTTAGCTTTAATAAACAATTAAAAAGATGTTTCTTTCGTGCTTGCAGTGATTGCTTACTTAGAAGCAGTATGCAAGTGATATCTTGAGATTGCCGGAGCTGATTTTGCGCTTCTTGTAGCTATACGCTGCGATGAAATCTGTGCCGTATTGCACTCCGAGATAGAACGGTTTGTACTGGAAACCTACGCCAACGTGCCAGCCCATCTGGAAACGGTTCCATGTGTTGTTCTTGCCAACCTTCTTTTTGTCAAAGTTGCTGATCCATTTACTGCCGTCGTTATCATCGTAGTCGTAATCGTCATCGTAGCCATAATCATAGCCGTAGCCTTTGTATTCATATTCGTCGTCTTCGTCGTAGGAAGGAAGTTCGGTTTTGGATTTGGATGTGAAGTGAACCTTGAAGTTCAAGCCGAAGTAGGGTGCGATCGAGAAGTTTTCGTTGATGTTGAAACGATATACGAGATTCACAGGAATCTGCATGTTGATGTTCTGATATTTTGTCTTTGTTGTGGGTATATCGCCATCTTCCATATCGTCCATGAAATCATCCCAATCTTCATCGTCAAAGTCCTCATAATCGCTGAAGTCAGCTGAAACAGCATCTTTTGAGCCGAAATTGAAGTTAAGGTTAACACCGGTTTCCAGGAAAAGGGGGAGACGGTCAGTGAGGCTGAAGCCATGGATGTAATCAAGACCCACACCATTGAGGCTGATGTTGCTGTTCTTACCTCCGGCATATTTGTTGTAGCCGAGATGGGTGTTGTTGTAGGAGATTCCAATGCGGTTGTAGCCGGTATAGTCACCGGATGCCGATGAGCTGCCGCCGGTGTTTGCAAACTGTGCGAATGCTGTGCCTGAGAATGTAAGGGCACATGCGAGTGCTAATGATTTGATTGTTTTCATAATGTAAAATGTTAATGATTGGTTATAATGATGTTGATCATTCTGCGAAAGTCAGACGCCAGATATTGGCAGTGCCAAGCGCATCACCACGTTGCGACACAAAGTATATGTATTTACCATCGTTGCTCCATATCGGGCTGAGGTCATCGGCGGCATGATATGTGAGTTGACGCATATTGGTGCCATCAAGATGGCTGATGAACAGATCGGTGTTGGGATAATTTACGCCAGGGGCCTGGACAAGACTGCTTCCGACAAACAGAATCCATTTACCATCAGGGGAAACTACAGGCGAGCTGAAACTGCGCTCTGAGTCAGAAATTATACATTCCTCTACCCCCGACTCATAGTCAAATTGCCAAAGTTCCGACCTGCCTTCAGGGGTGCGGCGAACCATTATCAAGGCATTGTCGCCCGCAGGAATCGGATTTTGCCCGTAAGCATAACTTGACAAGAAATTATTCCCGAGGTTGTAGCTCCAGATGCTGCTGCCGTTGTTCTCCATTCGGGTAAAAAACACTTGCTTGCCATCATTGGTCAACACCGGAGAATAGTCATTGGCTCCGTTGGTGATCTGGCGGCATATATATCCGCTTGAACCGCTGGTACGGAATATCTGATTTGTTTTACCACGACGCTCGGAGAAGTACAAATCCTTGCCATCGGGAGAGAACGAAAAGTCAATCACAGCGCTGCGGTTGGTGCGCTGGCGCGAGGAGCCCTGTTTCTTCATATCCTTTATGAAGATATTTGTAGTGTTATTGCGGGCTGAGAGATAAGCTATCTCATCTGTGCCGGGAACCATAGCAAGCACTCTGTTGGAAAACCAGTCGATAGACCGGCCTCTGCGCTTTACCTCAGGCAGGCACACCTTGTCGGCATCTGTGGTCATGCGCGTAAATTCCTGTCCTGCTTCCTCAGGCACAGACACTACTGAGAAATCCACTCTTTGGGCATTGACTGAAATAGTTGTTGCCGATACAATGGCAAGTGAAATGAATAGTTTAATTCCGGTATTCATAAGGGAGGTTGCCTAAATATTTTTGTTAAATAACATTTCAAAAAGGCCAAAATGACCATGCTTCGCGGCAAAAGTACTAAAAAGGTTTTATTTACCCCCCCCATTAGTTAAATTGTGTTAACACGCGTAATTTATCTGCTTTTTACTCGCTAAGAGCCTCATCACCACACCGCTCATGCGCAACCAAGGGCATTGGCACACAGAAGCCAATGCCCTTGGTCATATCAACTGACAAAGGCTGTGGGCGGGGATACCGCGCCACAGCCTTTGCTGATTCGTCAAGAGTAAGATCCGTTATTTACCGCTGCGGCGGCCGGCGCGGGAGCGCTGCTTCTCCTGTTCGCGCAGGAGGGCCTGCTGCTTGCGCTGGGCTTCTTCAAGGCGAGCCATGAATCCGCTCTTCTTTTTGGGCTTGGCGGCGTTGCTCCGCATAGTTTCACGCACTTTCTCTTCGCTCACCACCTTGCGGAACACATAGGTCTGGATGATGGTGATAAGGAGTGAGAGCAGATAGTAGTAGCTCAGGCCGGCGGCGTAGTTGTTGAAGAAGAAGAGGAACATCACGGGCATGAGATACATCATCCATTTCATGCCGGGCATGGAGTTGCCGGTGGGCTGGTTCTGCATGGTGATGCGTGTGTAGATGATGTTGACCACTGTCATCAGCAGACAGAAGAGGCTGATATGGTTGCCGAAGGTGGAGGAGATGAACGGTATGTTGGTGGTCCAGCTGAAGATGGCATCGGGTGCCGACAGGTCTTTGGCCCAGAGGAACGACTCTCCGCGCAGCTCGATGGCCGAGGGGAAGAAGTTGAACATGGCGATGAGGATGGGGAACTGCAGCAGCATCGGCAGGCATCCGGAGAACGGACTTGCGCCGGCGCGGCTGTAGAGAGCCATGGTTTCCTGCTGACGCTTCATGGCGTTTTCATTGCCGGGATATTTGTCGTTGATAGCCTTGATTTCGGGTGCGAGCACACGCATGCGGGCCTGGGAGATATAGCTCTTGTAGGTGAAGGGGAAGAGTATGATCTTGATGAAGATTGTGAGCAGGAGTATTATCAGGCCGTAGCTGGCGATATATTTGCCCAGGAAGCTGAACACGGGGATGATGATGATGGTATTGATCCAGCGGAAGAGTGTCCATCCGAGCGGTATCAGCTTGGTGAGGTGAAGGTTCTCCTCGGGGGTGATGGTATCCTCGATGTCCGACAGCAAGGGGTAGGAGTTGGGGCCGATGAACCATGTGAACGAGGCGGGATACTCGAGCGATGCCGAGTAGTCAAGCACTGTGGAGCTGGACATCTGCTTGATGAAGTGGGGATTGTTTTCCAGCTCCTCGCTGTCGATGTCGGCGGCGGCGAAGTTGGTTTGCGGCACCAGTACTGTGCTGAAGAACTGGTTCTTGTAGCCGATCCATTTCACGCGCTCGGTGAGCTCCTCGCGGTCGGAGCCGCTCTCCTTGAGATTGTCCACCTCGCCGTTGGCAAACATATAGTACAATGCGCTGTTGCGCTCCTCAAACACTCGTCCGGCCTCGTTGCGTGCCATTTTCTGGCTCCACACCATATCGAGGGTGCTCACGCTCGGGGGTATGATGGCCTGCATCCCCTGCTGCACGATGTCCATCTGCACCAGATAGCCGTGCTCGGGCAGGGTGTAGCGGATGCCCCACCATGCGCCGTCACCGAGCTGCAGCTGCATCAGCACTGTGGAGTCGCTCTCCACCACCGGGGTGAAGAAAAACTCGCGGGTGTCAAACCGCTGGGTGGCTGAGGTGAGGATAAAGCCATAGGAGTCGGTGCCGGGGGCTATGGGACACACTTTGGTAGAGTCGTAGCTGTCATACTCCTTGAGGGTCGCGCGGGATATGGCGCCGCCTTTGTTGGCGATTTCAAGTGCCAGCACATCATTTTCGAGCTTCACAGTGGTGCTGTCACCGCTGAGGTGGCGTGCGAAGCCGCCGTATCGTGCCACATTGGCAAGCGCATCCTTGAGCTCCTTGACAGCCAGGGCCGCAGTGGCGCGGGGCACAGAACCATAGTTGGAGCTGAGGATGTCGGCCACAGCCACAGGGGTGTTGTTGGCGGTGACCACTCCGGAGAGTTCTCCGGCAGCGTTGAGCTGCAGACGCACCGGACCGTTGGCCAGAGTGGTGATGTTGGTGGCGGAGTCGGTGGTGCCGAGCGATTTGACAGTAGAGATAATGTTCAGGCGTTCAGCCTCGGACACAGAGTCGATGGTGAGAGTGTTCACCTCGGGCGATTTCTGCGTTTCACGGGCCAGTTGTTCCTGCCGTTCGCGCTCCATACGGGCGCGTTCTTCGGCCGAAGGCTGGTTGATATACATGAAGCCGAGAATCACGGCTCCCATCAGCAGCAGGCCCCAAAGCGTGTTTTTGTCCATTGTAGGTGTGGTAAATATACGTGTTTGGTTAGTAAATAATCAGTTCATTTAGCAGCACTGTCAGCAACCTTCTCTTCGCCATAGGCAATGGCAGCCTTCATGAAGCTTACAAACAGCGGGTTGGGATTGAGCACAGTGCTTGAATATTCGGGATGGTACTGAGTGCCCACAAACCACCGTTTGCCGGGAATCTCCACCACCTCCACAAGGTGGGACTCGGGGTTCTCGCCCACGCACCTCATCCCTGCGAGTTCAAAATCGGCTCTGTAGTCGTTGTTGAACTCATAGCGGTGGCGGTGGCGTTCGCGGATGTCGGTAGAGCCATACGCCTGCGCGGCCTTGCTATCCGGCTCAAGATGGCAGTCGTAAGCTCCGAGACGCATGGTACCGCCCATGTTGGAGATATTTTTCTGCTCCTCCATCAGGTCTATGACATTGTGCGGAGTCGTGTGGTCCATCTCCGTGGAGTTGGCCTCGGCATACCCCAGCACATTGCGGGCAAACTCTATCACCATGCACTGCATCCCGAGGCAGATACCGAAAGTGGGCACATCGTTCTCGCGGCACCATTTGAGCGCCACGAATTTGCCCTCGATGCCACGCTGGCCAAATCCGGGGGCTATCACCACGCCGTCCACATCGCCGAGCATCCCGGCCACATTCTCCTCAGTGAGCTTCTCCGAGTGGACATAGCGCAGGTTGAGCTTGCGGTCGTTGTAGGTGGCAGCCTGATACAGAGCCTCGTTGATAGACTTGTAGGCATCCTGCAGCTCCACATATTTGCCCACGAGGCCGATAGTCACTTCCTTGTCGGCATGATGAATCTTGTCAATGAAGTTCATCCACGGCTCCATCCGTGGTTCGCACTGCGGAGCCACACCCATCTTGCGCAGCACAATCTCGTCAAGATGCTGTGCGTGCATCATCAGCGGCACCTCATATATCGTCGGGCAATCCAGCGACTGCACCACGGCATTCGGCCCCACGTTGCAGAACCGGGCAATCTTCTTGCGCATCTCCACCGGAATATCCTTCTCCGTGCGGAGCACCAGCACATCGGGCTGAATACCCAGCTGCTGCAGCTGCTTCACGGAGTGTTGCGTGGGCTTCGTTTTCAGTTCCTTGGCAGCGTGGAGATACGGCACATAGGTGAGATGGATGCAGAGCGCATTCTCCTCCAGCTCCCAACGGAGCTGACGCACACTCTCCAAAAACGGCAGCGACTCGATGTCGCCCACAGTGCCCCCGATTTCAGTAATCACAAAATCATACTCCCCGGTGTTGCCGAGCAGCTTGATGTTGCGCTTGATTTCATCAGTGATATGCGGAATAATCTGCACGGTTTTGCCAAGATAGTCGCCCCTGCGCTCCTTGTCAATCACCGCCTGGAATATCCTGCCCGAGGTCACATTGTTGGCTCTGGAAGTGCGCACATTTGTGAACCGCTCATAGTGGCCCAGGTCAAGGTCAGCCTCATGGCCATCTTCTGTCACATAACATTCCCCATGCTCGTAGGGATTGAGAGTTCCCGGGTCAATATTGATGTAGGGATCAAATTTTTGTATCGTAACCCTGTAGCCGCGAGCCTTGAGCAGGCATGCCAATGAAGCCGATATAATCCCCTTGCCAAGGGATGACACCACTCCACCGGTCACAAAAATAAACTTCGTTTCCACTTTGCTTAAAAATTATACAAAGTGCAAAGTTACGATTTTTCACAATAACTTCATCATCACGCATCCAAATATCGCCCGATTATCCTCTTGCCACCAATAATGCAACCAATGACGGCAATCCTGTTCGGACTGCCGTCATTGATGATAATCCAACGGGTCAATCCCCCGCCTCCTATTTTTTCTGCTCTTTGAGGAGGTCGCGGATCTCGGTGAGGAGCTGCTCTTCCTTGGTAGGTTCGGGAGCCGCAGCCGGAGCGGCCGCTTCCTCCTCCTTCTTTTTACGAAGATTCTGCACAAAGCGTATCATCACAAATATGCAGAAAGCCACGATGATAAAGTTGACGATGGTCTGCACCCATGTGCCCCAGTTGAGCGACACGAGGGGGGTTACAATTTCACCGGCTGCGTCTTTCACCTCAGGCTGGATCACCCATTTGTAGTCGGTGAAGTTGATGCCTCCGGTGGCCACGCCCACAAGCGGCATGATGAGGTCGTCCACAAGCGACGACACTATTTTGCCGAAAGCGGCGCCGATAACCACGCCGACGGCCATATCGATCACATTGCCTTTCATGGCAAAGTCGCGGAAATCTTTCAGAAATTTTGACATATCATTATCTGTTGGTTGGTTTTGACGCAAAAATATATAAAATTACTGTATTGAGAAAAATTATAACGTAAACTGAACAAGTCCGCGCACATTTTTTCAAAAAAAATATTGTTTTCATATCCGCCTCGGGCCGATGTGTGCTTATCTTTGTGCTTGAAAACACACATTTCTTACTCCTTAATCTATTATGAAGATGATGATGAACACCGCCACCGATGCTCACGGCACACCTATTGACCAATTGAGCCTCGAGGAGATTGACGCCGAAAACCGCCGGCGCAACGCCCTTGACAACAACCGCCAGACCTACAACCCCATGCTTGGCCTCGGATGCGTGGGACCGAGGGTGAAAATCACCGACCCCGCCTCCGGAGAGGATGTGTGGGTGCCCGAAGATATGGTGCGCGACCCGCTCTACTCCACCGCCCTCGAAACCGACCAACGCGAGATGCTGCGCCACCGCCACGACTTTGAATACTGGGCCGCGCAATGCGTCAACATCCGCCACAAACTCACCGGCCAAACCATCCACATGGTGCTCAACGCACCCCAGCGCACCCTCCTTGCCGAGCTTGAAAGGCAACGGAGGGAGGGCAAGCCCATACGCGTGATTCTGCTCAAGGCCCGCCAATGGGGCGGCAGCACTCTCGTGCAGATGTATATGGCATGGATGCAATGCTGCCGCCGCGAGCAGTGGCACTCGCTGATATGCGCCAACGTGTGCGACATCTCGTCCACCATCCGAGGCATGTTTTCCACCCTGCTCAACGGCTATCCCCGCCAATGGTGGCAATCCCCCGAACCACCCAAGCTGAAGCCGTTTGAGGGGAGCGTCAACATACGCGTGATTCCTGGACGCAACTGCCGCATAGCCACCGCCTCGGCCTACCGCCCCGACTGCGCCCGCGGCATGGACCACTCCATGGCCCACCTCAGCGAGGTGGCCTACTGGCAAGCCACCCCCACAGTGCAGCCGGAGATGGTGGTACAGAGCGTGTGTGGCGGCGTGCCCATGGTCCCCGACACGGTGGTGGTGATGGAGAGCACCGCCAACGGTGTGGGCAACTTCTTCCATCAGAGCTGGCTCAGAGCCAAGAGCGGGGAGTCGGCGTTCACCCCATTGTTCATCCCATGGTATGAAATCGAGATGTACCGCACCGAAGTGCGCGACCTCGCCTACCTTGTCAAAAGCCTCACTCCCTACGAGCGCAAGCTGTGGCTCAAAGGACTCACCCTTGAGCAGATTCTGTGGTACCACCGCAAACGGATGGAGATCGGCTCGGACGAACGTATGCAGGCAGAATATCCCACCACCGACATCGAAGCGTTCAACTCCACCGTCAGGGTGGTGTTCGACGCCGACAGCATCGAGCAGCTCCGCCACAACTGCTGCCAGCCGGCCATGCGCGGCGAGGTGACAGGCAACGCCGCCAAAGGACCCGAAGCATTGACCGGCATCCGGTTTCAGCCGGCATCCAACGGTGCCCTCGCAGTGTGGGAACGCCCTGCCGCCACCCGGCTTCACCACCGCTATGTCACCGCAGTGGATGTCGGAGGCCGCAGCGAGTCATCCGACTGGAGCGTGATAGCCGTGTTCGAGCGGCTTGACGACCAAGGGCAGCTCCTCCCCCACCCACGCCTCGTGGCCCAGTGGCGCGGCCACACATACCACGACCTCCTGGCGTGGAAAGCCGCAGCCATAGCCCGATGGTATGGCAACGCCCTGCTCGTGGTGGAGAGCAATTCACTTGAAACAGAGGAGAGCGACTCCGGAATGATACTCGAGCTGATAGCCCAGAACTACCGCAACACCTATGTGAGACGCAGCCTCGACACCCTCACCCTCACCGAGTCAACCCGCGTGGGATTCCACACCAACCGCGCCACCAAAGCCATGATTATCGACCACCTCCTCGCACTGGTGCGCGATGCAGGCTACATTGAGCGCGACGAGCTGGCCCTCAACGAAATGATGGCCTACGAAAAGAAGCACAACGGTGCCTACGGCGCACGCCCCGGATGCCACGACGACATCCTCATGACCCGCGCCATAGGGCTCTATGTGGCCTCGACACTCCCCAAGCCCGCGTTCACACCCGACGACCAACCCTACTTTCTGCCCAGATTATAGGAACAATTGTCGCCAAAACAGCACACACCTCCAATTATTAACACATTTTAACGATTGGGGGGGTGTTTTTCACCTTTTTAAGTACTTTTGCAATTACTTAAATTCAAACAAATAACATTCTATACCTGAAGCGTACCGTTGAAATTCAATTGCAATTATTAAACCAAATCACATATAGCAATGAAAAAAATGTTGACTTTTGCACTGGTGGCCATGCTGTTAAGTCCCATGGCAGCTTTCGCTAAGAAGAATGATGAGGGCCTCGCACCCGAGTACCAGATGGAAGGTGCCGGCATGACCTCGCAGAACGCACAGCAAGTGCTGATTACCATCGTCACAAAGAAAAAAGACAAAGTGACTGAAAAAGACCTTGAAAAGGCCGCTGTTCATGGTGTGCTTTTCCGCGACTACGATGATGCCACCAACGCCGGATTTGGCTCCGTTGCATCCCACAAATCTATCATGGGCTCACCAACAGCCGAAGCTGAATATATCGACTTCTTCGAGCCGTTTTTCAAAAATGGCGACTATGCCAAGTATGTGCAGCTCGTCAGCGATAGCCGCCGTGTGGTCAAAAGCGGCAAAGAGTGGAAGGTAAGCGCTATTGTACGCGTCAACGCTGATGCCCTCAGGAAAGACCTCAAGAAGCAGGGAATGGTTAAAAATCTTGGCTCCGGATGGTAATGAAAAAGGTTATTGCACTCGCAGCTGCTGCTATGATTGCAGCCGGCGCAATGGCTCAGGAAAACACCGTGAAGCGTCTGCCTGATGTGGACACCCGCCATGAGCAAAAAGAATATACAGAAAACAACACCGGATTTTGGGCTGCCGTGGAAGCAAGCGGAGCATACTCCTGCCGGTTGTTCAACAGCAATTTCTCCCTGGCAGAGGTGTCGGCAGTGTTCGGTTACCGTTTCAATGACTACCTCCGTCTGGGCATCGGCATCGGCGGTCGCTACTATTTTGACAACAGTAAGGTGCGCTACACATCTTCCGAATGGGCATTCCCGCTGTTTGCCAATGTGCGCGGCAACTTCCTGCCCACACAGTACAGAAACGTGGTACCATACTACTCTATGGACCTCGGAGGCACCATCCGCGACGGCATGATGGTGCGCCCCACTCTCGGCTTGCGCTTCGGACAGTCGCGCTCGGCTTTCCTACTTGGCGTCGGCTATCTCGGACAAGACCTCAAATCGTTCACCTTTAATGAAAAAGGCCAAAAAGAGAGCAAACGTAAATTTGTGTCGTTTGTGACTCTAAAAGTAGGCTATGAATTCTAATATGAAAAATTTCAAGATTTTATGCGCTGCCGCCTGCAGCCTGATATTGCTTCTCGGTTCATGCCGTGGCAATAAGAATGTGTCGGAATCCTTATCCTATTACGACTTCGGCACATCATATGTCAACGCCTCACCATCGGGGTTGGTGACTATCCGCTCATGGGGCAGTGGTCCCGACAAGTCCCAGGCCATTGAGGAGGCTAAGAAAAACGCCGTGGCCGATATGCTGTTCAAAGGGTTCAAGGGCGCCCCTGCCGGCTACATGACTCAACCTATTGTCACTGAAGTTAATGCCCGCGAACGCTATGCCGAGTATTTTGACCGCTTCTTTGCCAAAGGCGGCGAGTACAAGAAGTTTGTGAAGGAAACTTCCGGAAGCGATGAATCCCGCACCAAGTCCAAGAGCGGTGGTCGCGAGAATTTTGGCGTGACAGTGACCATTGACCGTCCCGCACTCGCAAAACAAATGCGTGAGGATGGTATCATCAAATAATCTTTAACCGAAAAACAGCATTACAAATATGAAACTCAGCAAATTGGCTTTAGCCATCGCAGTTGCGGTAACTACCGCTTTCTCTCTTTCCGCAGGAGCACCCCCCACTGTGATGTTCCTTCCCGACAAAGCATGGTGCAACGCTAACAATTATGTGGACCGCAGCGAGCGCAATGGCAAAACACGCATCACCGAAAAATACGAGGAGGCTTTCCTCAACACCGACCTCAAGAATGTGGTGGTGCAGCTCAACGGCCTCATGAAGGACAATGGTCTTCCCGCAAAGGATTACGGCGCAAGTTCCGAAATTGACGACGAGGAAGAGATGGAGGAAGAGGCCTACAACGATGACACTCAGTCGGGTGGTGAAATGGAAATGACCAATTACGAGGCATTAATGAACAAGCTCCGTCCCGACATTCTCATCAGAATCGGATGGGATGTGAACAAAGTGGGATTTAACTACACTATGTCCTACCGTCTTGAGGCCATCGATTCCTACTCAGGCAAGAGCATCGCACAAGTGACAGGTGAAACTCCCTCTATGAAAACCACCGTACCTGTTGCCGCCGCCCTCAAGAGTGCCGCCACCGAGCATATGGGTGCATTTATCGGTCGCCTCCAGGATCACTTTGATGACCTTCAGGCCAACGGTCGCGAAATCACCGTGGCCTGCCGCATCGGCAACAATGGCAGCGGGGTGA
Source organism: uncultured Porphyromonadaceae bacterium (assembly GCA_900546365.1). Lineage (GTDB taxonomy): Bacteria > Bacteroidota > Bacteroidia > Bacteroidales > Muribaculaceae > Paramuribaculum. The sequence goes on from URCF01000016.1 coordinate 34,453, forward strand.
ACTTCAACAGCGAATACAACGGCAAAGAACTCTCCACCATCATCAGCGACTGGATGAACGACAACACGGTGAACCATGTTTACAGCACCCGCAACTCAAGCCGCAACCGCATCAACTTCGAGCAGGTCCGTATCCCGTTCAAAGATAGCGCAGGCCGCGTGATGCAAGCCAAGGAGTTTGTGGACCAGCTCAAACGCTATCTCCGCTCCACTTGCAACCTCAAGAGTGAAAATACCACCAAGGGCCTCGGAGCTGGTCGCTTGTATGATATTTGCGAATAACCATCCTAACACCTCAACCATGAATATCAAGAAATCATTTATAGCCGTTATGGCCTTGGCCGCAGCAACCATCGGTAATGCGCAAGGCGAATGTAGCATCGATGTGTCGGTTGCCGACATCTCCAAAGGCGATGTGGTGCCCGCTGCCATAAATTCAAAGCTTGAAGGTAAGCTCACACAGGCTATCTCCAAAGCCGGACTCACATCCGCTCCCTACGACAGCCGTTTCTTTGTAGCCGGACGATTTGACGATGCCTTTAACGACATTTCGGGCGGTCCCTCACAGAAGGTGTATGTGAAAACCACCCTCACTCTATATATCGGTGATGCCGATGAACAGAAAATTTTCGCCTCCGAAGCATTTGAACTCAATGGCGTGGGCGGCTCCGACCAGCAGGCTTATACCCGCGCTCTTGGCAAACTCAACGCCACCAACCCCAAACTGGTGGAGTTCCTGCGCAACGGTAAGCAAAAGATCATTGATTACTTTGATGCCAACTATCAAAGCTATATCAACAACGCCAAGAAAGCTATGGCCGCACGCAATTTTGACGAGGCTTTGTATTATGCCACAGCCATCCCTTCGTGCTGTAAAGGGTATAATCAGGCAAACGCACTTGCCATGCAGATCTACAAGCAGAGCATGAACCATTCCGCTCAGCAGCTCCTTGCCAAAGCACGCGCAGCGTGGGCAGCCGACCCCACAGCCGACGGTGCTGCCGAGGCCCACAGCTTCCTTTCCCAAATAGATCCCGAATCCAGCTGCTACGCTGAGGCTCAGGCTCTCAGCAAGCAGATAAGCCAAACCACCCAGAAACAATGGGAATTTGAAAATGTGACCAAATACAACAATGAAGTGGAACTTCAAAAGCAGCGCATCAACGCAGCCAAGGAAGTGGCTGTGGCATGGGCCAAGAGCCGTCCCAAGCAGGTGAACCGCTACGTGTTTGTCACACCCGGCTACCGCTATTAAACCATTTAACCAACCTATAAAATATCTACGGATGAAAAAATCAACTATCGCTTGCTCCGCTCTTGCCGCCCTCATCGGCATCTCGTCGGCTCAAGCTGCCACCCAGGCCACGGACTCGCTTGTTCAGAACTACATGCGCAGTTCTCTTTACACAATTATTCTCAATTCTGATACTATGAACAAGTATTATGAAGAAGAGACTAAAAACGGCGAAAATGCAGATGCCTTCATGTCCCTGGCCAAAGGCTTTGCCAAAACCGATGCCAAGAAAGCCGCCAACGAATCGGAAACAGGCTCGATTTTCGCTCTCCCGGCAGTGGTGTTCCCCACCATCGAGATTCCCAATCAGTTCAACGACCACAATCTTGCCTGGCGTGTTGTGGACTTTGACTCCATCAAAGCCACTGTGACTGACGAAGACCTCACCAAATACGCTCCCAAAAAGAAAAAAAGCGGCTTCGGCAAGTTTGGCAAGAGCCTGATAGGTATGTCCACCAAGGGTGATGACAACAACAGCGACTTCGACAAATATGCTCCTGCTGTCATCAACAAGTTCTTTGAGTCCAACAATGTGGCTCCCGGCTTGCTCGCCAAATGGTATGACTACACTCCCGAAGGCGAACAGCACTGGGGTATAGCAACTCTCACCGACCGCGGCAACTACAACTTCTCCGCCGACGATATCGCCAAAGCTGCCACCGACCTCAGCATGCGTGCCAAGATTGACCAGACAGCATTTGACATGATCAGCAACACCTACGTGATGGCTGTCAACCTCCGTTTCCGTTCCTATCAGGCTGTGGTGGCTGAAGCCGCCGCAATGGCTAAAGCTGTCGGTTCGCAGTTCGGTGGCATCGGTTCTCTGGTGGCTAGCGGCGCAAGTGCTGCCGCGAGCGCTGCCGCAGGTGACGGATACACCGTACAGGCTGTGAGCTACCTCTACCGCTTGAAATGGAACGATGATGTCAACCAGAAATTTGCTGTCGATATTTTTGAAAAGAACGCCACTATTGAGGATCTTATCAATGCCGGTATCTGCGAACTTGAATTTGTGGGCACAGAGAAGGCTTCCAGCAACATCCGCCAGAGCCTTTTCAGCGACAAACCTATCAGCTCGCTCGTCAAACGCGCCACCGCCCGTGCCATTGACGAAGCTATCATCAAGCTGCAGAACAGTCACGAAGAGTTCCGCACCGTTCTCCCGATTATCGGTGGTGACGGCGAGAATATTTACGCTGCCATAGGCACCAAGGAAGGTCTCAACGAAAAGGATGAATACGAAATCCTTGAGGCTAATGAGGACAAGGATGGCCGTCGCACTTACAAGGCCGTGGGCACTGTGAAAGCCGTCAAGGGCAGAATCATGAACAACGCCTACGGTGCTGAGGAAGACCTTTCCGACCCCAACACCACTGATGAGGCTAAAGAGGCCATCAACCGCAGATACAGCGAGTTCAAAGGCAAGAAAGGCGACTACACCGGCTATTACCTGCGCCTTAAAAAGAAAAAATAAACAGTACTCTTATTCATAATAGCCAACGAGGCCGCGCTCTGTGCGCGGCCTCGTGTCTTTTATGGATGTAATCGTGGGAATCATGGGTTGGGGCGCCAGAGGTAGAGCTTGTCGGACGGGCGGATTTTTTGGGAGAGCTTGATGGAGAAGGCGTCGCCTTTCACTGCCTTGGGCACGCTCTTGAGGTTGACTCTTATCTCCTCAACGGTGGTGATGATGACTCCGGTGGTGGGCCCGGTGATGACTATCTCGTCGCCCACGTTGAGCTCTCCGCTCTCCATCATGAATTCGCCCACGCCAATGTTGGAGAAATAGCGCACTCCCTTGGCCAGATAGATTTTGGTGCGTGTGGCCGAGGAGCCGTATTTGTGGCTCCATTCGCCAAGCCGCTGGCCAAGGTAGTATCCGTTCCAGAACCCGCGGTTGAATATCTTGCCGAGCTGCTCGTCCCACTGCTCTATGAGCTGCTCGCTGTATGTACCGTTGCAGATGGCCTCGAGAGCCTCGCTGTAGCATTTGACAGCCGTGTACACATACTCGGGTCCGCGAGCACGTCCTTCTATTTTGAACACTCTCACTCCGGCATCCACCATCTTGTTGAGAAAATGGATGGTCTTGAGGTCTTTGGGCGACATGATATACTTGTTGTCCACAGCGAGCTCCTCGTCAGTCTCACGGTCGCGCACGGTGTAGGAGCGGCGGCATATCTGTGTGCACGCGCCACGGTTGGCCGAGGAGTTGAGTTCGTGGAGGCTGAGATAGCATTTGCCCGACACGGCCATGCAAAGGGCTCCGTGGCAAAACATCTCGATACGCACTTTCTGTCCATGGGGGCCTGTGATATTGTCGCGCTCGATGGCTTTGCTTATCTCCCCTACCTGGTCCATCGACAGCTCGCGTGCGAGCACCACCACATCGGCCCATTGAGAATAGAAACGGAGAGCTTCGGTGTTGGAGATGTTGACCTGTGTGGAGATATGCACTTCCACGCCTATGGAGCGGGCGTAGAGAATCACGGCAATATCGGACGCTATTATGGCGGTGATGCCGGCCTGCTTTGCGGCATCGACAACGCGATGCATCAGCTCCACATCGTTGTCGTAGATGATGGTGTTGACTGTGAGATAGGTTTTGACCCCTGCTTCATTGCATTGCGCGGCAATGGCGTGGAGGTCGTTGATGGTGAAGTTGACCGAGGAGCGGGCTCGCATATTGAGGCCCTCGATGCCAAAATAGACTGCATCGGCTCCGGCACTGATGGCGGCGTTGAGCGATTCGTAACTGCCCACCGGAGCCATTATTTCAAAATCTTTGCGGGTCATGACATTTGATAAGCAGGGGCGCCTCAGGCGCCCCTGCGATATGTATCGGGGTTGAATATTATTTGAGTTTCAGATAGGTGGTGAAATCAGTGGGGCGCACCGGCACCAGATACTGCGGCAGGACACCCTCGCCACAGGTGGCGGTGCCGACACCGGTTTGCTCAGCATCGATATGAATGGTGAGCGACGAGCCGGGCTGGAGGTCGGAGGTGTGCTTGGCGCGGTCGATGTCGGCATCGGCGTAGGGATAGACGCTGAACTGGAACGGCTTGGCCATGCTCACCTTCATGCCGGCACCGGGAATCTCAAACCAGCGGACCGAGGTGTGGTTGCCGGCGGCAGAGGGCACAGTGTAGATATGGAAATCCTGCTCGGGGAACACGCTGTGAATCCCCATCAGCCCTGCGGAGCAACGGTCCACGTAGGTTTCCTCCGGACCGCGGCCCAGGAAGTTGACCAGCGGCGAGGCGGGCGAAGCTATCGTGGTGGTCAGGCCGATGCGGGCGAGGTTCTTGACCTGCGCGGTGTCAGGCTCAAAATGGCAGCTGACAGCGAGGGTGCTGTCGGCAAGCACAGCGTAGGTGAAGTCAGCCACACCGATTTTGCTTCCGGAGCGTCCGAAGATGTCGGCCTTCACAGCCACTTGTTGCTTGGTTGCACGGATGTCGGTGGCACGCTGGTAGGTGGAGTCAAGTCCGGCGGCAAACCATTGTTTGGCGTCACCGTCCCATGCGAGGTCGTTTTCAGTGCCCGGGCGGTAGAGGCTCAGGGCGAGCGGCTGCTCCAGCAGCTGCCTGCCGCCAACAGAGATGGCGTCAATCTCGCCCGTGGAGGGGTTGACGGAGAAGTCAATACCGGCTGCTTTATACTCATTGCCTTTCTTTTTGAGCTTGAGCTCTGCCGCAGGGGCGGCAAAGCCGGTGCCGGGGAGAGTGAACTGGTCAACGGACATGACCGACCCGGCGGGCACAAACTCAGTGGGATTCTTGGTGATCCATTCAAGGGTGAGATATGATTCAGGATAGAGCTGCGGATTGAAGGATCCGAGCGCCACGGTTTTTTCACCACGTGGCTCAAGAGCCACTGTGAGGGTGTCGCTCAGAAGCACACTGTTGTCAGGAGCTGTGACACTGTAGCGCAATGTATAATTCTGCAGCGGAGTGAAGTCATGCCAGTTTTTGATGCGCACGCTCAGGGTGTTGGGGTCCACGAGCGAGCTCTTGACATATTGATACACACGCTTCACCTCGGCCAGTGCGGGGTGGGCACTGCGGTCGGCGCGGACAAGGCCGTTGCAGAGGAATGAACCGTCGCTGGGCACATTGGCCGGACCGAAGTCGCCGCCGTAGGCCCAGTATTTGCGTCCGAGCGAGTCTGTGGCCTCAAACCCTTGGTCCACCCAGTCCCACACGCATCCGCCAAACAACTTGTCATTGGCCTCAAAAATATCCCAATAATCCTTCAGACCGCCCACGGAGTTGCCCATCGCGTGGGCATACTCACAAAGCATATAAGGCCGGGTCTGCTTGGGGTCATCGCCATACTTCTTCACTCCGGCGTGCCATCCATACATTTCGGAGAACAAATCAGCGTTCCAGTCGTAGAGAGCGCGTTCGTTGTGGATGGGACGGGAAGCGTCGCGATGCTTGAACCATTTGTACGCTTCTTCCATCACGATGCCGTTGCCACACTCATTGCCGAGCGAATAGATGATTACAGAGGGATTGTTCTTTGACTTGTTCCACATACGGTTCTCGCGGTCAAGCACTGCCGAAATCCATTCCGGCTGCTTGGCAAGCGACTCGGGACCGTAGCCGTAGCCGTGGGCTTCCGCGTTGGCCTCATCAATCACATAGAGGCCGTATTTGTCGCAGAGATAGTACCAGTAGCGGTCCTGCGGATAGTGGGAATTGCGCACGGCGTTGAGATTGTTCTGTTTCATGAGCCTGATATCAAGCTCATGAAGTGCACGGGGCACAGTGCGACCCATCTGGGAGTGGGCATGGCGGTTGGCGCCTTTGATCTTCACGGGCACTCCGTTGAGCAGCCATTTGGAATCCTTGATTTCGGAGGTGCGGAACCCGACATTGCATCCCACAGTCTCAGCCACTGTGCCATCGGGATTGTTGAGATCCACAAGCAGGGTATAGAGGTAAGGATGCTCGGCATTCCAGGGGTGAACGTTACGCAGCTCGGCGGCAAAATTCACGCTCGACGCGGCATCGGCTTTCCCTTCCGCCACCTGCCGGTTGTCGGCATCAAACAGGCGGTAGGAAAGGGTGTATGCAGCTGTCGGGGCACTCTTTCTGGCTTTCTTGCCACTTTTGGCTGCGGCGGGGATTCCTGCCACCTCCACATCGAGGCTCAGCAGGCCGTGGGTGTAGGTGGAATCCAGCGGCGACATCACAGTGAAGTCGGAAATATAGGTGGAGGGAGTGGAGTAGAGGTACACATCACGCTCTATGCCGCTCAGACGCCAGAAATCCTGGCATTCAAAATAAGCGCCTGCACTCCAGCGGTACACTTCGAGAGCCACAGTATTGTCGCCCTCGGTGAGATATTGTGTCACATCCCATTCCGCAGGAGTCTTGGAGTCCATGTTGCACCCGAGGTAATGACCGTTGACCCATGCGTAGTAGAACGAGATGGCACCCTCCACGCACAGCACCACTCTGCGCCCTTTCCAGTCGGCGGGGATGGTGAACGAGCGGCGGTAGCTGCCCACTTCGTTGGTGGCGGCAGGCACTTTGGGCCACTGTTTCTCAAACCCGGCCCATTTGGAATCGAATTCATAGGTGGTATTGGTATAAACTGCGGTGCCGTAACCCTGGCGTTCCCAGTTGCCGGGCACCTTTATCTCGGCCCACGACGACACATCATACCCCGGGTTCTGAAACCCTACGGGACGATTGTCCACACCTTTCACCCATGAGAATTTCCATGAGCCGTTGAGGCTCAGGTACCACGGCGATTGGTCAAACTCCATGGCGCGCACAGCGCTGATGTCGTTGGCGCGGTAAGGCACTACAAGGGCATGCGAGGGAATCTGCCCCACACGGAATGAGTCTATCTGCTGCCATTCCGGCTCAGCGGCAAATGCCACGGTGGCGAGCATTAAAGTCAAAACACTGAAAAAAAGTCGGCGCATAATGATTGGCTCTTATAGATGTTATTTTTCACAAAAATACTAAATAATGTGGCAAATGTGTAATTTTGTGGAAAAATAAAATGAGCATGACCAAGGACGAATTGAAGATACTGTTTCTGGGCACTCCCGATTTTGCGGTGGAGAGCCTCAAAAAGATTGTGGAAGGTGGCTACAATGTGGTGGGCGTGGTGACTATGCCCGACAAACCCGCCGGGCGCGGAAAGCACTTGACGGCTTCGCCGGTCAAGGAGTACGCCCTGTCTCAGGGATTGAAAGTGCTGCAGCCTGAAAAGCTCAAGGATGAGGCGTTTGTCGAGGAACTGCGCCAACTGGATGCCGACCTGTTTGTGGTCATAGCCTTCAGGATGCTGCCCGAGGTGGTGTGGACCATGCCGCGCCTCGGCACTTTCAACCTTCACGCCTCCCTGCTGCCGCGCTACCGCGGCGCCGCGCCTATCAACCGGGCGGTGATGAACGGCGACACCGAAACCGGGGTCACCACATTTTTTCTCAAGCATGAGATTGACACCGGTGATGTCATCGCCCGCGAGAAAATCGGGATTGGCCCCGATGAGAATGTAGGCAGTGTCCATGACCGGTTGATGGCACTCGGTGCCAAGCTGACTGTCGATACAATTGACCATATCATCAAGGGCGACCTCAAGCCCGTGGCACAAAGTGAGCTGGCTGAAAACGAGGCGCCCACCGCCGCCCCGAAGATATTCAAGGACACCTGCCGGATTGACTGGAGCAGAAACGCCCGCGAGCTGCACAATCATGTGCGTGGACTGTCGCCATATCCCACCGCCTGGTGCGAATTGCTGGCCGGTGACACCCCCCAGGGCACCATGAAAATCTATGCCACCCGGGTGGTGGACGAAGACAGCCACGGCACCCCGGGCAAGGCTGTGGTGGACCGCCGCGACGGCTCTGTCACAGTGCAGTGCGGCATCGGCAAGCTACAGCTGCTGGAGGTGCAGGCTCCGGGCAAAAAAAGGATGTCCACCGGCGATTGGCTCCGTGGCAACAGATTGGAAAACATCAGCTTTGAATAATTCTATATCATGATACCGAAAATCATACACTTGTGCTGGTTCAGCAACGACCCCTATCCTGTGGAAATCAAGGTGTGTCTTGACTCATGGAAGCGCGTGCTCCCCGACTACGAGGTGAAAATCTGGGGCATGAACGAGGCACGCGGGATAGGAATACCGTTTATCAACGAGGCCCTGGATGCACGCCGCTGGGCGTTTGCGAGCGATGTGGTGCGGTTCTATGCCGTGTGGAAATACGGCGGGGTGTATATGGACAGCGACATCTTCCTCTACCGCCGCTTTGACGAATTTCTCCCCAAAGAGGGCGAGGGGTTCTCCACATTCCACGAGAAAATATATCCTGAACATGAGAATTTCGGACTTCAGGCAGCATTTTTCATGGGGGAGAAAGGCAATCAGTTCTGCAAGGAGATGGTGGACTACTATGCCGAACGCCACTACATCAATCCCGACGGATCGCAATGCAATGTGATATCGCCTTTCACCATGAGAGCCAAGGCCGACCTCCGCGGATATAAGCCCGACGACAAGGAGCAGCATCTTGACGGGCTTGTGGTGTACCCTACCCATTATCTCGCCCCGCGGAAAAGATACAAGATTGATAAATCCACTGTGGGCCAGCACAGGGTTTATGGCAGCTGGCGCAAACGCAAGTTTGGCCGGCAGCTGGAAATCAAGATGAAGCACTGGATTGCTGTGGTGCGCTATGCCTTGTTCAAATGCTGACAAGCGAGGGTAACGGCACCCGCCATCTGCCTGCCATTGGCTAAATCCTCGGCCAGAGAGGCCACATTGGCCTTCATGGCGGCATACTCCTCCCGGGTGATGCGGCACAATTTGTCGGGCAGCTCCCGGAGCGAGTCAACACAGATGCCGATGTTGCGCCGGCGCACCTCGGAAGCCATTGCAGCACCGCTCCACATCACCAGAGGCAGATGCGCCCGGATGTAGAATGAACATTTGTGGGGAGTGTTGAGAGCGAGATATTCGCCCCAGTCGCCGCTGCACGAATCAAGCCCCGGACCGTCCCACACAAGGCCGAAATCGCCCTGCGCGGTGGCTATGAACTGCTCGGGCGAAGTATAGCCCAGCTCGGTGATGAGCGACACATCCGATTGGGCCGCATCGTAGCTCCCGAGATAGCCATATAGAAACAGCGGCATGCCGATGGATGAGAACTCAAGCATAAACGCGTTCTTGCGCATGTTTAGCGAACCCGCATAGGTCAGCGCCCATGGCTCCATGTTTGCCTTCAGGACAGGAGAGGCAGGGCACAGATAGTCGTGAAATCCCAGATAAGAGTGCATGACAGTGAGGCCGTGGTCCACGAGCCACCGCTCCATCACCTCGTTGGCCGCAATGACATACGAGGCATGGTTGAGCCGTCGTATTTCGGTGTGCACACTGATTTTCTTGCGGCGGCACGACCCGAGGTCGTGCACGAAAGCTATCGTCCTGGCACCGCGCAGCTTCGCAACCAGGCAGAGCAAAGAAAAATATTTCTTCACCGGATACTGCAGCACCACCACATCGCCCGGACGCACCGTGAAAGCGAACTTCACCACCCCGACAAGATTGAGCAGGAACGTGGCTATTTTGCCCGCCCCGATCCTTTGACGCAGCCCGAGGTTCGTTGCCCCCATGCCGACAAGAATCTGTTCATAGTCGGTTTTAGCCTTGTTGCCCGCCGAACTTTTGTCGCGGTAGCATCGTGATATGTAGCAGAGTCGGTGGTCCATAACTCAGTTGTTGTTCAGTTCAAGCATCAAAAATACAGATTTCCCCTCAAACAAACAAAAAAGAGATGCATGCCGTATGGCACGCATCTCCAGAATGATTTTATTCGGTTGTTACCCGGATTAGCCGTTAACTTTCTTCATGTGGGCGATGAGATCGAGCACCTTGTTGGAGTAGCCGATTTCATTGTCGTACCAGGAGATCACTTTCACGAAGGTGGGAGTGAGCTGGATACCTGCCTTGGCATCGAAGATAGAAGTGAGGGGGCAGCCGAGGAAGTCGCTGGAAACAACAGCGTCTTCAGTGTAGCCGAGCACGCCTTTGAGTTCGCCTTCAGAAGCGTCCTTCATGGCCTTGCAGATTTCCTCGTATGTGGTGGGTTTGGCGAGGTTGACGGTGAGGTCAACAACGGAAACATCGAGGGTGGGAACACGCATCGACATACCGGTGAGCTTGCCGTTGAGTTCGGGGATAACTTTACCTACAGCCTTGGCAGCGCCGGTGCTGGAGGGGATGATGTTGCCGGAAGCTGCACGGCCACCGCGCCAGTCTTTCATCGAAGGACCGTCAACAGTTTTCTGAGTAGCGGTGGTGGAGTGTACAGTAGTCATGAGACCTTCAACAACACCGAACTTGTCGTTGAGCACCTTGGTGATGGGAGCAAGACAGTTGGTGGTGCAAGAAGCGTTGGACACGAACTGGGTGCCTTTAACATATTTGTCCTGGTTAACGCCGCAAACAAACATGGGGGTGTCGTCCTTGGAAGGAGCGGACATAACCACGTATTTAGCGCCGGCTTCAATGTGGGCCTGAGCTTTTTCCTTGGTCAGGAAGAGACCGGTGGATTCAACAACGTATTCAGCACCTACTTCGCCCCAGCCGATTTCTGCGGGGTTCTTGCAAGCGGTTACGCGGATCTGCTTGCCATTGACAATGAGAAGGCTCTTCTCCATGTCAAAATCTACAGTGCCGTCGAAGCGACCGTGCATTGTGTCGTACTTAAGCATGTAAGCCATGTAGTCAACAGGAAGAAGGTCGTTGATAGCAACTACTTCAATGTCGTCTCTCTTGGTGGAAGCACGGAACACGAAACGTCCGATGCGGCCGAAACCATTGATACCTATTTTAGTCATAATGTTATATAAAAATTGGGTTATGAATTTTCTATCCCTGAAAAAAGGGTGCTCCTTTGAGCGCCACAAATTTAGCAAATAAATTTTGATATTCTCTACTCAATTAAGAATTTTTTCATTAATTGATTTCTTTTCATCCTGGAGCCTATACGACTTATCGGACTTATAGGACTTATCGGACTCATCACCCCGCCAACAAAAAAAAGCCGCGGCAGGATTTCCTGTCGCGGCTCGTTAAGGGGCGGTTACCTACTTTCCCACTTTCGCAGTATCATCGGCGTGGTGAGGTTTAACTTCTCTGTTCGGAATGGGAAGAGGTGGAACCCTCACGCTATCACCACCTAAGTTCTGTTCTCATTCTTCCCCCTCTGGGGAAGCGAGTGTAAGGTTGAGAGCACATCGGAAGCGCTCCTGAGTGAGTATCTCTCTCGATCATCACGGATGTCCGCGCGACGGCGGCTGCGTTTTCGCCGCCTTTTCTTTTTGGGGGATTGCTCCCCGGAAAGGGTTTGGGTGATTAGTATCGCTCGGCTATAGACGTCACCGTCCCTGCACCTGCGACCTATCTACGTCATCGTCTCTGACGACCCTTATGTGGAGATCTTATCTTGAGGGGGGCTTCGTGCTTAGATGCTTTCAGCACTTATCCTTGCCGGAGGCGGCTACCCGGCGGTGCGGCTGGCGCCACAACCGGTACACCGGTGCTCCGTCCAACACGGTCCTCTCGTACTAGTGTCGGGTCCTCGCAAATCTCCCGCGCCCACAACAGATAGAGACCGAACTGTCTCACGACGTTCTGAACCCAGCTCGCGTGCCACTTTA
>URCF01000017.1 GCA_900546365.1 uncultured Porphyromonadaceae bacterium
AACCCCGACAAACTGGTATTCACATACCAGGGCGACGGCGACCTCGCAGCCATCGGCACCGCCGAAACCATCCACGCCGCCAACCGTGGCGAGAACATAGCCATCATTTTCATCAACAATGCCATCTACGGCATGACAGGCGGTCAGATGGCGCCCACCACACTCGAAGGTATGGTCACAGCCACCACCCCCTACGGACGCCGGGTGGACCTCAACGGCTATCCCCTCAAGATTTCCAACCTCCTTGCCGAGCTGCCGGGCACTTGCCTCGTGACCCGGCAGGCAGTCCACACTCCCGCCGCCGTGCGCAAGGCCAAAGCTGCCATACGCGCCGCTTTTGAAAACTCCCTCGCCAAGCGCGGCACATCTGTGGTGGAGATTGTCAGCACCTGCTCCAGCGGATGGAAACTATCCCCCGCCAAAGCCAACAAATGGATGGAAGAAAACATGTTCCCGGCCTATCCGCTGGGCGACCTCAAAAACATTGCCAAATGAAAGAAGAGATTATCATAGCCGGATTCGGCGGACAGGGTGTACTCTCGATGGGCAAAATCCTTGCCTACGCCGGACTCATGGACAACCTTGAAATCACTTGGATGCCCTCATACGGCCCCGAACAGCGCGGCGGCACTGCAAATGTCACCGTCATCCTCAGCGATGCCAAAATATCATCCCCGGTGCTCGACACTTTCGACACCGCCGTAATCCTCAACCAGCAGAGCCTTGACAAATTTGAAAGCAAGGTGAAGCCCGGCGGCACTCTCATCTACGACTCCTACGGCATCCACCGCACTCCTCAGCGCACCGACATCAATGTGTATCGCGTGGACGCCATGGACGCCACTTTTGAGATGAAAAATGCCAAGACCTACAACATGATTGTGCTCGGCGCACTCCTCAAAATACGCCCCATTGTGTCAGTTGATTCCGTCATGGCCGGACTCAAGAAAGCTCTCCCCGAACGCCACCATCACCTGCTCCCGCTCAACCGCGAGGCCATCAACAAAGGGATGGAGCTTGTAAACAGCTGATGATTTGCATATATCGCCGCGGCGAGCTATCTTTGCAGATATAATACCATCAATCATTATCTGCTTATGAGTTTTCGCTATCTTGCCGCTGCGGTTGCCGCCATATTGTGGTGCGGCGCTTCCGCCGCCGAGGCCAACGACGACCCCACCTTATGGGTCAACCCCTTTGTGGGAACTTCCAACTTCGGCACCACCAATCCCGGCGCCATCCTCCCCAATGGCTTGATGTCGGTGGTACCGTTCAACGTGATGGGGTCCGACACCAACCTCTACGACAAGGATGCCCGCTGGTGGTCAACGCCCTATGAACACAAGAACAAGTTCTTCACCGGATATGCCCACGGTGCCCTCAGCGGCGTGGGATGTCCCGATATGGGCTCACTGCTCACTATGGCCACCACAGGCCCCCTCATGGTGGACTACAAGGAGTACGGTTCCCCCTACTCCGATGAGAAAGCATCCCCCGGCTACTACACCAACCGACTCACGAAATACAACATCCTCACCGAAGCCACCGCCACAATGCGCTCATCCGTTGAACGCTACACATTCCCCGGCGGCGACGGCAACATTCTCATCAATCTCGGCCAGGGCCTGACCAACGAGAGCGGCGCCACTGTGCGCCGGGTGAGCGACACAGAAATCGAAGGCTCCAAACTCTACGGCACTTTCTGCTACAACCCTCAGAAAGTGTTCCCCGTTTATTTTGTGGCCCGCGTCAGCAAGAAACCCTCCACATGCGGATATTGGAAAATGCAGCCCCTGATGACAGGAGTAGAGGCAGAATGGACCGTGGACGATGGCACTTATAAACTCTACACCGAGTACGGACGCGACCTCAGCGGCGACGACATCGGCTACTGGTGGAGCTACCGCGACCTGAAGCCCGGCGAACAGATCGAAGTGCGCCTCGGAATCTCCTACGTATCCATCGCCAACGCCCGCGAAAACCTTGACAAAGAGCAGCAGGGCAAAGATTTCGACAAAATACTCGCCGACGCCCGCACCACCTGGCGCAACGACCTCAGCCGGATCTCCGTGGCCGGCGGCTCCGACGAGCAGAAGCAAGTGTTATACACCGCGCTCTACCACTCCCTCATCCACCCCAACGTGCTCTCCGACATCAACGGACAATACCCTCAGATGGAAGGATTTGAAAACCTCACCGTGCCCGCCGGACAGCAGCGCTACACCGTGTTTTCAATCTGGGATACCTACCGCAACCTCCATCAGCTCATGACTCTCGTATATCCCGAGCGACAGCTCGACATGGTGCGCTCCATGGTGGATATGTCCAAGGAGTGGGGATGGCTTCCCAAATGGGAACTGTACGGTCGCGAAACATTCACCATGGAGGGCGACCCAGCCATCCCGGTGATTGTGGACACCTGGCGCAAAGGGATTCAGGATTTTGACCTCGACGCCGCATATCAGGCCATGAAACGCTCCGCCACCCTCCCCGGCGACAGCAACCTCATGCGTCCCGACATCGACCCCTACCTGACTCTCCACTATGTGCCGATGGGCATACACGCAGCCGATCTAAGCGGCGACAACTCTGTGTCCCACGCTCTTGAATACTACGTGGCCGACAACGCACTCGCATGGCTCGCCGACTTCAAAGGCGACAAAGAGTTTGCCCGCACCCTCGCCGAACGAGCCAAAGGGTATCGCCACTACTACTCCAGGGAGAGCGGCACTTTCCGTCCCCTCATGCAGGACGGCTCGTTCCTCTCGCCGTTCAATCCCCGCCAGGGAGAGAACTTCGAGCCCGTGCCCGGCTTCCACGAAGGCAGTGCATGGAACTACACCTTCTTCGTGCCCCACGATGTGCCCGGCTTGATCAAACTGATGGGCGGCAACAAAAAGTTTGTCAACAAGCTCCAGATGGTATTTGACGACGGCCTCTACGACCCCGCCAACGAGCCCGACATAGCCTACCCCTACCTCTTCAGCCGCGTCAAGGGCGAGGAATGGCGCACCCAGAAACAGGTGCGCGACCTCCTCGGCAAGCATTTCACCACCCAACCCGACGGTATCCCCGGCAACGATGACACCGGTACAATGTCGGCTTGGGCCATCTTCTCCATGATCGGATTCTACCCCGACTGCCCCGGTGAGCCGATGTACACCCTCACCTCCCCGGTGTTCGACTCTGTCACCATCACCAACCCCTCCGGCACCACCCTGCGGGTGGAGGTGGAGAAAGAGAGCCCCGAATCAATCTACATCAGCAGCATGACCCTCGGCGGCAAGCCGCTGAAAGAGTACCGCATCTCCCACGACCAGCTCATCAAGGGAGGCACACTCAAATTCCACCTCACCGACCATCCTGAAAAATAATCAATACCAATCAATATGAAAGCAAGCTATCTGTTGTGGGCCGCGCCTCTGCTTCTGGCCGCCTGCAACCAAAAGACCGAAAACTCCGCTGTGGACTACACCACCTACGTGGACACCCACATCGGCACAGGTGGACACGGCCATGTGTTCATGGGTGCCAACGTGCCGTTCGGCATGGTACAGCTCGGCCCCACAAGCGTTCCCGAAAGCTGGGACTGGTGCTCCGGCTACCATGAAAGCGACTCCACCGTCATCGGATTCTCCCACACCCACCTCGAGGGCACCGGCATCGGCGACCTCTTCGATGTCACAGTCATGCCCGTGGTAGGCGATGTGATCTACTCCCGTGGCGACTCCGTTCAGGGCAGCGGCCTATGGAGCTACGCCGACCGCTCCAAGGAAATATCAGTGCCCGGCTACTATAGTGTGCCCCTCACCCGCTACAATGTGCTCGCCGAGCTCACAGCCACCAACCGTGTGGGAATGCACCGCTACACCTTCCCCGCCTCCGACTCCTCCGCCATCGTGTTCGACCTTGAGAACGGCGGATGCTGGGACGCCGCCACCGCCACCCACCTCGAAGCCGTGGACTCCATCCATATCCAGGGCTACCGCTACTCCAAAGGGTGGGCCAAGGACCAGCAGGTGTATTTCTACGCCGAACTCTCCAAACCCATGACCTCATGGGAGCTCAAAGGCGACAACAATATGTATGGACGCGCTTCATTCTCCACCGATTCCGCCGAGCAGGTGATGATGAAAGTGGCCATCTCCCCCGTATCCATCGACGGTGCTAAGGCCAACATGGCCGCCGAGCTCCCCGGTTGGGACTTCGAGGCCACCCGTCAGGCCGCCGACAAAGCATGGAACAACGAGCTCAGCCGCGTTAAAATCACCACCAACGACTCCATCGAGCGCACCAAATTCTACTCCGCACTCTACCGCACCATGATCGTTCCCGCCACTTTCAACGATGTGGACGGATCCTACCGTGGCGCCGACCTGCAGGTGCACAAAGCCAACCCCGACCAGCCCAACTACACCATCTTCTCCCTCTGGGACACATACCGCGCCGCCATGCCGCTCATCTCCATCATCAACCCCGACCTCTCAGGCAAGCTCGCCTCCACAATGGTGCGCATAGCCGATGAGCAGGGACGGCTCCCGGTATGGCACCTCTGGGCCAACGAAACCGACTGCATGGTGGGCAACCCCGGCATCATAGCCGTGGCCGACGCTATCGTCAAGCAGGCCCCCGGCCTTGACCGCGACAAAGCCTACGCCGCGCTCCTCGTCACTGCCGCCGACACCGCCCGCGGCGGTGCCCTCCGCGCACAATACGGCTTCATCCCCTGCGACAAGATGAACGAAGCCATTGCCTACGACATGGAATATGCCATTGCCGACGCCGCCATCGCACGCGCCGCCGAAGCCATGGGCGACACCGCCACCATGCGCAAGTTCACCGAGCGCAGCCACTCCTACCGCCAATATTTCGACCCCGTCACACATTTCATCCGCGGACGCATGACCGACGGCTCTTGGCGCACCCCGTTCTCGCCGTTCAAAACCGAGCACCGCGCCGACGACTATTGCGAGGGCAACGCTTGGCAATACACTTGGCTCGTGCCACACGATGTGGACGGACTCGTGAAATGTTTCGGCTCCAGGGAAGCCACCGTGGCCAAACTCGACTCCCTCTTCACCGCCAGCTCGCAGCTTGAAGGTGAAGATGCATCGCCCGACATATCTGGGCTCATCGGGCAGTACGCTCACGGCAACGAACCAAGCCACCACACTCTCTACCTCTACGCCATGCTCGGCCAACCCGACAAAACTGCCGAAAAGGTACGCTATGTGTGCCGCAACCTCTACAAAGCCGCACCCGACGGCATGTCGGGCAACGAGGACGCCGGACAGATGTCTGCATGGTACATCCTCTCATCTCTCGGCTTCTATCAGGTGGAACCCGCTTCCGGACGCTACTGGATAGGCTCTCCGATGTGGGACGAAGCCGAATTTGCCGTCCCCGGAGGTAAATTCGTAATCAAAACCGTCAACAACTCGCCCGACAACATGTACGTGCGCTCCATCAAGCTCAACGGCAAACCCTACACCCTCCCCTACATCATGCACTCCGACATAATGCAGGGCGGCGAGCTAATCCTCGAGATGGGTCCGAAACAATAAAAACTTGATTCACATACCCTTTACTGACATCCCGGCCTCCCGCCGGGATGTCTTTTTTTATTAGCTCTACAGAAATTATCAGAATTGCCTCTCCCGGGAACATTCTCAGGCCGGCAGATGTTTAGTGATAAAAACATCAACACTATTTCAACTACGTTCATCATGCTTGCCGACATCATCCCCACCCACCAGGTTGCCACTTGGCTCCTTGGATCCATCGACCAACTACTTGACAATCTTGGCCTCTCCAAAAGTCACACAATCGAAGAAATAATCTATGTGGCCGTAATTGTGGCCGTGGCATTCTTTGTGTCATGGCTCCTTGGCAAACTGATTCTTGTGGGCACCCGCAAGCTCGTCAAATGGCACCACACATCTATCGGCGACGACCTCATACAGCAGCATGTCATATCCAAATGCAGCCACATCATCCCGCCGCTGATTTTCCTCGGCTTGCTGCCGTTCGCTTTTCAGTCGCAATCGCTCATCCTCCATATCCTCGAGGTGCTCGCCACTCTCTACACTATCGTTGTCACAGCCTTGGCCATCAACGCTGTGCTCACATTCGTGTGGACCCGCTACGACCGCCACGAGAACACCAAAAATCTGCCGCTCAAAGGTATTCTCAACGTGGCCAAAGGGGTGGTATGGATTATTGTGACCATTGTGGGGCTGTCGGTGATTTTCGACAAATCACCTGCCACCCTGCTCGCCGGCATAGGCGTGTTCGCCACCGCCCTGATGCTGGTGTTCAAGGACAGCATCCTCGGGTTTGTGGCAGGCATTCAGATGTCGCAGAACGACATGCTCCGTGTGGGCGACTGGATTGTGGTGCCTTCCACCATTGCCAACGGTATCTGTATCGATGTATCGCTCACCGCTGTAAAGGTGCAGAACTGGGACAACACCATCGTCACACTGCCGCCCTACACCCTTGTGTCCACCTCTTTCCAGAACTGGCGCGGCATGAGCGACAGCGGCTACCGCCTCATCTCACGCTCCATGCTCGTGGATGTGGACAGCGTGCACCCCACCACTCCACAGCTGCTTGAAAGCGTCAGCAAGCTCCCTGGCATGGAGGAGTTCATCACCAGAGTGCAAACCAAAGGAATGTTCTACGACCCCGCTCTTGCCTGCGTCAACGGCACCATCGACACCAACCTCGGACTGCTCCGCGCCTATATGTGCCACTATCTGCTCCACCATCCGCTCATCGGCACCGACCAGCAGATTCTCGTCAGGGTAATGGAGCCGGGAGCTTACGGCATACCGTTGCAGATCTACTGCTACACCACCACCGCATGGACCGCCTATGAAGCCGTGCAGAGCGAGATTTTCGAGCATCTTGCCGCTGTGGCTCCGCTGTTCGACATCACCATGTACTGCAGCCCCGCCGGCACCGACATCAACGATATGACCAAGGCCATTGCCGCTCCCGCCACTGCCCCAGCCCCAGCCCCCACGCGATAACACATATCACATACAAATACATTGTGCGTCACCAAGTTGAATATCAACAAGGTGACGCACCTATTTTTCCCTGTCTTAGGAACTATGAAGGATTGGATTTTGAGTTCGCATTGCCTGTACGTGAACGATTGAGGGATGAATGATTGGCATAGTCAGTGAGAATCATACCGAGGATAATCATCACAATCGCCACTCCTTCAATCCACTGAAACCGCGCTTCACCCAGCAGCACAACGATGATGGTTGTGGCCACCGGCATGAAATATTGATATATGGCCACAAGCTCGCTGCCAATCAGCTTGATGGCCGGATTGATGAGCAGGTAGGCCAGAAACGACGGGCCAGCCATGAGGAAGATGGTCCAGAACCAAGGCATGAACTCCGCCTGTGTGTGCAGGATGGGAGCTGATGTCATACCCCACGGGCAGATGAACAAGCAAGGGATACTTGCGCCGAGAAACACCCATTTGAGCATCGGAACAGGCTTGTATTTATGCGTGGGCTTCTCCAGAATCAGCAGATAGAGCATATAGGCCAGTCCGCACAGAATGGCAATGAGGTCGCCCAGCAGAGGATCGGGCGCGTGCCTGGTTTGCTGACCGCCCGCTATCACTATCACAGCTCCTGCGAAAGCTATCAGAATACCCGCCACCTCAAGCCATGAAGGACGCCGGTGTTTGAAAATCATCTGATAAATCAAGACATAGACCGGTGGCAGCGTCATGATTATTGACACATCAATCGGATTGCCATACTTGAGGGCGAAGTTGAGCAGGTAAATGAACAGGAACACCGTTATGCCGCCACCCAGGAACACACGCCAGAAATCGGATTTTTCCAAAGGATCGCGCTTGACAAACAACGATGCCACCCAAAAAAGAAGGCATCCGCCCACAATGCGGACGATGGTTACACCATCCACATTCATCCACCGGGGGATAAGCAGTTTCACCACAGGTATGTTCGCGGCGAAAAGCAGGATGGCAACGAGAGTGTAAGCATTTCCCAACAGCATGGAGCGCACGCCTGAGGAACGGTCGGTAACAGGATTGTTTTTATTATTGTTTTTATTCATGGTGATATAACATCATTCGTTGAGCAATTGTTACTTTTCGTACAATAATGGAGTCCCGGGAGGGGGAAACCAAAAAGGGTGTGCAAATGTTAGAATTACAAATACATACCTTTTTCTATGAGCTCAAACTACCTTATGGAGCAACTTCGGTGGATGCTCCGCGACGACCAGATACTCGACACCGAACTTTGGCGCGAGATATACGCCCGCGATGCTTCGTATTTCAACATCAAGCCTATGGCTGTGCTTCGCCCATCGTCCACCGACCAGGTGCGCAAGATATTGCAACTCGCCCACGAGACAGGCTCCTGTGTCACCTTCCGCGCCGGAGGCACCTCGCTCTGCGGCCAGACCCTCGGCACCGGCCTCATATGCGAGTTGCGTACCCATTTCACGCGCCACGAGGTGAGAGACAACGGCGGCAAGATATGGTTTGAGCCGGGATTGACCGCCAACCAGGTGAACAATATCCTCGCACCACACCATGCCCATATCGGACCCGACCCGGCATCTTCCGCCGCCGCAATGATGGGAGGGATACTCAATAACAACAGCAGCGGAATGCAGGCCGGTGTGGCTCACAACTCCTACCACACCCTCAGCTCGATAGAGTTCATCCTGGCCGACGGCAACCGCTACAACAGCGCCAGCGCCGCCGACCGCACACGGTTTGCCACCGAGCAGCGCGATCTGTGCCGTGGGCTCGCCGACATCCGGGCCACAATCCTGGCCGATGATGCGATGCGCAACAGGATTGTCACCAAGTACAAAATCAAGAATGTGACCGGATATGCCATGAACTCGTTTGTGGATTTTTCCGACCCGATGGATATTTTCGCCCACCTGCTCATAGGGAGTGAGGGCACATTGGCCTATATAGCCTCGGCGGAGCTGAACACCCTTCCGCTGATGACCACCTACTCCTCCTCAATGCTCTATTTCCCCGATGTGACCACAGCCGCCGCCACCGCCGCATGGCTTGGCGAGAGCGGTGCCCTGGCGGTGGAGATGATGGACTACGCTTCACTGCGCAGCTCGCAGGGGTTGGCCAGCGATATGCCGCAGGGCACCACCGCCATGCTGATAGATTACGGTGCCGACTCGCCCGGAGAGATGGCCGAAAAGATTGCCGCACTGACCCCGAAAATCAAAGCGCTCAAAGGGCTCACCCATATCGACGCGTTCACCACCACAGTGGCCGAAAGGCAGAAGCTGTGGAACATACGCGATGGAGTGTTTCCGTGTGTGGCCGGAGCGAGAGTGCCCGGCGATGCGGTGATACTTGAGGATGTGGCCGCCCCTGTGGAACAGCTCGACTCGCTGGTGGAAGGGGTGCAGCGGCTGTTCAAGACCCACGGGTATGACGGAGCCATATTCGGCCATGCGCGTGACGGCAACATCCATCCGCTTGTCACCGCCGGGATGAACAGCCCCGGGAGCATGTCCAATTTCAGCAGTTTCATCGACGGCCTCGTAACCCATGTGCTAAGCCTCAACGGGTCGCTCAAGGGGGAGCACGGCACCGGAAGGGCAATGGCCCCGTTTGTGGCCAAGGAGTGGGGTGATGACATCTATGCCCTGATGAAACGGGTGAAGAATCTTGCCGACCCCAAAGGGATACTCAATCCGGGAGTGATAATCAACTCCAACCCCGATGCCTATATCAACGACATCAAGAGCCTTGACCTGTTTGGCGACAAGATGGGGTATGACAAAGCCGACCGCTGTATGGAGTGCGGCTATTGCGAGCACGCGTGTCCCTCGCGCAACATCACCCTCACCCCGAGGCAGCGACTCCAGGCCCGACGCATCATTGCCCGCACCGGGAGCAAGGAGCTGGAGAAACAGTACACATATATCGGCGCCGACACCTGCTGCAGCGACGGCTCATGTCAAATGCCGTGTCCGATGGGAATCAACACCGCAGTGGTGACAGACGCCGTGCGCACGGCCAACAACCCCAAACTGTTCAGCCAAGCCCTCACTGCATCGGCTCCACACTACGGCGAGGTGGAGACAGCCATCCGCGGTGTGCTGAAAGCAGCCGTGGCCTCGCAGAAAGTCATCTCCCCCTACCCGCTTATATGGGCTTCCGACCTGATGCACAAGATCTACAAGCAGGTGCCCCACTGGTCGCGGCATTTTCCGATGCCCGCCAGGCTGCACTGGCAGGAGACGGAGCATCCCGACTTCCTCTACTTCCCGGCGTGCGTGACCCGCATTTTTGGCGGCTCGTCGTTAGGTAAGGACGATTTGATCACAGTGGTGCTCCGCATTGCCCGCAAAGCCGGGCTGAAAGTGTCGGTGCCCAAATCGATGCATGGTCTCTGCTGCTCGCAGATATGGGAGCATAAAGGTGATCCCGAGGGACAGCGGATTGCCGCCAACGCCACCGTGGAGAAATTCTATGAACTAAGCGCCAACGGCCGCATCCCGATATTCTGCGACACCACCTCGTGCACCCACACCCTGCTGTCGCTCGCCCATCAGCGCCATCTTTTCACACCGGAAAACCAAAAGCGATACGACTCACTCACCATCCTTGACATCACCCAATGGCTCGCGCAATACGCCATGCCGAAGCTCAAAGTCACCCGCAGGAAGCACCGTGTGCTGCTGCATCCCACCTGCGCGGCCAAAATCATGGGCGTGGACAAGCTGATGGAAGATATTGCCTGTCAGTGTGCCGACAGCGTGACTGTGCCGGCCAACTGCTACTGCTGCGGAGCCGCCGGCGACCGCGGGTTCATCTTCCCGCAGGTGGCCAAAGCTGCCACCGAACCGGAGAAACGCGACATCGAAGGGATGGAGTTTGACGGCTGCTATTCGCTGGCACGCACCTGCGAGATATCGATGATGGACACCATCAAGCGCCCCTACGAGTCAATTGCCTATCTGATTGACGAAACCACCTGACGCTCTTAGACAAAAAATCGCTCCCGATCCTAAACTTACCCCAAAGGTTGAACACACAACTTTTGGGGTAATTTTCATCCATAAACATATAAAAAACAGCGACTTCATTGGTCTTTTTAGGAATTTTTCACTAAATTGCAGCCGATTATCAACAACTAACCGATCTACCGACACCATGAAGATCATTCCCTCCATTCTTCTTGCATGACATTGGTTGTAAATAATTAAAGAAAGAATGATATGAAGAAGATAATATTTTTAGTGACGATTGCAGTGATAGCTTTAGGCGCAAAGGCACAGGATGTGTTTTTTGAGTATGACGGGCTTTATTACCGAATTTCGGGTGTACGCGTGTTTGTAGCGTCTCCGCGAAATATGCCCGGCAATGTCGGATTATCCGGAGAAACGCACTACAGTGGCTCTATAACCGTTCCCGAGACGGTTGAATATAAAGGTGAAAAATATCCCGTGATTGGCGTTTTTATTAACGCGTTTGATGGTTGTACAGAGCTGGAAAGTCTAACTCTACCGGAAACAGTAACACTAATCTACGAAAGTTCTCTGAGCAATTGTGGAGAAATCGAGCTTAATCTTCCGGGAAATATCACTACCATCTATGGCCTGGCATTTGAGAATACAATTGTAACCAATACTTCCGAACTGAATCTGCCGAATTGTGAATATCTTGCGCCAAGATCCTTACGAGGTAGCTCATTTAAGAGGCTTTCTATTGGACCGAACATCACAATGATGCATGGTCAAGCTGTTTATAATTCTAACATTGAGATGATAGAGTTCTTGAATGGAAATGCAGATGTTAGAACTGGTTTTAGTGTTCATGCGTTTTTAGGCTTCAAAGGGCACGAAATTCGTTTACCAAACAGAACGCTTCTTTTCGCTTTTGAATCATTCAGAGATTGCCCAAATTTGGAACGGGTCTATTTTCCACCGGTTGAAAAATTGGTACATTCTGGAGATTTTCAGGGTTTGGATGAAAGAGAAGGCAGATATTCCGAGGTTAACGATATGATTTATAAATGTCCCAATATGAAAGAGGTGGTGTGCTTCGCTAATATTCCGCCGCAGTTTTATAGACACGAATCCCTATATACTGCCTTCAAGATAATTGACAATGAGGATTGTGTGCTGAAGGTGCCGGCGGGAAGCGAGAATTTGTATCGCCTTGACCCGGTGTGGGGACATTTCAAGACCATCGAGGGGTTTGAGCCGGGCGAATATACAGGCGTGTATGAGGTGGCCGCGGTCGAGGCTCCTTACGAACAGCCGGTGTATTACAACCTCCAGGGGCAACGCATCGACCACCCGCAGCCCGGCTATCTGTACATCCGCAAGCAAGGCTCGCAGGTGAAGAAGATGGTGTATTGAGCCTCAACTGTAGAAAGCATATAAAAGGTGGTATGTCTCTCGGATATTATCACTACTTTTGTGGAGATTAACCTAAATATATGTTCAAAATAGTTAGCAAGGAGCATTTCTCCGAAAAAGTGGTGAAGCTCGTTGTCGAGGCACCGATGATAGCCCGCTCGCGCCGCCCGGGGCATTTTGTGATAGTGCGGGCATGCGAGGGAGGCGAACGTATTCCTCTCACGATAGCCGATGCCGACACAGAGCGCGGCACGATAACTCTTGTGGTGCAGGAGGTGGGTGTGTCCACCCGCAAAATCTGCGCCCTCAATCCCGGTGAGAATCTGATAGATGTGGTGGGTCCGCTCGGACAGGCCACACATATATCCAATGTGGGCACAGTGGTGTGCTGCGGCGGGGGTGTGGGCGTTGCTCCGCTTCTGCCGATAGTCAAGGCTATGAAGCAGGCGGGCAACAGGGTGATTACCGTGCTGGCCGCCCGCACCAAGGAGCTGATAATCCTCGAGGACCAGGTGCGTCCGTACAGCGACGAGGTGATTATCATGACCGATGACGGGTCGTATGGCCAAAAAGGGCTTGTGACCCAGGGTGTGGAGCAGGTGATACAGCGCGAGCCTGTGCATCAGGTGGTGACAATAGGACCGGCGATAATGATGAAGTTCGTGTCGATGCTCACCGCCGGATACCATATTCCCACGATGTGCTCTCTCAACACCATCATGGTGGACGGCACGGGGATGTGCGGTGCCTGCCGTGTGACTGTGGATGGCCGCACCAGATTCGTATGTATCGACGGGCCGGAGTTTGATGCCCATAAGGTGGATTTTGACGAGATGATGCTTCGTCTCCGTAGCTATAACTGACAATCATGATCACAAAGGAAGATATAACCGCGAGCCGTGACGCTGAATGGCGCCAGGAGCTCCGCAATGCGGTGCCGGCCAAGGAGCGCACCGCCATACCGCGTGTGGAGATGCCTCATCTCGACCCGACCTACAGGGTGACATGCCGCGAGGAGGTGAACTGCGGCCTGAGCCCCGAGCAGGCAGTGCTTGAGGCAACAAGATGCATGGACTGTCCGGATCCGCAATGTATGTCGGGCTGTCCGGTGCAGATCAATATTCCGGATTTTATAAAGAATATCCAGCGTGGACGGCTCGATATAGCGGCCGCGGTGCTGCGCAACACCAGCTCCCTGCCGGCAGTGTGCGGCAGAGTGTGCCCGCAGGAGAAGCAGTGCGAGAGCCGCTGTATCTACCACCGTATGCGCAAGGCGCCGGTGGCCATCGGGTATCTGGAGCGTTATGCGGCAGACAATGCGCCCGAAACAGCAGTGCACCCCGCGGAGAGCAACGGGATGAAGATAGCGGTGGCCGGTTCGGGTCCCGCAGGGTTGTCGTTTGCGGGAGCGATGGCACAACGTGGATATGAGGTGACGGTATATGAAGCGCTTCACGAAATAGGCGGGGTGCTCAAATACGGTATTCCGGAATTCCGTCTTCCCAACACAGTGGTGGACAAGGAGATCCACGCGTTGGAGCAGTTGGGGGTGAAGTTTGTGCGCGACTGTATAATCGGCAAGACCATAGGGTATGACGAGCTGTGCGCCATGGGCTACAAAGGGATATTCGTGGCCTCGGGAGCCGGACTGCCGCGCTTCATGGGGATTCCGGGCGAGAACCTTGTGAATGTGATGTCAAGCAATGAGTATCTGACCCGTGTCAACCTTATGGGTGCGGGGCAGCCGGGGCATGACACCCCTGTGGCCCACGGCAAATGCGCCGCTATCATCGGCGGCGGCAACACCGCGATGGACTCATGCCGCACCGCCAGGCGTATGGGAGCAGAGAAAGTGTATGTGGTTTACCGCCGTGGCGAGGCCGAGATGCCGGCACGCATCGAGGAGGTGGCCCATGCCAAAGAGGAGGGCGTGGAATTTCTCACGCTCCACAACCCCATAGAATATGTGGGCGACGAGCGGGGCCGGGTGTGCGCCATGCGTGTGCAGCGGATGCAGCTCGGCGAACCCGACGAATCGGGCCGACGCTCGCCGGTGCCTGTGGAAGGCGCGGTGGAGGAGATAGCGGTGGATATGGTGATTGTGAGCGTCGGAGTGTTGCCCAATCCTATCATCCCGTCGGCCATCACAGGGCTTGAGGTGTCGCGCAGAGGCACCATCACGGTCAATGATGCCACGATGCAGTCGTCGATAGGCAATCTGTATGCCGGCGGCGATATTGTGCGCGGCGGTGCCACAGTTATTCTTGCCATGGGCGACGGACGCAAAGCCGCCGAGGCCATGCACAAATCGCTATCAGAATAACAATATAATATTTACAACACTGGGCTCAGGAGTCGCACCATCGATTCCAGAGCCTTTTGTGTATATGGACGGTGGCGCCACACCCCTGCCATGAGCCTGGTGCTCTGCGCTTCGTCCTTGAGAAACTCCTCGCGGAGCTTGGAGTTCAACTCTTTGGAATACATGAACATGGTGCCTTCGAAATTGTGCTCGAAACTGCGGAAGTCGATGTTGGTGGAGCCGACTGCTGTAAATTCGTCGTCAATCACCATCAGCTTGCTGTGGAGCATTCCGGCATCGAAAAGATAGATTTTCACACCGGCCCGGAGACATTCCATCACATAGCTGTAGGAGGCGAAGGTGAGGATTGTGGAGTCGCTCCGGCGGGGCATCATCACCCTCACATCCACTCTTGCTATGGCAGCCGCCTGCAGAGTGCGCAGGATGCTCTCGGGCGGGAGAAAATAGGGGGTTTGAATCCACACTCGCTTCTTGGCGTTGCCTATGGCCTTGAGCATCACAAACGCTACATTGCTCCACTCGCTTGTGGGACCCGAGGTGATGAACTGCATACTCACTCCGCTGTCCGCGCTCCGGGCGGTGGTCTCCTCCACCACCAAAGGCTGACCCATGAAACTCCAGTCAACGGCGAATGAGTAGAGCAGTGAGCTGACTGCGGGACCTTCGATGCGCAGATGGACATCGCGCCAGCAGTTGCGCTTGCCGCCATCGATGTAGCGGTCGGCCACGTTCATGCCGCCCACATATCCCACTTCGCCGTCAATCACACACAGCTTGCGGTGGTTGCGCCAGTTGATGCGGGTGGCGAACGGCGGGCATGCAACCCTGAAAAACGGGTGAGCCTCCACTCCGGCCTCCGCCATCTCCTTGAAGAAACGGCGTTTGACCCCGATGCACCCGATGTCGTCGTATATCACCCTCACCTTCACTCCGGCGCGGGCACGCTCCATGAGAGCTTGGGCCACCTGACGGCCAATGTTGTCATCCTCAAATATATAGTACTGGAGGTGGATATATTTTTTGGCGCGTCGTATGTCGTTGAGCAACGCGGCAAATTTATCCTTTCCGGAGCAGAAATGCACCACCTTGTTGCCGGTGTGGAGGCGTGCGCCGGTCAAAGAGCGGCTGAGCTCCACCTGCTGCCTCATCTCGGGGGTGAGGCCCGACAGGTTGGGTGAGCTTCCGCCGGCTTCACCTTCCTTGCGGGTGAGCAGTTTGCGGTTGCGCCGGGATATCATGCGCTGGTTCTTGATACTGCGTCCGAAAAAGGCATAGAGCAAAATTCCACCGATGGGAAACAGCAGGAGCACTGTGACCCAGGCCAGGGATTTCACGGGGTTGCGGTTTTCGGAGAGCACCACCCCCACAATGCTGACGATGGTCACAGCGTAAGCTATAGCCAGCGACCAGTAGAGCCAGTTGATGGAGATAAAAGCAGTCATGGTTACAAATTACGCACATTAATCGCAATCCACAAAACATTTGCACATTAATCCTATGTTTGTGTAAGAGGTTTGCGTAATTTTTAGTATTTTTGCGTCAATTCAACCATTTTATCACATATTTACAATGAATCTACACATAGCATCGATTCTTGCTTTGGCCTGCGCGGGCACTATCTACGCCGCTGCAGATGAAGCCAAGCCCGACAGCACAGGATTCACTTTCACCGATGTGAAGCTTGTGAAGACAACCTCAGTAAAGGACCAGAACAAATCCGGCACATGCTGGTGCTTCTCCGGATTGTCGTTCTTTGAAGATGAGATTCTCCGCAAAACCGGTAAAGAGATGGACCTTTCGGAAATGTTTGTGGTGCGTCACTGCTACGACGACAAGGCCGACAAATATGTGCGCACCAACGGCAAAATCAACTTCTCGCAAGGTGGCAGCGCCCTTGACCCCATGTATGTGTGGCGCACCTACGGCATAGTGCCTGAATCGGCCTACACCGGACTCCAGTATGGAGAGGAGAAACATTCGCATTACGAGATGGCCGATGTGCTCACCTCGTATGTCAACGCTGTGAACCGCAACGCCAGCAAACGTATCTCCACCGCATGGCGCAAGGGTTTCAACGGTGTGCTTGACGCCTATCTCGGGGAATATCCCTCAACATTCACCTACGAGGGGAAAACTTACACGCCGCGCTCGTTTGCCGAAAGCCTGCCCATCAATCCGGACGACTATGTGGCACTGACTTCGTTCACCCATCACCCCTACTACACACAGTTTGCCCTCGAACTGGCCGACAACTGGCTGTGGGAGAAGTATTACAACCTGCCGCTTGACGAGTTCAAGGCTGTGGTTGACAACGCTATTGACAACGGCTACTCGCTGGTGTGGGCTGCCGATGTGAGCGAAGGCGGGTTCAAATGGGCCAAAGGGTATGCCGTGATGCCTAAGGAGAAAACAGAGGCCGATATGGACGGCACCGAACTGGCCCGATGGGTGAAGCTCTCCGACAAGGACCGCGAGAAACAGAAATATGACATCAACGGCCCCGTGGAGGAGATCACTGTGACTCCCGAATCGCGTCAGGCAATGTTTGACCGTCAGGAAACAACTGACGACCATGGCATGGTGATTGTCGGCAAAGCTGTGGACCAGAACGGCAACAAGTATTATAAGGTAAAGAATTCGTGGGACACCAACCAGATCTACGATGGCTACTTCTATGTGTCGGAGCCTTATTTCCTTGCCAAGACAATTGACATTTATCTCAACAAAGAAGCAGTGCCGGAACCTATCCGCGCCAAGCTCGGTCTGTAATCTGACCTGAACCAACAAATGAACTGACCCCTAAAAGTTAGACAAATAACTTTTAGGGGTCACTTCATATATCATAACATCATATTTTGTGTACGTACATGGCTCTTATAGCATTAAGTACGGCAAGTATCATCACACCTACATCAGCGAAAATAGCAAGCCACATATTGACGATACCGAACACGCCCAGCACAAGGCAAACGCCCTTGATACCCAATGCCATGATGATATTCTCCCACACGATTTTCAGACACTTGCGCGATATGCGGATTGCCTTGCCTATTTTCAATGGATCATCATCCATAAGCACCACATCGGCTGCTTCTATCGCGGCATCACTCCCCATTGCACCCATCGCAATACCGAGGTCGGCACGCGAGAGCACCGGTGCATCGTTTATGCCATCGCCGACAAATGCCACCTTGTCATCGCCTTTTGATCGGGAGAGTATCCGTTCCAGTTGCGACACTTTGTCGGCAGGAAGCAGTTCGCTGTAAACCTTGTCTATTCCAAGACTGGCAGCAGTCTGGTCTGCAACAGAGCGAGTATCGCCTGTCAGCATGACGGTCTGTGTCACGCCCGACTTGTGAAGGTCGGCAATAGCTTGGGCAGATGTGGGCTTTACAACATCTCCGAGAACTATGTGTCCGGCATACTTGCCGTCTATGGCGAGATGCACAATCGTTCCGGCAGTCTTGCAATGACATGGAACAAGACCTAAATCCGACATCAGTTTCTCATTGCCGGCTGCAACCGTTTTGCCGTCGATAACGGCTGTGATACCCTTACCACTGATTTCTTTCACATCGCTCATGCGGCTGCGGTCAATCGGGTGACCGTAGGCCTGCTGCAGCGATTTTGCAATCGGGTGGGAAGAAGATGACTCCACTATCGCCGCATATTCAAGAAGCTGCGCCTTGCGGTCAGCTATATCCTGATCATGGTCGCCATGATAGGCGTTGACCTCAAACACACCTTTTGTCAGCGTACCTGTCTTGTCGAATACCACGGTCTTTACCTTTGACAATGTTTCAAGGATGTTGGCACCCTTTACAAGCACACCCTCACGACTTGCCCCACCGATTCCTGCGAAGAACGAGAGCGGTATGCTGACAACTAACGCGCAGGGACAACTTATGACCAAAAACACCAATGCACGGTAAACCCATGTTTCAAAGGTTGCAAAGCTCACGGGCGCACCATTAAAAAGAATCAGGAACAGCGGGGGAAGAAGTGCAAGTGCCAACGCACCATAACACACTGCGGGTGTATATACTCGGGCGAACTTTGCAATGAAATTCTCTGACTTCGACTTGCGTGAGGCAGAATCCTCCACCAACTCCAAAATCTTGGATACGGTGGAGTCACCAAATTCTTTGGTTGTGCGCACTTTCAGCACGCCCGACATATTGATGCTTCCACTGATAACCTCATCGCCGCTACTTACTTCGCGTGGGAGTGACTCGCCTGTCAGTGCGGAGGTGTTGAGTGATGACTCTCCGGAAATAACAACGCCATCAATAGGGATACGCTCTCCGGGCTGTATGATAATCGTCTGACCGACCGCCACATCATCGGGGTCAACCTTAACAATCTTACCATCCTGTTCGATATTGGCATAGTCGGGGCGTATATCCATCAACGCTGCAATGTTGCGGCGGCTCTTGCCCACGGCATAGCTCTGGAAGAACTCGCCGATCTGATAGAACAGCATCACAGCGATTGCTTCAAGATAATCACCGCTTTTTTCATAAATGGCGAGAGCGAAAGCTCCGACAGTTGCCACAGCCATAAGGAAATTTTCATCAAATACTCTGCCGTGGATAATACCGAGCCACGCTTTTTTCAGTATGTCGTAACCGATTATCAGGTACACCCCAAGATACAGAGCGAGGCGGAGCCATCCGGCTATGTCAATAAAAAGCAGACCGACAGTCATAACCAGAGCGATTATGATGCGGGTAAGCATTTTACGTTGTTTCTTATTCATATTCCTTATTTTGAATTTAAGAAGCAGTCCAACCGGCTGAGGTCAGGCTGCTGCTATATTATATTATTTATAGAATCTCAAAGTCAGGCTCCACTTTCTTTGCCACCTTGAGCACTTCTGCCATAACTGCCTCCTGATCGGCATCATCATCAAAAGTCACTTTCATTTTTTGTGTCATGAAAGAAATTGACAGTTCTTTCACTCCGGCAACTTTCTTTGCTGCGTCCTCTACGAGATTGGCACAGTTCGCGCAATCAACCTCAATTTTAAATGTTTTGCTCATATTCTATGACAAATTTTTATCACAGTTTAACCGTGGATTATTGTACTGCTGCAAAACTACAGACTTCCCGATGCAACCGGTTTGCAATTATTCCCATACAACATTGCAAACCGGTTGCACTACATAATACCGAACTTTACACCCAAAAACAAACGGCTCCAATCATACAACATCCTGTTATAATAATATAATTCATACAATAGTAATAGTTTGTAACTTGGTAATATGAAATTCATCTACTCCCTTATAAATATGATGGCCGAAATGGCACCTTATCTGCTGTTCGGCTTTTTGGTCGCCGGTGTGCTTTATGCTTTTGTGCCCGGAAAGGTTTATAGGAATCATCTCTCCCGTCCGGGAGCATGGGCCGTCATTAAGGCTGCATTGATTGGTGTACCGCTTCCATTGTGCTCATGCGGTGTATTGCCCACAGCAGTATCATTACGCCGCAACGGTGCTTCACGCGGTGCATCAACCTCATTTCTCATCGCAACACCCCAGACAGGTGTTGACTCTATTGCCGCCACGTATTCACTGCTTGGCCCGGCGTTTGCTGTCATACGACCTGTTGCCGCTCTCGTAACGGCATTCATAGGCGGTATGCTTGTAAACCGTGAAGACAAGGCTGGTAAAGACAGTTGCGATACGGAGGTAGATACCATAGATGCGCCGGCTTCCGACAGTTTTACAGGCAAAATCAAGGACGCTTTGCGCTATGGATTTGTAGATATGATTCAGAACATTGGCAAATGGCTTATAATCGGGCTTGTTATCGCTGCTGCAATAACAGTTTTCATCCCTGACGGATTTTTCACTTTCTTTGCTGAATACCCGTTGCTTTCAATGATAGCTGTGGTTATCGTTGCTGTGCCGATGTATGTATGTTCAACAGGCTCTATACCAATAGCTCTGTCGTTGATGCTCAAAGGGCTTAGTCCGGGAGCGGCATTTGTATTGCTTATGGCGGGACCGGCCGCTAACTTCGCGTCAATCATTATCGTAAGCAAATCACTTGGGAAGAAAGCGGCCGCAATATATCTTGGCACTATAATCATAGGTGCGATAGGCATCGGAATGTGCATTGATTATCTTATGCCGCGTGATTGGTTTACAATGCCGATGGTAGCGGGTCAGACAAATTGCCACCTTGATGTCGGACTGTTTCCCGGCATTTGCTCAGGGCTGCTTATAATACTGCTCATCAACGCACTTATTAAAAAATATACACCACATAAATCAGAAAAAATGGAAACCAACCGGACAATCATTGTAAAAGGCATGACCTGCGGACACTGCAAGGCTATGGTCGAGAAAAATCTCGCTAAACTTCCCGGAGTGGAGTTAGTGACAGTTGACCTCGCTTCAGGTGAAACAAACATTCAAGGGAAAGCCGACATCGCTGCAATCAAGGAAGTTATTGAGGAGCTTGGATTTTCTATCGGCTAATAATTCCTCACACAGCATCATAATAAGAATGCCCTAAATGCAGTAAATAATCTAAATGACAATAAAAATACGAGGCGGTTCTATGATGAACCCCCTCGCATTTTTATTGTGGAGGAATCGTCTGTCAGGCTGCTATTGCCAACAGATGATTGTAGAAACAGCTTACGATACCGAGCAACAGGATGCCGGCCACGCATATCCACATTGCCACACGCTCACTCAACGAGCTGCTGAACTTGGCCACGCTGCTCTCCTCATCGGATATGAACATGGCTTTCACCACCAGCAGGTAGTAGTAGAGCGAGATGATGGTGTTGATCAACGCTATGAGCACCAGCACATAGATTGCGATGCTGCCTTGATTGATGGCACCGGTGAATATGAAGAATTTGCTGAAGAATCCTGCAAACGGAGGGATACCGGCCAATGAGAACATGGCGAGCATCATGGTGAATGCCAGGCGCGGGTTGGTTTTGTAGAGGCCGTTGTAGTCCTGCATGTAAACTTTGCCGGTGGCATTTTCAATGGCTCCGATCACACCGAAGGCGGCAAGGTTGGAGAAGATGTAAACAAGGATGTAGAACATCAGAGCGCTCAATCCCATGGGGTTCATGGCCTCGATGCCGAGCATGATGTAGCCGGCCTGGGAGATGGACGAGAAGGCAAGGAAACGCTTCATGTTCTTCTGCCGGATGGCAAAGAGGTTGCCGACTGTGATGGTGAGGATGATCAGCGCGTACATCATCCACTCCCAAGCCTGAGAGTAAACGGCACCGAACACCTGCCACAGAATCACGAGAAATGCGAATGCGGCAGCACCTTTGGAAATTACCGACAGATAGGAGGTGACGGGAGTGGGGGCACCCTGGTAAACATCGGCAGTCCAGAGATGGAACGGCACGAGCGACAGCTTGAAGCCGATGCCGGCAATCACGAATGCAAGCGCCACAATCAGCAGCCAGCTGCTGCCCTGTGCGGTGACAGCGGTGGCGATATGGCTGAAGTAGAGCGAGCCGGTGAGACCATACACATAGCTCAAACCCATCATGAACACTGCGGAGGAGAACACTGCTGTGAGCACGTATTTCACAGCGGCTTCATGGCTTTCGTAGCGATGCTTGTCGAAGGCCACCATGGCAGCGAGGGGGAGTGAGGCTGTTTCAAGTCCGATGACAAACAGCAGGAAATGGCGGGCGGAAATCATGAGATACATGCCGAAGAGAGTGGCAAGCACCAGCTCGTAGAATTCTCCACGGCGAATCTTCACCATATCCTGCGCACTCCAGCGGAGAGCCTGAATCATGACAATCAGCACACCCACGTTGAGTATGTTCTTGATATTGACAATCACGGTAGATGTTTCGTACATGCCACCGAAAGCCAGATTTTCTCCAAGCAGAGCGGGACAGAAACCGGCAATGGTGAACAGGCCGAACAGCAGGCAGCAGATGCCGCCTACCTGCCCTTGGGCCTTGCGGGGCATGAACGTATCCAAAAGAAACACCAAGACAAAGACCACAAGAAGCCCTATCTCTTGTTTCATTGCTAAAAACTGAGTATAATCCATAATCGAAGTTCTATTAGTTCATGCCAATCACCGCAAATATTTC
Source organism: uncultured Porphyromonadaceae bacterium (assembly GCA_900546365.1). Lineage (GTDB taxonomy): Bacteria > Bacteroidota > Bacteroidia > Bacteroidales > Muribaculaceae > Paramuribaculum. The sequence continues at coordinate 22,833 of URCF01000017.1, forward strand.
GGGACTGAATGTGAATTTAATCAAGTTAGCAAAGAAGTTGGGGAAGCAGCCGATGGCAGCCACGCTGATGATGAGGGTGACTGTGGCGGTGCGCTCCCACCATGTGGCATCGGTGAGCGACAGATGATGCTCGTCCTGCACGGGGCCAAACAGCAGCTTGCCAACCACGCGGAGGATATACACAGCAGTGATCACAATAGAGCAGCAAGCCACGATGGTGAACACGCGGTGGAACATATCGGTGTGCTCAAACGAGCCGATGAAGATGGTCATTTCGGCCACGAAACCGCTCAAGCCGGGCAAGCCGAGCGATGCCATACCGGCAATCACATAGCATACGGCAAGGAACGGCATGATTTTCATCAAGCCTCCCATCAAGCGGATGTCGCGGGTGTGAGTACGACCGTAAATCATACCGATGAGCGCGAAGAACAGGGCTGTCATCAGACCGTGGGAGAGCATCTGCATGATGGCGCCGGTCATGGCGGTGGTGTTGAGCATCAGGATGGCGAACAGCACCAGGCCGCAGTGGCTCACGGAAGAGTAGGCGTTGATATACTTGAGGTCGGTTTGCACACAGGCGCTGAAGGCACCGTAAACCACCGACACACCTGTGAGAATCAAGAAAATCCAGGCGAGTTCCTGAGCAGCTTCGGGCATCAGGTAGATGGCCACACGGAAGCAGCCGTAGCCACCGAGCTTCATGAGCACACCGGCATGGAGCATCGACACCGCGGTGGGGGCCGAAGCATGACCGTCAGGGCTCCATGTGTGGAACGGGAACATGGCTCCGAGCACACCGAAACCAACGAAGGTCATCGGGAAGAGGAAATATTGCCATCCACGTTCAATGGCAGCGTTTTCACGGATCTGGAGCAGATTCCATGTGAGCTCACCGCCTTCGGGAGCGGAGTGGTAGTAGATGCCGATGAGGCCGAGCATGAGGAATGCCGAGCCACCCATCAGCATCAGGGTGAGCTTCATGGCACTGTAGTTCTTGTTGCCCGAACCCCACACGCCGATGAGGAGGTACATAGGTATGAGAGCCACCTCATAGAACATGAACATGGTGAACAAGTCGATGGAGATAAAGAATCCGAACACACCGGTGGAGAGGAGTATCAGCCACAGGAAGAACTCTTTGGGGAGCGGATTGATGGCCCATGAGGCGAAGCTGCCAGTGAGGAGGATGATGGACGACAGCACAAGCATGGCCACGGATATACCGTCAACACCCACCGCCAGGTTGATATGCAGCTGGGGGAACCAGCTCCAGGAGTCGGTGTAGAGCATCGGAGCGGTGGCACCGGCGGCACGCAGACCGAGATAATCGACCAGCAGATACACCGACAGAGCTGTGAGCGCAAGCGATCCGACGACGGCCACAGTGCGCACCTGCCTGATGTTGCGGCACAGGGCAAGCCCCGCCAGCATCAGCAGCGGGATTACCACAAAATAAATCAATATATTGGAAAACATAATTACTATATTTATTCAATTAAGCACCTGATGAAAATCAATTTAAGGTCAGATCACGCATATTGCGGTTATGGCGCCCAACAACAATGCACCCAGGAGATATATCCAAACATAGGCCTGGACATTGCCGCTCTGGAGGCCGCGGATGGCCCACGAAGCTTTGTTGGTGACGAATGCCAGTCCGTCCATGGCACCATCAATGATGTGACGGTCAAACCATGCAATCGGGCGGCAGATGCCATTGAATATGATTTTGTGAGTGATGAACATGTAGAGCTCGTCCCAATAGAAGCGGTGGAAACACCATGTCCACAGAGCGGGGAGAGCACTGCGCATCCTGGCGGGCAGAGGGTTCTCCTTGCGATACATCACAGTGGCCAGACCGATGCCGATGATGGCGATGATGAGGCTTACCGAAGCAACGGACCAATCGAAATGGGCCATGAAATCGTAAGGCTCACCGTTCCAGCTCACGAGGTTGCCGAAGGGAATGAATCCGGCCACACAGGTGACAGCCGCAAGAATCACCAGCGGAAGGGTCATGGTCCAAGCCTGATCGTGAGGAGCATGATGTCCGGCGGGTGTCTTATGCTCTTTCCACCAGAAAATCAGGTAGTAGAGACGGAACATATAGAATGCGGTCATACCGGCCACGAGACTCATCCAGATGTAGGCGATCCAGCTGTTGCCCATGCAGGCGGAGAGGATTTCGTCCTTGGAGAAGAATCCGGAGAACGGAATGATACCGGCGATGGCGAGACAGCCAATGAGGAATGTGATGTGGGTCACGGGCATATATTTGCGGAGACCGTGCATCTCGGTGTAGTCATTGGAGCCTATGGCGTGGATGATGGCACCGGCGCAGAGGAACAGGAGGGCCTTGAACATGGCGTGGGTGAACATGTGGAACATCGAGGCCATGTAGCCCAACCCTTCATGAAACTCGGGGCGAGCCACACCGAGCGACACCATCATGAACGCAATCTGCGAAATGGTGGAGAACGCCAGCACGCGCTTGATGTCGATCTGCACGCAGGCCACCATAGCGGCATAGAATGCTGTCAAGGCACCCACCACAGTGATGATGTCGAGGGCGGCAGTGCTCATGAGGTAGAGCGGGAACAGACGGGCCACGAGATATACACCGGCCACAACCATGGTGGCGGCATGGATGAGGGCCGACACAGGAGTGGGGCCTTCCATGGCGTCGGGGAGCCAGATATGCAGAGGGAGCATGGCTGATTTACCCATACCACCCATGAAAATCAGCACGAGCGCCCAGGTGAGCACCGATGCACCCATGAACATGGGAGCGGCGGAATTTTCAAAGATGTTGCGGATTCCCTCGGCGGTGGCTTCGTTCACAGCAAAGAGGTTGCCCCCCTGCCCTATTGCTGAGGAGGTGAACTCAGTGAAGTTGAAAGTACCGGTATAGAAGGAGAGGATGAGGATACCGATGAGGAAACCGAGGTCGGCGAAACGGGTTACGATAAACGCCTTTTTGGATGCGGACACAGCCGACGGCTTGGTGTAGTAGAATCCGATGAGCAGATAGGATGAGGCACCCACAAGCTCCCAGAAGATGTACATCTGGAAAATGTTGGTGGCCACCACCAGACCGAGCATCGAGAAGCTGAACAGAGCGAGGAAAGCGTAGAAACGCTGGAAACCGCGCTCAAACACGCCGTGATGGTCGCGCATATAGCCGTTGCTGTAGAGATGGACCATGAAAGAGATAGTGGTGATCACCACAAGCATCAAGGCCGAAATCGGGTCGAGAAGGAAACCGATGCGGATCACGAGATGATTGTAGAACGCCAGCCAGTCCTGGTTGAAAACAATCAGCTGCAGACGCTGTCCTGTTTCGGCATCCACAAAGTCGGGACTGCCGGAAAAGAAATATGTGAAAGCAGTGAAATAGGCAAGGAGAAGTGTCACGCCCATGCCTGCGGTGCCGAGGATTCCCGCGAGCTTATGCGACATGAACTTGCCGAGCAGACCCAGCAAGAGGAACATGAAGAGCGGGATGGCAAGAATTAATACGGGTATTGTAGCTTCCATAATGCCTTAATTTTTCATTTGTGTGAGGTCGTCCACCTTGATGTTTTTCACAGAGCGATAAACATTGATGATGATGGCGATGGCGATGGCAGTTTCAGCCGCCGCGATAGCGATGGCGAAGAGAGTGAAGAACATACCCTCCATCTGACCGGGGAACAAATAACGGTTAAAAACCACAAAGTTGATGTCAACGGCGTTGAGCATGAGCTCAAGCGAGATAAGCATGGCAATCATGTTGCGACGGGTGATGAATCCATACACACCGCAGCAGAACATGATAAGCGCCGGCACGAGATAATATATCAAAGTAATGTCCATATTCCTTATCGTTTACGGGCAACAACCACGCCGCCGATTATACATGCGAGCAACAACACACTGATAGCCTCGAACGCGAGCAGATACTGACCTTCGCCGGTGCCCATCATAGCCTCACCGATTTGCTTCATGGTGGGGTTGGACATCTGTGGGAGCGAAGTCAGCGCCATGCAGCAACGGCTTAACAAAGCATAGCCGGCAACAACGAGGGTGGCTATGGCAGCCACGATGCCGAGGATACGCTTCTTGGACACCAACCGTTCGCTGCTGTGGCCGGGATGCGACGTGAGCAGAATGGCAAACACGAAAAGCACCACAATGCCACCGGCATACACCGCAATCTGCACAGCGCCCAGAAACTCATAGTCGAGCTTGAAATACAGGGCGGCAGTGGCAAAGAGGGTGAACAGCAAGTAGGTGGCAGAGCGAAGGATTTTTCGCGAAGTCACGGTCAGTACCGAAAATACGATAATCGACAGAGCGATTATCAGATACATGATGATACTTCCTACTGATTCCATATCTTGATTAATTATTATTTATCTGTTTCGGGGGCTTTGGGTTGCTGTTCGGCAGCAGCGGCTTTTTTTGCAGCGGCGGCAGCCTTGGCGGCGGCAATCTTGGCCTCGCGCTCGGCCTGAATCTTGGCGAGCTGTTCGGGAGTGAGCTCAGGTTCTGGCGGCTCGGGCAGGTAATTGAGCTTCTTCACCAGCTTGTCGCGGGTGAACACAGCCTGTTCAAAATCGTTAGAGAACTCTAGAGCGTCCTGCGGACACGAGGTGACACACAACTGGCAGAAAGTGCAGCTACCGAGGTCGTACTGATACTTGTCGAGCTTGCGTTTTTTCTTGCCGTCGGGAGTGTCAACCATTTTGGTTGTGAGCGAAATAGTGCCGTTGGGACAGTTGCGTTCGCAGATACCGCAAGCGATACACTTGTGGTTGCCGTCAGCATCGTATTTGAGCTGAAGGATTGCGCGGAAACGCTCAGGCACATGCACTTTTTCGCGATCTTCGGGATAGCGTTCGGTGATTTTAGGTGTCACAAACTCCTTGCCTGTGACCTGCATCCCCTTAATAAGGCTGGCTATTCCGGAACCAAGTGATGAAAAGTATTCTTTTACACTACCCATGGGTATAATTATTTGATTTTAATATTCATGTTAAGACTGCACCTGACCGCCCAGAATATCGAGCAGCTCGGTGGTGATGCTTTGCTGACGCAGCTTGTTGTACTCCAACCGGAGCTGGTCGAGCAGTTTTTTGGCATTGTCGTTGGCACTCTGCATGGCCATGACGCGGGCGGCCTGTTCGGAGGCGCGGTTTTCTGTGAACACATCCTGCATCACAGCCATCAGGAACATCGGGAGCACCGATTGGAAAATGGTGTTGGCATCGGGCTCAAAGATGTAGGGGCGCACGCTTTCTGTGACGCCGTTCTGGCTGAATGTGGAGTCCACCACCGGAATCAGCTGCTCGGCTTTGGGCCGCTGGCGGCTGACGCTCTTGAAGCTCATGTAGAGGAGGTCCACACGGTCGAGCGAACCGGAGAGGAATTTGCCGGTGAGGAGGTCAACGAAGTCGCGCACACCGTCGCCGGTGGTTTTGGAATCGACTCCGGGCACGGACTCCACCTTGATGTTGTGTCCGGCAATTTTTCTCACGGCCTTGGTCATTTTGCCGCCGACAGGATAGATGGTGAATTCGGGGTTTGTGTCAAGCGATGCCTTGAGCTCGTTGATGCGGGCGAGGAGCTGCTTGAAGATATTCACATTGTAGGCTCCGCACAAACCGTCGTCGCTACCGAACACCACGATGCCCACCTTGTGCACCTCCCGCGGCTCAAGCAGCGGCGAGGAGCATTGGGCGTCGGAAGTGAGAAGATTGCCAATAATCGACTCGATCTGCGTGCGAAACGGCAAAAGACGCTTCAAGCTCTGCTCAGCCTTGTGCATCTTGGCCGAGGAAATCATCTTCATGGCTCCCGTGATTTTCTCAGAGGAGGCCACTGAACCAATGCGTCCTTTAAGTTCGCGTAGTGTTGCCATTTAGTTGACTTTAATTGTATTTAGCAGCCACTTCCTGAGCGGCGGCGGTGAGTTTAGCAGTGATGTCGTCTGTGAGCTTGCCTTCGCGGATGGGGTCAAGCACATCAGACTGATATTTGGCGTGGAGAAGCTGGAGGAACAGTTTTTCAAACTCAGCCACGGACTCGGTGGGCACATTTTCAAGCAGACCTTTTGTGCCGCAATATATCACGGCCACCTCTTCCTCCACAGCCCAGGGATGATACTGGGGCTGGATGAGCAGACGCTCGTTCTTGCGTCCCTTGTCGATGACGCGTGCTGTGACGGGGTCGATGTCGCCGCCGAATTTGGTGAACGATTCGAGTTCGCGGAACTGTGCCTGGTCGATTTTAAGAGTGCCGGCCACTTTCTTCATTGACTTGATCTGAGCGTTACCACCCACACGCGACACAGAGATACCCACATTGACAGCGGGACGGATGCCTCGGTTGAACAGAGCGGTTTCCAAGAATATCTGACCGTCGGTGATAGAGATCACGTTGGTGGGGATGTAGGCCGACACGTCACCGGCTTGGGTTTCGATGATGGGGAGCGCAGTGAGCGAGCCGCCACCTTTCACCATAGGCTTGAGAGCCTCGGGGAGGTCGTTCATTTGCGAAGCCACTTCCTGATTGTCAATGATTTTTGCAGCACGCTCGAGCAAACGGGAGTGGAGATAGAAGATGTCACCGGGATAGGCTTCACGGCCGGAGGGGCGCTTGAGGATAAGCGAGATTTCGCGGTATGCGACAGCCTGCTTGGAGAGGTCGTCGTAAACAATGAGGGCATCGCGGCCTGAGTCGCGGAAATATTCACCGATGGCCACGCCGGCAAAGGGAGAATAGTAGCGCATGGAGGCGGAGTCGGCGGCAGTAGCAGCCACCACAACGGTGTAGTCCATGGCGCCGTGCTGGCGGAGAGTTTCCACAATGGCAGCCACTGAGGAAGCTTTCTGACCGATGGCCACATAGATGCAATATACTGGCTTTCCGGCCTCGTAGTTGGCACGCTGGTTGATGATGGTGTCGATGGCGATGGCGGTTTTACCGATCTGACGGTCGCCGATGATAAGCTCACGCTGACCACGGCCTATGGGCACCATGGAGTCGATGGCCTTTATGCCGGTTTGGAGCGGCTGCTTCACAGGCTGACGGTAGATGACACCGGGAGCCTTGCGCTCGAGGGGGAGACGGATGAGCTTGCCGGAGATGGGGCCGCGGCCGTCGATAGGCTCGCCAAGCACGTTGATGACGCGCCCCAGCAGCCCTTCACCCACGGGGATAGAGGCGATTTCACCGGTGCGGCGCACCGACATGTTTTCAGTGACCTTGTCAACATTGTTGAGCAGAATAACGCCGACATTGCTTTCCTCAAGGTTGAGGGCCACACCTTTGACGCCGTTTTCAAACTCCACAAGCTCATTGGCACAAACATTGTCGAGGCCATACACATGAGCCACGCCGTCACCGACTTCGAGCACGGTGCCGGTTTCCTCGAAAGCCACTTTGGAGTTGACTTTTTCGAGTTGTTGTTTTAATATTTCGGATATCTCGCTGGGGTTGATCATTGAGTATGCTATTTACTTAAAAGGTTGAGTCGCAATTGCTTTAATTCATTACTGATAGAGGCATCGAGAAGTTCGTTGCCTACGCTGACGGTGAATCCGCCAATGAGCGAGGGGTCCACAGAGGCAGTGTATTCCATAGAGCCGCCTTTGAGATGACGCTCGATGAGGGCGCGGAGACGCTTCTCCTCGTCGGGATTCATTCTGTAGGCGGACACAACATTGACCTTGTAGATGTTGTGCATCTTGCGATAGATGTCGGTAAAAGCGAGAGCACATGCAAGGGCGATGTCAAGACGCTTGTTTTGAGCAAGGAGCTTGAAAAAGTCGAGCAACACGGGCATCTTGGCAGCATCGGCAGCGGTGGTGAGGAGGCTGATTTTGTCAGCGTCGCCCACGTATGGGTTGGCCATCACCTGCTTCAGCTGCGGCTGAGCGGCAAAGTTGCGCTCCATGGTGTTCATGCAGTCATAAACCTTGGCGTCAACGCCATGCTCCTTTGCAACAGCGTAGAGCGCCTTGGCATATCGTCGTGGGATTAAACCTTCGTTCATTGCGGTGGCGTAGATTAATTCTGTTTGTCCATATCGTCAAGCAGGGTAGAGACTAATCGCTGCTGAGCCTTCTCGTCGCGGAGTTCGTCGCGCACCACCTTGGTGGCGATGTCAAGAGCAAAAGCGCTCACCTCGTTGCGGAATTGCTGCTGTGCTTCTTTTCGTTCCTGCTCAATCGACACCTTAGCGGCATCCATCACCTTTTTAGCTTCGCCTTGAGCTGCGACACGAGCTTCTTCGATGATTTGAGTTTTCATCTTGTCGGCTTCGCGTAGCATGTCGGCTTGCTGGCGACGGGCGTCGGCAATGTATTTATCGGCCTGCTCGCGGGCGTGCTCCATCTGCTCTTTGGCATTCTGAGCATATTCCACGCCTTTGTCAATCAGGTCGGCACGGCTCTCGACACCCTTGATGATGATGGGCCATCCCCATTTGTAGAGCACAAACAGAAGGATGATAACGCCCACAAACATCCAGAATATGAGGCCGAAATCAGGTGTGAAGAGTTCCATAAGGAATCAGGGGGTGTTAAAAATATTCAGATTATACGAACATCGAGAGCACGCACACAATCACAGCGAAGAGTGCCACACCTTCCACGAGGGCGGCAATCACGATCATGTTGCTTCGGATATCACCTGCGGATTCGGGCTGACGGGCAATAGCTTCCATGGCTGCGGCACCGATCTTGCCGATACCTATACCTGCGCCGATGGCTGCGATGGCTGCGCCGATGCAAGCGCCGATACCAAGAGTTCCTTCAATAGCTGCTAAAATCATTGATAACATAATGTTGAAATTTTTAATGGTTTATTTTTTGTTGTTATTTACTTGTTTGGGGTGCTGCTGCGGGGTGTGCGGTTTCTTCTTCCTTGTGATGCTCATGCTCCTGTCCGAAAGATATGAAGATGGTGGAGAGCATAGTGAACACATAGGCCTGAATGAAGCTCACGAGCACATCAATGAGCAGCATGAACACAGAGAAGATGACCGACACAACGGTTGTGGCACCGGTGACAACGGGCCCCATGGCGGCAAAGATGAATATGAGGAGGGTGAGCACTATCACAATCATGTGGCCACCCATCATGTTGGCAAACAGACGCACAGTGAGCGCGGCAGGTTTGGTGAACATGCCGAAAATCTCGATGGCGGGCATGATGGGGATGGGGAATTTGAGCCACAGCGGCACATCGGGCCAGAGAATTTCTTTCCAATAGTGCTTGGTGCCAAAGAGGTTGGTGGCGAAGAATGTGAATATGGAGAGCACCAGGGTGACGGCGATGTTGCCGGTGAGGTTGGCACCTCCGGGAAACACCACAATCAGTCCCAGCAGATTGAGATACAGAATGAGGAAGAAAACTGTGAGCAGATAGGGGGCGAACTTCTGCGAGCGATCCTTGAGGGTGGGTTTGATGACACCGTCGTAGATGAAGGTGATGAGACTCTCGATGACACCCACCATGCGGCGCGGAGCCTTATGCCCCATGCGCTTGTGCCAGCGGGCCACAGCGAGCACGCTCCAGATCACAAGAATCATGGCGATGAACAGGCCGCACACATTTTTGGTGATGGAGATGTCGAAAGGCTTGTATTCCGAGCCGTCGGGCATCACCTGCACCACTTTGCCCTTGTATTTGCTGTCGTGTCCGGCGATTTTGAACACGGCGTCTCCATCCTTGTACTCCTTGCCGTCGGAAATTTTCGACGACATGAAGCAGTGCACACCGTCTTTGCCGAAGAGAATCACCGGCAGCGGTATGCGCTTGTGATGATTGAAGGGCACTTCCCAGCCATAGCCGTCGCCAAGGTGCTCAAAAATAATCTCCTTGGGATTGAGAGCCTTGTCGGAGCTGTCGTCATGACCGGATGCGGAAGCATTGACCGGAGCAAAGAGCACCGACACAATCATCAGCAGAGTGAGAATGGTTGTTTTCATACTCAAATCAATAAATGCACACAGACACGACATTATTGTCCACATCGACAAGTCCACCGCTGACGGGTATCTCCGCCTGCTCACCGTTGTGCTCATAGCGCACAACTCCGGGCACGAGGGTTGACACGAGCGAAGCGTGGTTGCGCAGCACTGTGAACTGCCCTTTGGCGCCGGGGAGGTTTACCAGAGTCACCTCGCCTTGAAACAGAATGTCCTCAGCCGATATAATCTTTAGTGTCATGCGTTAGTTATTTACATTGTTGGAAGCCGACACGCCAGCTTCTTCAAGCATCTTCTTACCTTTGGCGATAGCCTCGTCGATGGTGCCGACATTGAGGAACGCCTGCTCGGGATATTCGTCCATCTCGCCGGAGAGAATCATCTTGAAGCCACGGATGGTTTCGCTCAGCGGCACCATCACGCCGGGAAGTCCTGTGAACTGCTCGGCCACGAAGAAGGGCTGGGAGAGGAAACGCTGTGCGCGGCGGGCGCGGGACACCACAAGCTTGTCGTCGTCGCTGAGCTCGTCAACACCGAGAATCGCGATGATATCCTGAAGTTCATTGTATTTCTGGAGGAGCTGCTTCACAGCCTGAGCCACATTGTAGTGTTCCTCACCGATGATGTTGGGGTCGAGGATGCGCGAAGTTGACTCGAGGGGGTCAACGGCGGGATAGATACCGAGCTCGGCAATCTTACGGCTCAACACTGTGGTGGCGTCAAGGAAGCTGAAAGTGGTGGCAGGAGCGGGGTCGGTAAGGTCGTCGGCGGGCACATAGATGGCCTGCACCGAAGTGATGGACCCGTTTTTGGTGGATGTAATACGCTCCTGAAGTTTACCCATCTCAGAGGCAAGGGTAGGCTGATAGCCCACAGCCGAAGGCATGCGGCCAAGAAGCGCCGACACCTCACTACCTGCCTGAGTGAAACGGAAAATATTGTCGATGAAGAGCAGAATCTCCTTACCGCCACCATCCTGGTCGCGGAACTGCTCGGCGACTGTGAGGCCGGAAAGGGCTACGCGCAGACGTGCGCCCGGCGGCTCGTTCATCTGACCGAACACGAGGGTGGCCTGGGATTCCTCCACCTGCTTCATGTCCACATCCTCGAGGTTCCACTCGCCTTTGTCCATACCTTCGCGGAACTTCTCACCGTATTTCATTACGCCGCTCTCAATCATTTCGCGGAGCAGGTCGTTACCCTCACGGGTACGCTCACCGACACCGGTGAACACAGAGAAACCGTTGTGACCCTTGGCGATATTGTTGATGAGCTCCATGATGAGCACAGTTTTGCCCACACCGGCACCACCGAACAAACCGATTTTACCACCTTTGCTATACGGCTCGAGGAGGTCGATCACCTTGATGCCGGTGTAGAGGATTTCGGTGCCTATGGTGAGCTCGTCGAAAGCGGGGGCAGGCTGGTGGATGGGACGGAGGTCGTCGCGTTTGAGCTGCGGGAGGCGGTCGATGGCCTCACCCACCACATTGAGGAGGCGCCCTTTGACCTGATTACCGGTGGGGACGGCGATGGGGCGCTCGAGGTTGTCCACGCGGATGCCGCGCTGCAAACCGTCAGTGCTTTCCATGGCCACACACCTGACAGTGTTTTCACCGATATGCTGCTCCACTTCGAGAATCAGCATAGAGCCGTCGGGGCGGTCGATTTTGAGCGCGGTGTAGATGGGGGGCAATTCGTTGCCCTCGCCGTCAAAAGACACATCGACCACGGGGCCGATCACCTGCGCCACTTTTCCATATTTATCGCTCATAGTGAGAGTTGAATTATTCGGAGATATAGATTAGAGATGTAATTCGTAAACAATGATGAGCACCATCAGCACGAGGTTGACAAGGTTGATGGGCAGAAGGTATTTCCACTCCAGGGAGAGAATCTGGTCGATACGCAAGCGGGGGAATGTCCATTTGAACCAGATAATGATGAACGAGAGGACAAACGCCTTGCCGAGGAACCATACAACCGAGGGGATATAGTCCATGATATGGTTGAAGCTCTCCCATCCGGGGATGTGGAGGGGCATCCATCCGCCGAAGAACAGCAGGGCTGCCACGCCGGACACTATGAAGAGGTTGAGGTATTCAGCGAGATAGAAGAAACCGAAATGTATGCCGGAGTACTCGGTATGGTAGCCGGCGGTGAGCTCGCTCTCGGCCTCGGGAAGGTCAAACGGGCCACGGTTGGTTTCGGCGGTGCCGGCAATCATGTAGATGATGAATGCGATGATGGCGGGGATATGGGCCGAGAATATGAACCACACATTTTCCTGGGCGTGGACAATCTCAGTGACCGACATTGTGCCGGCGAAAGCTACCATGGTGAGCACCGACAGACCGATAGAGAGCTCGTAGCTCACCATCTGCGCGCCGGAACGCATGGCACCGATGAGGGTGAACTTGTTGCTCGACGACCATCCGGCAAGCAGGATGCCCAGCACACCGATCGACGACACAGCGAGCAGGAAGAATATGCCGATGTTGAAGTCAAGCACCTGCAGGCCGTTGCCCCAGGGCATGACAGCGAAAGCGAGCATTGAAGCCAGAATCACCAGATAGGGAGCGAGGGCAAAGAGGAATTTGTCGGTATATTTAAGAGTTATAAGCTCCTTGATGAGAATCTTGAACATGTCGGCGACACTCTGGAGCAACCCCCAGGGACCTACACGGTTGGGGCCGAGACGGCACTGGAAATAAGCACATATCTTGCGCTCATACAGGATATAGAAAAGAGCCAGCACTGAATAGAGAAGCAGAAGCACCACGCCTATCAGCACACACTCCACTGTCACAGCCGCCCAGTTGGGGAGATATGTGAGCAGAAACGCGTGTATGGCATCGGGGATTAATGAAAAGTCATACATAATGTGAGGTTATCTATGCGTTATTCTTGATTGGTTTAATATTCACACTCCTCAAAATCAGCGGTCCATGTCAGGAACGATGTAGTCCATCGAGCCACCGATGGTGATGAGGTCGGCAATCTTGTTTCCGGCAGTGAGGTGGTTGACCACAGCTGCTGCCGGGAGGCTGGGAGTGACGAGCTTCAAGCGGTAGGGCATTGTGGCGCCGTCGCTCTCGAGATATACGCCGAACACGCCTCGACATCCCTCCACCATGCGGAACCAGTGTCCCACGGGGAGCTTGATGACTTTGGGAACCTTGGCGCAATATTCGCCGTCGGGGATATTGTCGATGAGCTGGGCAATGATGCGTGCGCTCTGCACGATTTCGTCGAGACGCACCTTGAAGCGTGCCATGGAGTCGCCTTCGGTGCGGAGCACTTCGTCAAACTCCACTTCGGAGTAGATGCTGTAGGGGTGGGTTTTGCGCACATCGCAAGCCCAGCCGGAAGCGCGGCCGGAGGGACCGGTGACAGCCCAGTCGATGGCATCGTCCTTGGTGAGGACGCCGACGCCTTCCATACGGTTTTTGGCGATGACATTGCCGGTGAACACCTTATTATACTCCTTGATGTTGGCAGGAAGCACATCGAGCAGGGCGTGAACATCGCTCACGAAGTTCTTGTCGAGGTCCTGCATCACACCGCCGATACATTCGTAGTTGAAAGTCATGCGGGCACCGCAGGTGCGGTCCATGATGTCGAGAATCTGCTCGCGCACACGCAGGGTGTAGAAGAGCATTGTGGTGGCACCGAGGTCCATACAGAATGTGCCCATGAACAGGCAGTGGCTGGCGATACGCGACAACTCGTCCATGATCACGCGGATCACCTGGGCGCGGCGGGGCACTTCAATGCCGGCGGCCTCCTCGATGGTCATGCACAGACAGTGGTGATAGGGATGTGCCGAAAAGTAGTCGAGACGGTCCATGAAATGGAGAGTCTGCGGATAAGTATCCTTCTCGCATATCTTTTCGATGCCGCGGTGGATGTAGCCCATATAGACATCGATTTTCTTGATTGTCTCACCATCAACGGCGGTGCGGAAACGGAGCACACCGTGAGTGGCGGGGTGCTGCGGGCCGATGTTGACCACGAAATCATCGGGCTGGAACACACGCACCTCTTTTTTCTCCACCTTCCCGTCGGGGAGCTCCACGTAGGTGGTGGTGAAGTCGCTCTGGCGCTCATTCTCAGTGGTCACGGGGTTGATGTCGGGGTTTTCGTCGTAATCCTTGCGGAGGGGGAACCCTTTCCAGTCGATGCTGAGGAAGAGACGGCGCATGTCGGGGTTGTTGATGAACACGATGCCGAAGAAGTCGTAAACCTCGCGCTCATATATACCTGCGATGGCCCAGATGTGGGCCACGGAGTGGAGCATGGGGTTTTCGCGGTCGGTGGTGGATAGCTTTACGGCAACCACCTCGTTGCGGGAGTTCTGGAGATAGTAGATACATCCGAGTGAATCTTTCCAGTCCATACCCACAATAGTTATAAGGTATGTGAATCCGAGGTCGGAGTTCTCTTTGAGTTGCTTGGCTAACGAAGGCCACTGGGCGTCGGGAAGGCTTACCACGAGGGTGTCGGCCTGCTCGAAAGTGGCTTCGGGAAACAATTTAGCAATGGTTTGCTGAAAGTCGGCCATGATATTATAGAAATTCTTTAGCTGCGTTAATTAATAATGAGAAGGGGAAATAGCCATTATTTCACATCATCCACGCCCTCGACAGGGTGGGATTCGAGGAACTCTTTCTGCATCTTCTCCCTGCGGTTGACACCGCCGAAGAACCGCTCAACTTTCATTTTGCGCGAAAGCTGCATAATGGAGTAGATCATGGCTTCGGGACGCGGGGGACATCCGGGGAGGTAAACATCCACGGGGACAATCTGGTCGCATCCCATCACAACATGATAGGATTTCTTGAAAGGACCGCCGCTGACAGCGCAGGCACCGGTAGCAATCACATATTTAGGCTCGGCGAGCTGGTCATAGAGACGACGGAGCACCGGGGCCATGCGATGCACGATGGTACCGGCCACCATGATAAAGTCGGCCTGACGGGGTGACGAACGGGCCACTTCCCATCCGAAGCGGGCCATGTCGTAGCGGGCAGCGCCGAGCGACACAAATTCTATACCGCAACAGCTTGTGGCGAATGTGAGGGGCCAGATGGAGTTGCTGCGGCCCCAGTTGATGAGCTTGTCAAGACTGCCGACAATCACATTTGTGCCGTTGTCCTGCAGCTCTTTGACGAGCGACTCGATATATTCGTTGTCCTTCCATGCCTCGTAGGGCATGCTCTTGGTAGTTACTTCCATTCAAGGGCTCCTTTCCGCCAGGCATATACAAGCCCGAGCACTAAAATGATAAAAAATACGGCGATGCTAAGCAACCCGGCTCCGCCGAGATCTGCCACACGCACCGCCCAAGGGAACAGAAATACGCACTCTACATCAAACATCAGGAAAAGGATGGCAAAAAGATAGTATCCGACTTTGAACTGCGCCATACTTTCGCCGCGAGTGGGGATACCACATTCGTAGGCCTCACCTTTCTGAGGGTTGAACGACCGCGGGGAAATCAGACCCGCGAGCCACAACGCTAAAGCGACCAAACCTATGCCGGTGAGGGCGGCGGTTACGGCCAGCGTTGACATTTGAATGGATAATGATATCATAGGTTATATAATAATTTTTTCATTGCAGCACCGCTAAGCAGCCATGCTTCAACCAATTACGAAGAAAACACAGCAAACGCGTCACGGCATGATGATTTCGCCGTGCAAATATAGCCAAAAAATCACAAATAAAGTTATACTGTCTATACTATTTTTTCAACCAACAGGCAACAATGCCGCCGCGCTCACGCCTCGAGAGCCTGGCTGATGTCGGCGATTATGTCGTCCACATTCTCGATACCGACAGAAAAACGGATCAGGTCGGGGCGCACACCGGCGGCTATGAGCTGCTCGTCGGAGAGCTGGCGATGGGTGTGGCTGGCGGGGTGGAGCACACAGGTGCGGGCATCGGCCACATGGGTCACTATCGCCGCGAGCTGCAGATGGTCCATGAACCGGATAGCCTCCTCGCGGCCGCCCTTGAGACCGAACGACACCACTCCGCAGGTGCCTTTGGGCATATATTTGAGGGCCAGCTGATGGTGGCGGCTCGACTCAAGGCCGGCATACTCCACCCACGCCACCTTGGGGTGGGACTCCAGGTAGCGGGCCACTGCCAAGGCATTAGCGCAATGGCGCTCCATGCGGAGGTGGAGTGTTTCCAGGCCAAGGTTGAGCAGGAACGCATTGTGGGGACTCTGGATACTGCCGAGATCGCGCATCAGGTGCACGGTGGCTTTGGTGAGGTAGGCTGCCGGGCCGAACGCCTCGGTGTATGTGAGGCCGTGATACGACTCATCGGGTGTGCAGAGTCCCGGGAATTTGTCGGCATGTTCAGCCCACGGGAATTTGCCTCCGTCCACAATGGCACCGCCCACAGAGGTAGCGTGGCCGTCCATATATTTGGTGGTGGAATGAACCACGATATCCGCCCCCCAGTCGAGCGGACGGCAATTGACAGGAGTGGGAAATGTGTTGTCAACAATCAGAGGCACACCATGAGCGTGGGCCATGCGGGCAAATTTCTCGATGTCGAGCACCTCCACCGATGGATTGGCAATCGTTTCGCCAAACAGAGCCTTGGTGTTGGGACGGAAAGCGGCGGCAATCTCCTCTTCCGAAGCATCGGGACTCACAAAAGTCACCTCGATGCCGAGCTGCTTGAGAGTGACGGCAAAGAGATTGAAAGTGCCGCCGTATATGGCCGACGAGCTGACAAAATGGTCGCCGGCCTTACATATATTAAATATAGCGTAGAAATTCGCGGCTTGACCGCTTGAGGTGAGCATGGCCCCCACCCCACCCTCGAGGGCTGCGATTTTGGCAGCCACGGCATCGTTTGTGGGGTTCTGGAGGCGGGTGTAGAAATAGCCCGATTCCTCGAGGTCAAAGAGGCGAGCCATCTGGTCGCTCGTCTCATATTTGAAGGTTGTGCTTTGATAGATAGGCACCACACGGGGCTCGCCTTTGCCGGGAGTCCATCCGGCCTGAACACACAGAGTGTCGGGGTGAAGTTGCTGCGACATAATGCAAAAAAGTTTTGCCGCAAAGGTAAGCAATTTACCCGAAACGCCCCAATCATCCCCATCTCTTAATACTTATAAGAATTATAAGATGTACCCCACCACATCACGGCCAAAAGCCGCACAATGATTGTCTTGATGGGAAATCAGAGCGCAAACTTCAAAATTCCACGCGCAGTGTGGAGAACATACACCTTGTTGGGAGCAAGCGAAACAGAGTTGTTCTTTCCTTGATACACACAAGCACCATCAGAGGTGAAGATGGAAATTGTTTCCCCATCATTGAGGTTCCGTATCTCAATATTGTTGTCATTGATAACTATCTGCGGCTTATTATCAGAAATGGACACTTCTTCAATGCTTGCCTCCTCAGAAATTTCACTAATTGTATTAAAGCATTCGCTCCATCTGCTTGCCTCATAATCTCCAACGGTACCTTTAGGAACATAAAGGGTCTTAGCAGAAGGAGTGACATTAAATACCGCAGTTCCAAGAGCTGGAGGTGTCGTTGCCATGCAAGTGACAAAATTTAAATTCGAACAGTTAATAAATGCCTGATCTTTAATAACAGTGACACTCTCAGGAATAAGGACCCGAAACAAGGAACGACATCCCCTGAAAGCACAGACGCCAATTGAAGTTAAGCTATTGGATAAGACAATAGAATTCAAGGAACTGCAGTATTGGTATTTACAACCGATTATTACTCAATATTTTATAGATAATAAGTCAGAAATATGGTTGTTATTTTTAATTGCACATTCTAAAAGGTGAAGATTTAACGCTTTTATTGATTATTAACTCAAAAAGGACATCAACTTGGGTCGTTTCTTCTCTTTTCCTTGCTATTCGTTTCCGATATTCCACTTTTGTTTTGGTCTATCTCATATGTACTGCAAAGGTATTGATTTTTGTTTGATATTGCTCCTTGCTTGCTCCTTGTCGTAGATTAATTTTCACACAGGAATTTTTGTTCTCTTTCTATAGGGGCTTGAAACAATCCATTTATTGGAAACAATTAAAGACGGAGCTGGTTTGCCCCAGTGCTTTTTAAGAAACAGGGCAATTATTTTATCTCCACAAAGGCTCTTGTTCCCAATTATGAGGAAAGCCTAATAAACGAGTTCTTACTGATGGGTATTTCGATAAAAGCTGCTTGAAATCTGCAACAAAAGTGTTGCCCATAGAAATGGAGTTAAGCCAATACACCACATAGCAGAGTTGCGGATAAAGTGTTTGTTCACGGAACGAGAAATCCGTAATCCATGTGTTTGGCATACGCATAGGCATCATTGGCTTGACAGGAAAGACCCGATTTGACAGTCTTGAATGATGGGCGCAGCAATTACGAAGTACGGGTCTGGGTACGGATTAAAAGGCTAAGTGATTATTTTCAGTCATTTAGCCTTTTTAATTATCTAATTTTTCCCCACATTTTCCCCACAGCTGTCTATTTATATACAGGGCAACCGCATCAAAATAACGTTAGCTTAGGAAACAAACGTAGTTTTCAACCTCCTCCTCTCCCTTATTGTCCATTTTCCTAAAAAAACCATTGGTCCAAATCGAAACTACTACCCCATAAAAATTGATTTTTTGCCCCATATAATTCAAATTTCCCTTGCGGGTAATATTTTTTAAGAAACATGATTTTTGACAACAGGCTATTATTCAGACAAATACAAAATTATGCATTTTTAAGGGGGGATATTGTAAATTGTTGAAACTTCTCATCCTTGTATCCACCCCACTTATCCCTATTAATACAAAATCGACAAGTATTGATTATCAGGTTATTGACATTTTGATGCGGTTGCCCTGATTTATATATTTTACCTTAATTCCGCAGTATTTTTTCTTGTGAGAAAATTTTATATGTTGAGGTGT
>URCF01000018.1 GCA_900546365.1 uncultured Porphyromonadaceae bacterium
GTCGCCTTTGGATATCTTTTCTTTTTTTCCGGCGTTGATGTGGAGTGTGGCGGTGGTGGACTCAATGGGGTTGTCGCTGTGGCCGGTGGGGACCCACGAGCGGTCTGCCACCACGTACTCGGGGATGTTGTCGCTCTCGGAGGTGATGACATACACTGTGCCTTGTGCGTTCATGCGTGCTGTACGGCCGTTGCGGTGGGTCCAGCTCTCGGCATTGGGCGGGAGGTGGTAGTGGATCACGCTCCCGACTCCTTCCACATCTATGCCGCGTGAGCCGAGGTCGGTGCTCACGAGGATGGGTGTGGTGCCGTTGTGGAGCAGTGTGAGGGCGTTGTCGCGGTCCATCTGCTCGAGGCCGCCGTGGTATAGTCCGGCCGGGAGTCCTTCTTTCTTGAGGATGGTGTGGAGGCGTTCGGCGCTTTCGCGATGGTTGACAAACAGGATTACCTTGTCGTTATCGAGCGACTTGAGGAGCTGAACGAGGGTGGCTGCTTTGTCGCGGTCGGGACTGGAAATCTCCACAACCTGAGTACGTTTGGCGGGATGTGAACTTTGCTGCGCCCTTAGCACCAGTGGATTGCTGACGGGCATGTAGGGGGGCAGCTCCTGCAGCTCGGTGGCGCTGGTGAGCACCACGCGCTCTGGACGGCGGATGCGTCGCACTATGCGTCGCATCTCTTCGGCAAATCCGAGCTCGAGGCTTTTGTCGTATTCGTCGAGCACCAGGGTGTGGGCGGATTCAATGCTGAGGGTGCCCCGCTGGAGATGGTCGAGCAGACGGCCCGGGGTGGCGATGATGATGTCGGGCACTGGTGTGAGCGATGGCAGTTCGTCGCTCATCCTGTGGCCTCCGTAGAGCAGGGTGGTTTTGAGCCCGGATGCTATGGGGCGGACCACATCGTGGATCTGGATGGCCAGCTCGCGTGATGGGGCGAGCACCACTGCCTGCACTGAGCCGTTGGGGTTGTCGATGTTGGCCAGTAGGTTGGCGGCGAAAGCGAGGGTCTTTCCTGAGCCGGTGGGGGCGATTAGCACAGCGGCCGGGTGGCGCAGCTCGAGCATCTGCTGCTGCATGGGGTTGAGCGATTCGATGCCGTGTTTGGTGCGGATATTGTCGATAATCTGTTTGCGGTTCATAGGATGGAGTGTTGGATAACAAAAACAGACCGCCGTAGTGTGGCAGTCCGCTTGCACGGCATTGCAGGGAGGGGGAGATCCACTTATCCGGAGTCAGAACCGTATGGCGCCAGCCTGATTTCCGGCATAAGTGCAATGCTGTGATTGTGGTGTATCGCGTTGTACGCGTGTTGGTCAGAGGCTGGCGCTCTGCACACGCACATACGATTACAAAGGTATTGCATTTGTGTAAAATACCAAATTCTACCGGGGTTAAAATCCGTGTGGTTAACTATTGTTAACGCTTTCGCGGGACTGCCGTATGAAGTAAAGGCGCGCTGACCATCGGTCGGCGCGCCTGTGAGTGTGGTTAAAAGTCCGTTATTCAGCCTTTTTTGTAGCTTTTTTGGCAGCAGGTTTCTTTTCTGCGTCTTTCTTGGGAGCTGCCTTTTTGGCCGGGGCTTTTTTCCCGGTTTTCTTTTCAGCTTTGGCTTCGGGTTTTTCGTCAGCGGCTTTATCTGCAGCGGGCTGACGGAGCAGGTGCTCTTCGTTGAAATGCTCGATGTTCTTGCGCATGGAGTTGACCTCCTTGTTGAGAGTCTCGATTTCGCGGGCCTGATTGCGGATAGTGGTGAGCAGGGCGTTGAGCTCCTCGTTCTCGATGGACAGGGGGTACTGTTCCTCCACTCTCACGATGAAGTCGGCCAATGCGTTCATGTAGTTTGTGAAGGCCTGGAACGGAGTTTCGTATGGGCTGAAGTGGGAGTGGACGGCACCGTCGGCAAAATGCTTTGTGGCCATGTAGAAGAAATGGTCGGAGGCCTGGAGGTAGTACCAGTCCTGCTTGAGGCGGCGGTCGTCGCACAAGCGCACGCGCTCAGCCACGGAGTAGAGTTTGTCGAAGGCCTCGCGCTGGAGCTTGTTGCCGAGCCAGGCAGAGGTGTCGCGGGCTTCATCGGCCCAGGATATGGGATGGAGTATTGAGAGCTCACCCACGGGTTTGAGCTTGGTGACAGCTTCGGTGGGAGTGAAGAACTCGATGCCACGCTCGCGGGCGAAGTTGGGGAGTGCTTCGAGGAACTGGAAGATACCTGTTTCCCTGGGCTGCATTTCGCCGAAAGTCTCGAGGTTCATGAACAGATTGATGATCTGCTCCTCCTGGGGAGTGGAAGCAATCCAGTCGATATATTTGTCGGCGGTGAGGGGGTATGCGTCCCATTCGGGGTTGGAGAAACGGAACGAGATGTCATCGCTGAGCTTGGAGTTCTTCAGCAGGAGCTTGAGCTTGGGAGCGCTTGCTGCGCTGTACACATAGTTGGGCGATTTCCATCCGAGGATATGCTTGGCACCTTCGGTGATGACACCTTTGTAGCCCATGGCCAGAATCTGGGGGGCCAGCTCATCGCAGTAGATAAGCTCGGTGTTGCGGAGCACCTTGGGGTGCTGTCCGAAGAGCTCATGGATTTTCTCGTCGTGTACCTTGACCTGATTGGCAAATTCATCGGGGTCGATGAGTGACGACAGGGAGTGTGCGTAGGTTTCGGCAAGAAATTCCACGCGGCCGGTGTCGGCAAGCTTCTTGAGGAGGTCGATGAATTCTGGCACATACTGCTCAAACTGTTCGAGGGCGGTGCCTGTGACAGAGAGTGCGCAGCGGAAACCGGGGTAGCGGTCGAGCATCCGGAGAAGGGTTTCTGCAGCCGGTATGTAGCTGTGGTGTGCTATGCGGGTCACGATGTCGTCGTTGGCGAAATCGTCGTAGTAGTAGTGGTCGTTGCCTATATCAAAGAAGCGGTATCTTTTGAGCCTGAACGGCTGATGGATTTGGAAATAAAAACAGATTGCTTTCATGATGTTATATATAATATAGGTGTTGCTTAATGATGTGGAATGATTATAGGCAAATTACTGCCAGTTGAGAACTTTTTTGTAGATATCGATAACCTTGGCTCCTGCCTTGTCCCAGGTGATGCGGTTCACTTCGTCAAGACCATCCTCGCGTAGCTGGTTGTACATCGCGGGGTAGGTGATGATGGCGTTGATGGCGTCGGCCATGGCGTCGATGTCCCAGTAGTCGGTTTTGATTACATTGGTGAGGATTTCGGCGCATCCGCTCTGCTTGGAGATGATGGAGGGGACACCCATCTGCATTGCCTCAAGGGGTGATATTCCGAAAGGCTCGGACACAGAGGGCATCACATACACATCGCTCGCCTTGAGCATCTCATACACCTGCTTGCCTTTCTGGAAGCCGGGGAAATGGAACCGGTCGGCGATGTCGCGTTCGGCAGCGAGCTGAATCATCTTGTTCATCATATCGCCTGAACCGGCCATCACGAAGCGTACATTATGGTTGTTTTTCAGTACTTTGGCGGCAGCTTCCACAAAATATTCCGGGCCTTTCTGCATGGTGATGCGTCCGAGGAAGGTGACCACCTTTCCCTTGGGTTTGGGCGGGTTGACATTGAGAAGCTCTTCGCTCAGGGGGGTGACAGCGTTGTGCACAGTGGTCACCTTGGCGGGGTCGATGCCGTATTTCTCGATCACAGTGCGGCGGGTGAGGTTGCTCACGGTGATGATATGGTCGGCGTGGTTCATGCCGTCCTTCTCAATGCCGAACACAGTGGGGTTGACATTGCCGCGGCTGCGGTCGAAGTCTGTGGCATGGACATGGATCACGAGCGGCTTCCCGGTGACCTGCTTGGCGTGTATGCCGGCGGGGTATGTGAGCCAGTCGTGGGAGTGGATTATGTCGAAGTCAAGAGTGCGGGCTATCACGCCGGCGCAGATGGAGTAGTTGTTGATCTCCTCCAGCAGATTGTCGGGATAGCGTCCTGAGAACTCGAGGCACCCGAGGTCGTTGGTGCGCATATAATTGAAATCGGCGTAGATGTGGGACCGGAGGTCGAAATACAGGTCGGGGTTCATGTATTTGCCGATACGCTGTTCCACATATTCGCGGCTCACTTCGCGCCAGGCGATAGGAGTTTGCGAGGCTCCAATGATATGGGCGAAGCTTTTGTCTTCATCGCCCCATGGTTTAGGGATGACAAACGATATGTCCATATCGCCACATTCCCACATGCCTTTGGTGAGGCCGTAGCTGGCAGTGCCGAGACCGCCGAGGATGTGCGGTGGAAATTCCCACCCAAACATTAATGCTTTCATCGTGTATGGATTGCGTAAGGGGGGTTATACATTGAATTTTTTAAGAGTGGTGATGGTGCGGAGTATACCGGCCACATTGGTGGCGTGGCTGATGGCACCGCGGCCGCTGAACGGCGGGTTGGCATCGTAGAGCTGGCTGAGAGCTCCCACGCAAGCCTGGGTCATCTCGTCCTCGTAGCCGATGAGCATACGGTCGATGTAGCTCACGCCGCTGAGGCCGAACACTCTGAGGTAGGCATCGGCGTAGAATCCGAAGAGCCACGGACGGGCGGGGCCGTTGTGCAGCGCCATCTCCCGTTCCTCGGGGCTGCCGAGGTAGAAGGGTCGGTAGCCGAAGCTGTTGGGCGAGAGTGTGCGGAGCCCTTTGGGGGTGAGGAGCTCGCGGGTCACCACATCAAGCACCCTCTTGCGCTGACGGCGGTCGAGGGGCGAGAAGTCAAGTCCGATGGCCACTGCCATGTTGGGGCGCACCGATGGGTCGGCATAGTTCTCGCTCACATAGTCAAACAGATAGCCGTAGTCGTTGAGGAACATATCCACGAATGCCGGTTTGAGGCTGTTGGCGATTGCGGTCCACCGCTCATGCTCGGATGTGGAGGTGAGCTCTTCGCCGAGGAGGCTGATGCCAAACATCAGGGCGTTGTACCACAGGGCGTTGAATTCCACAAGGTGGCCTGTGCGCGGCACCACGGGGCGACCGTTGAGCGAGGCGTTCATCCACGACACGGGAGTTTCCGTGCCTATGGTGTAGAGCAGGCCGTTGGACTCCATGCGGAGGTTGGGGTGGCGGTTGTCGGCCACATAGTTGATTATCTCAGTGACGAGGCTCTTGTAGCGTTTGCGGCAATCGTCAGCACCGTAGGCTTTGGCATATTGCTGCAGGGCCCAGATGCACCACAGGGGTATGTCGGGCAGGTCGATGCCGAGTATTCTCTTGTCGGACTCGCCGGTGGTCATAAAGTGCTGGAGCGCTTTGGCGGCGGTGTCCATGATGGCTTCGTAGTCGGCGCGGTGGTCGATGGATATAGTGTTGCCGGGGAGCGCCATGAAAGTGTTGCGGGCAAGGATTTTGCCCCAGGGGTAGCCGGAGAGCATATACATGCTGTTGTCCTCCTTGAGGTAGAACTGCTTGGCGCAGTTCTTGAGGCAGTTGAAGAAACTGCTGCGTGGAGTTCGGGAGGCAATCTCCTGCGTCCATGTTTTGGCCATGGAGCGTGGCTGCATCTCGCTGACGCCTGCTGAGAATATGATGGATTCGCCTTTTTTGATGGGAATTTCGAAATATCCGGGCACCCATAGGTCCTCGGTGTAGGGTACGCCGCGCTCCATATCCTTGAGATATTCAAAGCCGTTGTACCAGTTGGGTTCGTAGTGCCATTCCGGTTTGTGGCTGAACTGCATGAACAGCTGGGGATATCCGGGGTAGAGGCAAGTGGCCACGCCGTTGTTGCACGGGATGCACTCAGTGTTGATGGCATCGTTGGCCACGCAGAGCTGGTTGACTTCGCGGAAAGCCAGGATGGGACGGAACCGCAGGGTGGTGGCAGAGTGTGCTTCAACGAGGGTGTATCGGATCAGAATACGGTTTTCGTGAGCGATAAACATTTTTTCCTTGGTGAGAATCACGCCGCCCACACGATATGTGGTTCTGGGGACGCTCTCGCAGTCAAACTCTCGGATGTACTTGTGTCCGTTGGGGCTGTACACGCCACCACGGTAGCGGTGAAGACCGAGGTTGAACGAAGCGCCGTGCTGAATCACAGTCTCGTCAAGCGACGAAAGGAGCACGTGCCACGAATTGTCCATTTCCGGCATCGGTATCACCAGGAGCCCGTGCTGCTTACGAGTGTTGCAGTCCACCACGGAAGTGCAGTGATAAGCACCTGCCTGATTGGTGCGCAGCATCTCTTTCATAAGCGACTGCTCCAGGTTTATCATCAGGTTCTTATCGAATTTCAGATAACTCATGATTGATATTTAAATGTTGGTTATTCAGAGGGTATTATGTGTGGCGGTGAAGAGCCGCCATCTTTGGTACGCGAATGTACACATATTTTATCTGACAAGCAACAAATTTGCTCAAATTAAAACAAAATGTGTTGAAAAGCATAATATTTACAAGAAAAAAAGGCCGGTGTAATTCTACCCCGGCCTTTCTATAAGGGCCACACCAAAGGATGCGATGAAACTCCGATAGACAGGATTTGAGCGCTCGCCAACCGTTGTAATCCGCCTGGGCTGATCAAAGCCACCCCTTTCGGGGTTGGGGCCCGCCATTGGCCGACTAAGCTTGTCTCGGTATTTCGATTGTAATTGATGAGTTTCCCAATCAACTTTGATGTGGTATAAGATATGTCAATGTTCTTGTGGAGCCGTGAGGCTTTCCGTTTGCTTTTATAACGCAAAGATATATCGCGAGGTTCAATCCTGCAAATCTTTTCGTCATTTTTTAATTTTCAAAGTGCGTGTCAAGGAGCCGGATTCGGACACTTTTATTAGATAAATGCCCTGAGCGTCAATGCTGACAAAGATATTTTGTCCGGCGGTGATTGAAGCGGATTTTTGAGCCATCAGCAAGCCGTTGGTGCCATACACCTCCACCGTGTAGTTGCCGGCGTTGGCAAAATGCAGCAGCAATCCGTCGGTAACGGTATATGCCTCCACACCGGAGCTGTTGCTGCCGGGTGCGGATATGATGGCATCCGTGGAACTGATGGTGAACACAGGGTAGGATTTAGTGTCCGCACCAAGAGGGTTGGAGAGGGTGAGGGACACGGTGTAGTCCCCGTTCTTGATGTTGGTGCCCGGCAGCAGAGTGGCGTGTCCTTCGGTGTCGCTGCCAATCGGATTGGTAATAGAGCCTAAAGTGGTGTTCCATTGCGGGAGGGTTGTGACAATATTTGCGTCGCCGGCCACGAGCGGCGATCCTGCCGATACAATGGGGTGGATAGGAGTTTGAAGTTCATACATTCCCTCAATATTTCTGTTGATGTAATCAAACAGATATGATTTCACCTCTTTCCGGCCCTTGGACACAAACCCGAAGTCGGAGTCGGGTTCAGATTCCAAATCCCAGAAAGCAATAACATCGTCGGGAAGATTGTCAAGTGCGCCCAAACCATTCTTTGACAGTATGACATCCTCCTGTGTCATGGCTTTGCCCCACACCTGAAAATCGTCGATGGCACCATACAAGGCTGACATACCGTTGGGGCCGACACCACCCACAACAATCCAGTCATATGGAGTTATCGGGAATTGGTCAGCACATGGTCCGGTCTCTGCCACATCACTGCCATAAGCGGAAGCGATGGATTGATAGTCTGGGGTGTCTGCAAGGTTGGTCCATCCTGATGAGCCAATGAGGGTTTCACGGTCATCGCTTGACATATTGGCCCAGGATCTGATGGTCAGTAGCTTACCGTTGAGGTAGAACCGTGTGCGGAGATATTTACCGTTTTCGTATTCGAACACATACACAAGGTGATTCCATTTCTTGAGCCCGAGATTTCCGTCATAGTCGCAATAGAGCCTGTTGCCATAGGTTGCACCATCCATTCGTTTGGCAAAGCCGCCATCCAGGCCATCGTTGCGGAACGAGCCGTTGGTGGTTCTGCTCCAGAAGTATCCGTAGCAGTTGAGTGGCCATGAACTGTTTCTGTTTTCAATCAGCATCAATGAGCAGGGGTTGTTGCTGGCATATTCGTCAACTTTGAGCCAGAAAGCAACGGAGAAGCTCTCGTAGGAATCAATACCGAGGTCGCTAACCTTGACACCAAACGGTTTGTAGTCAAGCACCACCCCTTTGGAGGTTTTGCCATCGGCTTCCCTTGCGGAGTAGCGTAGTGTGAGATCGTTACCGGATTGGATGTCGATTCTGTTTTCTTCCGGCTCAAAACCGTCCACGCTGAGCGATTCAATCACGGGTTTGCGTCCGCTGCCCCGGGGCGTGACCACAATAGCGGCTATGTGGTTCATGCCGTTGACCACCACATCATATTGTCCCGGACGGTCAAGTCCATCGGGGATGTTGATGCCTGAGGCGTTGTCGGCGGAGGCCACAGTGACGCCGTAATCGTCCTTGATTTGCCAGGAGGCGGCCGGAGCTTTCGGGTCAACGAACTTCACGGAGATTGGTTCGTTGATGTAAACCGGGGTATCAGACACCTCTATGTCGTCGGAGGTGGAGTAGTCGCCCAGAGGCATCATTTCGCTCCAGGCAATTTCCGATTCATTACCGAAGTCGAGTGAAACAGCGCTGACGCCGAACTGTATGGAAGAAGCGTTTGCTGCCGGAGCGGCGAATATCATGCCAGCCCACGATGTTGTGGTGCCCATGAACTTCGGCTCGGGGTCGGCGTCGGTGCGGCTCCACAGCCGGAACAAAGAGGTGTTCACATCGAGATTGTAAACCGGATTGCCGGGGATGTTGGTGTTGCTCATCTTGTAGAAAATCTTGCCGTCAATGCCATTATAATTGTTGGCGAGCACTTTGGCGCGGGTGATGACAGGAGGATTGGGTGTGGCGTAGGAGCTGTGGGTGAGAGAAATTTCACCGATCAACAGCTCGAGGTCACGGGCGTTGGATATTTTGAGGCCAAGAGCAGCCATGGTGTTTCCTGATAGATTGTTGCGCGAGGACATTTTTATGGTTTTCACTTGCCACTGCCGTAGTTGCAATGAGCCGTCGGCATAGGTGGAGGAGTATGTGTTGCCATCGGAGTCGAACAGTTTGCCGTAATTTCCTTGAGCCTGAGTGGCTTCATCACCAACATTTGACCACACGAGTTCCAGATCGCCGGAACCTTTGATCACCTTGTAGCGAATGGTGAGGGTGGTGTTGTTCTTGATGTTGAAGTTGGTTTTGAACAGGTGGAGGTAGTCGGAGGTATTGTTGTCGGCAGTAATCATCAGGGAAGATCCTCCCATATAAGCGTCCTCCCATGTGATGTTGGTTCGGATGTTGTCGGACGGTTCGGAGCCGAGATATTCACCGGAACTCCAGAAGCGCCATGTAGGCATATAGTCCTGCACGCCGATATTGTACCACTCACGGGAGAGGGATGTGGCTCCTTTCCAATTGTAGAAAGTGCCGTTGCCGATGTTGAAAAAAGTGACAAAAGGCTCCTTTGTCAAATCCCATCCCAAGGAAGAGCGGGCTTCCATATATCGCGACATGCCCATGAAGTTGAGACTTGGAATCATGTCGTCGCACGGAGTCAATTTGTAGAGTGGGTTGCGTTTGCCGTTGGTGAACCATTGCTCGAGCAGCAGTTGGTAATTGGTTTGCCTGGTTTTGTCGTTGAAGATATGTTTTACATCTCTTCCGGAGTCGTAGTTGCGGTAGCTCCAGAATGAATTGGCATTAAAGTTGTGCAGAATGCAGATGGAGTAGGGCAAAGACAGATGTGTGATCCAGTCGGGTGTATTCCCGATATCCCCTGAGAGGGAGGTAGTCTGGGTATATAAGTCGCGGGGATCACGTCCGGTGGCTTCAATTCCGGACGCGGTTTGATTCAGCGAGGAGTAGATGTTCCATTTGTTTCCGAGCACCAGCGCGGAGCGTGGCTCGGTGTTGTAGCCGAAAGTTTCGTAGAAGTCGGAGCTAAGTCGGTCGTAGTTAGTGACGGCACCGTCGTCGTTGGTGCGGCTATACCAAATGTTCTCAAATGCAGGCTGATATTGCTTCATCCATTTGGTGAGCTTGCCGTGCAGGCCTTGAAGGTTGGCCATCAGATTTTTGCCATTTGAAAACTGTGAGTCGTAGGCAAGGCCATCCACGCCGTGGTAGAGTAGAAATTTGCCTAATTTCTCAACACCCTCATCGGAGTTGAAGTTTCCGATGCCGTCAAGGCAGCCGGCCCATCCGGAGGTGATGTCACCGTAGGGAATCGTGGCGGTGCCGGACACAAGCACACCGTTTTTGTGCGCAACATCTGCCATAGCTCCAGGCACCCACCCGAAGGGAGAGTTGCGGTTGGAGAAGTGTGTGACATAGCTCCAGGTGGAGAACACTTCGGAGTCGAATCGAGCGTTGGGCAACGGATTGTTGAGTGGCATCCAAAGGAGTAGTCGCTTGTTTTCGGATTCAAGCTTAGTCTTGTCGATTTGTGTGGCCGAGTTGGTGAAGCAAGGTTTCAAAGCCACGCGTCCGATGAAAAACTCTTCATCTTCCCACTCCGCGGAGTTGCCATCGGCATCGTAGGTGGTGGCAATCTGCTTGCCCGGTTCCCATTGATTGACATACTTGTGGAGCAGCTGCCCGTTTGGGGTGGTGATGTATCCGTTGCGGAGCTGCTGACTGTGGGCTGCTGAGCAAGCAAGGGCGAGGGCTGCCAACGACAGGAAGGTGAATTTGTTCATGGCTGTATTTTTGGTTATTAGTGTATTATGGGGTGCAAGTTAGTAAAAAAATGTGAAGAGAGAAAATTTTGCATGATGATGTGCAACTTTTTGGTTGTATGTGGCGTCTAATAACCAAAAACCAAGAAATCAATCATCACACGGCTTGCAGTCATGGGCAATATCATAAAGCTTCAAGATGTAAACAAAACTTATTTCGGCGCGGTGCCGCTGCATGTGCTCAAGGATATAAACCTCGAGATAGAGCGCGGCGAATTAGTGTCGATTATGGGTGCTTCCGGCTCGGGAAAATCCACCTTACTTAATATACTCGGTATTCTGGACAATTACGATTCGGGGTCGTACCACCTCGACGGGGTGCTGATAAAGAATCTCAGCGAGAACCGCGCCGCCGAGTTGCGCAACCGCATGATAGGGTTTGTGTTTCAGTCGTTCAACCTCATCAACTATAAGAATGCGATAGAGAATGTGGCCCTGCCGCTGTTCTATCAGGGTGTGGGGCGCAAGAAGCGCAACCTGCTGGCTATGGAGCAGTTGGAGCGGATGGGACTCGCCGACCGCGCTACCCACCTGCCCACCGAGATGTCGGGCGGACAGAAGCAGCGTGTGGCGATAGCCCGGTCGCTGATCACCAAGCCGTCGATAATCCTTGCCGATGAACCCACGGGAGCTCTTGACTCGCGCACTTCGCGCGATGTGATGGAGGTGTTCCGTCAGCTCAACGCCGAGGGTATGACAGTGGTGATAGTGACACACGACCCCGGAGTGGGAGAGCAGACCAGCAGGGTGATTAGAATATCCGACGGTATGATTGTATAGGCTATGTGGGAACTGCTTCATGAAATAGCGCAGACATTGCGCCACAACAAGCTCCGCACCTCGCTCACCGGATTTGCCGTGGCATGGGGCATATTCATGCTGATAGTGCTGCTGGGGATGAGCCGCGGCGTGGTCAACTCGTTTGACAGCAAGTCGGATCCGCAGCGGTCCAACTCGATGAGTGTGTGGGGTGGCATGACCTCCAAGCCGTACAAGGGTTACAAGGAGTGGCGCTGGATACGCCTCAAGGGCTCCGACATGGAGCCGATAAAGCATTACAATGCCGAGCAGGTGGCGAGTGTGACCGCCAACACCTCGCTCGATAGCGCGAAAGTGTCCACCACCAAGGATTATCTTACCGATGCTGTGGGAGGCGTGTATCCATCGGCCCTCAGCCGCTACGGGCTCAAGATGGTGGCGGGGAGGTTCATCAACGACCGCGACCTCGAGCAGGCGCGCAAGGTGATTACGCTTCATGCCGAGAATGCCGCGCTGCTGTTCGGCTCGCCCGAGGCGGCGGTGGGTAAGCGCGTCAACGCCATGGGGCTGTCGTGGCTGGTGGTGGGTGTGTTCACTCAGAATTGGGACAAGACAAGCTATGTGCCGTTCACCACAGCGATGAATCTGCAAGGATATTCCGACTATGTGCACGAGATAGTGGTGGAGGCCCGCGACCTCAACAATGCCGCCGATGGCGAGAGGCTTGAGAGCGGCATACGTGAGGCTATGGCCAAAACCCGCGAGTTTGACCCCGACGACCGCGGCGCGGTGCATATATGGAACCGCTTCGAGGGGTATCTGCAGCAGAAAACAGCCATGAACATCCTCAACCTCGCGGTGTGGCTCATCGGTATCTTCACCCTGCTGAGCGGTATTGTGGGAGTGAGCAACATAATGTTTGTGTCGGTGCGTGAGCGCACCCATGAGATAGGAATCCGCCGCGCCATCGGTGCCAAGCCCCGCATCATCTGGGCTCAGATAGTGCTGGAAAGCGTGGCTGTCACCACTCTGTTTGGCTACATAGGCATATTCCTCGGGATGGTGGTGATGCAGGTGGTCAACTCGCTGTTCGGCAGCAGCGAGTTCCTGAAAAATCCCACCGTTGATCTCGTCATGGCGCTGGAGGTGACTCTTGTGCTTATAGTGGCCGGTGCTATGGCGGGATTGTTCCCTGCCATCAAGGCAACGAAAGTGAAACCGGTGGAAGCCCTAAGAGACGAATGATATGAGAAATCCGATATTCGACATAGACAACTGGCGCGAGATTGGTGCCACATTGGCGCGGAACAAAACGCGCACGTTCCTCACAGCTTTCGGTATATTCTGGGGCACGGCGATGCTCGCCATGCTGCTCGGCGGCGCCGAGGGGCTTGAAGGTATGCTCAAACGCAACTTCCAAGGATTCTCCACCAATATGGCATTCGCGGGGTCGGGTCGCACCTCGATGAGTTATAAAGGATTCAACAAAGGTATGTCGTGGGATATCACCGACCGCGACATCGAGGATATAATCCGGATCACTCCGCATATCGATGCGTTGTCGCGCATGACCCAAGCAGGGGTGACCGTGGTGGCCGGATCGCAGTCAAAATCGTGCAGTGCCATGGGCGTGGAGGCTGATTTTTCCAAAATCCAGATTCCGGTATTGTACTCCGGACGGTTCATCAACAGCAGCGATGTGAAGCAGAGCCTGAAGGTGGCAGTGCTGGGCAAGAATGTGGCCGGAGAGCTGTTCGGTTCAGCGTCGCCCGTGGGAAAAAGTGTGAATATCAACGGTATATATTTCACTGTGATAGGCGTTGCGGGGCAGAAGGGGGAGGCTTCGATAGGAGGCCGCATGGACGACTCCGTGGTGCTTCCGTTCACCACCTTGCGCCGGGCTTTCTATCCGGGCACCGATGTGGGTTACTTTGTGTTCAACGCTGCCCAGGGTTACACCCCCACTCAGCTGAAGCCGTATATCGACCGTGTGTTCAAGGCCAACCATCCCATCAATCCCAAGGATGACAATTATATGTGGTTTGGCGATGTGTCGGAGCAATTCAAGATGGTGGACAATCTGTTTCTTGGTGTGAGCATCCTGGCATTCTTCGTAGGGTTCGGCACCTTGCTTGCCGGTATCATCGGAGTAGGCAATATCATGTGGATAATAGTGAAGGAGCGCACGCAGGAGATCGGCATCCGCCGCGCCATCGGTGCCAAACCACGCGACATAATAGTGCAGATACTTTCGGAAGGGATGGTGCTCACTGCTGTGGCCGGTACCGCCGGGGTGTCGTTTGCCACCATAGTACTGTTCTTAGTCAACAAAGCCACCACCGACCCGGTGCTGGGAAGCGCCCATTTCGAGCTGTCGTTCACCACCGCCGTCGGCATCATGCTGGTGTTTCTGGTGCTCGGCACGGCGGCGGGCCTCATTCCGTCGGTCAAGGCGATGCGCATCAAGCCTGTGGAAGCTATAAATGAAAAATAAACAACGAGATATAACGATGAAAAAGTTCTTCAAAATTTTGCTATGGGTGATAGTAGCCCTGATTTTTGCGGGCACATTCGTGTTCCTCTATCTCAACTCCCGTCCCAAGGAGGAGAAGTATGCCATAGTGCAGCCCAAAATCGACTCGGTGGAGCGGTCAACCGTGCTCACCGGCAAGATAGAGCCGCGCGATGAGATTCAAATCAAGCCGCAGATTTCCGGCATCATCACTGAGATATGTGTGGAGCCCGGCGACATGGTGAAAGAGGGCGATATCATAGCCAAAATCAAGGTGATTCCCGAGGCTTCGCAGCTGTCGAGCGCCGAAGGGAGGGTGAACACTGCCACTATCAACCTTGAGGATGCGCGCCTCAAGCATGAGCGCAACACCAAGCTATACGAGCGCAAGGTGATAAGCCGCGAGGAGTTTGAGGGTACGAAGACAGCCTACGAGAACGCTCAGGCTGAGCTTGCCTCGGCCCGCGATGCTGTCAATATCGTGCGTCAGGGTGTGAGCCGCTACAATGCCGACGAAAGCAACACCATGGTGCGTGCCACAATCACCGGACTGGTACTTGATGTGCCGGTGAAAGTGGGTACTTCGGTGATTCAGGCCAATACATTCAACGATGGCACCACTGTGGCCACCATCGCTGATATGAACAATCTGATATTCAAGGGAAATGTGGACGAAACCGAGGTGGGACAGCTGGCCGTGGGTATGCCGATGACCATCACCATAGGAGCGCTCCCTGAAGTGTCGCCGACAGCCGTGCTTGAATATATAGCCCCGAAAGGGACTGAAAACAACGGTGCCAACACCTTTGAAATCAAGGCTGCCATCACGGTGCCCGAGGGTGTGAGCCTGCGGGCCGGGTACAGTGCCAACGCCGCCGTTACCCTCAGCAAGGCCGCCGATGTGCTCACTGTGCCCGAAGGGGTGGTGGAGTTTGCAGGTGACAGCACATTTGTGTATGTGCTCACCGACAGTGTGCCGAAGCAGAAATTCGAGCGTCGTGCCATTGAAACCGGCGTGAGCAACGGTATCAGCATAGAAGTGAAAAAAGGTATAGATCAATCAGTGAGCCTCCGCGGCGACAAAATCCAATAACCGTCATGAGCAAATATAATATCATAGTTCTGCCGATGGTGCTGGCCGGAGCTGTGGCCGCAGATGCGGCGCAGCCGTGGAGCCTTGACAGCTGCATCAACTATGCCATAGAGCATAACATCAACATCAAAGCGCGTACTCTGGATGTGGCGGATGCCGAGCTGAGCGTCACCGAGGCTAAGGACGGGTTCCTTCCCACATTGCAGGCCGGTGCCAGCCAGTCGTTTGACTTCGGCCGCGGATTGACCTCCGACAACACTTACGCCAACCGCAACACCTCCTCCTTCGGGTGGAACGTGGGGATGTCGTTGCCGTTGTTCCAGGGGTTGCAGAATGTGCGCCGTCTGGCCTACAGCAAGGCCAACCTCCGCGCCATGGTGGAGCAGAGTGAGGCCGCCAAGGATGATGTGACCCTCAATGTGATATCGCAATATCTGCAGGTGCTTTACACCGCTGAGCTACACACTGTGGCCCTCGAGCAGCAGCATATATCGGAGGTGGAGCTGGAACGGCGCAAGGTGCTTCTCGAAGCGGGTAAGATTGCGGAGCTGGACCTCACGCAGGCCGAGTCGCAGCTTGCTCAGGACAAGGTGACTGCCATCACCACCGCCAACGACCATACCCTTGCGCTTGTGGATCTTGCGCAGCTGCTGGAGCTTCCCACCGCTGAGGGGTTTGAGGTGCAGCCGCTTCCCGATGAACATTTAGGTCTTATGGGTGCCGATGAGGTTTACCGTCAGGCGCTTGAGTCGAATCATTCCATCCTCGCGGCGCGGCTCAGCGAGCAGGCCGCTGACAAGAATGTGACCCTTGCCAAGAGCGGTTGGCTGCCCACCTTGTCGCTGTCGGCGGGGATAGGCAGCAGCTACTATCATCTGTCCGGAACCCGCAATATGCCTTTTCACCGCCAGATGCGCGACAATTTCTCCAAGTCCATCGGATTATCACTGAGCATACCGATTTTTGACCGGTTCAGCACGCGCAACTCTGTGCGCCGCGCCAAAATACAGCGGCTCAATGCGCAGCTGCAACGCGAGAATGTGGAGTTGACAATGTACAAAACCATCCAGCAGGCCTATTATCAGGCCGTTGCCGCCGAGAAAAAGCTCGTTGCCTCGGAAGTGGCAAGCAACTCCACGCTTGCCGCCCTGAACGCCATGCAGGAGAAATACAACTACGGCAAGGCCAACTCCACCGAGTTTGAGCAGGCCAAAACCGACTACATCCGTTCGCGTTCGGAGGCACTGCAGGCCAAATACGAGCACCTGCTGCGGCTGAGGATACTGCATTTCTATGCTCGCCAATGACGGCGAAAAGTTGTCAAAAAAGGCAAAACTTCAATGAATTGTTGGGTAAAGTGCCAAAAATCACTAAATTTGTGGCGTTATACATGAAGTACACAAACGCCAGTTATGATAAAAGACGCACTTGAGAAAGTGATCAGCGAGGATTTGTCGGAAATGTGGAGTGTTCTCACCCCCGAGGAGAAACGCAAAATCACCGACAACTTCACGGTACATCATTTCAAAAAAAACCAAATCATATATGCCGAGCGTGAGGACCCGGAGTATCTGTGGTGTCTGCTCAAAGGCAAAGCCAAGCTGTGCAAGGACGGCGTTGGCGGTCGTCAGCAGATATTGCGTCTGATTCGTCCGGTGCAGTATTTCGGCTATCGTGCCTATTTTGCCGGTGAGCCATACGTATCCACGGCACAGGCCATGGAGGCATCGGTGCTCGGCTCCATACCGATGAAGGTGGTCAAGGAGCTTATAGATGAGAATATGCAGGTGGCGTGGTTTTTCATCCATGAGCTGAGCCGCAACCTCGGCAGCTCCGACACCAGGATTGTGAATCTCACCCAGAAGCATATTCGTGGCCGCCTGGCCGAAGCATTGATTGTGCTCAGCGAGCATTACGGATTTGAGGAGGATGGCGTGACAATCCGTGTGTACATGGCCCGCGAGGATCTTGCCAACCTCTCCAATATGACCACGGCGAATGCCATACGTACCCTCACCTCATTTGTCAACGAAAGATTGATTCTCGTTGACGGACGGCAGATCAAGATTATCAACGAGCCTCAGCTCCGCAAGGTGAGCAAGTTCGGCTAAGAGTCTGTCCCATAATATAAGCTGACCGACTCAGCGTTAGCTTATATTATGGGACAGGCTATAAAATCCGTGGATGTGCAAAAAAAATTGGGCAAAACTGTTTGGCGTTTTAGCCAAAAGTGATACTTTTGCACCATAGAAATAACATTTATTCGTATTTATCCAAAAATTAATTCTAATCATGGCTTACGTAATCACTGACAAATGCGTTGCTTGCGGCACCTGTCTGCCCGTTTGCCCCGTTGAGGCTATCTCCGAAGGCGATATCTACCACATCGATCCCGACACCTGCATCGAGTGTGGCTCTTGCGCTGAAGTTTGCCCCAGCGAAGCTATCATCCCCGGCGAATAAGCATCGCACATTTGTATCAAAAATTATCAAGGCTGCTTCCCTGCGGAGGCAGCCTTGATAATTTTTTAGTGGGAGAGTTCCATAAGTCGTATAAAAAAATCCGCAGGGCCGGTGCGCTGCGGATGATGGTATTCCCGTAGGGAGTCGAACCCTAATCGAAAGAACCGGAATCTTTTATTCTATCCATTGAACTACGGGAACAGTGGGTGGAGATATATTTCCGGGTGCAAATGTAGCAAACTTTTGCTGTATGTGCAAAAGTTTTTTTGTAGCTTTGTGGATATGAATGTGAAGATTGACAATTCGTGGCTCAAAGCTTTGGCATCGGAATGGGATGCCCCTTATTTCCATTCGCTCGCAGAGTTTGTCCGTGGAGAATATCGCAGCACCACGGTGTACCCGCCGGCGGCAAAAATATTTGCCGCTTTTGATGCGTGTCCGTTCGATGATGTGAAGGTGGTGATTCTGGGGCAGGACCCTTATCATGGTCCGGGTCAGGCCAACGGCCTTTGTTTCTCGGTGAGCCCGCAGGTGGCTGTGCCGCGCTCGCTTGTCAATATATTCAAGGAGGTGCATGCCGACACCGGTGCTCCGATACCGTCCGATGGTGATCTCAGCCGCTGGGCCACGCAGGGAGTGCTGCTGCTCAACGCCACCCTCACGGTGCGCGCCCACGCTGCAGGGTCGCATCAGGGCAGGGGATGGGAGGAGTTCACCGACGCTGTTGTGCGCAAACTGGCACAGGAGCGCGAAGGTCTTGTGTTCATCCTTTGGGGGAGCTATGCGGCCCGCAAGGGGGAGTTCATTGACCGCAACCGTCATCTTGTGCTCACCTCACCGCATCCGTCGCCGCTGAGTGCGTCACGCGGATTTTTCGGCAATCACCATTTCACCAGGGCCAACGAGTATCTTGTGGCCCAAGGCAAAACCCCTATACAATGGTGATACGGTTGGCATATATCATCATGGCGTTGGTGTGTGCTTTTCAGGCGCAGGCGCAGGTGGAGTCGGGTGACACACGCACAGGAGTGTTCCATCCGTCAATGATGTCGCTGCAGGTGCATTCGCTCGGCAATGACCAGCTGCCACCGGTGATGACGCTCAACGGATCCGATGGGGTGGTTGTGAAATGGGATGAGCTTGCCGAGGACCGCCGGTATATGCGCTACGAGCTGAAACATTGCGACTCGCAATGGCGTGTGGACCAGCTTGTGGATTCGGAGTTTATCGACGGGTTCAACGAAGGCGAGGTGGATGATTATGCCTACTCCTACGGCACCAAGACGCATTATGTGCACTACAGCATAGTGCTGCCGCACGGCAATATGCGTCCGCTTGTGTCGGGCAACTATCTGCTGCGGGTGTATGACGAAAGCGACCCCGAGACCACTCTGCTGCAGGCCCGGTTCTATGTGGTGGAGCCGCGGGTGAAGGTGTCGGCGTCGGTGAGCTCGCGCACTGATATCGACTACAATGCCTCGCATCAGCAGGTGAGTGTGGATGTGGACACTGACAATCTTCCGATGCACGACTATTTCAGCAACATCTGGCTTGTGGTGTCGCAGAACTCGCGAATTGACAGCGAGCGTGTGGCCGCCCATCCGCTCCGTGTGGTGCCCCCGCATCTGTATTTTGAAAGCAATCCGGCACTGATATTTCCTGCCGGCAACGAATACCGGCGTTTTGAAACCGTGTCCACCACCTATCACGGCATGGGAGTGGAGGATATAGGCTACGCCGAGCCTTACTATCATTTCACCCTGCAGACCGACTATCCGCGTCGTGAGGAGATGTACAGTTTTGACAGCACGCAGCACGGACGCTACCGTGTGAGGGAGTACAACTCGAGCTCTTCCGATATAGAGGCGGAATATGCCGTGACCCACTTCGCCCTCGATCTGCCCGAGCTGCACAACGCCGATCTGTTTATTGACGGCGATATGATGCTGAGGCGGTTTGACGACAGTTCGCGCATGGTGTACAACCGTGCTACGCGCCGCTACGAACTGTCGCCGCTGTTGAAGCAGGGGGCCTACAACTATCAGTATCTGGTGGTGCCGCGCAACGGCTCCACTGTGGGTCAGACCGCGCTCGTGGAGGGTGATTTCTATCAAACAGTCAACGAATATCTGATACGCGCCTATTACAGATTGCCGGGCGACCGCTACGACCGTCTCGTGGGCGTGGGCGCGGCTTTTTCCGGACGATAAATCATGAACCAAACCTATCAAACAGTTATGCTCCAAATCCAAAAAGAACTGGTGAGTCTTGATCTCGCCGAGCGTTTTTTTCTCTGCGACCTTGGCAAATGCCTTGGGGAATGTTGCATCGAGGGCGATGCCGGTGCTCCTGTCACTGAAGAGGAGTATCAGAAACTCAAGGAGCTCAAGGATGTGGTGTGGGACGACCTGCTGCCATCGGCACAGGAGCGTATCAACGAGTCTGGTGTGGCTTATGTGGATGAGGAGGGCGACCTTGTGACCCAGATTGTGGACGGGCGCAACTGTGTATTCACCACCTACGGCCCGGGGGGAATGTGTCTTTGCGCTCTGGAGAAGGCTTACCGCGAGGGGCGCACCAATTTCCGTAAGCCGATGTCATGCTATCTCTATCCGCTCCGCCTCACGGAGTATCCCACATTCACCGCCGTCAACTACCACCGATGGAAGATATGCCGGTGTGCCGAGGTTCTTGGCCGTGCCAAGGGTGTACGACTCTATCAGGCTATGAAAGAGCCGCTGATAGAGCGGTTTGGGCAGGAGTGGTATGATGAGCTTGTGGAGGCTTGCGAGGCTTATCTAGCCGAGTACGGCGACAAGTGACCTGTGCCCCAGTATTCGCGGTTGAGAATCCATAGGGCTATGCCGCGGGTGAGGAGATAGGCTATGAAAGCGAGCCACAAGCCGTGGTTGCCAATTTGTGGATAGGCCACGAAATAGATTGTGAAGAAGAGTGCGGTGGCACACAGCATGGAGATCAGCATACGTCTTGTGGCTGTGACTCCTATCGACACACCGTCCCACATAAAGGCTGCAAACCCGGCCAGGGGGATGCTCACAGCCCACCAGAAATATTCTTTGGCTGTGGTTACCACGCCATGGTCGGAGGTGAGCAGATGCAGCATCTCGCTGCCGCCGATGGCGTAGAGCAGCGTGAAAAGCAGGGCAATGGCTCCGGCACATTTCATCAGGGTGTGGACCGTGCGCCTGAGCATGGCCATATTGCCCGACCCTTTGAACCGCCCGCAGAGTGCTTCGGCCGAAAATGCAAAGCCATCCATGAAGAAGGAGAACAGGGTGAACAGCTGCATCAGCAATGCGTTGACCGCCAACATCTCCGCTCCCTGCATCGACCCTACGCGTGTGAACCATACCGTGACAGACACCAGGCATACGGTGCGCAGGAATATGTCGGTGTTCACCTTGAAAAAGCATTTCAGCTCCGCACCTTTCAGCACCGCGCTAAGGCGGGGCACAGAGATATGATATTTCCGCTTGCAGAGCCATAACCCCAGCAGAAAGCCTGCCCACTGGGCCGCCAAAGTGCCGGTTGCCACCCCCTCGATGCGGAGGTGGAACAGAAATACCAGAGTCACACTCATGCCGATATTGAACAGGTCGATGAATATGCTGACCCACATCGGTGTGCGCGAGTTCTGCATCCCGAGCCACCAGCCGGTGAGCACAAAGGTGCCGAGTACTGCGGGGGCGCCCCACACGCAGATTGAGAAATAGGTGTGCACCACACTGCGGGTGGCCTCATCGCAGTCCATGAACAGAATCATCCCCTCGAACACCGGACGCTGGAGCAGGATCATCAGCACTCCAAGCCCCATGGCTATCGTCATGGCCTGCGCCAGCGATCTGGAGCACCCTTCAATATTGCGGGAGCCGTAGCATTGTGCTGTGAGGCCGCTCGTGCCCATCCGCAGAAATCCGCACAGCCAGTAGAGCATGTTGAACACCGCTGCGCCCACGGCTATGGCGGCGATATACACGGCGCCGCCGAGATGGCCCACGATGGCCATGTCGGAGAGCCCGAGCACCGGGGTTGTGATGTTGGTGATAATGGCAGGGATAGCCAGTGCGGCTATCCCTGAAATAATTTGTCTATGTCCATGCATGATGGATGTGGATTACTGTTTCTTCACCCGCATGCTGTCGTAGATGAGGTAGATGATGAGCAGCAGGTAAACTACCACTCCGAGACCCTGCTTGAGTCCTACGCTCATGGTGTTGTCGTATTTGTATCCGGCAAAGAGAGTCAGAGCAGCCAGCACACCGAAGAGTGCGCCGCCGGCAATAAGTCCCGAGCTGATGAGGGTGCCGCGGTCGCGACGGGCATCGTTGAGCTTCCTGTCGGTGCTGCGTGTTGACACGAACCATGCAATGGCACCACCTACCAGCAGCGGAGCGTTGAGCTGCATAGGGATGAACATGCCGAGGCAGAAAGCCAATGCCGGAACACCGAGCCAGTTGAGGAGCAATGCCAGCACTGCGCCCACGAGATAGAGAATCCAGGGTGTGTCGCCGCCCATCATGATAGGCTCTATCACCTTGGCCATGGCGTTGGCCTGGGGAGCCACAAGTGCATTCTCGCCCGAGAATCCGTACACATTGTTGAGCAGCAGAATCACTCCGCCCACAGTGGCTGCCGACACAAGGGTGCCGAGGAATTTCCAGCTCTCCTGTTTGCGCGGGGTGCTGCCGAGCCAGTAGCCGATCTTGAGGTCGGTGACAAATCCGCCGGCCATGCTGAGTGCGGTGCAGACCACGCCGCCGATAATCATCGAGGCCACGATACCGGAGGTGCCGCTGATGCCCACGCCCACGAATATGGCCGAAGCGATGATGAGGGTCATGAGGGTCATGCCCGACACGGGATTGGTGCCCACGATGGCAATGGCGTTGGCGGCCACGGTGGTGAACAGGAATGCTATCACAGTGACCACAATCCATGCCACAAGTGCCTGCCAGAAGTTATGGAGCACGCCAATCCAGAAGAATACCAGCACGGCAATCAGAGCCAGGGCAATGAAAAACACGATATGCTTCATGGAGATGTCCCACTGCCAGCGCACGGTGGACTGCTTGGCGGCTCCGCCCTTGAATTCGCGGCCTGCGAGTCCGGCGGCCTGGACTATGATGCTCCATGATTTTACGATGCCTATCACACCTGCCATGGCGATGCCGCCGATACCGATCAGTCGGGCATAGTCGGAGAAAATCTGCTCCGGTGCCATGGCGGCTATCTCAGCAGAGCCGTAGGTGCCCATCAGAGGAAGAAGCACCCACCATACGAATGCCGAGCCGGCGAATATGACGAATGAATATTTGAGACCCACAATGTAGCCAAGGCCGAGGAGTGCGGCGCCAGTGTTGCAGCTGAACACCACTTTGGCTTTGGCAGCCAGTCCGGCACCCCAGGAGGTGGCGGCGGAGCTGAGGTTTTCGGCCCAGAAGCCGAAGGTGCTCACCACATAGTCGTAAACACCGCCCACAAGGGCAGAGAGCACAAGGGTCTTGGCCTGACCTCCGGTATTCTCCTTCCCTTTGGCGTTGCCGCTCATCAGCACCTGTGTGGTGGCGGTGGCTTCAGGGAAAGGATATTTGCCGTGCATATCTTTCACAAAATATTTGCGGAAAGGGATGAAGAACAGTATTCCCAGCACGCCACCGAACAGTGAGCTGAGAAATATCTCCATGAAATTGACCGCGATGTCGGGATATTTGCCCTGCAGGATGTAGAGGGCGGGAAGAGTGAAGATGGCGCCGGCCACAATCACACCCGAGCATGCGCCAATTGACTGAATGATCACATTCTGGCCAAGAGGGTTCTTTTTGCCGAGTGCTCCGCTCAGCCCCACGGCGATGATGGCTATGGGTATGGCGGCTTCAAACACTTGTCCTACGCGGAGGCCCAGATAAGCCGCAGCCGCGCTGAACACTATCGCCAGCAGCAGACCCATCCCCACGGAGTAGGGGGTCACTTCAGCGTAGTCGTGAGCCGGGTGCATCACGGGACGATACTCCTCGTCCTCGCCAAGCTCGCGGAACGCATTTTCGGGCAGTTCCACCGGATCGGCGTCCCGGTAGATGGTTTCATCCATCTGCTTGTTGCTCATTTTTTTCATTTTATGATTGGTTTTTATTGATTTGCAGGGCGGGAGAGAATTTCAAAATTCTCCACCATGATTTCGGTGATGGAGCGCTTGATGGCGTTGCGGTCCTCCCATACGCGGGTGCGCAACTTCCCTTCCACATACAGTTTTGTGCCTTTGCGGATATATTTTTCGGCGGTGTCCGCATTGCGGTCCCACATCACTATGTTGTGCCACTCGGTGCGTTCGGGCACAGTCACACCAGCGGCGGTGGTGCGGGCGCGTTCGGTGGTGGCCAGTGAAAACTCCGCCACTGGACGCTCCGCCACATACCTTATGGCGGGATCCTTACCGACATTTCCTATGAGTATGACTTTATTGACTGACATGGCACAAAGTTACGATTTTTGCAGTATATATCGTATAGGTCGTATGAAATTTATACGAGATTTATACAATTACCGCGAATTTGGTTGCAGCCTCTTGAGGGATATGCTTGAGCGTGACATTCTGTCCGGCGGTATATTCGATATGGGAATAATCAAGGAGGCTGCCGGACCGTTAGGTGCAGCAGCCTCCTTGGTGTGGGGGTATATAGGATAAATGCTTTTGCTGTGGACCCTATTTCACCATTTTTGTGAATCCGGCGGGCACGGGGGTCTCGAAGTTCATCTCCTTGCGGGTCACGGGGTGGGCGAACCGGAGTGTCTGTGCATGGAGCGCGAGCCTGTGGATCGGGCTGGATTTGGCTCCATAGCGGCGGTCTCCGGCAATGGGGTGTCCCATCTCCTTCATGTGCACGCGGATTTGATTCTTGCGTCCGGTGTCAAGCTCCACTTCAAGCATAGTGTAGCCGTTTTTGCTCGCGAGGGTTTTGTAGCGTGTGACGGCGAGCTGTCCGAGTTTGGGGTCGGGGGTGGAGTAAACCTCATGCTCGGCGTTTTCGGCGAGATAGCTTTTGATCACACCTTCGGCCTGGTCGGGGGTGCCCTCTACCACAGCGAGGTATTTGCGGTTGAGCACCATGTTGTTCCAGTTGTGCTGCATGGTGTTTTTGGCTTCCTCGTTTTTGGCGAACATCATCAGTCCGGAAGTGTCGCGGTCGAGGCGGTGCACGATGAACAGCTTGTTGCGCGGGTCGGACCATTTCACATACTCGCGCAGTATGGAGTAGGCGGTGCCTTCCTTGATTTTGTCGGTGCCCATCGACAGGAGTCCATACCCTTTGTTGACCACAATAATGTCGTCGTCCTCATACACCAGCTTGAGCCGGCGGTGGTAGAACACCCGCCATTCACGGGTGAAATTGATTTTCACCTGGTCGCCGGGTTTGAGCTTATGGTTGAACTGCGACACCGGGGAGCCGTTGACAGCCACCTGATTGTGCTTGAGAAGCTCTTTGACGGAGGTGCGTTTATGGTCGGTGAGATTGGCGAGCAGAAACTCCATCAGGGGCATCGGCTCGGACACATTGAGGGTGAGTATGCTGTCGGGCCGAAACTGATTGCGTTCGGCGCCTGGCTTTGTTGCGCGGGGGCGTGGGGACATGGCTTGTCGGTTGGGAATGGGTTATTTTTTCTTGCGTGTGGCGGTGCGCTTGGGTTTGTCGGCCTGCGAGGCTATTATCTCCATGCACTGCTCCAGAGAGAGGTCGGCGGGGTTTTCCACGGTGCGTGGGATCTTGTAGTTGGATTTTTTGTACGATATATACACACCGTAGCGAC
Organism: uncultured Porphyromonadaceae bacterium; assembly: GCA_900546365.1. Classification (GTDB taxonomy): domain Bacteria; phylum Bacteroidota; class Bacteroidia; order Bacteroidales; family Muribaculaceae; genus Paramuribaculum. The sequence continues at coordinate 25,338 of URCF01000018.1, forward strand.
CGTTGAGAATCTTGAGGTCGGGGTCCTCGCTGAAAGTTTTCACCTCTTTCTGAGCTTCGGCCTGACGCTTGTCGTTGATGAGCTGCTCGGCCTCCTCAAGGGTGATGGAGGTGGGCTGGATATCCTTGGGGATGGACACGAATTTGCCATCGTGGCGGATGTAGGGACCGAAGCGTCCCACACCTACCACCACATCCTTGTCCTCGTATTGGCCGAGGGTGCGGGGCAGGTCAAAAAGTTTGAGCGCTTCCTCAAGTGTGATGTCAAACACTGACTGGTTCTTGGCCAGGGAGGCAAACGAAGGCTTTTCCTCGTCGGTGCTGTCACCAATCTGCACCACGGGACCGAAGCGTCCGATTTTCACCGACACTCTTCGCCCAGTGGCCGGGTCGGTGCCGAGGGTGCGCTCGCCCACTTTGTGCTCAAGGCGCATATCGCTGGCCTTGGTCACCTCGGGGTGGAACACATTGTAGAAATCGGCAATCTCGGAGTGCCATCCTGTGTGGCCTTCGGCAATCTCGTCAAACCGCTGCTCCACATTGGCTGTGAAGTTGAAATCGAGCACGTTGGGGAAATATTGCGTGAGGAAATCGTTGACCACGATACCTGTGTCGGTCGGTATCAGTTTACCTTTGTCAGAGCCAACAGTCTCCACCTTGGTGGATTCGGCAATCTTGCCATCGGCGAGAGTGAGGGTGGCGAAAGTGCGCTCAGTGCCCTGATGGTCACCTTTGGCCACATATTCGCGCTGCTGGATGGTGGAGATGGTGGGAGCGTATGTGCTCGGGCGACCGATGCCGAGCTCCTCCATCTTCTTCACAAGCGATGCCTCGGTGTAGCGCGGGGGATGCTGGGTGTAGCGTTCGGTGGCGGTGATGTTGGCCACGGCAAGCGGCTCGGAGATGGTCATTGCCGGCAGAATGTCAGCTGAGTCGGCGGCATTCTCGTCATCACGGCTCTCGATATATACCTTGAGAAAACCGTCAAACTGAATCACCTCACCATTGGCGGTGAAAGATTCATCACGGTTGGATGACGAAATGGTGACAGTGGTTTTCTCTATCTCAGCGTCAGCCATCTGCGAGGCTATGGTGCGTTTCCAGATGAGGTTGTAGAGCCGTTTTTCGTTGGCGGTGCCTTCAATGGTATGTTTTTCCACGTATGTGGGGCGGATGGCTTCGTGAGCCTCCTGTGCTCCTTTGGACGAAGTGTGGTACTTGCGCACCTTCAGATACTCCTCACCGAGGGTTGACTTTATCTCCTTGGATATGGCGTTGATAGCCAGCGAGGAAAGGTTGAGCGAGTCGGTACGCATATAGGTGATGTGACCGGCTTCGTACAGCCTTTGGGCAAGCATCATGGTTTGCGATACAGTGAATCCCAATTTGCGCGAAGCCTCCTGCTGCAGAGTGGAGGTGGTGAAAGGCGGTGCAGGCTGCTTTTTCAGCGGCTTCACCGAGATGTCGCTCACCGAGAACGAAGCCTTGGCGCAGTCGTTGAGAAACTGTTTGGCAGTTTCAAGGTCGGACAGACGACGCTGCAGCTCAGCTTTCACCACCCTTCCTTCGGGCGTGGAGAACTGGGCTGTGACGCGGAAATATGGTTCGCTCTTGAAATTCTTGATCTCATTCTCGCGCTCCACAATCAAACGCACGGCCACGCTCTGCACGCGTCCCGCCGAGAGCGACGGCCTGATCTTGCGCCACAGCACCGGCGACAGCTCAAAGCCAACAATGCGGTCCAGCACACGGCGTGCCTGCTGGGCATCCACAAGATTGAGGTCGATGCTGCGGGGGTGGTCGATGGCATGGAGAATGGCATCTTTGGTGATTTCGTGAAACACGATGCGCCGCGTGGCCTCAGGCTTGAGGCCAAGCACCTCATACAAGTGCCATGCAATGGCTTCTCCCTCGCGGTCCTCATCGGAAGCCAGCCACACGATATTGGCCTGCGCCGCAGCTTTCTTAAGCTGCTTCACAAGCTCCTGCTTGTCGTCGGGAATTTCATAGACGGGCGTGAAGTTGCCTGCCTGGTCAATGCTGAAATCTTTTTTCTTAAGGTCGCGGATGTGACCATAGCTTGACATCACTTTATAATCGGGACCAAGGAACTTTTCAATGGTTTTGGCCTTTGCAGGGGACTCTACTATAACAAGATTTTTCATCACGCAGGGCGTTTGATAGATAAATTAGGCGACAAAATTAGAAAAAAACAATTAATAACACACCTATTATAAGTATAAAATGCATCTTTTGGTTCATATACCCCCGATTCGCCCCCTGCCAACCAGTCTATAAAGCTTAGTAAGCCCAGAGCAAGTCTTCTGTCTCTGATATTAAATATTAAAGTAAGACATTAATTGGGTGATGGAAAGACTGCATTATATCCTACCGGAGATGTTATTTCTCCGGTCCAGGAACCTGCATTTTGCGTATATGTTCCTGTAATGTCAAGGTTATTTCCAATGTAATTTTTCCCTTCAAGCGAATAGTTTTTTATTCCGTCATTCCAATATCTGTCAATCTCTCCTGTGAAGAAATAATATGCATGCAGGTTTTCATTATTTTTGTTTTTTTTGAAATCCGAGTTAAAGTAGAAATATCCCTCTACAAGGTACTTTTTATTAGCAGTCTTAGCATGCACGCAAATTAGATTCAGAACATCTGTTGTACCATCTGATTTATAAATTTTTTGATTCGTTATTTTACCTACCAGTTTTTTCGGGAGGCCAGAAATCGAATCAATTGCTGCTATTTTATATGATACACTTTGGATGCTGTCTTTGGGTGTTAATATGAATGTATGCACATCCTGATTGAGATTTTCAATAGCCTTAAAATCAACTGAAGAGAATCCTTTTTTTATGATGAATATATCGTCATCTTCTGTCACCTCATTTTCAAGGTAGTATTTGAAATTTCCACAGGAGTCGGTTCTTGTAGTTATATCGTGCAGGCATACAAGGGCGTTTTGCACAGGCCATTTAATGCCATTTGCTTCTACTACAACATTTCCAAAATAAGGATATGTTTTAGGCTGTTTCTTTCTTAATTGCATTGGTACATTGAGTGTCTTGATTAAATCCGAGTAGTTTGTTTCAAACTCAATGTCCTGATATTTGCTGTAACTTGGGAAAGTCATAGCAAATGAAACTGAATGAAGTGTGTCAATTTCTATTTTGAAAATAGAATCCTTGAGCCCTTTATCAATCATTCGCTCAAATAAAACTGTATCAGGTTTATCACTCCTATGTCCTATTATAGAGAATTCCCCTTTCCAATATTCATTTTCGGTAGTTAAGGAGTCCTCAAGGAAAGATACAATGAATGATTGTTTGGTAGGTAAAAGGCTTGTTGGTTTAGACATATATGACCACATACCGACAGTGACTGAAATTATAGCTACTGTACAAATAAATATAGTAACCCATAATTTTCGTTTTGCTTTCTTTTCCTGCAATGTCCGTTCTGCACGTGCTTTAATTTCTGCTTCCACAGTTTGTTTATGCTGAGCTGCAACATCGGCAATTACATCATGGACGAACTCTATTCTTGTAGTTTTGGAGCGTTTGAAACGAGTAAGGATATGTTTCTCTTTTTCAAGATAGTTGAGTTCTTCAGGCGTTAATCCGACATTCTTTTCAAGGACATCTTTAATATCCTTGTTGTCTCGATGATTATCCTTTGTAAGGAGAATGTTTTCCAGCCATGCAACAGAGTCCGGCTTGATTCTGGAAGTGTTTGATATGGCGGAAATATAATAGTCTTTGATGATGTTTTTGCCAAATTTATCAAGCATATCAGCATTGATAGCAATAGCATTTTCAGGCAGTCGTTGATATAATTGGGAAAGAAAAAGAGAGAGGATGGCAGTGTCAATACCTCCGCTGGAGTTAGAGTCACCATTACTTGTTCTACTCACTTTTGCTATTATCTGTTTCGCTACGGCATCTGAGACGAGCCCTTTTTGAGGCTTAGTGATTATTTCCATTGCTTGACTATCGTCAATGGGTCTAAATGCATAGCGATGCTGTTTTAATGCAGGTATCTTTTGGGTGTAATATTCAAAATCTGACAGGTAATCCTCACGAAGAGTGAATACAAAATGGACTTTATTATCAACAAATGCTACCGAATCAACGCACTCATTAATGTCAATCCGTTCTATTTGCGCGAAGATGTCATCATCGTCATAATTGGGCGTTTTAATCTCTATCTCCGGAGTGCTGATGGTGGAATGGTTTGATTCCGTGCATAGTTGTTTTGGCTTAATATCGTTCAGCAGGTCTGCGATTTCTTGAAAGAACTGTTCTCGGTTTTCCTTACATTCCTGAAGAGTGAATATTTCTTCAAATTGATCAAATATGATAAGTAACCGTACTTTTTTGCCTTCGGCATCCAGAAACTCATTGCAATGGAAAAATTCCCAAAGCAAAGGATCGTCTTGGGATTGGTGTGGAATGACATTTTTGATTGTCACCCCTGCTTTATTGATGTGGTTTATGATTTGAGTCAGGTATGAAGACGCACTAGTTCCATGAGCAAGTCGAATAGTAATGGGTACATAACCGTTACGGCGTGCTGACGGCAAAACGCCGGCGTTGATTATAGAAGATTTTCCGGTTCCAGATTTGCCATATAGCACAACCTCGGTTTCTGCAAGAACATACGTGGTAAGTTCAAGTATGTCTTTATCTCTTCCATATAGGATTTCCCCTTCGGTATAGGCTCTTAGCCCAACCCAAGGATTATGGTTATTCTTGGTCATTACTCGTTGTTTATGATATGAATAATTTTTTGAACGGCTTCCTCAATACTTGATATATCGCTGAACTCTATGGCATTGTATTGTTGGATTCTCTCATCAACAGCAGCTTCCTTAAAAGAAAATCCAGATTCTGCGAGTGGTATGATGAAAGTACGGCCTAAACTAATTGCCATTTTGCCGGCTTCATGCCATTCAAGGCGGTAGTAATGGGACTCTTTGCGCTCATTTTCGACATTTTTAGATAGGATTGGTACGAAATAACGGGCATTCTGTATCCCTTCTTTTATTTCATTTCCGAAGTTTCCCCCGGAAGAAATGTTGTTCTTGTCAAACCACACTTTTTTACCTTGTGCGCTAAGTTTTCGGTAGAGTTCTTCCGCTATTGCGCTATCACTCCTTGAGTAGGATATGAAAACATCAACGCCACGTTCAACAGAATCAAATTTCTTCTTCTCTATATCTTGGATTCTTTCGGGCAGCCGCGATTTGATTTCTTGGATTACATCATGTGGATTATTACACATAAATGTATGATTCCGTTCAAGGAATTGAGAGAGTTCATCCTCAATATTCTCCGCAACGACAAGGCCAGCTCCATTACCTGGCTTTCTAATAGAATACCAAATAAAACGGAAGAGCCAGTCGGAGTAGTTGTTGCCAAGCATCAATAAATATTTATCCTTAATTATGCGTGCCAACTTATGCGGACGCTTGTTTCCCTCATTCAACCATGAAGTGCAAAAATCCAGCATGTCAGTATCAGTCAGTACGTATCTATGAGCCGCATCTCCCACCTTCCCAAACATATAGTATATAGTAGGTTTGCGCAGGTCGGTTTCAGATAATATATCATCGTTTTCGGAAGGGTTATTGTTGAATTTCAGTACACGCAGCTCATCTTTCCATATCTCTTTCATAACTTCTTCTACAATAGGCGTGAAAGAAGTTACCATAATAAATGGGAATTGTTTGATGCTCAATAGCTCCTTGAGAATATTAGATGGTCGGAAAACATTTGGTCGCGAAAACACTTTATTCATATACCCATATATGCTATCCTTATTGTCTTTGACCTGCTTAAGAAAATCGTGGTCATACACGAGCTCTGAAAAAGACGAAGGAGTATTGAGTAACTTAAATTTTTTTGCTAACGCTTCAACAATTTTCTTATGAATGTCGCCGCCTTCTATTAAAATGTCGGGTCCTATTAGGGGAATTACATTTCCGTTTACGATTTCGTCTATAAGTTTATCCCAGGCCGCTTGCTGTACATTGGAAAATATATCGACATCTATATCAATGTCATCAAATAGGTTAATTTCTTGGTCCATGGTATTTCGTTGTGAATGTTTATTAAAATTAGTTTGGCACCGCAATTGGAGCTACTGTGGTGACATAGGTCAGACTCTCTATCCCCAATGTGTAGATTTCTTTACCGATGTCAGGAAGCAGTGTATGCTATCTAATTGTCGCACGATTGAGGTATCCTTGGGAAGTACGAAATCTGATGGCTTCATGGTGAGTGTGATGTGAATGTGATTGTGGTACATATTGCCAATATGCAAAGCTACATCAAATTTTTGAAATTTCAAAGCCCGACTTCAAAATCAGCTTTAATGTTTCCTGGGAAGTGGCTCTATCATATTCTTTCTCACTTTCAGGGAGTTCTTCGTATGGTACAAGGCAAGGATGCTTTTTGTTGTCATCATCGCGGACGGGACCGTATGACCATCCATCATTGATGCGGTTCTGAGCCCACACTTCATGCACATTCTTGGCCATCTCCTCAATAAGCGGAAGCAGTTCCTTTGGAAGCTTCACGCTGTTAGTGTCTGCCGGATTGGGTATATATTCGTTCATTGTCGTAAGTGCTTTAATTATAGAGAAACGGCTGAGCGTAATTCTATCAGGTTTTAATAAAACAAATTATTATTAACTACATCGAGATATATAGAGCTTCGGTATTGAAATTGCCGAAGTTTGATGGCTCCATTTAACATAGAAGAATTGCTCCGAGATACGGTTGTCCCGGACAATCAGTCCCTGTATGTTCTCTTTGTCAGTCATCTGATTTGGGGTATAAGAGATTATCCTTGTTTAATGCAATTGTGGTGTCAACTACACAAAAGTCGTATTTTTTGTAGTCGCATATCCAGCCTTTTTGCAAATCACTCTGCTTGTCAAGAAGATTCCATGGGCATAGACAGTTATGTCTCATGGTGCGTTCATCGCAGTATGTGCCACCTTCATGAAACTCGTATCCCAACAGTTCGTGGGCTGCAATCCAACGCAGGTGTTCAAGTTGGGCAAGATGCAGGATAATTTCGTTTTCTTTGTCTGTAAGGGCCGGATATCTAATGTTGGTTCGCGATCCGGTGACATTCGCGGAGCCATCGGTATTGAAATATCTGAGACAAAATGAATGCCAGTCAATATTGCCATCTTTCCACAACTGGGAAATAGCTTGCCTGAGGAGAATCATTTTGGTGCCCGCATGGAGGGCGTTCGCATTATCCTGTGACTCTTGTCGGCGCAGTTTACGTAGCTGTTCAATGCTGGAGGGGAATCTTCCGGAGAGCTGTTTGTGACGAATGTCCCAGCTATTTCCTTCTCCACTGAGCACGCGATATTGCTCGTGGAATTGTTTGCCTTCTTCAATCAAGCGGTCGCTCACAACCAAGTCATAGGTATAAGTTCTTTCGGGCTGGCCAAAAATTCGGATCACGGGGATGTTCTTCTCTCCATTGCCATAACCATAGTTGTAATGGTCGGCAATCTTTTGGATACCCTCAATTTTATTGTTGTCGGTGCACCGTACAAAGATGCGAAGGTTGGCCAGATTATCACGTTCCCGTCGCGCAAGATTGAAAATTCGTGAGGCTAATGAAATAGATTCATCATTATTGCCGATTGATATGATGATGTAATTGACGGTTTTCAGAAAGTCGTTTTTCAGAATAACCGATGAGTAGAACTCCGGACTGCAATAGTTGATGTTCTCAAACCTCACGCAGCCGTCCATGAATTGACCTGTTACTTTGTTGTATTTGAAAATTCCTGGCATTGAGGAGATAAATGTGCCTTTGATATCGTTGAGATTCTTGTCAACAATGACACATTCAAATGGACTACGTTCACTCTCATTTGTTGAATTCACAAATGCTCCGAATTCATACAGGAATCGAAAAGCATCTCGTCCCACCTCTCCAAAACCAACAATCAGTGTTTTTAGCGGTGTTTCCACAGTAGTGGGGTTGTCTAAGCTGGTTTTCACAACATTAACCGGGTGGCAATCGGGGTCAAGCTTTAGCAATTCAATTGCGATGTGTGATGAGTCAACAATCTTCACGTTGAGATGCTTTTTCAGGGCCACATCTTGAACTACGCGATTGGGACCATTGTAGCGGGCATGGCAGTAGATTCGGTGGTAAAGATTGTTATTGCGGGCAACAGCCATAATAGTAGAGTCTTTGGCCAGTGCAATGATATTGCGGATGTTCAGTTCTTCATCATCTTCCATAAAGAAGATATGCAGGTGGGGATTGGATGTGCGGGTGAGAGCGTGTATGAATTTCTTTATTTTAGGCAGTCCAAGGTATCCGAAAGCATCGAAGTCTTCTCGGGATGTGATTTCATCATCAATATCTACAAGCTGTTGGCTGGCGATAGCCACGTAGGCACCAATCTTGTCTGCTGTGCGGAACACCTTGCGTTTGTGAGCGATAAGTCCAACAATGCCTTCCCACTCATCGTTATCATCATCCTTTATGTTGGCTTCATCAATGATGATGGCGAGCGCTTTCGGGTCGTTTTTCACGATGTCTCTTATCAGCAGCTCGGTAGGTTCGTTATTGCCGAAAAATAGATAAAGATGGTTCTTGGTGTCATTGATCTTTGTGGCATAGTTGAGACTGTAGTAAGCATGCAGGCGGGAATAGACGAGGCCGACAAGCATAGCGATTGTGCAGGCAAAGGAAAAAACGGCTTGAGCAGTCAGCAAGCCTTTCAACGCGGCATGACCATCCAAACGGTCAAGAATGTTGCTATCCACATCAAGCATGAACAGGTCGAGCGAACATATCAATGAGCGCAATAGGTATTCAGCGTTGGAGAAAAAAACTCTATGACTGATTGCTTCTGTCAGTACCGAGTCTTGCTCAATGGTGTAGAACACAAAGAGATATTGTAAAGTGCCTGATACAAGGAAGAATCCCATAAGTGTGGCCAGTAGCTTCAGAGAAAAGGCCTTGGCGTAAAGTCTGCGTGCCGGTCTAATGATGGCGTGCCTGATCTGAGCTGCAAGAGAATAAAGAAGTATGAGCCAGCTTAGGGCAAGGATTGCTACTGCAAGCCAAAAGCCGAAGTCCCCGGTGGCGAAAATAATTGATGCAACGAGAGCAACGCCAAGCAACAAAAGCCCTCCTTTAAGGTAGGATGGTTGTTTCATGTCCTATTGTTCAGATATGATCTGGTGTGATTCGCTTGCAGTTGTCGGATGTATGCTGCACTCCTTTATTCTCATGTCAAGCTCCTTTTCTCTGAGCTTATGGGCAAACTCCTTGTCTTTCCATAATTTATCGTGCTCTACTTTCCATGTATACTCTCTATCACGCATTTTATCTTCGTGAGCTAATTTAGTTCTAAGAATATCTATTTCTTTTTGCTTCTTGTCAATTTCATATTTCTGGTTCCGGATATTGGTTAGGTATCGGTATGTCAGATTAAGGAAAATAGATATTATGACCGAGGCGGAGAGTATTACTAACCCTTGGGCAACGATTGCTCCTAATGTTTTCAGGTATATGATGTCAAGGTCTGTTGTGTGCGCTTGCCATAGCTTCGGAATCGCCTTGAGCGGTGCGGAAGCGGTAACGGTAGTGTCAATGATTGACACTAAAAGGTTGTCATGTATTCCCATTTTCAAGGTGTAATTGGTTGCAATTGCGCAAATATAAAGAAAAAATATGAGGTTACGGCTATCTAAATCAATTTATTTCAACGCAATACCATTTTGATGTGCCGAAATATCACCGTTGATGATAGATTTCTGGATTCGGAGAGCTTCATTACAAAAAGATCATTATATTAAAATGTAGCTGTCCATATTCTTCGGATATCAGGCTAATAATTCATCATTACCTAAATGAGAAACACATACTCGGGATTGCCAGTCGGTTACGTATCGTCTTGGAAATCTTTTTAGCACAAATTCGATAGCCACTGCGTGGCTTGATGAATTATGTTTTTGGTAACTATAATATATGTCCAACTCCCGCGGAGATTTATAATCGCCGGATATTGCTGATTAATATTTATCAACTTGGGTGGTTGGAAGGATCTGTATCTCTTTGTTTGGGGTGATTATATGCAAACTGCTGCGGTGTCTCTCAACAAGGTAATCCTTAAACAATTATATCGTTTTTGAAAGTAGTGGCATAACTGAAAGATTTTGCTTTTAGCAAGTTGATTGTGTCGGTAGGATTGACAATGCGTCTTGATTTATAAGGGGCGTCGGACGACGAGAAAATATGTTTGAATGAGGAATCGCACAATTGCAGGTTGAAGTTGTAACTTGATCCGTGATGCGGAATCTGCACTATCTCTGTCCGTGGCTTTAGATCCTTATACACAGCCGAAAGCTGAGGCATGTTGATTTTGGCGTTATAGTCGCCTGTGAATAGACATCCCCCTTTGTCTGTTGTTTTTGTTGAGCCACTCCAAACAGTCATGCTGTAATCATTTATAAGGTTCAACTCTTGCGGGCTGAATACTTGGCGCAAAGCTTTTTTCAAGTCGATGTTCTGAGCTGCAAGTACTTTGTAAATGTCGTCATAGGTGGCATTGACATTTAGTCCAAGCCGGTGCATGAAATCCGAAAGCTCCTGTATTGACATCACACGCCGGTTGAAAACACGGAACATCCAGTGGCCTGCTATGCAATCGCTCCCGTTGGCAATTTCTCGATTACCACCTTCATGAGGGGCTTGCCGAAATCCGCCGGGAGTTCCATCCTCATTCTCTTGGGTAAATATAACGCTATCCCGGTTTCCCTGAGCAGGCTCTTCTTCATTGACATTGATTATATCCGCGTTATTTCCTATTTCTCTTATGAATAGTTCCGGGGATTGTATGAAATCGGAATAATGAGAATCATAACGATGCTGTGCAAAATCGACAACTCTGACAAGCGGAGGAACCATAGGTAGAAAAATTCTATCACAGCCAAATATACTCAGCAGAAGCCACAGGCCATTGACATGATCTCGGTCGTAATGAGAAATGAAAAGGTTGTCAATATGCGTTATCCCATTGTTCTTCAGCCTCAATACCGCATCATTGATTATTGTTTTGTTCTGGCCGCCGCAATCATAGATATTCACCATATTGCCTGATTGTTCGACTGCAAACAATCCATTGCCAACTTTATAAAATGTTCGTATAGCCATATATATATAATTAAAATACCTTTTCTGAATCTTATAAAATCCAGAAAAGGTATTGATGTGGAGAAATAAGTATTTAAGTTCTTAGCGAACCACTCTAATATTCAATGCTGGATTTGATCGTGTCAATTATATAACGTACATCATCGTCGGAAACGTATGGGCCGGCGGGAAGACAGATGCCCACTTTGAAGAGGGCTTCGCTGACGCCGTTGACATAGGCGGGGG
>URCF01000019.1 GCA_900546365.1 uncultured Porphyromonadaceae bacterium
GCCATCCGGCGCACAGCCCTTTGAGGGCTCCGCCGAGATGAGCCACATGACCGGCATAGTCGCCGAACGCCACGCTCACCACATCCACGCTCAGCAGCGCGGCGGTGATCCACCACAGATACAGATGGCCCAGCACCGGCATATAGATTTTACGTTTGGGAATTACCGCGGTCACTGCCACGGCTATGGCCAGCACGGCTGCTGACGAACCTATGAGCATATTGCCGGGGGCGGCTCCGGCCAGCGAGTAGAGCACTCCGCCGCCTACGCCTCCGGCCATGTAGAGCCATTGCATTTTCCATCCGCGTCCATGTGGTAGCTTGAGTCCGAAATACCACAGACACAGCATGTTGAGTATCAGGTGCCAGCCATCGGTGTGCACCCAGAAATAAGTGAGCAATGTCCATGGCCTATGCATCAGTCCTCCTAAGCTGCATGGCAGTTCGCACACCTGAAGAACCGATACTCCGGCAGCGGGCGACACCACGGTGACAAGCCGCAACAAGGCCCAGATGGTGAGGTTAACCGCCACCAGGCTGCATAGTGCCGGATGGTGCCGGACAATCGTGCGCAAGCTATACATATCCGCCGAAACCTCCTGTTGTGCCTTTCTTTTTCCAGTACCAGATGATGATGAAGCCGAAAATCATTCCGCCGAGATGGGCGAAATGCGCCACTCCGTCGTTGGCCTGGCTCATCCCTATCAGCAACTCTATCACGCCGTATCCCAGCACCATCCATTTGGCTTTGATGGGCACCGGCACAAACATGAAGTAGAGCGGCACATTGGGAAAGAGCATACCGAATGCCAGCAGCACTCCGTAGATGGCGCCGGAGGCTCCGATGGTGGCAAGCTGGTTGAGCATCATTCTCACCTGTGGCTCGTCGGCGCTCTCCTTCAGATACTCTGTCATATCGGCTACGCTGACGCCGTTGAGCGGTGCCAGCGCCTTGGCGAAGATGCCGGGCCATGTCACTGCCCACACCAGCTCCTGCACAAGTGCGGCGCCTATCCCGCACGATAAGTAGAAAAACAGAAACCGCTTGCTGCCGAGAGTGCGCTCCAGTGTCACACCGAACATGAAGAGGGTGAACATATTGAAGAGTATATGGGCAAGGTTGCGGCTGTCGTGCATGAACATATAGGAGAACAGCTGCGCGGGGTTGAAATACGATGCCTGGAAATAGTGCAGAGCTCCGAACCGCTCAACATCAAACCCCAGCCTCGCGGGGAGGATGAACATGGCCAACCACACTATGAAGTTGATTATTATGAGGTTTTTGGTTACAGGTGGAAGATTTCTGAACATATGTATGAGTTATGTGTAAGTGTAATCGAAATGCAAAGGTACGCAAAATTTATGTGATGAGAGAAACCATCCGGTTGTTCCAACTGTTTAAGAATGTAAAAACATCACTATTATGCTTAAACGAATCCTTTCCCTTTTCGCGGTCATGATGACTATATGCGCGTTTGCCGAATCCAAAAGTATGGTTGATGCCCATATCGACAGCACCCTTAAATCCAACAAGGTGATATTCATCGATGGCAAACCGGCTCCCGAAGACACTCAGCATTACGTTGACTCGGTGCGTCAGGTGATTGCAACTTTCTACTACGACCAGTTTCGCCATTTCCAGGACCCCGGTGCTCCCTACTTCCTGTTCATGAGCAAGGATGCGCAGTTGGCCATGGGCATAGGAGGCGCAGTGCGCATGCGCGGCTATTACGATTGGGGCGGTGCCATCACATCCCCGGCGTTTGCCCCGTATCTCATCCCCATGCAGCCCGATCCCACAAGCCGCCGGCAGTTCGCAACCACACCGGCCGGCACTTGCCTATTTTTCCGGGTGATAGGGCGCAACAAGGCTATTGGTGACTACCAACTCTATATAGAAGCTAACTTCAACGGCTATCAGGCCAGGGATTTCCACCTCAAGAAAGCCTACGCGATAATCAACGATTTTACCATCGGCTACGCTTCATCCACATTCTCCGACCCGGCGGCGGTGCCTCCAACTGTTGATGCCCAGGGGCCTAACAATAAGGTGGGCAACACCTCGGTGCTGGTGCGCTATATGCCTGTGGTGAAGGAAAAATGGTATTTCGCGGTGTCGGCTGAAACCCCCTCCGACCAGCTCGGAGTAGATGGTGTGAACACTCAGAAAGTGACCAACTGGATGCCCGACTGGGCCGCCTTTGTGCAGTATGAGTGGGCCAAGGGGCAGCATGTGCGCCTGTCGGGTGTGTTGCGTACCCTGAGCTACCGCAATCTGCTCGCAGAGCAGAACCATAATGTGATGGGGTGGGGCGCGATGCTGAGTTCTGTGGCACATCCACATCCCCGGATCACCACTTACGCCTCCGCCACTATCGGCCGCGGCTTTGAAGGCACCGGAGGCGACCTCCAGGTGGGCAACTACGACCTTATCGCCAACCCCGATGCTCCCGGGCAGATGTATGCTCCTGAGGCATTCGGCTGGAACATTGGTGTGCAGTACAATTTCCGCCCCAATCTGTTTGCTTCCGTGCAGATGAGCCAGATGCGCCTCCTTCCCTCCGAGGCAATCTCACCTGCGGAGTACAAATACGGACTCTATTGGACGGCCAATCTGTTCTGGAACCTCACACCGCGCATACAGGTGGGTGCCGAGTTTGATTTCGGCAAGAGGCAGAACTTTTCCGGCGAGCACAGATATGCACGCCGTGCCGGGTTGATGTGTCAATTTTCTTTCTGACAATTAGGATTTTTGGCGTTTTGCGGCAAAAATGGTGAAAATGCAGTTTTTTTTGAAAAAAACGATATTTTTAGCTTGTCTTTCAGTTTTTACCCTTATATTTGCTGCAAATACCTAAAAACTAATCAAAATCATTATCAATTATGAACAAAACAGAGCTTATCAATGCCGTAGCCGAGAAAGCAAATCTTTCCAAAGTACAGGCCAAAGCCGCTCTTGAGGCCACCATCAATACCATCAGCGAACAGCTCGCCAAAGGTGACAAGGTTGCTCTCATCGGTTTCGGTACTTTCGCAGTTGCTGAGAAAACAGCACGCACAGGTATCAATCCCCGCACAAAGGAAAAAATTGAAATCCCTGCCCGCAAGGCCGTGAAATTCAAAGCAGGTGCCGAACTCAACGATGTTGTGAAATAATCCACCCACTCATTCAGAGTATAAAAACAGTCTTCAAAAACGTATGGGGTGAGCCTTTCCGGGCCCACCCTCATTTTTTTACCATGCTGTAAAATTAGTGAATGTGAAATAAAAGTGTTAACTTTACCACGGATTTTGGCAATGCGCACCCTGGCGGGGTATTATCGCCCTCGCAGCGAACAATCCCACCGCTGTGGCGTTAACATTTAAAAGCCGCCGGAATGCGGAGGCTATACCGAAATTCAATGTTATACTTAAAAAACTTTCAACTATGAGTAGCGAGAATAAATCATCCAAGGCTCCTGCCACCATGCAAACCCTCTTCGGTCTGATAATGGTGATAGTGTATATCGGCATGGGCGTGCTGTTTTTCATTGGTTTTTTTGCTCCGCTCTACGGTTCGTGGACATGGATCCGATGGGCCGCCGGCGCACTGTTCACAGTGTATGGCATCTGGCGTGCCTACCGTCAGTTCAAGCCTGTTGGCACTGACGAATAATATTTGGTGCCTCTCGCCGTTTAATTCATAACCACATCAGAAACGATAGTATGAAAGCCATACGCAACACTATAGTATTGTCAATGCTGTGCCTCTGCGCCCCATTGACTTCTTGCTCCGGAGGCGGTGCCGGAAAGCCCACCTCCACATCCTCGTCGGGTATTGCCACCATTGCCTGCGATGCAAGTTTCGAAAACATTCTGTCGCAGGAGATAGATGTGTTTGAGTACATCTACCCCCAGGCCAGCATCATACCCTACTATGTGGATGAAAGTGCGGCATTTGACTCTCTGCTCAATTTCTCCACCAAGATGATTATTGCCACTCGTCCGCTCAACGACAAGGAGATGAGCTATCTGAAGTCGCACGACAAAATTGTGCGTCAAAGTCAGATTGCTGTGGACGCCCTGGCCTTGATTGTCAATCCCGAAAACCCCATCGAGCAGCTCAGCAAGCAGGAGTTGCGCGAGATTCTCACCGGCCAGGTGTCGCGATGGGATGAGGTGAGTCCGTCGCCGCTTGGCGAAATCTCTGTGGTGTTTGACCATCAGGGTTCATCGGCTGCCCACTATATGCGCGACTCTCTGCTCAACGGCGGCAAATTCGGCCCCAATGTGTTTGCACAGAAAACACCGCAGGCCGTGTTTGATGCTGTGGCACAGAATAAAAACGCTATCGGCATCATCGGCGTCAGCTGGATCAGCTCCGACATGACCGAGCGCACCCGCACCCGCGAGGAGATGGTGAAGGCAGTGGAGGAGAATGAAAATGTGGAAAACACTTTCAGCAGTGCCGTCAAGGTGCTCCCCGTGAGTGCCGACGATGAGGTGAGGGCATACAAACCGTATCAGGCATACATCTTTGATGGCAAGTATCCCCTTTATCGTCAGATATATATGATTACCGCTGCCGCCGGTGGCACCCTCACCCACGGGTTCTACACCTTTGTCACCAGCTATCGCGGTCAGAAGATAATACAGCTCACCGGCGTGCTCCCCAGGGTGGTGCAGCTCGCCACCGCTGCCCAGGTCAATTAAACCGGGGGCGCATTTGAGAGTCTAATCCATAATTATTGAACTTAAAAAAATAATCATAAAAATAATCACTTAATAAACCAAGACATGAAATTGAGATTCTTATTTTCCCTGATGCTTGGTGCCGCACTCACTGCCGCCGCGCAAGGTGGATATCAGGATGGTGTGGACAACTACAATGCCGGGCGTCTTGATGTGGCTAAAACCATTCTCAACAACACTATCAACGATGCAAGCACCGACAAGGCTGTGTCGCTCTTCTACTTAGGCAATATCGCTCTGGCTGAGAACGATATCACCGCAGCCCGCAGCAACTATCAGGCAGGTATCAACGCCAACTCCGATTATGGCTACAACTATATCGGTCTTGGATCGCTCGACCTCCGCGCAGGCAACAAGGCCGAGGCTGAGAAGATGTTCAAGCAGGGCATGAACACCGACAAGAAAAACTCCGCCCTCACTGTGGCTGTGGCCCGTGCTTACTTTGAAGCTAACCCCACTCTCTACGCCAAGGATGTGCAGAAATATATCGACAAGGCTCTCAAGGATTCCAAAAACAGCGAAGCTGCTATTTATGTGCTTCAGGGCGATATGATTGCCGCGCAGAACCCCGGTGAAGCTGCCGGCCTTTATGAAATGGCTATCAACCAGGATGCCGACAAGGGCGAAGTGAACCGCGAGGCTTACGTGAAATATGCCAACACATATTTCCATGTCAACCCCTCCTACGCTATCGACAAGCTCAAGGAACTCAATGAGAAGGAGCCTAACTCCGCTCTCGCTCAGCGCGAGCTCGCCGAGAAATACTACGACAACAACCAGTTTGGTTCCGCTTGTATCCAGTATGGCAAATACATGCAGAACCCGAACCACTTCCAGAACGACGAGCAGCGCTATGCCGGTCTTCTTTACTCCGCAGGTGAGTATCAGAAATCACTTGACATGGCCAATCAGGTGCTCGCCAAGGATCCCTCCAACTTCTACATGCAGCGTGTGATTCTGCTTGACGAGGCCGCTCTCAAGAACTGGCCCGCTGCCGAACAGGCCGGTCGCAAGCTGTTCAACCACCCCGCTGCTTCTCTTATTCCCAACGACTATGTGCTCTACGGTCAGGCTCTGAGCGAAGAGGGCAAGAGTGAAGAAGCTGTGAAAGTGCTCGAAAAGGCTATTGAACTCAATCCCGACAATGCCGACCTTCTTCCCAAGCTGTCGGCTGTGTATGATAAAGCCGGTCAGAACGACAAGGCTGTTGAAATCCTCCGCCAGTATCTTGATGCAGGCAACGGTTCCACACAGGATATCCGCGACATGGCAAAGCGCTATCAGTCTCTCGCCCGCTCGCTCGAGAAAGGTTCGCCCGAACGTAAGGTTGCTGCTGAAGATGCGCTCAAGTACATCAATATGGCCATCGAGAAGGCTCCTAACGTAGGTATCCTCTATGCCGACAAGGCCACCATCCTGCTCACCGGCAACGATGACAAGCCCAACGCCGATATGGCTCAGGCCTACGACAAGATGATTGAAGTCTTCGATGCCAACCCCGACACCAAGGACCGTTACAAATCGTACTACACCTCGGCCTACTACCTGCTCGGTATTTACTACATGGACGGCGACAAGGATAAATCGCGTGCATATTTCCAGAAGTATCTCGAGCTCAAGCCCGAGGACGAGGATGTGCAGAAGCTCGTTGAAAATCTCTGATAACAGATTCTCCATCATAAAAAAGCGTGCTGCGGAAGCGGCACGCTTTTTTTTACTAATGAATCTTATAAGTCTTATAAATCTTATAAGTCTTATAAAAAAAGATGCCCGAAGTCAATCTTCGGGCATCTGATCTATAAGGGATCGATTTATTTTTTGCGGCGGGATTCAAGCGAAGTGCGGATATTATGGAATATCCCCTCCACATTGCCTGAGCCGGGAATGTGGTGATACTTGTCGGCCTTGGTGTAGAAATCGCGAAGCGGCGAGGTGATGTT
This sequence comes from uncultured Porphyromonadaceae bacterium, assembly GCA_900546365.1. Classification (GTDB taxonomy): domain Bacteria; phylum Bacteroidota; class Bacteroidia; order Bacteroidales; family Muribaculaceae; genus Paramuribaculum. The sequence goes on from URCF01000019.1 coordinate 6,671, forward strand.
GTGATACACGTTGAGGCGTTCGCGGATGGTGTCGATATTATCATCGGAGCGGCCGCTCTCAAGGCCACGCTTGAGCAGGCGGTCAATCAGCTCCTCATCGTCCACATCAAGACCTACCACGGCGTGGACTTCGGAATTGCGCTTCTTGAGCAGCTCGTCAAGTGCCTTGGCCTGGTCTATGGTGCGGGGAAACCCGTCGAAAATCACGCCGTTGGCTGTTTCAGGATTGTTGTCAAGCTCATGCTCGAGGATGGAGATCATGAGGTCATCGGGAATAAGATGCCCTTTGGAAATGTAGCTGTCGGCTATTTTGCCGAGCTCGGTGCCTTCGCTGATATGGCGGCGGAGCACATCGCCAGTGGAGATGTGATATAGCCCATATTCATTTATAAGGCGTGCGCTTTGGGTGCCTTTACCGCTACCGGGGGCACCGAACATCACTATGTTATACATTCTGTGTGAGTGGTTATGTATATGATTTCAGTTCTATACTGCGGTTTATCATTGGTCGTGATCCTCCGAGAGTACCCAGATGTCGGGCAGGTTGCGGGCTATGCCGTCAAGGTCGAGGCCGAAGCCAATGATGAATTTTGAAGGAATCTCAAATCCCACATAGTCGGGATTTACATCGCATTGCAATGCCTGGGGCTTGAAAAGCAGGGTGGCGATTTTGAGCTGTGCCGGATTCTGCTTCATAAGGTCGGCGGTGAGCTTGTGTATGGTTCTGCCGGTGTCAACAATATCTTCCACCACAATCACTGTGCGCCCCTCGAGATTGTCCGTGAGTCCGAGCACCTCCTTCACTTGACCGGTGGAGCCGGTGCCTTCGTAGCTTTTGAGGCGGATGAAAGCAATTTCAGCGTCTATTTCCACTTCGCGTATGAGGTCGGCTGCAAACGGAAAAGCACCGTTGAGCACGCAAACAAACAGGGGAACAGTGCCTTGACAATCCTTGGTGATTTGAGCACCAAGCTCTTTGATGCGGTTTTTGATGGTCTGGTTTTCGATATATGGTTCGAACTTGAGACCCTTGTAGCAAATCTGTTTCATGAGCTGGGATGGTTATTAAACGCAAAATTACTAAAAATCCTCATTCATGGAAAAAGTTTTTTGTATTTTTGTGGTTGATAACCGATGAAGAGATGAAAATATTCACGAATGAAAATATACGACATATTGACCGTGTGACAATTGAGTCGGACGGGGTGTCGGCTCACGATCTGGTGGAGCGTGTGGCCGATGGTGTGATGTCGGAGCTTGCTCAGCGATGGCGCACCACCCGCCCCACACTGGTGTTTGCCGGCAGCGGCAACAATGGTGCCGATGCGCTCGCTGTGGCGCGGCGGCTCTATGAGCAGGGGTATGCCCCGGAGGTGTACCTGTTCAACATCGGTGGCAACAGGCTCAGCACGGAGTGCCGTAAATTTCGCGATGAATTGAAGGCCGCTTGTCCCGGCTTGGTGCTCAATGAAATCACCAACAACCTGATATTTCCGGAGGTTACTTCCTCAAGCCAGGTGCTCGACGGCCTGTTTGGCTCGGGGTTGCGGGACGCCATTTCAGGTGGTTTCCGCGAGCTTGTGCGCATGATCAACGATTCCGGAGCCTACGTGGTGTCAATAGATATGCCGTCGGGATTGTTTGCCGACTGGAACCCCAAGCTCGTGGCCCGCGATGTGATCCACGCCCGTCTCACAATGTGTGTGCAGCTGCCGCGAATTGCCTATTTCATGGCCGACAACGCTCCGCTGGTGGGCGAATGGAAATGTGTGAATATCGGCCTCAGTTCCGCGGCCATTCAAGCTATCTCCACCCCCTACCATCTGGTGGAAAGCACCGAGATACGGCGGTTGCTGAAGGTGCGTCCGGAGTTCTGTTCCAAGGCTGATTTCGGCTCGGTGTGTCTCGTTGCCGGACGCTACGGCATGATGGGCGCTGCGGTGCTTGCGGCTCGCGGTGCATTGCGTTCGGGGGCAGGCAAGGTTACTGTCCACGCCCCGCAATGCGGCTATGAAGTGATACAGTCCACGGTGCCGGAGGCTCTGTTCAGCCCCGACAAGGATAAACTGATGCTGAGCGATATAGCCCTTGAGCATGAATTTCAGTCTGTGGCCATCGGTCCCGGCATAGGCACCCACGATGTCACCATCCGTGCGTTGGACGCCTATCTCAAATCGGCAACCAAACCGCTGGTGCTGGATGCCGATGCGCTCAACTGCATGGCACTGAGCCCGTCGCTACTCAATCATCTCCCTGTATTGTCATTGCTCACTCCCCATGCCGGCGAGTTTGACCGTCTGTTTGGCGAGCAGCCTTCTGCCGAGTCGCGCTTGCTCAAGGCTCTGGAGGTGTCGCGCTACTATAATATCCTCATCCTTCTCAAAGGTCGCTATACGGCTCTTGTGCGCCCTGATGGCAAAGTGTATTTCAACTCATCGGGCACCCCCGCCATGGCCACCGCAGGAAGCGGAGATGTGCTCACCGGAGTGATCGCCGGGCTCATGGCGCAAGGTTACAAGCCTGAGGTGGCAGCGCTGATAGGGGCATACGTGCATGGCCGCGCCGGCGAACTTGCTGCCGAGGAGCAGGGCGAATACGGCGTCACCGCCGGCGATATCGCCGCAAATATTGGAAAAGCTATAAAACAAATCATGAATCAATAAATCAACGATATGAAGCTACACAATCTGCTGATATACATGGCTGTTCTGACTTCCATTCCTGCCATGGGACAAACCACACAGAAGCTCACGGCCAACAAGCTTTCGGAGTATGGGCTGATTTATTCGCTGCCGCTCACAGGCATCAATGTGACTGTGGAGGTGGAGTGTACCCAAAAAACGCCCGGCCAGTTCTACCAATATGCCAAAAAGTATCTTGGCGAGCAGCCAATCACTGAAAGTTCAAAGGTTTACACTCTCAAAAGCGTGGTAGTGACTCCCACTGCCGTGGCCGATGATGAAGAGAGCTACCTTGTGCAGTTCAAATCGGGCAGCACCCCGTTCATGATGCTGGATGGCGGCAACTTCCCGCTGAGCATCAACACCGAGGCTGTCTCCATTCCGCAGCAGACGCAGCTGCCGGTGGCCAAAGCTGCCGAGCCGTCGATTCTCGATATGCCGATAGCCCGTCAGGCTGTCACCGAGGAGATGATGCAGAGTCCCTCGTCGGCCAAACGTGCCGAACTTGCAGCCGCCCGTATTTTTGAGCTTCGCGCCAGCCGTGCCGACATCATTGCCGGCCGTGCCGACCAGATGCCTTCCGACGGCACCGCAATGCAGCTGGCACTCGATAACCTCGGTGCTCAGGAAGCGGCTCTGACTGCCATGTTTCTCGGCACAACGCAAACTTCCACCGAGGTGCGCACATATAATTATCTTCCCGACGGCAGCGACTCCCAGGAGTTGATAGTGGCCCGCATATCATCGCTCAAGGGTGCAGTTGACGCCACCGATTTGTCGGGCGCACCGCTCTATATGCGTCTCACCGCCACTGAGCACGGCCAGCTCCCGGTAAATGAAAAAGGTAAGGAAAAAGAGTTTCCCAAGGGAGGACTTGCCTATTGCATCCCCGGCTCCGGTGTGGTGAGCCTGTCGTTCAACGGCAATGAGGTTGCTTCCCAAAAGCTCGACATAGCGCAGTTTGGCGTGGTGTTCGGTCTGGATCCCAATCTGTTCACCGACAAGAAAGAGCCGGCATACGCTATCTTCAACCCCTTCACTGGAGCTATCCGTGAAATAGGCACTGTAAAATGAACCCTCTCAAAACCGTTCTTCTTTTGCTCCCGATGCTGCTCGCTTCGGGGGCTTTGTCATCTGCCGCTGCCGACAGGCCGCAATCGGTGGGACTTGTGCTCAGCGGCGGTGGCGCCAAGGGTATTGCCCACATAGGAGTGATAAAAGCACTGGAGGAGAACGATATACCGATTGACTATATTTCCGGCACCTCGATGGGTGCCATTGTTGGCGGTCTGTATGCCGCGGGGTACACCACCGATGAAATGATGGAGCTTATAAAGTCGCAGGAGTTCACCGATGCTGCCGCCGGGCAGATTGACCGCCGCTACTCCTACTATTTCCTGCGCGATGACAGGAGCCCCAATCTGTTTTCCATCACTCTCGGCGACAAAACATCCGGCACCTCGTTGCTCCCCTCGAGCGTGATCAACCCCATACCGATGAACTTCGAGTTCATGGCATTGTTCTCCCCGTTTACTGCGCAGTGCGGCGGCGACTTCAACAAGCTTTTCGTGCCGTTCAGGTGTGTGGCGTCGGATGTCACCAACAAGCGCAAGGTGGTGTGGCGTCAAGGGTCGCTCGGAATGGCCATCCGGTCGTCCATGAGTTTCCCGCTGGTGTTTCATCCGGTGGACTATGATGGCGCACTGCTCTATGATGGAGGTATTTATGATAATTTCCCGGTGCAGGTGATGACCACCGAATTTGCTCCCTCTATAATAATAGGTGTGGATGTGTCCACTCCTGACAGCGTCAGCTCCAACCCCGACATGGTGACCCAACTCAGCGAAATGATCACGCAGCCGGGTCGCGGCAAACTCACCCCGGAGCAGGGGGTGTATATGCACATTAACCTTTCGCAATTCGGACTGCTTGACTTTGATAAAGCTGACCGTATCAGCACCATAGGGTACAAAAAGGCTATGCAGATGATGGATTCCATCAAGGGGCGTGTGACAGCTCGTATCCCCGCCGAGGCAAGGCGTCTGCGCCGCAGCATGTTCAAGTCGCGCACTCCGTATCTGCGGTTTGACAGCGTGGAGGTGAGCGGTGCTTCACCCGGGCAAAACGGCTACATACGGTCATTTTTCACCCATTTCCATACCGACACTTTCGGTGTGGCCTCAGCTGCTTCCTCCTATTATCGGCTCGCGGCGCCGGGCAAGTTCCGCAATCTCGATCCCACAGCTTTGTACAATGACTCCACGGGGCTGTTCACGCTTGATTTGAAAGCATCGGTGAAGGATAATTTCACTGTGGGGTTCGGCGGGTATGTGAGCACCACCACCTCAAGCACTCTATACTTCTCCGGCGCATACAAAACCTTGAGCTATAATTCACTATCGCTCGGACTTAGCGTGTGGGCCGGACAAAGCTATCTGGCCGGAGTACTGCGGTCGAAGGTCAGCTTCGCCACTCCGTTGCCTTCGGCCCTGATGCTGGAAGTGGTGGGCACAAGGCATAAGTTCTACGATTCGGAACGGCTGTTTTTTGAAGAGAGTCAACCATCGTATGTTACTTCTAGCGAGGCGTTTGCAAAGCTTGACTACGGATTTGCGCCCAGTCGCCGAGGCAGGATTGATGTGTGGGCCGGAATCGGTTATCTTGGCGACAAATACTATCAATCAATTGTGGTCAGCGATGTGGTGCGTATGCATCGGGCCAACATGCGTCAAACGCTCGCGCAGGTAGGGTTGGGTTACAAGGCTTGCACACTGAACAATAATGCCTATCCCACCGAGGGCGCGGAGTATAGTGCCGCTTTGACCGGTGTGACGGGTCGCCGTTGGGCGTCGCTTGACCCTTCCGACAAGCAACACCGCACATGGGCGCAGCTCACAGCAGCCGCCCGTAAATATTTCCCTCTCGGCCGCTATCTGGCGCTCGGCACGGAGGTGAGCGCGTATCTGTCCACCCGCAAGTTGCTCAAGGACTACGACCAGGCTCTGCTCGATGCTTCGGCATTCGTGCCCACGCCCACGAGTTTCGACACTTTTGACCCCTCTCTGAGAGCCAACAACTATCTCACAGCCGGATTGGTGCCGGTGTGGAAAATCGGAAGCATGATGCAGCTCCGTGCTTCGTGTCAGGCGTTTATGCCTTATCGGCCAATCTATCGAGACGGCAGCAACCATGCTTTCTACGGCGACAGATTCTCTAAAATAGAATTTTTCGGTGAACTCACCGGGGTGCTTGCCTTGCCGTTTGCCAATGTGTCGGCGTTCGGGCACTACAGCACAAGCGCAGCCGGTGGCTGGCACTTTGGATTGTCGCTCGGAGTGTTTATCCCCGCCCCGAAATTTCTCTAAAGATAATACTGGTTGAGCACATTGCAGCGGTCGTCCACCTCAAACACCCATGGCTTGCCGGTGGGAATCTCAAGGTTCACAATCTCGCTTGCTGTTTTGTGCAGCAGCATCATGGCCAGTCCGCGCAGACTGTTGCCATGGGCGGCTATCAGAATGGTATGGCAATGAGCGAGTTGAGGCACAATTCTCTCCTGCCAGCAGCAGCGCACACGTGCAATGGTGTCCTGCAGCGACTCGCTCAGCGGCAGTTCGTCGGATGTAAGTGCCGCATACATAGGGTCATTGCCAGGAAATCGCGGGTCGGTGGGGGTGAGCAGCGGAGGGAGCACATCGAAGCTGCGGCGCCATATATGCACCTGCTCCTCGCCATATTTCTTAGCGGTTTCCGCCTTGTTGAGTCCCTGCAAAGCACCATAGTGGCGTTCGTTCAAATGCCAGTCTTTCAGCACCGGGATGTAGTCCAGCTCCATCGCCTCGGCGGCAATCTGGAGGGTGTGGATGGCACGTTTGAGATAGGAGGTGAAGAAATATTGCGGGCGCAGTCCGGCTTTTTTCATAGCTTCCCCGGCCAGGCGTGCTTCCTCGCGGCCTTTTTGTGACAGCGGCACATCGGTCCAGCCTGTGAAGCGGTTTTCAAGATTCCATTGACTTTGGCCGTGGCGCAGTAGAATAATCTGTTTCATATTTTGGTGGTATAAGCGATACTATATTATTACCAACAAATCCGCGCCCCGGATAGTTTGCAGCCCTGCTTCGCTGAGCGGAGCAGGGCTGCGGAAATGCGTTTGAACCCCGGTTAGTCGAGGCGGGCAGTGAGTTGGCTCATGGCCTCAGCTTGATAGGCGTAGAGACCCTGTTCGGAGAGCTCTACAATCTTGTATGTGCCGTCGGCAGCGGGCATGCGCACGTGGGTGTCGTCAACAAAGGTCATCAGCAGATACTCCTTGTCATCGGTCACAACGCTCCACGACTGCTCCTCCTGATTGAAGTCGAGGCGAACCACAGAGCCATCGTTCTGTGAAGTGATGGTGTACCCTTTACCGTCGCACTCCACCAGATATTTGCCATCTTTGCCGTCGATCATCTTCTTGCCCTGGGCCACGGGATTGCTTCCGCTCCAGAATTCGATGCTGTTGAGCACCAGAAGGTCAGCGAGAGCCGACACTTCGTAAACCGGGAGAATCCAAAATGCGAAGAACACGAGTTCGTTCACAAATTTGTTGCCGACCTGATGGTTCCAGCTCAGAAGCTTGTTGGTGAGCTGGAAGCGACCGATACACGAGGTGCCGAGCAAAGATGTGGCGAGAGCCATCACAACGGCTACTGTCAGATACTTTCTTTTCATAAGGTAATGTGTTGAAGGTGTATATGTTTATATATGAATTTTCGATTTGGCGCGGTGGTAGAATTCATACACTTCGCGCACATAGCCGGTTGTTTGGCGTCCTGAGAAATAGCCGTATTTGCACACCGGGTCGTTGTAGTATTCGGGTTTGGATTTCAGCAGCAGGGCCTGTGCCACATGTCCATCCCATCGTTGTGGGTCATATCCGTATTTCTCGGCCAGAGCTATGGCATCAAGTATATGCGCGAGTCCGGAGTTATAGGCCGCGATGATGAATTTCCTGCGCTCATCGGGATCCTTGACACGGGAGCGGAGTGTGCGGTCAAGCGAGGCTATGATGCGTGTGGCGGTGGCTATGCTCCGGTCGTTCACGGCCATATTGTCGGCTGTGAGTCCGTATGCCCTTGCAGTGGCCGGCATGATTTGCATCACTCCTCGTGCGCCGGCCCACGACACCTGGGTAGAGTCAAACCGGCTTTCGGCATATCCTTGCGCTGCCAGCAGTCGCCAGTCCCACCCTATATCTTTGGCGTACTGCTTGAAAAGGTGGTCAAATGGCGATATACGGCCTTTGGAAAAATTGAACGTATATAGGGTGGGGGTGCGCTTGCTCATCTCGAAATAGCGCTTGAGAAGGGCGGCCTGGGCAGCCCGGGGCGAACTCTGGCGCGTCCATTGCGATATCGAGTCGGCAAGCCATGGTTTGGATGGCGACACACCCCATGCGGCCCGTTGCTCAAAGCTCACATCAAGGCTCACATCGAGGTCGTTGTAGTATGTCTTGTTGATGCGTGCTATGTCGCTGTCCACCACTGTGAGCGGTATTGTTCCATCGTTAACCATCGATATGAGATCCTCGGTGATGAGAGTGTCGCGGTCAATGGAATGGATGTTGATGCCTCCCCCGAGCTCATCGTTGAGGTGCGTCATCCGCTGGTGGTATTTACTCCCTTTTTCCACATACACATCTTTACCCACCAGCTGGGTGACATCGGTAATCAGCTCCATGCCTTTGCTGGCTTTGGGCTGCACCAGCACCTGATGGGTGATGCTCTCCACGCCACACGGCATCACATGCTGCTTGTATTGCGCGGTGACGGGTACCTCGTAGGCTATGAGATCCACCATTCCGGAGTCGAGCATCTCTACAGCCGATGCAAGGCTTGGGGCCACCTCGAGCCGGAGCACCATCCCTTTGTCATTGCACAGCGATGTCACAAGGTCGTAGTCATAACCCATCTTCTGCTCGCGGTAGATGAAAAACGATGTGGGGCTGTAGAGTGTGGCCACTCTCAGCGTGTCGGGCAGGGGGTGGGATGCAGTGTCGGCATCGGAGCTGTCACTGTTTGACGAACGCCCGGAGCATCCCCACGACAGCACGGTGAGTGCTCCGAAACATAATATTCCGTATGCCAGTCCTTTAAGTGTCAATATTCAAACACTCCTTTTGACGATATGATGGTGAGTCTGTTGACATCGCTCTCCTCCACGCGTCCTATCACCTGTGCCGGGATGCCGAAGCTCTCACTGATGCGGATTACCTCGTTGGCGTGTTCCGGACGGAGATAGATCTCCATGCGGTGGCCCATGTTGAACACCTTGTACATCTCTGCCCAATCGGTGCCGCTCTCGCGCTGAATCAGCTCAAACAGTGGCGGAATCGGGAGCATATTGTCTTTGATCACATGCTTGTGGTCCACAAAGTGCATAACCTTGGTTTGTGCGCCGCCGCTGCAGTGCACCATGCCGTGAATCTGCGGACGCATCACCTCAAGCAGCTTCTTGATCACGGGGGCGTAGGTGCGGGTGGGCGACAGCACGAGTTTGCCGGCATCCAGAGGAGCGCCTTTCACGGGGTCGGTCAACGAGCAGGTGCCGGAATAAACAAGTGAGTCAGGCACAGCGGCATCGTAGGTTTCGGGATATTTCTCGCCCACCGACTTGCCAAACACATCATGGCGGGCTGAGGTGAGACCGTTCGATCCCATGCCGCCGTTGTATTCGTTTTCGTAGGTGGCGCGGCCGTAGGATGCGAGCCCCACAATCACATCGCCGGCGGCGATATTGGCATTGTTGATCACATCTTTGCGACGCATGCGGCAGGTGACGGTGGAGTCAACGATAATGGTGCGCACGAGGTCGCCCACATCGGCGGTTTCGCCACCGGTGCTATAGACTCCCACGCCGAGGTCGCGCAGACGGGCGAGCAGCTCCTCGGTGCCGTTGATTATGGCGGCAATCACGCTGCCCGGCACCAGCATCTTGTTGCGTCCTATGGTGGAGGACACAAGGATATTGTCCACTGCACCCACACACAGCAGGTCGTCGATATTCATGATGAGGGCATCCTGGGCAATACCTCTCCACACGCTCAGGTCGCCGGTCTCGCGCCAGTAGGCGTAGGCCAGGGAGGATTTGGTGCCGGCACCGTCGGCGTGCATGATGTTGCACCATTCGGGATCGCCGCCGAGTATGTCGGGGATTATTTTGCAGAATGCTTTCGGATAGAGTCCTTTGTCAACATTTTTGATGGCGTTGTGCACATCCTCTTTCGATGCTGACACTCCGCGAAGATTGTAGCGCTTGTCGCTCATAGTTGATTGGAAAAAATATGAAGGTTGGAGTAGATTAAAAGCAATTGGTTAACGCAAGCCACAGCAGAGCCCACGGCATCACGAGAAGCAGCGAGTCGATGCGGTCGAGTATGCCGCCGTGGCCCGGGATGATATGTCCGCTGTCCTTGATATGGGCCGACCGCTTGAGCAGCGACTCCACGAGGTCGCCCCATGTGGCCACGATGCTCACCGTCATTCCGAGGAGCATGATGTTCCATAGAGCTATATCGTTATGAAATTCCAGATGTCCGGTGAACAGCAGATGGCATACCGCAGCGGCTGCGGTGCAGAACACCATCCCGCCGAAAAATCCTTCCCAAGTTTTCTTGGGCGATATGCGCTCGAACAGTTTGTGGCGTCCCATGGTTATCCCCGACAGATAGGCACCGGTGTCGTTGCACCATATCATTATGAACAGTGCCAGAAGTATGCCCGGATTGGCCTTATACAGCAGTCCCGAGCATATCAACGGTATTGATATATAGACATATCCGCCGAGCGATGTGGTGAGCGACCTGATGCTGTCACTGCTGTCGGTGACATAGAGCTGCGCCACCGGACGGACTATCAGATACAGAAATGCCGGCAGCAGACATAGGGAGAACACAAACTGACTCTCACGCGGGCCTATGATTCCGAGGGTAATCCCTGCAATAGCCAACACGCATCCGGCCACATCCAAGCCTAAAAGCACCCGGTGCGACCGCGATTGAGGTGCACCCAGACTTATGCGGTTGAACTCCATCACAGCAAGAGCGCCAAGCAATGCGCAGAGCAGTGGGTAAGCGTACCCTTTGCCCCACACGATGGAGGCTACTATCAATCCCACGTAAATTGCGCCCGAAGCGGCGCGTACCAGTATATTTTTCATACTTGTTGTATGGCTGTCGATGTTGGTTGGACTACAAAAGTACATAAAATAATCCATCGCGCTGCCGTGATGTTGAAAAAAGTTCCCGGTGTGCTGAAAAACATAGTGGCCGGCACCATCGGTGTGAAATATTTTTGTTAGTTTTGGGCTTTGCTTCGTGCTTATTGATAATCTTGAACTATTACCAAAAATTTAATACTTATGTTACGTCCTGAAGATTTGGAACAACTCAACCAGAAAGGTATCACCGAGGAGCAGGTGGAGGCTCAGCTCGCCCGTTTCCGCACCGGCTTCCCCTATCTCACCATCAACGATGCCGCACGCCCCGGGCAGGGGATTGTGGTGCTTGACGATGACCAGCGCAAGGCTGCCGTGGCCCGTTGGCGCGAATATCTGGCCGACGGCGGTGAGGTGTGCAAGTTCGTGCCCGCCAGTGGTGCCGCTTCCCGCATGTTCAAGGCTTTATTTGAATTCGCGGATGGCGATGAGGATGTTCCCGCTCCCGGGTCGGCGGTGGAAAAACTTATTGCCGATATTGACAAACTCGCTTTCGTTGCCGATCTCAACACCACCACACAGGCTCTTTACGGCAAGTCTGTGCATCAGCTTATTGATGAAAAGCGGTTCAAGGAACTGATTGCCGCCATCATCAAGCCCGAGGGCATGAACTACGGCGGGCTCCCCAAAGGGTTGCTCAAGTTCCACTCCTATCCCGACGGCAGCCGCACTCCCGTGGAGGAGCATCTCACCGAGGGCGCACAGACTGCTGCCAACGGTGCCGGCATCGTCAACCTCCATTTCACTGTCAGCTCCAACCATCGCAAACTGTTTGAACAGAAGCTGGCCGAAGTGATTCCCGCCACCGAAAAACGCACCGGCAAGAAATTTGTGGTGACCATGAGCGAGCAGAAGCCCAGCACCGACACTATCGCTGTCAACCCCGACAACACTCCCTTTGAGGAGGACGGCCATCTGCTGTTCCGTCCTGGTGGCCATGGTGCGCTGATTGCCAATCTCAACGACATTGACTCTGCTGTGGTGTTCATCAAGAATATCGACAATGTGGTGCCTGATTCACTCCGCGGCACAACAGTGGAGTATAAGGAAGTGCTCGGCGGATACCTGATGCAGCTCCGCGACCAGGTGGAGGAGTATCTCACGGCTCTCGGCACAGGCAACTACACCCGCGGCACTCTCCAGAAAATGGTGGGATTCCTGCATTTCAATTTCTCTGTCACCGACCGTCGCATCGACAAGATGAACGACACCGAGCTGGCAATGTATCTGCATCTTAAATTCTCGCGTCCGCTGCGCGTGTGCGGCATGGTGCGCAATGAGGGCGAACCCGGCGGCGGTCCGTATATCGCTGTCAACCCCGACGGCTCGGCTTCGCTGCAGATTCTTGAAAGCCACCAGATTGACACTTCCCGCGAGGATTATCGCCGGATGATGGCAAGTGCCACACACTTCAATCCTGTTGACCTCGTATGCTATATCAAGGATATTCATGGCCGCAAATTCGATCTCCCGAAATATGTGGATCCCGCCACAGGTTTCATATCCGAGAAATCATCGCACGGCAAGCCGCTGCGTGCCCTTGAGCTCCCCGGATTGTGGAACGGTGCCATGAGCGACTGGCTCACAGCGTTTGTGGAGGTGCCTATCGCCACATTCAATCCCGTGAAAACCGTCAACGACTTGCTGCGTCCCGCTCATCAGTCGTGACTGTAGTCATAACGGCGTCCCGCATAAACCTATGCGGGACGCCGTGTGTTTAAATTACAGTAACACCTATTATCCCCCCCCGCCCATGAGCAAGCGCGATGACATCAGAAGAATCTGGAGTGAGTGTTTCAACGACTCTCCGGAATATGTGGATATGTATTTCAGCCGTGTGTATGATGATGCCGACGGCATGACTCTTGAAAAAAATGGCAAGATTGTCAGTTCGCTGCTGCTGCAGCGCTACTCTATCAGTTTCCACGGCTCGGAGCTGCCTGTGAGCTATGTGGCCGGAGCTGCCACAAGGCGCAATGCCCGCGGCAAAGGGTATATGAGCGAATTGATGGTGGAGGCGCTGTATGCTTCCGCAGAGCGCGGCGATATGCTCTGCACGCTCATCCCGGCCCACGACTGGCTATATTTCTACTACGATAGATTCGGCTTCAGCACCGTGTTCTACGTTGATGCTCAGCGGTTCACTTCGTTCCACACGTTCCCGGTGTCCGGGAGCTACAAGGTGGTGGACGACCCGTATGCCCCTGAAGTGTACAGGGCTTTCGAGCGGATGGAGCGCGAGCGCGGAGGCGCCATACTGCACTCCAGCCGCGATTTTCTCAACATTCTTGACGACCTGCGGCTTGACACCGATGGCCGGATGGCGGTGATGGCTGATGATGAGGGTAGGATAGTGTCGATGGCATGGGGTGTGGTGCGCGATGACATGGTGGTGGTCAACGAGCTGCTTGGTGACGATGCCGATGCGCGGACGGCCGCGCTGCGTCGCCTCAGGGAGCTGTATGGACCGATGCCGTTCAAGGTGCTTGCCCCCGCTTCGGAAAACGAAGGGTCGCGGCGAAAGCTATATGCCCGCGGCATGGCGCGTGTGGTCAACGTGATGATGTGTCTTGAGGCAATGGCTTCGGCTCATCCCGAATGGAAATGTGCCATCAAGGTGCGTGACGATTTGATGCCGTTCAACTCCCATTTCTATTTCGTGGACAAGGGGAGGGTGGCGATTGATGACGAGGCTTCCGCTACTCCCGACCTCGACCTGGATATCGATGTGTTCAACAAGGTGGTGTTCTCGTCGCCTCAGATTGGTCAACTGCTCCGCGTGCCGTCGGTGCGCCCCCACATGGCTTTGATGCTTGACTGACCTTGGTAAAAAAAGACAGACCCCGCTGCTGCGGAGCCTGCCTTTGGATATATGTGTAAGGGTGTGGAATCAGAGTTATGAGCGATTGTTGTCTTTCTTCATCTCTTGTTTTTTCATGGCGTGCTTGTTGCCTTTCTTACCATTCTTCATGGCGTGCTTGTTGTGGCGGGGAGCGCCGTTCACAAAATTGTTCTCAAGAAACTGCTGGTACTGCTCGGGAGTGAGAATCTGCTGAATCTGCGAGAGATACTCCTTGCGGGCGGTTTCCATGCTCTGGGCTCTTTCGGCCTTCATCTCTTTTTTGTCAGCTTTGGTGCATTCCTTGTTTGCTTTGGTGCAGCTGGAATCTTTTTTGCAAGAGGGTTTCTTGATATCTTTGAGCGACTGTTTCTGCGCGTCGGTGAGGTTGAGGCCGTCAAAGGGGTTCACGCATTTGCCTTTCTGATTATTGCACTTTTCTGCTTTTTTGCATTTGGCCTGTCCGTTGGTGCAGTTGTTGGCAGTGTTGGTGTCGCTGGTTTGAGCGGAAGCATTGATTGCCACGAGGGCCATGATGGCGGCTGCGATGCCGAGAATTTTCTT
>URCF01000020.1 GCA_900546365.1 uncultured Porphyromonadaceae bacterium
CAATACTATTTTAAGGCGATTTTACTGATTAACAATAGATAACATATTAATATTTACAAATATCATCTATATCACTTCTCAATTTTATTGCACAGAGGTTGCATCTGATGTATTTTTGCAATGTAAAAATTTGATTATTCAGTTAAAGATTGCAACAAAGAAGGTAAACATGGGCTGCAACACTGAAAAGCAAGCAGCCAAAGATTGTGGATAAAACAACTCAAGGTTCGTATTAAATATTGGTAAAGTGTAGGCTCTTGACTCCAAGAGCCCCAAAAACAAAAAAGGAGAGCTCGTGAGAACTCTCCTTTTTGTTTTTCATAAATAAACGTTCACTTCCGGTTGATGTAGCTGTCGATGTGACGCTGCTTCTTCTCCTCAAAAATCTCGGAGATAGCGAAGAAAATTCCGGTTTCCTCCACATCGCCAAACTCATCGTTGATGGCGGTGCCAAACATTCGCATCGTGGGCGATAGGCTCATATACGCGTTCACCAGCGGAGGGATATTGATTCCGTGGGCGCGTATAGCCTTGTTGAGTATGCGGTAGTCGTCGGCATAGCTTTCGCCGGTGAAAAGCTTCTCCATCGCTTCGGTGTCAATGTCGGTGGAGAGCGGTGTGATGGGAGTCACAAGATGCTCGGGATCAGGAAAATGCTTGGAAAGGAAATAGAGCAGCATGTCGCGGCACTCCGAATTGTAGCTCGGATACATTGTCATTTTTCCAAACAGATATTTGATTTCGGGATGCACCACAGTCAAGGCACCAAGCCCGTCCCACAGATTGTCAAGCGCAAAGAGCGCTTTGGAGCCCGCTTTGGACGACTGATACTCCAGTCTCACAAACGAACGCCCAAGTTCCAGAGTGGCAGGCAGATATTCGTCGATAAACTTCCGGGAAAAGTCAAACATATGGCTCGTTGCTATCCTCGGCTTGCCGTCAGGCAACACAACCACATCACTGCCAATGATAAAACGGTAGCCGCCAAGAATAATCCTGTCACGCGGATCCCACACTATCAGCTGGCTGCACGGCGGCATCATGGTGTCGAACATATCAATGTCGCACTCCTTACCCGAGCCTCCGCCATCCTTGCGGAAAGCCTCTTCGCGAAGCCTACCGATCTCCCGCATGGTGTTGGGAGCACAGTGGGCATCAACCACATATATAAGGTTGTGCCCCTTGTTGGTTTGGCGCAGCAACCGTTCGGGAGTGAGTTCCTCCTCAATCAACTCTGTATCTACAGGAGCTATAACAGGCTGCATGGCAGCGGCATCTGTGTTAGGCATTATTTCTGACTTTGTAAGTTATATACTATCTTCTTGATATTCTGCGCTTCGGTGCCCGCATTGCAGTTGCGGCACAGCTGACCGGGGCGGATAGGCGTACCGACAGTTATCTCAAACTGCTTCCCTTTGCTCAAAAACACCTCTTTGGGCAAACGCACCATCTCGATGTTGAATTTCAACCCGAGCAACACACGAAGTTTTGCAAAGTTATAAAAAAACTGCGAATTATGACCGCTGAAATGCAATGGCACAACAGTGCGCTGATATTCAATGGCTTTCTGAACAAACATCTTGTGCCATTCAAGGTCGGCAATCTTGCCCGACTTCCCCTTGCGCGACACCAGGCCCGCGGGAAACATCAGCACCGGATTGTCACCGGCCATCGCCTCGTTGAGCTGCTGCGTGGCGTGGCGGTTCTGCTTGCCATGCTTGTTGACAGGCAGGAACAGGTCCTGCAAAGGCTCTATGGCCATCAGCAGGTCGTTGACCACAAACCTTACACCTTTGCCATAAACAGATGTCAGCCAGTCTATCAGCACCATTCCGTCGAGGCCACCGAGCGGGTGGTTGCACACAAACAGTATCCGGCTGTCGCCGCTTGGCAGATTGCCGGCTCCGCTCACACTGTAGCTCACTCCGAGATGTTCGAGTACGCCGCGACAGAACTCCGCGCCGCGCAATCCTGCATTGGCCCGCAGCATACAGTTGAGTTCGTCCTGGCATATACTCTTCTCCAATACACGGAGCACCCCGCGAGGCACAAAGCGGCTGTAGCGGGGCATCCGGGTCCGGAGTATCTCGCCGATATTGATTTGCTGTATTTCTTCACCGGTTGTCATGGCAAAAATTTGAACGCGAAGTTAAGCATTTTCCACCAATCGGTGCCACTAATTGACAAATATATGAAATGACTTGGGCCCGATAGCTGGATTATCACGCTTTTTGAGTACTTTTGCACACATTAATATAATCGCGATGAAAAATATCCTTGTCACAATATGCGCCCGGGGAGGTTCAAAAGGGATTCCCGGGAAAAACATCAAAGAGGTGGGCGGCAAGCCGCTGCTCTACTACACTGCGAAAATAGCCCGGCAGTTTGCCGACAAGCATGGGGCCGACATCATCGTATCGTCCGACTCCGAAGCTATTCTCGATGTGGCCCGCAATTGTGGATTACCCACTGAATACAAACGACCCGCATATCTTGCCGATGATATATGCGGCAAGCCCGACGCCATACGCGACGCCATGCTATGGGGTGAGGCGCAGCGCGGAAAGCAGTACGATATGGTGGTGGACCTCGATGTCACATCCCCCATCCGCACCATGCACGACATCGACCAATCCCTGGAAATGATTGAAAACTGCCCGGAAGCATTGACAATCTTTTCTGTAAGCCCCTGCGGAAGAAACCCTTATTTCAGCATGGTGCAGAAAAAAGAGAACGGATTCTACGGCACGGTATGCGATGGTAAATTCACTTCGCGCCAAACCTCGCCCACCGTTTACGACATGAACGGCTCAATATATGTGTATCGCCGCGAAGCTCTGCTGCCAGAGCATCCGAGAGCCGTCACCGACCGCTCGATTGTGTATCTGATGCCGCATATCTGCTTCGACCTCGACGAGCCCGAGGACTACGACTATCTGACCTATCTTGTGGACAACGGCAAGGTAAATATCTGATGCGCAAAGTTTGCATTGTCACCGGCACCCGCGCTGAATGGGGGTTACTCTCCCCCATTGCCCGCGAGCTGCAGCACCACCCCGATGTGGAGCTGCAGATTGTGGTCACCAATATGCACCTGATGGAGCGTTACGGACTCACGGTCAACAACATTCTCGCCGAAGGGTTCAAAGTGGACTGCCGCGTGCCGCTCCCTGAGAACAACGGCTCCCAAGCCGATGTGGCCCGCGCCACAGGAGCCTGCATGAGCGGAATGGCGTCAGCGTTTGAGCAACTGCAGCCCGACCTTGTGGTGATTCTCGGCGACCGCACCGAAATGCTCGCCACAGCCTCCGCAGCCACCATAATGCGCATCCCCATCGTACACCTGCATGGCGGCGAGGAAACACAGGGAGCCATCGACAACAGCATCCGCCATGCCATCACCAAACTCGCCTCGCTCCACCTCACCGCCACCGAAGAGTATCGCCGGCGCGTGATTCAGATGGGCGAGAACCCCGACCATGTGATAAACACCGGCGCCATAGGCGTTTACAACTGCATCCATGAACCGGTGGTACCGAAAGAGGAGCTGGAAGCGTTGCTCAACATCCCCGTCAATCGCCATTCGCTGCTGGTCACATACCACCCAGCGACTCTCGACACCGCCTCCTCCGCCGAACGATTTGGCGCTCTCCTTGAGGCCCTTGACTCCACCGACCATGGCAGTGTCATTTTCACCTACCCCAACAACGATGCCGACGGGCTTGTCATCATCGATATGATCACCGACTATGTCAACTCCTATCCCGGGAGAGCCGCCGCCGTACCGTCGCTCGGCAAACGACGCTATCTCAGCGCGTTGCACTATATCGGCGCGATGGTGGGCAACTCCTCCAGCGGCATAATCGAAGTACCCTCCATGCATATCCCCACTGTAAACATCGGCATACGGCAGCAAGGGCGCCTCGCTGCCGACTCAGTGATTCACTGCGGAGAATCAGCAGCCGAAATAGCAGCAGCCATCACCCGCGCACTCTCCCCCGCCGGACAGCAGGCAGCCCGCGACACCATCAACCCCTACGGATCCGACGACACCCTCCGCAAATGCGTGTCGGCCATAGTCAACACACCTCTCGACTCACTCACCATCAAAAGATTTATCAATCTATGACAAATCATATCATACCACACACCCACACCATCATCCAGGCTCTGGATATGCTCAATGCCTTGTCGGGAGGCGTGATGACCCTTATGGTCACCGACGAGTCCGGCAAGATGGTGGGCACTCTCACCGACGGCGATGTGCGCCGCGGGCTTCTGGCCGGACACTGTCCCGACCATAGTGTTGCCACGGTGATGCACCGCTCTTTCAGCTACCTCCAAGGCCCTGAGGTGGATGTGGAGCAGTTGCGCCAGATTCGTGCACGAGGAGTACGTCTCATCCCGGTGCTGGACCGTGATGGCTCTATATCGCGCATCATCGACACCACACTCACCGACACCCTCCTCCCCATATCTGCCATACTGATGGCCGGAGGCAAAGGCGAGCGGCTGCGCCCTCTCACCATCGACACCCCCAAACCGCTGCTCAATGTGGGAGGCAAACCTATTATTGACCACAACATCCACGCTCTTGCACATGTGGGAGTGGAGAATATATATGTGACTGTCAACTACCTGGCAGAAAAAATAGAGCAGCATTTCGCTTCACCCGTCGCCGGAGTGCAGGTGAAATGCGTGCGCGAGCCAAAGCCGCTCGGCACCATAGGCTCAGCCAAACTCACTCCTATCCCAAAGCATGGAGTGTCGGTGGTGATGAACTCCGACCTCCTCACCGATGTGTCGCTCGAAGATATGTATCTGGCCCATATCAAGGAGCAAGCCGCCATAACCATCGCGGCCATACCTTACAATCTGTCGGTGCCCTACGCCATCCTCACCACCGAGGGTCACACCGTCACCGCACTGCAGGAAAAGCCCTCCTATTCGTTCTATGCCAACGCAGGCATATATATGATCAACAACGAGCTTATACACAACCTGCCCGATGACACCCGCGTGGATGCCACCGACCTTATCAGCTCAACCATCGACAACAATCTAAAAGTCACCTACTTCCCGATCTCAGGCACATGGATCGACATCGGTTCGCCCGACGATTATCGCCACGCTTGCGAACTTGCGGCCCATCGCATCGGTTTTAATAACAAGTAAATTACAATTCCTGATATGGCTCAATCCAACTTCATTGACTATGTAAAGATACTGTGCCGCTCCGGCAAGGGCGGCGCCGGTTCACGACATTTCCATCGCGCCAAATATGTGCCCAAAGGCGGCCCCGACGGCGGCGACGGCGGTCGTGGCGGTCACATTATATTGCGCGGCAACAGCCACATGTGGACTCTCCTGCCCCTGAAATACAACCGTCATATTTTTGCCGGAAACGGCGAAAGCGGCTCTGCCGGACGCAGTTTCGGCAAGGACGGCAACGATGTGGTGATCGATGTGCCGTGCGGCACTGTGGTGTACGATGCCGAAACAGGAGAATTCCTATGCGAGGTCAACTACGATGGCGAAGAGATAAAACTGCTCCGCGGCGGCAAAGGCGGCCTCGGCAACTGGCATTTCAAATCGGCCACCAACCGCACCCCACGCTATGCCCAGCCGGGTGAACCCGCCATTGAGAAAAGCGTGGTGCTGGAGCTGAAAATGCTTGCCGATGTGGGACTTGTGGGATTTCCCAACGCCGGAAAATCCACTCTCCTCTCAGCCGTTTCTGCAGCCAAGCCCAAAATCGCCGACTACCCCTTCACCACTATGGAGCCGCAGCTCGGCATCGTGGCCTACCGCAACAACCGCTCCTTTGTGATGGCCGACATACCCGGCATTATCGAGGGTGCATCCGAAGGCAAAGGACTCGGCCTACGGTTCCTGCGCCATATCGAGCGCAACGCCGTGCTTCTGTTCATGGTGCCTGCCGATGCCGACGACATCACCGAAGCCTACAATGTGCTGCTCAACGAGTTGCAGCAGTTCAACCCCCAGCTGATGGACAAGGAGCGGATACTCGCCATCTCGAAAAGCGACATGCTCGATGACGAGCTTATGGCCGAGATTGAAAAGACACTCCCCGAAGGTGTGCCACATGTGTTCATCTCCGCCGTCACAGGGTTCGGCATCGACAAGCTCAAGGATATCCTCTGGGGAGCCATCAACGACGACCGCAACCGCATCGCCACCCCCTCCATCACCCATCGCCCGCTCGACATGCACCACCGGGTGCGCGAAGAGGACGAATTTATCTTCGACAAGCCTGAAATTGAGGAAGATCCCGAAGAGGAGATCTGGGATGACGAGGATCCGGGCGAAGATTGGGACGAACTCGACTGGGAATACACCCCCGATGAAAATAAATAAGATCGACCTCGGGGACGGCTGCTCAGCCGGATACACCGAGCGGAGAGCCTCCAATCCCGGAAATCCTTACGACGGATTCAATATCTGCCACTACACCAACGACTCGCCCGAGCATATCGCGGCGTGCCGCAAATCGCTGTCCCACACCCTCGGCATCAACCCCGGACAGATTCTGATTCCGCGTCAAACCCACTCCACCAATGTGGCCGTGATTGACAACCCCGCCGAAGTGAATCTTGAGAATACCGACGGACTCGTCACAGCCAACCGCTCCCTGCTGCTCTGCATCAACACCGCCGACTGTGTGCCGGTAGTGCTTCATGACTCTGTAGCCGGAGTGATTGGCATCTGCCATGCCGGATGGCGCGGGATGGTCAACGGTGTGATTCAGCACACCGTCAGTGCCATGCTCGCCATCGGTGCCTCACCCCACAGCATACAAGCCGCCATGGGACCGTGCATCTGCACCGACTGCTTCGAGGTGGGACCGGAGGTGGCAGAGCAGTTCACCGCATGGCCTCACGCAGTGGTGCAACGCCCTGAGTGGGCGAAGCCGCATATCGATCTCGCTGCTGTCGCCACAACCATCCTGCATAGCTGCGGGGTCAACAAAGTGACTCCCCCTGACGAATGTACGCGGTGCGAATGGCAGCGATTGTTCAGCGCACGACGGCTCGGCATCAACTCCGGACGGATGCTCACATTCATCTCCTTGGCTACATAGATGGCACTAAGGTGAATTTTGGTAAGAATTACAGAATTTTAGGTTAGTGAATTTGCGATTAATGGAGTAATTTTGCGCCCGAACAATCATCTATCGCATTATGACTCCAATAGTTGCATTGCTTGGGATAGCCATCGCCACCGCTCCCGCCGACTCCACATTTTCCCGCGACCCGTTGGCCGAAGTTGTGGTCACCGGCTCCAATGAATCCGTTTCCAGAAACCTCCTCCCCTACACTGTCAGCGTGGTGGGGACACAGCAACTTGAAGCCGCGCCGCAAACCAAACTTCTGTCCATACTTTCGGGTCGCGTGCCGAGCCTGTATGTCACTCAGCGAGGCGTGCTCGGATTCGGCGTAAGCACCGGAGGCAGCGGTCATATCAAACTTCGCGGCGTGGGTGGCGACCGCGCAAGTGCCGTGCTGATGATGGTGGACGGACAACCCCAATTCGCCGGAATCTACTCCCATCAGATTGCCGATTTCTACTCCAAGGAGTATGTGGACCGCGTTGAGGTGCTCCGCGGCCCCGGCTCAGTGCTCTACGGTTCCAATGCCATGGCCGGTGTGATAAACGTAATCACCAAACATCCTGAAAACGATGGCGTCAACACATCGATGGAGGTGCGCGGCGGCTCCTTCAACACCTGGCAGGCTTCGGCCACCAACATGGTGAAATACGGCAATTTCACCTCGCTCATAGCCGGAGGGTATGACCACACCGACGGCTCGGTGAAAGATTTTTCCTTCAATCAGGCCTACGGCTACGCCAAGCTGGCCTACAGGATGTCGCCCAACTGGCAGGCAGTGGCCGACTACACCATCACCAACTTCAAAGGCAACGACCCGCTCTATCCCAAACTCGCCAACGAGCAGAGCACCGACATATATCATCAGAGCGTCACCCGCGGCGAGGCTTCCCTCACCGCCGTCAACCGCTACGGATCACGCACAAACGGTTCTGCGAGGATATACTACAGCTACGGCAACCATTTCATTGACGACCCCCGTCATTTCCATTCCACTGACGACAGGCTCGGACTGCTTCTGTTTCAGAATATCAACATCTTTGAGCACTCCTCCTGGACTGTCGGATTTGATTTCGACCGCTATTCGGGAAGAATACCCGTGTCCGGTGGCCAGCCCCACACCCAAGGGTCGCTCTCCACTCTCGAGCCTAAGCATATCACTGAATACTCCCCCTATATCACCGCCTCGCAGCGGTTGTTCAGCAACATCCTTACCCTCAACGCCGGAGTGCGCGTGGCCATGAGCAGCATGTTCCGCTCACAATGGGTGCCGCAGGCCGGATTTGCCATCAACCCGCTCCCATCCGATGACTTCACCATCAAAGGCTCAATGGCCAAGGGGTATCGCAACCCCTCGTTCCGCGAACTTTATCTCTACCGTATGGCCAACCCCGACCTGCAGCCCGAGCAGATGGTGAACTACGAAGTGAGCCTTGACAAAAGTTTCGGACGGTGGCTGTCGCTCTCTGTCACAGGCTATTTCACCCGCGGCTCGCAGATGATCCAGACCATCAACGCACGAAACACCAACACCGGGCGGTTCTACAACAAAGGTATCGAGACCACCATTCTCTCGCGCCCCATGTCATCGCTCACCCTCCACGCCTCCTACAGCTATCTCCACTCCTCGCTCCGCAATCTCACATGTGCTCCGCGCCACCAATATTATATAGGTGCCGACTGGACACCCATCAAAAAGCTGCAACTCAGCGCCATGCTCAACGGCGTGGCCCGTATGCTCGCCGATGTGGACATGCCGCTGCAAAGCTACGCCACTCTCGCCTTCAACAGCGTCTATCATATGACAGACAACATCGCCCTCACCCTCGCGCTTGAGAATATCACCTGCGCCCGCTACACCATTGTGCCAGGCTATGAGATGCCCGGCATCACAGCCATGGGCGGCATAAAACTGAAATTCTAATCCATTATCCTTATGAAACCTCTAATCTATCTCTCATTGGCCGCCGCCATGATGTCAGCATCGGCTTGTGCCAAAACCTCCGCTTCCTCCGAAGCCCGGACAGAAACCACCGACTCCGTAGCCACTGTTTACCACATCAAGGAGATATCACCGGAGTCACTCCTTAAAATCTACAAGGTCCTCGGTCGCGAGGCCCACGGCAAAGTGGGTGTGAAAATCTCCACCGGCGAAAGCATGAAATCCAACCATCTGTCGCCCACCCTGATTGCGCCTCTGGTGTCAAGCCTCAACGGTACCCTCATCGAGTGCAACACCGCCTATCCCGGCAACCGCAACACCACCGAAGCCCACCTGCAGGCCATCAAGGACCATGGCTACACCGCCATAGCTCCGGTGGACATCATGGATGCCGAAGGCGACACCGCTATCACCATCAACGGTGGCAAACATCTTCCCTACGACATTGTGGGCAAGAATTTCCTGAACTACGATTTCATGGTGGTGCTCTCCCATTTCAAGGGCCACGCCATGGGTGGCCTCGGAGGTGCCCTCAAAAACATCTCTATCGGCATCGGCTCGTCCGACGGCAAAGCATGGATCCACACCGCCGGCAAAACACGCAACCCGGCCGAACTGTGGAGCAACCTCCCCGAGCAGGATGTTTTTCTTGAATCAATGGCCGACGCATGCAAAGGGGTGATTGACCATATCGGCAGCAACAATGTGCTGTATATCAATGTAGCCAACAATCTTTCGGTGGATTGCGACTGCAACGGCAACCCCGCCACCCCTGAAATGAAAGACCTCGGAATATTCGCCTCACTTGACCCCGTGGCCCTCGACAGAGCCTGCGTTGACGCGGTGTTCAACTCCTCCGACCCCGGAAAAGGTGACCTCATCGAGCGCATCAATTCGCGCCACGGCACCCACACCATCACCGCAGCCGAACAGCTCGGCCTCGGCACTCAAAACTATAAAATCGTGACCATCGAATAATCACCACGCCACACAACAATATGCGGACGCCACCACCATCGCGTCCGCATATTTTTTTGTACTTTTGCAGCGGTAAAAAAGATTTGCATCATGACCCACACCTATTGCCCAGCCGCTCCGCAGGAGAAGCTGTGGAACGCAAACTATTGGAAAGTGATGACCAGCAACTTCCTGCTCTTCTTCGCCTTCTATATCCTCACTCCTCTTCTTCCGCTCTACCTCAACGCGCAGTTTCAGGCCAACAAGGATATGATTGGCATAGTATTGTCGGGATACGTGATAGCCACGCTCCTCATCCGCCCCTTCAGCGGATTCATCGTTGACACCTTCAACCGCAAGAAAGTGCTGATGCTCTGCTTCTTCACATTCTTCATCTGCTTCGCCGGATACATAGGAGCCGGCACCTTACTGATGTTTGCCATCGTGCGCACCATGCACGGCATCCCTTTCGGAGCCACCACTGTGGCCAACTCCACCGTAGCCATAGATGTGCTCCCCTCCTCCCGACGCAACGAAGGAATCGGCTTCTACGGGTTGAGCAACAACATCGCCATGGCCATCGCTCCCTCCGCAGGCATCTACATCTATTCCGCCACCGCCAACTTCGGCCTGCTCTTCTGGCTCGCCCTCGTCCTCGCGCTGGCCGGATTCATCTGCTCCACCACAGTCAAGCTGCCACAACGAGCCTCAATACAAGGCAAGCCCAAAATCTCGCTTGACCATTTCTTTCTCGGCAAAGCGTGGCTCATGGCCATCAACATCTGCTTCTTCGGCCTCTGCTGGGGCGTGATGAGCAACTATGTGGCCATCTATGGCAAGGAACAGCTCGGCATCACCGACGGCACAGGGCTGTTTTTCCTGATACTATCCACCGGCCTGATGCTCGCACGGCTGTTAGGTCGTAAACGGCTCCGCGCCGGACTCATTACACAAAGTTGTGCCATTGGCGTTTGCCTATCGTTGGTAGGGTATATCCTCTTCGCCACAGGGCTCGGCGCATGGACCTACTACCTCTCGGCACTCTTCGTGGGCCTCGGCAACGGACAGATGTACCCGGCGTTTCTCAACATGTTTGTCACCGTTGCCCGCCACGACCAGCGCGGCACCGCCAACTCCTCCATACTCATCTCCTGGGACCTCGGCATGGGATTTGGCATACTGCTCGGAGGATTTGTGGCCGAATACATCAGCTATCAGGCTGCGTTTTGGCTGGCGGCTGCAATGCAAGCCATCGGCACAGCACTGTTTCTTCTGGCCACACGACACTTCTACCTCGCGAGAAAATTACACGATTAGTTTGCACATTCGCAAAATATCGCTACCTTTGCACTCACCAATGCCCGGATGGCGGAATCGGTAGACGCGCTGGTCTCAAACACCAGTGGGGCGACCCATCTCGGTTCGAGCCCGAGTCCGGGTACTGATAATGACTGACGATCACTTGATTTTCAGTCATTATTTTTTTGTTTCAGGATGCAATGATATGCCCCTGTTGATAAGCTGGCCTAATTGTAAAAAAAGTATTTGTTGACATAAAGTATTTTTGCTAACTTAGCAGACGGAAAGGACTGTGGCAACAGTTGTTATCCATTTTTTTGATTGACGGAATTGTTACGCTGAAAAGGGAGCCCATTCGGGATATCATCAGTGTCAACCCATTAAAAACCCAGAATCATGAGGCTGCATTTATTATACTTTCTTATAATGACCGTTATGTCGGGTAGCTATTGCTATGCTCAAGAACCGCAGAATGTCCCCGCTGATAGCTATGGTATGGTGAAAACAAATATCAGAGTGGCCTATGACTACACTAATGCACCTGTATCCAACCATTTTAATGCCCGCGTGTCTTACGAGTTCCTAAAAAACAAAAAATTCACGCTGACGGCAAATGCAAATTACAACTCGCTTCAGTCAGACTTTTCTGCCTATAATCTCGGATCAGGGTATGACCTGCAGCAAATGGGCATGAATAAAACACATCTGTATGGACAGTTTGGGGTTTCCGCGTCATTCCGTTGCCAACTTTTTGGCCGTCCGTTCATGGCATTCGGAACAGCGTCGGCCGACTGGGGTGACAAGCATTTTCAGCGCGTATCCGGCATAGTGATGGGTATGTTTATGTTGCGTGCAAACAGAAATACTCAATTTGGCATAGGACCACTCGTGCTGATTAATTCAACAACAAAAGTTCCTGCTTTCATTGTATTCATGTATCGCCATCGCTTCAACGATTATCTTGCTCTGAATCTATACGGGGGTATGCTCGGGCTTGATTATTCTCCCACAAAGTCAGACTTGGTAACCATTGGGGGAGACATTGATGTGAGGTCATTTTACTTTCAGCCACACCACACCGATTTACCCAAAAGGTGCCGGTACACAAACACCAATTTTCGTCCCGGTGTAAAGTACAAACGTAGGCTCGCCACTAACTTCTACGGCGAAATACAGGGTGGTGTGATAGTTAAAATGTCAAGTCGCGTTACAGGCGTGTCGGGAACTAAAAGATATTTCGATCTTCCAATGCCGACACGGCCGTTCATACAAGTTGCGTTTAATTACGCTTTATAAATTATATTTACAACAGTCAGCGTATGAAATATAGCCTTGTAGCTTTTGCAATAAAACACAATCCTTTCATACAAACACTTATTCCGGGCATCGTCCTTGCTTTGACGGCGGTGGCGTGGGGGTGCGCCGGGCGCGGCCATGCTTCGCCGGAGGCCGCGAGCACCTGCGACAGCCTGAGAAACGAGCTGCGCCAAATAGCCCATACCACACCGGGGCTGGTTGGTATCGCCGTCATCACCCCCGATGGTGACACTATCACCGTCAACAACGACTCCATCTATCAGATGATGAGTGTGTTCAAGCTACATCAGGCCATTGCCGTGGCCCATACGCTCGACACCATGGGGGTGTCGCTTGACACCATCATATCGTTTCCGCGCTCGGAAATGAACCCCGACACATGGTCGCCGATGCTCAAGGAGCACACCGAACAGCAACTCAACATTCCGGTCAGGGAGCTGCTGCGCTACACCCTCCAGCAGAGCGACAACAATGCAAGCAACCTGATGTTCAGCCGGATTGTATCCACCCATGATTGCGACAGATTCATTCGCGAGGCCACAGGCATCAACGACTTTTCAATCCAATACACGGAGCAGCAGATGTTTGACAACCATGATTTGGCCGATGGCAACCACAGCACCCCACTTGCCTGTGCCCGACTGATACACCAGCTGTTCACCGATTCTATAGTATCACCGGACAAACAGTCCGCTCTCCAACAGATTCTGCTTGACTGCCGGACCGGACTTGACCGCATCTATGCCCCTCTTAAGGATAAGGAAGGTGTGACTCTGGCTCACAAAACAGGCAGCGGAAACAGAAATTCTTCCGGCGAGCTGATGGCTCACAACGATGTGGGCCGGGTGATGCTCCCCGACGGACGCACCTACGAATTGGCCGTGCTCGTCCGAAACTTCAACGGCACCGAAGCCGAAGCAGCAGCCGTTATTGCAAAAATTTCCGCCGCTGTTTACCAAGCGTTCGCCCGATAGCGTCTGCCACAATTACACAAAAAAGGCATGAGGATTGCCGGAAAGCAAAGCCTCATGCCTGGAATATGGTTTATCTATGTTCAGATTATGCTGTTGGCCTTGGTCCACTCCACAAGTTCGGGAATGTAGGCAAACGCCAGCGAGGTGACTGTGTCGGCGCAGCCATAGTACACAGCCAGACGGCCTGTTTCAGGATCGTGCAACGCAGCGCAGGGGAATGTGACATTGGGCACATCACCGGTCAATTCATAGATCTCACGGGGCGAAATCAGATATGGACCACTGCGGGCTATCACCTTCCAAGGCTGCTCGAGGTCGAGCAGAGCTGACCCGAATGCATACACATAGCCATTGCACGAGCGGAGCACACCGTGGTAAATCAGCAGCCACCCTTCGGATGTTTCAATAGGAATCGGGCCCGCGCCGATTTTCATGCACTGCCAGGCACTGAGCTCAAACGGAGCCGGTGCCATCACATGACGATGACGGCCCCAGAACTCCATGTCGGGCGACTCGCTGTAGAATATATCGCCGAAAGGAGTGTGGCCGGTGTCACTGGGGCGCGACAGCATGGCGAAATTGCCGTTGATCTTTTTGGGGAACATCACACCGTTGCGGTTGTACGGCAGGAAAGCGTTCTCCAGCTGATGGAATGTTTCAAAATCAGTGGTCCAGGCGGCACCGATGGTAGGGCCATGGTAGCCATTGCACCAGGTCACATAATACTTATCCTCGATTTTGGCAACGCGAGGATCGTAGCCATACACCCATTCAGCCACTTCAGAGTCAGCACCGGTGAGGCGGAAATCCTCTTCGTTGATGTCCCATTTGATGCCGTCCTTTGAAAAGCCCACATGGATACGCATTCTGCGGTTGGTGTCGTCACAACGGAACACACCGGCAAAGTTGTATTCGCCTTTTTTGAACGGCACAACAGCCGAATTGAATATACTGTTGGATGTGCTCAAGGCATTACGGGGTATGATGGGATTCTCGCTGTAGCGCCACATCACATCCTTGCACCCTTCCGGGCGGTCCTGCCACGGCATATTGGGCAGCGGCTGGCCTGAGATTTTGAGTTTGCTCATTTGATGGTTTTCTATTGGAAATATAATGATACGTTCTTTATAATCACATTGTTTCGGTATTCTCCTCGGCAGCGAGGGCATCAGCCTCCACCTGAGCGGCATCGGTATTGTCGCTGTGGGTGAACGGCACGAACCATGCCAGCAGGAATGCCGGGATAGCCACTGCAAGAGCTATGATGAAGAATGTTTCGTAGCCGGTGCGCTCGCATATCCAGCCGCTCACCATACCCGGGAGCATCACTCCGAGGTTCATGATGGCCGAGGCAAAAGCGTAGTGGGCCATGGAATGTTTGCCGGGAGCCACCTGCTGCATCATGAACAGTGTGAGTCCCACAAAACCGAACCCATAGCAGAAATATTCAGCCACAAGTCCCACACCTATCACCCACAGGCTTGTGGGCAACATCAGTGAAAACAGGAAATATACCACGAACGGCACATTGAAGATGCACACCAACGAGAACAGCACTTTTTTCAATCCGAAATGCGCTATGTAATAGCCGCCGAGTATCGAACCGATGATGAACGCCACTGTTCCAAACACGCCATAGATTGAACCCATGGCCTCATTGCTCATCGCAAGACCGCCCTCGGAAGCCGGAGCCTGAAGGAAGATAGGCACCATCTTCATGGCAAACCCTTCGGTGAGACGATAGCACACAATGAACAGTATGTAGTACCAAATATGTTTCTTGCGGAAGAAATCCACCAGCACACGTGCCATTTCACTCATGGCCTGCTTGCCTCCTGCGGCATTGCCTTCGGGCTTGCTGCCGGATGGGAGCATAAAACTGTGGTAGATGGAGAGCAGGATAAGGATGGCGCCGATGATGCCCATGATTATCATCCATGCGTAGAACGGTGCTTTTTCGGGGTTGCTGCTCTCGAAATGGGTCATCAGGACACCGGCAAGATACACCAACGCTCCGTTGGCCAGCACCTTGGCAAGATTGTAGAAAGCACCCTGCCATCCGATAAATTGCGATTGGGTCTTTTTGTCAAGTGCCGTGAGATACACACCATCAGTGGCTATATCGTGGGTGGCACCGCTGAGAGCTATGACTCCCATTATGGCAATGGCGTAGCTGAAAAATCCGGGAAGCGGGAGCGCAAACGCTATCAGCGCGAAGCAGAAGCCGCTGACGGCTTGTGTCAGCACCACAAAATTTTTCTTGGTCCAGTATATCTCCAGAAGCGGACTCCAAAGAAACTTCAATGTGTAGGGCAGTGTGAGCAGCGAGGTCCAGAACGCTATCTGCGCTTTGTCAACCCCGAGGTTGTTGAACATAATCACAGCCACAAGATTGAGCACCACAAAAGGCAACCCCATGGCAAAATACACTGATGGCACCCACGCGAGCGGCGAGCGTTTCCTGGAAGATGTCGCCGGGGCTGTTACATTGGATTTCATGGTTGGAGGGGGGATGGGAATTGCATTAATATTATTATTTGTTCTTGCACGTTTTTGGGCTAAGAGCATATATACAGAGAAAAATATTCTGGAAGTTAGGAATAATGTTATAGCAAGTCAGTATGAGGAATTAAACGAAAGTTATAAAAAATACAGATGTCTGATACATGACGAGAGACATATGATGGATTATATAGAAGAATGTATAGGGACGGGAAATTTCTCAGAAGCGCAGAAAATCATAAAAAAAAGCAGAAATAAATTCAGTGAGAGGTATTACTGGACGGGCATAACAGTATTGGATAATGTTATTTCAATAGAAAAAAGAAAAATGGATAATATGAATATAGAATTTCATATAGAAACAGATGTAACAGATATCGTTATGGAAGATATTGATATTATTATTTTGCTTGAAAATTTATTTGACAATGCGATAGAGGCGGTTGAAAAATGTGCAAATAAGAAAGAGATTAAATTCAGCATAAAAAATATAAATAGTATGCTTGTATTAAAGCTATGGAACAGT
>URCF01000021.1 GCA_900546365.1 uncultured Porphyromonadaceae bacterium
TGTGACCCTCAACGGTTTTCAAGACCGCCGCAATCGACCACTCTGCCATCTCTCCTGAATGCGTGTGCAAAGGTAGTAATTGTTATTGTAAAATGCAACAGTAGGGTGAATTTTTGTGTGAAAAACTATCTGTAACGACATTTTGAACTGTTTGTGTTGCGGATGTCACTCTCTTGTCTATGCATTGTCACAAGTGTTACAATGCAACTAATCTTTGCGGTGTGAAACATTTTGATTACTTAAATTTGTAGAGCATTAAGGCATGAAGTTGCTTTTATGATATTTTTTATCCGATGAAGAAGAAAAGAAAGTTGATTGTAGTATGGTCGATAATAGCGGTTGCTGTTTTCGGTATATATGGTTTAATGCTTATGCTCGGCTCGCATGAGTCAATGTATGCCGACAGGTCGGAGGGTCGCCTTGGTGTGATGCCGCTCAGTGGCACCCCTTTGATGGTGACCGTTGCTCCCGGGCTGCAGTTCAAGATTGACACTGGCTCGGATGCAAGCAGTATCACCGAAGAGGATTTGGCCAAGCTCGAGGCTATGGGCTACAAAGCCGAGCGGAAGACATATCCTGTATTCGGACGCAATGGTGCGGGCTTGCTCAACTGTACCTTGACTCGCTATCGAGTGGATCTGCCGCTGTACGACTACAGTTATGATGTGGATTCTATGAACAATGTGACTCCGGTGATGCTTCCCGAAACATTGAATGTGCTCCACAATGTTGACTTTGTGCCGTCAAGCACCGGATTTTCCGTGCTTGGCGTGGACTTTCTTCAAAAGTTTAAGATTGAGTATCGGTATGATGAGAAATCTGTGGCTTTCTATTTTGATGAACCTGAAGGTTATGAGCCATTTGCCACGCTTTCGGTTTCTCACAGTCCATTCAAGGATTTGTGGCAGGGCAACCGATACTATATGAAAATTTCGGTGCAGAATATCGAGAACGATTATTTTTTGGATACCGGACTCCAGCGTGCTGTGTTGCGTTTGCCATTGTCCGAGCGCGTGAGGTCATCGGTTGAGTTGCGTCCTGATACCATCTACACGGCTATCATGCATCATCCGGCTCTGATTGACACTGAGGCATGGGTCTGCATAGGCGACAGGTGTGGCTCCGATTCCATCTGGTATTGCGACACCACTGAGGAGCCTTACACTTTCAATCCGTTCAACTATCTTCGTCAGGATTTCCTGCTTGATCTGGACAATTGCAGGCTGCTCCTCCACCCCTACACTTCTGCCATAACGGCTCGACTCCGACAATAGAACAATAGTACAATAGCGTGCGGAGGCCATCAGGATTATTTCTTGATGGCCTCCGTATTAGTTGTTGCTGTCAATGTTCAGCAGGACGACTTGTCAGGTGGGTTGGCTGTCGTTGTCAAATAGCTTTCCGGCTTCATCAAGGTGGAAATTTTTTGAGAGCAGAGCGATGAATTTGGATATCTGTTTGACAGCGTTCAGGGTGTCGGGCGACACCTCTTTGCCTTGGAGCCTTAGCATCAACATGCCGTAGAGGGCGTTGAAGCATGTTTCAATCTCGCCGCTGACATTTGCTCCCGATTTGGAGCGTAGTTCCACAATATAAGGCAGCGTGCGATAGAACTCGGCGGTGTAGTCGGCAAATCTTGGATCCTTGAGCAGGGCCTGGTGGAGCTCAACGAGCTGTATGATGATATTCTTGTTGAGCTGCAGGTGGCCGGATTTCTCCACATTCTCCCTGCGCATCATGTCGATAAGGCTTTCGTACCATTCGGTCATTTGGACCTTCTGGCTGTCATCAAGCTGATATTTGTCAATCACATTCAGCTTGATTTTATTGATGTCAAGGTCGTTTGCGCGGATTATATCTTCAATCTGCCACATGTAAAGAAGATACTCAGCGATGTTTTCTTTGCGTTTTTGTGAGGCTACTATCATAGTTTGAACGGTTGTTTGATACTTACAAAGATAACATTTTTTGTCGGCGTATGGATTGGTGGAATGTTGAAATTACGTAACTTTTTAGCAATAAACGTGATAACAGTGACATGAAAAAAATATCAAAAAAAAGACCTCAAAAATTTTGCTGAAATCAAGAAAAGCAGTACCTTTGCAATGTCAAAACGAAACAATGACATTGCCTTGTGGTGTAATGGTAGCACGTCGGATTCTGGTTCCGCCTGTGAGAGTTCGAATCTTTCCAAGGCAACTTTGAGAATCGCTAATTCCTTATTAAAGTGGAGTGAGCGATTTTCTTTTTTTTAATTCATATCTGTTAAGCTTCGTTTTTTTCAATGGCATAACCGATGCGCACAATCGGTTGTTGTTAAGTGCTCACAATAATATTGTTTCAAGTATGTCGATATTTTCAAAGCTATTTTGCTCAGCAAAAATTCCGTTTGATTTCAGCGGGATGACAGATTGCCATTCCCATATATTGCCTGGAGTGGACGATGGTGTGGAGAAGTTGGAGGATTCGCTGTCGATTCTGGGTGAATACGAGCGTGAGGGGGTGAAAAAGGTGTGGCTCACTCCGCATGTGATGGAGGATATGCCCAACAGTGTGTCCGGATTGCGCGAGCGGTTTGAGTTGCTTCGCAGCAACTATTCTGGAGGGATAGAGTTGAAATTGGCTTCCGAGAATATGATTGACAATCTTTTTGCTGAGCGTTTGGATGCGGACGATTTTCTGCCGATTGGCGACGATGGCAGGAAGCTGCTTGTTGAAACCTCCTATTTCAGTGCACCTATGAATCTTCGGGATGTGATGGAGCGAATCATGAAGGCTGGTTATTATCCCCTACTGGCACACCCCGAGCGCTATAACTATATGACTTCAATCAAGGAGTACACCCGATTGAAAGATATGGGGGTGATGTTCCAGCTCAACGCCATGTCGCTCAGTGGTTATTATGGCCCGATGATCAAAGACAAGGCTGAGCGTATGCTTAACCTCGGGTATTACAACCATATCGGTTCCGACCTTCATCGCATCGGTCATCTTGAGGTGATGCGGTCAATGAAGATGAAGCCCGACATTGCTGAAAAGGTGGCGGAATTGTGCGTATGTGGGTGCTGATCAGCGGGTTTTCACATATTTGGCCAGGCCGTAGATGTAGCGTCGGAATCCGGGTTGATAGTTGAGCAGGCTGTCAAACCATCTTGTCCGCTTGTCCACAAACTTCACAACCAATCCCACGAAAACCATGGCAAACAATGTGCCCGGACCTACGACATTAATCAGCCAATGGTTGAAAAATATATAGCCGAGGACCACAGCGATTGCAACCAGCGATATATCCACCATTATTTTGGCTTTGGCAAACTGCATGCCGGTTAACTTGCTTATCGCGGCGGGCACACCTTCACCCGGCATTGTTATCGAGCCGCATTTTATTTCGAATGCGATGCCGATGCCGAGCACAATGCACCCGAGCAGCTGCACGATGCTTTGCGATATCAGCGATTCTGGATTCACCATGCTTATAACCCACATATTTAAGTCAAGCAGCCATCCGAACATTGTGCCTATCACAAGCTGAAACAGCTGTACTTTTTCAAAACGACGCCGCAGAATCAGAATCTGCACTCCAACGAGCACGATGTTCATCAGATTGGTGTACTCCCCTACCGTCAGTGCCGGTGTCATGCCGGCGGCTCCAGCAAGGCTCATGTCCATAGGAATTGAGGATATTACGCTGCTGCCGAGACATGATTTGATGGTCAGAGCCACGCCGAGAGTCATGATGTAGAGTGAAATCAGCAAAAACAGATGCTGCCATAGAAAGGATGCAATCTTGAATCTTGTTTGGTGTGAGTGATGAAATGATGTGTGTGAATCGATAGTTATATTATTGTCCATCTTGACGCCAATTATTATGCAAAGTTACGAAATCCCGGGTGTATTGTCAACTGCAGGATATACAAAAAAAGCGGACGCCGTGTGGGGCATCCGCTTTTGAGCTTTTCGCGTGTTTGATGGATTATTGTCCGAGGTATGATTTGAGCAGGCGGCTCTTTTGGCCTTTGAGGCGGCGTATCGCCTTTTCCTTGATCTGGCGCACACGCTCACGGGTAAGGTCAAATTCAGCACCAATCTCCTCAAGTGTCATCTCCTGACATCCTATGCCGAAAAATTTCTTGAGAATCTCACGTTCACGCTCATGCAGCTGCTTGAGCGCGCGATCCACCTCTTTCGACAGCGACTCCTGGGTGAGTGTGCTGTCGGCCATGGGGGAATCATCGTTGGTGAGCACATCAAGAAGACTGTTGTCCTCACCTTCCACAAACGGAGCATCCACAGATATGTGACGGCCCGATACTTTCAGGGTGTCAGCGATTTTGTCAACCGGCACATCAAGTTTCTCGGCCAGCTCTTCGGGCGAAGGACGACGCTCATTCTCCTGTTCGAATTTCGAGAGGGCCTTGCTGATTTTATTGAGCGAGCCTACCTGATTGAGCGGCAGACGAACAATGCGGCTCTGCTCGGCGAGAGCCTGGAGAATGGATTGACGGATCCACCAAACAGCGTAGGAAATAAATTTGAATCCACGGGTTTCGTCAAACTTCTGAGCGGCCTTGATCAGGCCGAGGTTTCCTTCGTTGATCAGGTCAGGCAGGCTTAGACCCTGGTTCTGATACTGCTTGGCCACAGAGACCACGAAGCGAAGATTAGCGCGTGTGAGCTTGTCCAAAGCCCGTTGGTCACCTTGGCGAATGCGCTGTGCGAGTTCTACTTCTTCTTCAACAGATATCAGCTCTTCACGGCCGATCTCCTGAAGATACTTGTCAAGCGAGGCACTCTCGCGGTTGGTGATTGATTTGGTGATTTTTAATTGTCTCATTCCGTATTATGTGACATTTTAGCGTGCAAAGATACAAAAAATATTGCACATATAACATTCAAGGGCATGGAAAAGTGGTATCCATGCCCTTGAATTAACATCATTGTAACATTACTTGTATCGCATCCACTTGATAAGCTCTTTTACATTAGGCTTTTTGCCATACATGAATATGCCCACGCGGTAGATTTTCGCACTAACCCATACTAATGCAAAGAATGAGGCGTAGAGCACAACGAGCGACACCGCTATCTGCCATGCAGGCACTCCGAACGGTATTCGCGCCATCATCACCATAGGTGATGTGAACGGTATCATGGAGGTCCATACCGAGAGCTGGCTGCCGGGGTCGGAGGCCGCCATCATGCCTAACACTATCCCGAGAATTATAGGAACTATTACTATGCTTTGGAGCTGCGAGGCATCCTGAATGTTGTCCACTGCTGACCCGATTGCGGCATACACGGCGGCATAGAGCATGAACCCGCCGATGAGAAACAGGAGCAACATAGCGAAAAGCTGTATGATATATCCCACATTGCCCAAAATCGATAATGCCTGCAGCAGCTCTATCGGAGTGCTCAGGGATTCCCCGCCTTCTGCTCCGGCTGCGCTCATTGCCGAAAGGTCAGCGGCTACGGACGCAGGAGTAAATGCCGGAAGCACAAATGCCGACAAAGCAGCCAGAAGCACTCCCCAGATCACAATCTGTGTCACTGCCACAAGGCCGATGCCGCAGATTTTGCCGAGCATCAGTTGGGTCGGTTTCACGCTTGATACCACAATTTCAAGCACCCTGTTGTTCTTCTCCTCGATGATGCTCGTCATCACCATCTGCCCGTAAAGGAGCAGGCACATGTACAGGAACAAAGTGAGCAGCATACCCAGAATATATGAAAGAATGGTGGACGATTCCTTGTCATCGTCGGTGGCGGAGTTGTCGAAAGTCTGTATCGACACATCACTCTCCACCTCTTTCAATATCTGGTCAAGGTTGGCGATGTCATAGTTTTCAAGACGCTTGTTCTCAATGATGTTGTTCACCTGCTCGCGGATGTCCGATTCAAGCGACATTGAAGCGGAGCCGGTGTTGAACATCTGCAGCGGTTTGTTCCCGGTCATCACATCTCCGGGGATATAGAGTATGGCGTTGGCGGTGCTGTTGGCACGCACGCTGTCGAGCGGATCGGTGCAGATGATGAATTTCGCCGACTCGTCGCTCTTGAGGTTTGTGGCAATCACATTGGAGTCGTCCACCACATCTATCGTTTTGGTTTCATTTCCGGCAAACAGCATCACCAAAGTGGGGGTGGCCATGAGGATAAGCATGAGAATCGGCATCAGCAGTGTGGTGATGATGAAGGATTTCTTGGATACTCGTTCCAAAAACTCACGCTGGATAACTAAGGATATATTTCTGTTCATTGTTGACGGTTGCTTTGTTCTACTGTTTGAATGAAAATATCGTTCATTGAGGCGATATTGGGCTGGAGTGAATCGATATCAACGATATCGTTGGCGCTGGCTATTAGCTGCTTGAGTGCCACCCCTTCGCCAAGCTGGAACTGGAGGTTGTTCATGGCGTCGTTGAGCTGCATGGTGGACACCATCGGTTGCAGCGTTTCCATAAGCTGGCGCGGATTGCCGTTGAATCCGAGGGAGTACCGTCCCTGGCTGAACTCATGGCGTAGCTGCTCCACATTGCCTGTCAGAATGTTGTGGCCATTGTTGATCAGGGTGATGTTGTCGCATATTTCCTCCACCGAAGCCATATTGTGGGTGGAGAAGATCACCGTGCTTCCGTTCTCTTTCAGCCGTATGATCTCGTCGCGCAGCAGGTTGGCGTTGATGGGGTCAAATCCTGAAAACGGCTCATCGAATATCAGCAGCTTCGGCTCATGGAGCACAGTGACGATGAACTGCACCTTCTGCGCCATACCTTTGGAGAGTTCTTCAACTTTCTTGTTCCACCACGATGATATCTCAAAGCGGTCAAACCATTCTTTCAGCTTTCTGGTGGCATCGGCTTTGCTCATCCCCTTTAGCCTTGCGAAGAACAATGCCTGGTCCCCTACTTTCATTTTTTTGTAGAGACCACGCTCCTCCGGCAGATAACCGATATGAACCACATCCTGTGCATTCAGCTTGTGTCCGTCAAAAATCACATTGCCGGAATCGGGGGCGGTGATATGGTTGATGATACGGATCAGTGTTGTTTTGCCGGCTCCGTTCGGACCCAGAAGTCCGTAGATGGTGCCGGTCGGTACTTCAAGACTCACGTTGTCCAAAGCGAGATGGTTGGTGTAAGCTTTGGACACATTGTCAACTTTTAGTATGCTATCCATTATGTTAATGATTTTTCTTTTTTTAGACGCAGATAAGTGGAAAAAATTTCATCTCAGGCTGATTTTTTCCCGAAAAAGCGGTTGATGATTGCTGCCAATGCACCATCGCCGGTCACATTGCAGGCGGTGCCGAAGCTGTCCATTGATATGTAAAGAGCTATCATCATGGCGTTTTGCGCATCGGTAAATCCAAGTATTGACGACAAAAGTCCGAGTGATGCCATGATTGCCCCTCCGGGTATTCCCGGGGCGGCGATAATAGTGACCCCAATCATGGCGATGAACTGAGCGAAATCGCCCGCACTGTACGGAACACCCTGCATTATCATCAGTGCGAGTGCGCAGGCCACAATTTTCAGGGTGCTTCCGCTCATGTGGATTGTGGCGCAGAGCGGCACCACAAATCCGGCCACATCTTCGTCCACACCCATCTTGATGGTTTGGCGCAGGGTGACAGGTATCGTGGCGGCTGAACTCTGAGTGCCGAGTGCCGTGAAATAGGCCGGCATCATGGTCCACAGCATTTTCAATGGATTCTTACGGGCAAACAACGATGCGATGCAGAATTGAAAAAGCAGCAGCAGAACGTGGAGAATGAATATCACCACTATGATTTTCATGAATGTGCTGACAATAGCCTCCACCTGCCCCTCGTAGGTCATGGTCACAAATATGCCGAATATATAGATCGGAAGCAGCGGAATGATACATTTCACGATTGTGAGGTTGACGATGTCGCGGAACTCCCCTACCGCATTTCGAAGCGTATTACCCTGCACGAATGCCATACCCACACCCACCATGAACGACAGGACTAAAGCTGTCATCACCGGTATGGCTGCCGGAATAGCCATCTCGAAATATGGCTGTGTGGGACTGGCGGCCATAGCCACTGATTCGCTCATCGATGATTGATGCAGCATCGACGGAAATAGCCATGCACCGGTGAAATATGATATGAACCCTGCGCACAATGTGGCTCCGTATGCAAGCGATGCTGTGGCCACCAGCATCTTTCCTGCCTTGCGGCCAAGGTCGGATATTGCCGGGGCAACGAATCCGAAAATAATCAGCGGAATCAGAAATGTGAGAAATTGCGAAAACACGCCGTTGAATGTGGCGCATATCCTTGCAACCCACTGTGGAGACACGGTGCCAACGCCTATGCCGAGGGCAATGGCTATTAAGATTCTAAGGAGCAGTCCGGGGGTAAATTTCTTTTTCATATACAAAAGTAGCGATTATTAAGGTCATCCTGCAACTTTTTTAGTACAAGTCGCGTCAAATGGATATACAAAACAATATTTATTATGACTATGAATTTTATTTTTGCGAGCTGTTTGCTGTTTGTCATGACCTCATGCGGCAATGTGTCGTCGCTTATTTCACAGAAAAAAAGTGTGACATCCAGTCCCGATTCCCCGTTGGTGACTGAAAATGTGAAAGTGGACAAACTCTCCGCTATCGACACAAGTATCGGCGTGAGAGTGGTTTATACACAGGCTGGTAATACTTCTGCTACTGTTACAGCCCCTAAGGATATAATGGAGTATATCAAGGTGAAGCAGGACGGCTCCACTCTTGAATGTTATGTGGACCATGATTACCAGATCAAATCCGGATTGGACAGGGTTGTGGTAACTGTTTCGGCTCCTGAAATTTGTACATTTGATGCCTCAACCGGCGGATCTATCGAGGCATCGTCTCCTATTGAATTGACTGACAAAAAAGTGGAGATGGATGCTTCCACCGGAGGTGTAATCTCTGTCAACCGGCTTGTGTGCAAGGAGTTTGATGGTGACAGCTCTACGGCGGGTGTCATCAATGTCAATGATATATTGTGTGCCGGGAAGACTTCGGCCGGTGCTTCAACGGGCGGTGTAATCAACCTGTCGGGCAAATCGTCAAAGGTTGATTTCTCGGCTTCCACCGGCGGCGTTGTTGATGCAACAACCCTCGTGGCCTACGAAGGTGAGGCGGGCGCTTCTACCGGAGGGGTTGTCAACTGCAATGTGGCTCATCTTGACAAATCCACATCCACCGGTGGCTCTGTCAATAATGGTAAATAATTTTGTAATTGGACATATAAGTGAAGCGGGCGGCTTGATTTCAGGCCGCCCGCTGTAATAATGCCTATTGTATTGTGATGGTGAATCAGATTATGCCCTGGCCCATCATAGCGTTGGCAACTTTCATGAATCCGGCGATATTGGCGCCCTTCATATAGTTGAGATAACCGTCGGGCTCTGTGCCGTATTTCACACACTGGGTGTGGATATCGCGCATGATCACATGGAGTTTCTCATCCACTTCTTCAGCGCTCCACTGGAGGTGCATGGCATTCTGGCTCATTTCAAGACCCGAAGTTGCCACACCTCCTGCGTTGACAGCCTTGCCGGGAGCATAGGTGACTTTTGCATTGATGAATGTGTCAATAGCCTCGGGGGTGCAACCCATGTTGCTCACCTCAGCCACCATCAGCACACCGTTCTCCACAAGCTGCTTGGCATCGTTGCCGTCAAGCTCGTTCTGTGTGGCGCAGGGAAGTGCTATATCCACCTTCTGCTCCCAAGGTTTGCAACCGGGATAGAATGTAGCCCCGGGATATTTTTCGGCATATGGTGCCACGATGTCCTCGCCTGATGCACGAAGCTCAAGCATATAGTCAACCTTGTCGCCGGTGATTCCTTCGGGGTCGTAGATATAGCCATCGGGGCCGGAGATGGTCACCACTTTGGCGCCGAGTTGGCCAGCCTTGAGGGCTGCGCCCCATGCCACGTTACCGAACCCGGAGATAGCCACGGTTTTACCTTTGATATCCTCATTCTTTTCTTTAAGCATGCTCTGCACAAAATAGAGTGCGCCGAAACCGGTGGCTTCAGGACGGATACGGCTGCCGCCGAACGACAATGCCTTTCCTGTCATGGAACCGTCGCATTCGTTGCACAGCTTTTTGTACATGCCGTACATATAGCCAACCTCACGACCGCCAACGCCTATATCTCCGGCGGGCACATCGCGGTCGATGCCGATGTTTTTCCACAGCTCAAGCATGAAAGCCTGGCAGAAACGCATGATTTCGGCATCGCTCTTGCCGCGGGGTGAGAAATCACTGCCGCCTTTTGCGCCGCCCATAGGCAATGTGGTGAGAGCGTTTTTGAAGGTCTGCTCAAATCCGAGGAATTTGAGGATGGATAGGTTGACGGATGCGTGGAAACGTATGCCTCCTTTGTACGGGCCGATAGCGTTGTTGAACTGTACGCGGTAGCCGAGGTTGGTCTGCACTTCGCCGTTGTCATCGGTCCAGGTGACACGGAATGTCAGGATACGGTCGGGTTCAACCATACGTTCTATGATACGTGCTTTTTCAAATTCGGGATGTTGATTGTAAACATCTTCAACACACATAAGTACTTCTCGTACAGCCTGGAGATATTCTTTCTCGCCGGGATGCTTGGCTTCGAGGCTGCTGATAACTTTATTAATATCCATGTTTTATGTATTAAATGGTATTGATTGCTCCACAAATATACATAATAAAGATAAAGTGGGGACAAGAAAAACTCCTTAATTTTAGTTAAAATTAAGGAGTTTGGTGACATTCTGCTATTTGCGTTTAGCGTTTTCTCTTGCGCTTGCTTGATTTTTTCTTGGCGGAGGACTTACTGCCGGAGCTTACGCCACCTTTTGACGGAATTTTGATGGTCTGGCCGGCGTTTATGCGGCTCTGGCCTTTGCTCATGCCGTTGGCCTGACGGATGGCCTCTACTGTGGTGCCATGTTTCTTGGCAATTTTTTCAAGAGAGTCGCCGGGTTTCACTTTATAAGAAGTGTTTTTGGGCGTGCTGGTCTTTTTGGTGTTTGTTGAGTTGCTGTTGCGGGTAGCCTCCTCGCGCTTAGTGGTTTTTGCTTTGATATTCTCTTTGCGTTCCACTTTGCCACGTTCGGCAGCCTTGGTGTCCTCCTCCGTGATATTGTTGGCGAGCACCGGTTCGGCGGCCGCTTTCTCCACCTTGTGTTCCACAATCTCAATCACGAGTGCATCGCCTTCCTTAACTTTTCCGCGGCGGAGCTTGTTGAGACGCTTGATGTCGGTGGCACTCACGCCATATTTCTTGGCAATGTCGCGGAGGTTTTCGCCGCGTCCCACCTTGTGGGTGATGCGCTTCACTTTTCCGTTTACAGTCTCCTCGATAGGAGTGTTGTCATCGGCATTCCGGGTTTGCGAAGCGGCTGCAATCGCGTTGCTCTCGCCGTTGTCATTAGGAATTGCCTGTTGCTGTTCGCCCGGCTCCACATATGTGCGGCGGGCATAAAGCTCGGCATCGTGAGCCAATATCGCATCCTCGCTCATTATATAGCTCAGGCATTGCTGCGAAGGAAGCACGAGTTGGTAAGGATGGTTGTCGCCGGGTATGATATCCTTGCGGAATTGCGGGTTGAGCATCCTGATCTCCTCCACCGGAATATTCAGCACTTCTGCTATCTGGTTGAAATGCACGCGATGGTTCACCTGCACTGTGTCAGTGACAAGCTGCTGCTTGACCAAAGTGGGGCGTATGCCATAGCGGTTGTAGTAGTTCATCACATAATTGGCTGCGATGAATGCCGGCAGATAGCCACGGGTTTCGCTCAGTAGATAGTTGTAGATTTCCCAGAAATCCTTTTTGCCGCCGCCGGCTCTGCGCAATGCTTTGTTGACATTGCCGGGACCGCAGTTGTAGGCAGCGATTGCCAGCGACCAGTCACCATATATCTCATACAGCTGCTTGAGGTAGCGCACCGCCATGCGGGTGGCAAGGCGCGGATCCCGGCGTTGGTCCACAAGGGAGTTCACCTCCAGTCCAAGTCCGGTGGCTGTGGCGGGCATGAACTGCCACAGTCCGGCGGCGCCGGCACGCGACACTGCATTAGGGTTGAGTGCGGATTCAATCACAGGAAGGTATTGAAGCTCAAGCGGCATCTTCTCCTTGATAAGCTCTTCAAGAAATATCTTGCCGTAATAGTTGTGAAGGGCAAGCATATCTGCCACAAGGTTGCGGCGCTTGCCGAGATACATATCAATGAATTTGCCGACAATTGCATTGTAGGGCATCTCGATTTCGGTCGGGAGCCTGCTCAGCAAGTCTTCATACTCTTTGGCCGTGCCAGTGGTGACGGCGGAATTGTCGCTCTGCTCGGTATAGGTTTTGAGATAAAAATTTTGCTCCAGCTCGCGGGTTTTGGTTTCAAAGCTCTCGGGGGCTATGATATTGTTGTCGGTGATGGAGTGTTTTATGTCCAGGATACTTGGAGCGGCCATCGCGGAGAGCGACGCCACACCCAAACCTATGATTATGCAAATATGTCGGATCATGATGCAGAAAGTTTTTTTTAAAAAGTTAGTGCCCACTGGAGTCCCACTCCCGGCAGATTGCTGCGGCTGTCGGGAATCACTGCCGGTGCCCAGTCAAGCGACAGATCGGGTGTGATGTCGAAATGCGCCAGCGAGGCATCCACGTATGCATCCACCATGGCCACGAGATATACGCCCACCATGCCTATTATACATAGGTCGCGGTTGCGGCGATAAAAATCCTTGCGGTGTTTCATGGTGGCGGCAAGCCAGGTTTTATTAAGGTTCTCCTCTTTGGTGGTGGGAGGGAAAAAGTCCATGTAGCTCTTGGTGGAGGGATCGTTGTCCATGAGGTCGCTGTAGGCGCGGGTGTAGTCGCGGAGCATACCGTTGTTCCACGATGTGCCGTACCCCAGTGCCATGTATCCGGCCACCAGTATCGGGAGTTTCCAATATTTTCGGTTGTAGATCTGTCCGAGTCCGGGGAAGAGCGCGGAGAGCCATACTGCTCGGATGGGGTCGGGATTGAACATTTTGACCACTCTGCGGTCCGTCATTATGGATGCGGAGTCGGAAAATGCTTTGAGGTCGGGAGCATCCACCACAGCCACAGTGTCAACCGGAGTTACAGTCAGCGAGTCGCCCGACAGTTGAATTTCATCTTCCACCACTTCACTGCCCTGCGGAATCTGCCCCGGAAGTGGTATGGAGTCCGGGAGATTGGCCGGCATTGTGGTGGGCTGTGTGCGTTTGTGGCGGACAGGCCTGCGTGGATTGGCGGAAAAAATGTTAA
The DNA here is from genome assembly GCA_900546365.1 of uncultured Porphyromonadaceae bacterium. Taxonomy (GTDB): domain Bacteria; phylum Bacteroidota; class Bacteroidia; order Bacteroidales; family Muribaculaceae; genus Paramuribaculum. The sequence goes on from URCF01000021.1 coordinate 13,308, forward strand.
ATGATGATAACAACATAAAAATTATTATGCTGCACACTGTTTTGCTAATATTTCCGCCAACTGCTATCCTTTGTTGCACTGCAATATGGGTGTTGTTGTAATTACATTAAACACAATACGTTATGCTGCCATTTAGGGGCAGAAACGCGACAAGGCGCTACTCGGAGTCGCCTTTTATAGTGTCAAAGATAGTAATTAATCTAGCAAGTTCATCCTCATTTTTAAAAGTAAATGAAATTTTACCTTTGCCAGAGTTGTTGCAAGTGAACTGAACATCGGTACTGAATCTGGACGAAAGATGCTTGCGTAGAATATCGTAATCTTTTGATGCCGGGGCGGGTGTGGGCTTGGCGACGGTGTCGGGTGTCTGTTCGCGGAGCGACTTGGCTATCTCTTCTACTTTGCGCACCGACAATCCTTCCTTCACGATTCGGTTATATAGCTTTAGCTGGTCAGTGGGATTGTCGAGCGACAACAATGCTCTGGCATGGCCCATATCCACCTTCCGGTTTTGCAATCCGAGCTGCACCTCGGCCGGAAGACGCAGCAGGCGCAGGAAGTTGGCAACAGTGGCACGTTTTTTGCCAATCCGTTCGCTCAACCGCTCCTGTGTGAGGTTGTACTGATCAATAAGCTTGCGGAATGTCAAGGCTATCTCTATGGCATTGAGGTCTTCACGCTGGATATTCTCAATCAGAGCCATCTCTGTGAGCTCGCTGTCGGAGGCTGTGCGGATATAGGCGGGTACTGTTGCGAGTCCAGCCAGTTTGGCAGCTCTGTAGCGCCGCTCTCCGGCAATAATCTGGTAGGAGTTCAGGGCCACTTTGCGCAACGACAGCGGCTGAATGATTCCCAATTCGCGGATTGAAGTTGCGAGTTCCTCAAGGGCTTCGTTGTCGAATGTGCTTCGGGGCTGGTCGGGATTGGGAGCTATGAGATTGATGTCGATGTCGTTGATTGATGACGAACCGCGTGCGGGCACATCATCCATTGATATGAGCGAGTCGAGGCCTCGTCCGAGGGCAGAGCGTCGTGGATTCATATTTAGGCGTGGATTTTTTGTTTTTTCTGGCGTGCGATTATCTCTCTGGCAAGCATCACGTGCGATGTCGCACCGCGGCTCTCAGGGTCGTAGAGGATGGCGGGAAGTCCATGCGAGGGGGCTTCGCTGAGACGGATGTTGCGTGGTATGACGGTGGTGAAAACCATATCGCCGAAATGTCCTTTCAGCTCCTCATAGATCTGGTTGGCAAGACGCAGGCGTGCATCGTACATTGTCAACAGGAACCCTTCGATTTCAAGGCCTGGGTTGAGCTTCGGCTTGATGATGCGGATGGTGTTGATTAGCTTGCTGATACCCTCCAGCGCGAAATATTCCGCCTGGACGGGGATTATGACGGAATTGGCTGCAGTCAAGGCATTGACGGTGATGAGCCCCAATGATGGCGAGCAGTCGATGAGGATGTAATCGTATTTGTCGGCTATCCCCTGCAGCAGGTTGGCGAGCACTTTTTCGCGATTGGGGCGGTTGATAAGCTCAAGCTCTGCACCAGCAAGGTCGATTCTTGACCCTATGAGGTCAAGTCCTTTCACGCAAGTGGGCACCTGCGACCCGTCAAGAGGATAATCGTCAGCTAAACATTCGTATATTGACGAAGTCATGCTGTCGGGGCTGATTCCGTAGCCGGAAGTGGCGTTGGCCTGAGGGTCGGCATCAATAATCAGCACCTTTTTACCTTCCATGGCAAGCGATGCTCCGAGATTGATTGTGGTAGTGGTTTTTCCCACTCCACCTTTTTGGTTGGCTATTGCAATTATTTTGCCCATAGGTTGTTGTAATGATAATTTACAACTGCAAAGTAATTGATTTTTATGCTATCAGCAAAGCGTGAAATGTCAAATCAGTTTAAAATGTTTATAACTGCGCCGCATTGTTGATAACTTCGTGGAACAATTGCCAAAAATGTTTCACAGAAGCAGACAGGCATCGCCGTAGCTGAGGAAACGGAACTCATTCTGCAACGCGAAATCATACATATTACGCCAGTCGCCACGGGTAAACGCCGACACAAGGAGCAGCAGTGTGCTCTGCGGCTGGTGGAAATTCGTCACTATCCCCTTCACCACTTTGTAATTGTAGCCAGGCGCGATGATGATTCGCGTGGAGGCGACAAGTTTTGTGAGATTGTTCCGTTCAAGATACTTCACTATATTCCTCATAGCATCCCGCATGGGCAGATTGGGGTGCGTTTCGGAATACGGGTACCATTGCGGCACTTCGTTTATCTCAACCCCCTCCTCGAGCATACATCCGATATGATAAAGGCTCTCAAGGGTGCGCACTGAGGTGGTGCCGACTGCAAACGGCTTCCTTTCGGTAGTGGCCAGATCTTCAACCAGTGCTTTGGACACAGAGATGAATTCGCTGTGCATCATGTGACTGCCGATGGTGTCGGATTTCACAGGCTGGAATGTGCCTGCTCCCACATGGAGCGTAAGCTCTCTTCGTGGTATCCCCAGCCTGTCAATATCCTCAAGCACCCTGTCGGTGAAATGCAATCCTGCTGTGGGTGCTGCCACCGACCCTTCGATGTGCGAGAACACTGTCTGGTAGTCGGAACTGTCGCTCGGCTCTGTATGCCGGTTGAGATACGGCGGGATAGGTATCTCACCCG
>URCF01000022.1 GCA_900546365.1 uncultured Porphyromonadaceae bacterium
GGGCGCCTCTGGGAAGAAGCGCCCCGCGAACTTTAAGCAATCCGAGCACGAAATCGCCTCAAATATTGCACAATTAAAAGAAAATCACTACCTTTGCCACGCTTTTGCGGGCATTTCCGACCAAAAGCATATTTAACCAATTTATAATCAACAATTTTACAAACCGTCATGAAGTACGAAACCGTTTTCATTTTAACTCCCGTTTTGTCTGACGACCAGATGAAGGAAGCGGTAGAAAAGTTCACCAAGACGCTCACCGACAACGGCGCAACTATTGTGAACGAAGAAAACTGGGGCCTGCGCAAACTCGCCTACCCCATCCAGAAAAAAACCACAGGCTTCTACACCTTGGTAGAGTTCGATGGCGAACCCACCATTGTCAAAAAGCTCGAAACCGCTTTCCGCCGCGATGAGCGCGTGCTCCGCTTCCTTACATTCCGTCTGGACAAGTACGCCGCAGAATACGCCGCCAAGCGTCGCAGCCTCAAAGGCGCCAAAGCCACAGCTAAAGAAGAAGTTGAAGTAGAAGTAAAGGAGAACTAACCCATGGCAACATCTCAGTCTGAAATCCGTTATCTCACCCCCCTGTCGGTAGATGTAAAAAAGAAAAAATATTGTCGTTTCAAGAGAAGCGGCATCAAGTATATTGACTACAAGGATCCCGAATTCCTCAAAAAGTTCCTCAACGAACAAGGTAAGATCCTCCCCCGCCGCATCACCGGCACCTCGCTGAAATTCCAGCGTCGCGTGGCCCAGGCAGTGAAGCGCGCCCGTCATCTGGCTCTTCTGCCCTACGTTACCGACTTGATGAAATAAATTCACCCACACTCTTAACTCCAAGAAATTATGAAAATCATTCTTAAAGAAGATATAGCCAACCTCGGCTACAAAGACGACGTGGTTGAAGTTAAGTCGGGCTATGGCCGCAACTATCTCATCCCCTTCGGCAAAGCCGTGATCGCCACCGAATCCGCACTCAAAGTGCTCGCTGAAAACCAGCGCCAGCGTGCCCACAAGCTCGCTAAAATCAAAGCTGATGCTGAAGCTGCTGCCGCTGCTCTTCAGGGCGTAGAGCTCACCATCGGTGCCAAGACAAGCGCTACAGGCACAATCTTTGGTTCTGTCAACAGCATCCAGATTGCCGAAGCCCTTGAAAAACTTGGTCACAACATCGACCGCAAGATCATCACCGTAGAGCCCGTGAAGGAAGTTGGCAAATACACTGCCACCATCAAGCTCCACAAGGATGTGACTGTAGATATTCCGTTTGAAGTAGTATCGGAATAATATAGACCATAACACTCCTATTTATATTGCAAAGGTGCGCCAATGGCGCACCTTTGCTGCGTTATGTGGGTGCGGGCATGATAAATCCTATAAATCCTATAAATCCTATAAATCTTATAGGACTTATAGGACTCATAGGACTTATATGATTCATAGGACTCACAGAATCGAATCCATCAGTCCAAGCCCGGCCTGCACAAAAAATTAGGGGACGCTGATGCGTCCCCTAACGGTATGAAGATATTGTAGGATCAACTATTACACACCCTGCAGACGGAATGTGATGGGGAGTGTGTACCACACATTCACAGCGTGGCCGTTCATCTTACCGGGCACGAATTTGGGAAGAGTCTTCACCACGCGCACAGCTTCTTTGTCAAGGTCGGGGTCCTTGGAGCGAACCACTTTCACCTGACCGATGCTACCGGTTTTGGTTACAACGAACTGTACCACTACGCGACCCTGGATATTGTTTTCCTGGGCAACGCTCGGATAGCGGATGTGTTCGCTCACATATTTGAGCAGAGCGGCATCGCCACCGGGGAACTGGGGATTCTGTTCAACAGATTCAAACACTTTGTTATCGTCCACGGGTGCGGTCTTTTCCTCAACCACAACGACATCTTTGTGTTCCTGAGCGTTGATGATATCATCAACACCGCGGTCTTCGTTCTGTTTACCTACAGCGGTTTCAGTTTCGCGAAGTTCATCCTGGCTCTTGATTTCCTCCTTAACCTCGTTATCGTCAACGATAGCGATTTCGGTAAGTTTCACAGTGTTGAGGAGTTCTTCTTTCACCACTTCGGGCTGCTGTTCCTCAACGCGCTGGGGTTCTTCCTCGGGGGTTTCTTCTTCAACCTCCTCGGTGGCCATTTCAACGAGAGCCTGTTCGGCTTCGTCGGTAGGACGAGCATCAACTGACTTAATCACAGTGTTCACAAGAAATGCCAGGGCAAACACGGCAATGATCACAACAACGATAACAATCATCGCACGATTGTGACGGGACACCGACTTGGCACGCATTTCGTATGCGCCGTATTCCTGGTTTTTACCCTCGAATACTATATCGCGCCATTCTTTTGATGAAAGATCTACATCTTTTGCCATTTTCTTCAGGTTTTTAATGATTAATATATATCTAACATCAATTAGCGATTATATTTGCGCTTGTAAGCCTGTATCATCAGAGTATCCATGTGGTTCATGTTATCGATCTGATAACGTGAAATCTGATTGATCTGCATTTCGTCAAGAGCTCCGATCAAGCTTTCCCAAGAAGCCTCGGGAGTGGCTTTGATCACCACAACAGGACGGGTGAGAGTGGAGTCGTTACGAACCTCCTTGGCGCGGGCCTGATAGATAGAATCGTTGAGGTCCTTGTTGGGGGAGAATTCTTTGGCACGCCACTGAGCTTTGAGCTTGTCAATTTTCTCAAGCACCTGTTTGTTGCGGCTGTGGAGAATTTTGCGGATTCCGCGCGCGGCGCCTTCCTCGTTGCCAAGGAACTGGGCTTCCTCCATATTGGAGTCTTCGATGGAGCCGGAGGCAGCATCGCCTACAATCTGAGGTTTGCCGGCGTAGAAATATACAATGTTCTTGGGTTTGCCTTCATCGTCCTTCTTGATGTTGCCTTCGGCATCACGTTCGGTAGTAACGATGAGGGTGATGGCTTCTGATTCTTTTGCCTTGTTCATTTCAGTCTGGTCCACCTTCTCATTGGTAGGGAGGGTGATTTGCAGAGTCTGACTCTTGATCATTGTGGTACAAAGCATGAAGAATGTAATCAGAAGCATGTTCATATCCACCATAGGAGTGAAGTCCACGTGGATCGACATCTTTTTCTGGGCGCCTTTCTTCTTTTTGCCCTTATCTGATTGTTCTATCTGTGCCATAATTAGTCATTCTCTGTTTTAAGTGCGGTCATCAGGCTGAAGCGGTTCATCTTAAGAGTCTGAAGATTGTCGAGCACATGCTGTACGGTGCTGTAAGGGGTGTCCTTGTCAGCTTTGACAGCTATGCCCTCGCCTTTCTTCATGGCTGAGGTAAGATTTTCGTTTCCGCTATCATAGATGGCGCGCATCCAGATTTGAAACTCGTTGAGCTTGGAGAGGTCTTTGTTGTCATTGATAGGAATTCCGACATCGTTGCGGGTCATATCGCTGATAACTTTGTCCTGCTCGGTCTGTGACATTCTCAAGAATGTGGGGAGAGCCTGGAAGGGTACACCGAAGGTACCGAGTTTCGAGAACACTTCCACATCCTTCTCTGTGAGGGTTACTTTCTTACCGGGGTGAAGCTCATTGTACTTCGACACGGCTTTGCGAAGAATTTCCTTGCGGATTTGTTCGCTACCCCATTCGCCACCGGCCACATTGGGATCGGCTTCACCGGCAATGGAGAGGAACACCTTGCCTTCGGGGCTGACGAGTACCTGTGCCACGTTGGCTGTGGAAACTTTGATTTCCGACACAGACGACGGTGTGAGCACAGTCACGGGTTCTTTCTGAAGGAAGGTTGAGGTCAACATGAAGAAAGTAAGCAAAAGAACAGTCACGTCACTCATCGCGGTCATGTCGATGAGGGTACTCTTTCTTTTAATTTTTACTTTTCCCATATTACTTCAAAAAATTATAGGTTAAATTAATGTTGTAACAGGGATTAGTGAGTAGCTGCGAATGTCTGTACAATCGAGAAACCGATTTCGTCGATAGCGTAGGTGAGGTTATCGATCTTGTTGGTGTAGAAGTTGTAGGAGATTACAGCGAAAGCACCGGTTGCGATACCGAAGGCGGTGTTGATAAGAGCCTCAGAGATACCGGTGGAGAGTTCGGTGGAGTCAGGAGCACCGGACTGAGCAAGAGCCTGGAATGATTTGATCATACCCATTACAGTACCGAGAAGACCGACGAGAGTACCGAGGGTGGTCATGGTAGCAACGATGGGGAGATTCTGCTGAAGGGCGGGCATTTCAAGAGCGGTGGCTTCTTCAACTTCCTTCTGAAGAGTAGCGATTTTCTGCTCTTTGGAGAGAACAGTGTTTTTGTCCATTTCCTCGTAGCGGATGAGAGCGGCGCTAACAACAGCGGCTACAGAACCTTTCTGCTTGGAGCAGAGAGCCTGTGCACCGGCGAGGTCGTTCTTGGCGAGGCAAGCCTTCACACCGGCAACGAATTTGGTGATGTTGCCTTTACCTTTGGCTGTGCGCATGGCAATGAAACGCTCAACGGAGAGAACGATAACAGTGAGGAACAGGGTCTGAAGAACAGGCACGATGAAACCGCCTTTGTAGATTGTACCCCAGAGGTCGATGGGATGACCTTCCTCAAAGTGAGATTCGTGACCGAACCAGAACATGAAGAGGCAAACTGCAACAATAAAGCAAGCGATGATTACCAAGAAGGCGTTTTTGATACCGCCGACATTGCTGCTTTGTTTCTTGGCCGCAGCCTTAGCTGCGGACTGAGTGGGCTTTTGAGCTTCCATAATTTAAAGATGTGAATTAAAAATTTTGTAATTGGTTATTTTGATTTTAGTTTTTATATTGATTCATATTTTGGTTTAAGGCTCAGCTTGATTCTTCATGGCATCGGAAGGGAAACCCCGGATTGCGTCCAAAGATTATTGCAAAATTATTGAATTGTTTTAATCCCACAAAATTTTGGTTACAAATTTAAGTATTTTACATCACTCCGCACTATTTTTTGATTAAACAACATGTTATTTAACATATATCTTATCAATTTTATCTCATATACCTATATATTAATGTGTGGTGATTCGCCGGAGAGTTTACGGATTTTTCAGCACAATATTTAAAAAATTGAAATATTATAGGTAACTTTGCAGTCAATCTATTCACACCATTATCGCAATCTTTATTAGCATTTTATCGATAAATGTCAACAACCATTCACATCAAGCGCGGTCTTGATCTCAAGCTACAGGGCGAAGTCACCGACAAAGCCATCATAGCGTGTGCCGCGACGAAAGTGGCCATTGAACCGATGGATTTCCCCGGGTTCGTGCCGAAATTAATGGTCAAGGAGGGCGACGAAGTGGCTGCGGGCGCACCCCTGCTGTGCCACAAGAACTCACCCGACATCTGCCTCACATCGCCCGTCAGTGGCAAAGTGTCCAAAGTGGAGCGTGCCGAACGCCGCCGGATAGTAAGGGTGGTGGTGGATGCCTCCGGCAACGACAGCCACACCGAGTACACCATTCCGGCCGACCGAAAGGACAACGCCGAGGAGCTCGTGCTCTTGCTGCAGCGCAGCGGTCTGTGGGCTATGATGCGCCAGCTCCCCTACGCCATTGTGCCGGAAGCCGATTCAGTGCCGGCCAATATTTTTGTGACAGCATTTGACAACGCCCCGCTCGCGCCCGACTTCAACATCCTGCTCGCAGGCAAAGAGAAGGAGCTTCAGGCCGGAGCCGACGCGCTGCTGAAGCTCACTCCCGGCAAGCTGTATTTCAGCACCTGCCCGGGGAGCACCGTTGCAGTGCCCGGCGGAGTGGAACATGTGGAAGTGACCGGGCCGTTTCCGGCATCGCTGCCGAGCATCCAGGCTGCCAACCTCGCTCCGGTGAGCAAAGGCGACAAAGTGTGGCTGCTTGATGCCATCACTTTGGCCCGCATAGGCGAGCTGCTGCTCAGCGGCAAGCTTAACTGGCAGTGCACCGTGGCCATCTGCGGCTCGGAAGTGGAATCGCCCCGCTATGTGACCACCTCTGCAGGCGCATCGCTTGAGCTGCTGCTCGAGGGGGATGTGAAAAATGACGGCCACCACCACCGTGTTATTGCCGGCAATGTGCTCACCGGAGTGAACGCCGGCACCGACGGCTATCTGCACTACCCCTACACACAGGTGACTGTCATACCCGAAGGCGATGATGTGGACGAGTTCATGGGATGGGCTTCGCTGAGTCCCGACAAGATGAGCGTCAACCGTTCGTTTATCTCCTCGCTGTTCAAAGGAAAACGGTTTGCCCCCGATGCACGACTGCTCGGAGGCCGCCGCGCCATGATAATGTCGGAGGTGTATGACAAGGTGCTCCCGATGGATATCCTGCCTGAATATCTGATCAAAGCAATAATAGCACGCGACATCGACAAGATGGAACAGCTTGGCATCTATGAGGTGACACCGGCCGACTTCGCATTGTGCGAATATGTGGATCCCTCGAAACTTGAACTTCAAAAAATAGTGCGCGAAGGGCTCGAGTACCTCCGCAAAGAGCTTGAATAACTTTACAACACTCCAATCCATTATGTTAAGAAAATATCTGAACCGTATAAAACCGCATTTCATGCCCGGCGGCAAGCTTCAGTCGCTTCAGTCGGTGTTTGAAGGGTTTGAGACGTTTCTCTACACTCCGGAGTCCACATCGCAGTCGGGCGTACATATCCACGACAGCCTCGACTCCAAGCGAGTGATGATACTGGTGGTGCTGGCGCTGATGCCGTGCTTCTTCTTCGGAATGTACAACACCGGCTACCAGAACCTCGTGGCCGGTGGAGCCACCGAGTTCCCGTTCTGGTCAATAATGGCCTACGGATTTCTTGCCATCCTGCCAAGTGTGGTAGTGACCTACGTTGTGGGTCTCGGCATAGAATTCATCATAGCCCAGATGCGTCATGAGGAGATTCAGGAAGGATTTCTTGTGACAGGCATCCTCATCCCGATGATATGCCCCATTGAAACCCCGCTGTGGATGATAGCTGTGGCCACCGCCTTCTCCGTGATATTTGTCAAGGAGGTGTTCGGCGGCACAGGCTACAATATATTCAATGTGGCACTGGTGACCCGTGCGTTCCTCTTCTTTGCCTATCCGGCCCAGATGAGCGGCGACCATGTGTTTGTGGCCACCTCCAAGATTTTCGGTCTCGGAGCGCAAGTGCCCGATGGCTTCTCCGGAGCCACTCCGCTCGGACAGATAGCCACCCAGACAGCCGGACAGCTCCATCTCACCGACCTCGCCGGCAATGCCATCACCACCTGGCAGGCATTTCTGGGACTCATCCCCGGCTCATTTGGCGAAACCTCCACATTGTGCGTGTGCATCGGCGCCGCCATCCTCCTGTTCACTGGCATAGCCAACTGGCGCATTATTGTGTCGGTGGTGCTCGGCGGACTGCTGATGGGATGGATAGCCAACCTTTGCGCCACCCCCACCTACCCGGCCTCGTATCTCACTCCGTGGGACCAGCTCTGCTTCGGAGGGTTTGCCTTCGCCGCCGTGTTCATGGCCACCGACCCTGTCACCGCCGCCCGCACAGGCACAGGCAAATATATCTATGGAGCATTGGTGGGCGTGATGGCAGTGCTCATCCGCGTGTACAACAACGGCTATCCCGAAGGAGCCATGCTGGCAGTGCTGCTTGGCAACGCCCTCGCGCCGCTGATTGACTATTGCGTGGTGCAGGCCAATGTCAACCGCCGCATGCGCCGTCTTAAAGCCAGAGTTGAATAACCATTCCAAAGCAACACTGCAATGAACAAGCAATCCAACATCTACACCACCATATATATAATAGTGCTGGTGCTCATAGTAGGGTCGGCTTTGGCCCTGACATCACTGTCGCTGCGCGACAAGCAGCAGACCAACATCAACGCCGACAAGATGCGCCAGATTCTGGCCTCCGTGCACATCGCGCCAGAGAAGGATCAGATAGTGTCGGACTACGAAAAATATGTGACCCGCTCATTCATAGTCAATTCCGAAGGTCTGGAGCTGCAAGGCGACGCCTTTGCCGTGGATGTGGCCTCGCAGGCCAAACTCCCCGACAGCGAGCGTCAGCTGCCGGTGTATGAATGTACACTGTCGGACGGCGCGGTGAAATATATCCTGCCGATGTACGGTGCCGGACTCTGGGGCCCGATATGGGGATATGTGGCATTTGATGCCGACGGCTCCACCATCTACGGCGCCTACTTCGCCCATCAGGGCGAGACTCCCGGTCTGGGAGCAGAAATCGAGAAACCGGCTTTCTCCAGCCAGTTTGACGGCAAGAGCGTCACCCCCAACGGCACTTTCCAGCCCGTGGAAGTGGTGAAAAAAGGGCAGAAACCGGCCGGAGGTGAGGACTATGTGGACGGCATATCGGGTGGCACCATCACCTCCAAAGGTGTAGGAGCCATGTTTGCCAACTGCATCACCCCGTACAAAACATTTCTCCACAACCTCAGCACCAAATAAGCCATGGCAGAAAAGATAAGCAACAAGAGCGTACTGCTCAATCCGTTTTCAAAGAACAATCCGGTGATTGTGCAGATTCTCGGCATCTGCTCCGTGCTCGCCGTCACCGCCAAACTCGAGCCCGCGATAGTGATGGGCATCTCAGTTATAGCTGTGCTCGCATTCAGCAATGTGATAATATCGCTGCTGCGCAACACCATCCCCACCAACATCCGCATCATCGTGCAGCTGGTGGTGGTGGCAGGCCTGGTGGTGATAGTGGACCAGCTGCTCAAAGCCTACACCTACGATGTGAGCAAGCAGCTGTCGGTGTTCATCGGCCTGATAATCACCAACTGCATACTTATGGGCCGTCTGGAGGCTTTCGCCATGGCCAACAAGCCGTGGCCATCATTCCTTGACGGTGTGGGCAACGGCATAGGGTATGCCATCATCCTCATCATCGTGGGATTCTTCCGCGAGCTGCTCGGCAGCGGCACACTGCTCGGCTTTCAGGTGATACCGCAGTGGTGCTACGACCACGGCTATGTGAACAACGGCCTCATGATTCTCCCGCCGATGGCTCTGATTGTGGTGGGGTGCATAATATGGGTTCACCGTTCGCGCAACAAAGACCTGCAGGAAAATCAATAATCACACACCCAAGGAATCAGAATAAATGGAAAATCTCAACTTATTCATACGGTCAATATTTGTTGACAACATGATATTTGCCTACTTCCTGGGCATGTGCTCATTCCTGGCAGTATCGAAAAATGTGAAAACAGCACTTGGACTCGGCGTGGCTGTGACCTTCATGCTCACCATCACCCTCCCCATCAACTATCTGCTTGAAACCTACGTGCTCCGCGCCGGTGCGCTCACCTGGCTCGGACCTGAGTATGCCGATGTGGACCTGAGCTTCCTGTCGCTGATAATGTTCATAGCCGTGATAGCCTCCATGACACAGCTCGTGGAGATGACAGTGGAGAAATATTCCCCTTCCCTCTACGCCTCGCTCGGCATCTTCCTGCCGCTGATAGCGGTGAACTGCGCCATTCTCGGCGGGTCGCTCTTCATGCAGCAGCGCGGATTTGGCAGCGTGTGGACCGCCACTTGCGCAGGAGCCGGATGGGGCATAGGCTGGCTGATAGCCATCGTGGCTATCGCCGCCATCCGCGAACGGCTTGCCACCTACTCCAACATCCCCAAGCCCCTGCGCGGCACCGGCATCACATTCATCCTCACCGCGCTGATGGGCATAGCGTTCATGAGCTTCCTGGGTATCAAACTATAAGCATAGCAAACAATGACACAGAATATGATATTTCTAAGCACTTCAGCATCCACCCTCACCCTGCTGGCAGGCGTGGGCGTGTTTCTGCTCATCACCCTGCTGCTTGTGGCAGTGCTGCTTATTGCCAAACATTATCTTGTGCATACCGGTAAGGTGAAAATCACCGTCAACAACGACACTGTGGTGGAAGCCGACTCGGGCAAGCCTCTGCTCGGCACAATGGCCGACTGCAATGTGTTTCTTCCGTCGGCTTGCGGCGGCAAAGGCAGCTGCGGACAGTGCAAGGTGCAGGTGTTTGAAGGCGGCGGCAACATCCTCCCCACCGAAATGGTGCATTTCACCCGCAAGGAGATGAAGGACGACTGGCGTCTGGCCTGCCAGGTGAAAGTGAAGGAAGATATGAAAATCGGCGTACCCGCCTCGGTGCTCGACATCAAGGAGTGGGAGTGCACCGTGATTTCCAACCGCAATGTGGCCACCTTTATCAAAGAGTTTATCGTGGCACTCCCCCCGGGCGAGCACATGGACTTCATCCCCGGCTCCTATGCCCAGATCAAGATTCCGGCCTACACCATGGACTACGACAAGGATATCGACAAATCGCTCATCGGCGACGAGTATCTGCCGGCATGGGAAAAATTCGGTCTGTTCACCCTCAAGTGCAAAAACGAAGAGCCCACAGTGCGCGCCTATTCTATGGCCAACTACCCTGCTGAAGGCGACCGCATAATGCTCACCGTGCGCATAGCCACTCCCCCGTTCAAGCCGAAGCCCCAAGTGGGATTTCAGGAAGTGATGCCCGGTATTGCATCCAGCTACATCTTCACTCTCAAGCCCGGCGACAAGGTGCTCATGAGCGGTCCTTACGGCGACTTCCACCCCATATTCGACTCCAAGAAAGAGATGATGTGGATAGGCGGTGGTGCCGGTATGGCTCCGCTCCGCGCACAGATCATGCACATGACCAAAACCCTCAACTGCCGCGACAGAGAGATGCACTACTTCTACGGAGCCCGTGCCCTCAACGAAGTGTTTTACCTGCAGGATTTCCTCCAGCTGGAGAAAGAATTCCCCAACTTCCATTTCCACCTGGCACTCGACCGTCCCGACCCTGCCGCCGATGCAGCGGGCGTGAAATACACTCCGGGATTTGTGCACCAGGTGATCTACGACACCTATCTCAAAAACCACGAGAATCCCGAAGATATAGAGTATTATATGTGTGGCCCCGGTCCGATGAGCGCCGCAGTCAACAAGATGCTCGACTCACTGGGCGTGGATCCCGAGAATATCCACTACGACAACTTCGGCGGCTGAAGCCCGTCCGGATTCCAATCATCAAGCCCGATAAATCGTGCGATTTATCGGGCTTGATGATTAATGATTTATATGATTTATTGGGCTGATTCTCCGGGAATGTAATTTTTTTCGCAAAAAATTTGCAGAAATTAAAAAGATGCCATACATTTGCAGTGTTGTAGTAAAGTACAACACTAAAACAATACATCTCCTATACTAAAACTATCTCAAATGATGAAGAAAATCGTTATGTCGCTTCTGGCCGTCGCTTGCCTCGGGATAAGCGCACAGGCCCAACTGCTTTGGAAAATATCAGGCAACGGTGTCACCAAACCGTCGTTTCTGGTGGGCACACACCATATCGCTCCCGCCGGGATGCAGGACTCAATCGCCGGGCTGGATGCCGCCATCCAATCGGTGGACCAGGTGTGGGGTGAAGTGGTGATGAGCGAGATGACCTCGCCGCAAGGAATGATAGAGCTCCAGAAATTCATGGCCGCACCGGCCGACAGCACCCTCAATCTGCTTCTGCAGCCCGCACAGCTTGACTCAGTGGCCACCACATTGAGCAAATATGTGGGAGCAGAGGTGCCCGCCGCACAGCTCATCTATTTCCGTCCGGCAGTGATCAGTGCCCAGCTCGCCGTTCTTCAGAGCATGGCCGCAATTCCGGGCTTCAACCCCAATGCCCAACTCGACGGAGTGATTCAGCAACTCGGAGCCAAGGCCGGGAAAAGCATCCACGGCCTCGAGACAGTGGCCCAGCAACTGGCACTGCTCTACGGGGCACCGCTCACAGAGCAGGCTGCCGACCTGATGGAGCAGGTGCGTCTTGACGGTGTGGCGGCAGGGAAAGCCCGCGAAATGGCCGCCGCATACATGTCGGGCAACCTTGCCGCACTCAAGGACCTCATGACCGATCCAGCCATGGGAATGTCGCCCGAAGAAGCCGACAAACTCATCAATGACCGCAACTCGGCATGGGTGGATTTCCTCATCGGCGCACTGCCCACCACCTCCATGCTCATAGCAGTGGGTGCAGGACACCTGCCCGGCGAAAAAGGAGTGATCAATCTGCTGCAGAAAGCAGGATTTGAAGTGTCACCGCTAACAGAATAACACAATCATGATACAAGTAAAAGACCTCACCTATCGCTACCACAACGGGTTCACAGCCCTGAGCGATGTGAACTGCACCATCGAAAGCGGCATACATCTGCTGCTTGGCGAAAACGGTGCCGGAAAAACCACCTTCCTCCATATCCTTGCCGGACTCCGCAAGCCCACACAAGGGAGCTGCCTTGTGAACGGCGAAGCACCGAGCCTCCGCCTCCCCTCCACGATGGCCCAGCTGTTCATCTACACCGACAACATGCTGCTGCCGTGCAAGAACATAATGGAATACACCCGCAGCCATGCGCAGTTCTACCCCACATTCTCCATTGATGTGCTTAAAGAGTGCCTGCAGGAGTTTGGCATGACAGGCGAGGAACCGCTTGCCAGCCTTTCGTTCGGCAACCGCAGGAAAGCACAGATAGCCTACGTGATAGCCCTGAACACCAACATACTGCTCCTTGACGAGCCTGCCAACGGACTTGACATCACAGCCAAGCAAGCATTGCGCCGTCTCCTTGCCCGCTTCGTAGGCCCCGAGAAGACAGTGCTGATCTCCACCCACACCGTGAGCGACCTCGAGTCGCTGTTTGACACCCTCACAGTGATACACCGCGGAAAGCTCATCACCTCGCTTCCTGTGTGGCAGATCACAGAGCGACTGGCATTCCGCTCCAATATGATGCCCCCTGAGGAGTCGCTCTACTGCGAGCAGGAGCAGGGGCTATTCCGCTACATAGAGCGCGCGTCGGACAAAGGCAACCCCACCGGCATCAACTATCAACTGCTTTACAATGCCCTGCTCTCTCCGCAAGGCGACATAATCAACCAAATTCTCAACACTCCCGGCCATGACAACAATGAACTGTGATACAGCCACCCCTGAGGTGAGCAATAAATTTTCCTGGCGCCGCGCATGGGCCATCTCATCGCTCTACGAGCCCACCATCAAATGGCAGCTCATAATCTACGCAATAGTATCAGCCTTTACCGGCGGCGTGGTATATGCCCTCAATGCCACCGTATTAGGCATATTGTCAATGGGTCTTTTCGGCACCGTCACAAACCTGATGCTTTATTTCGGACCGCTTGTGTTTGCCCGCAAAAGCAACCCTGTGGTAGAAACCACACTTCCAGCCACCATCGCCGAGAAATGCACATTCTACATACTCTACAGCCTGGTTGTGATACCGCTGGTGCTCAACATCCCATACTACATCGTGCTCCTGACCGGAAACTTCATCCACCCTGTGGCTGAAACTTTCCAGGAGATACTCAACCTGCAAAGCAGCATGATCACCAAGAGCTACGGACTCAGCATACTGTCATTCGCCATGCCCATCTCAGTGTGCCTGTACACCCTGATGGCAAGTGAGAAAAACCGTATAGTCAAGGCTGTGCTATGGACCATAGGCGTGAATGTGGCGTTAGGACTTATAGGCGGCATCTACGGAGTGGTTATGGCCTTAACCGGTCCGCATATCGATCCCGAAGACGCATCCGCAGCCTACCATCTTGGAGAAATGCTAGGCTCCGGTTTCAACAATCTCATCATCCTGTCAAGCCTCACATCGGCAGCTGTCAGTGCCGTGATGATATGGCTCACATGCCGCAAAATATCATACCGTCAATTATGAATTTCAGAACCGACACACCAATATATCTACAGATTGCCAACTGGTGCTTCACCTGCATAGCCACCGGTCAATGGGTGCCCGACGAGCGCATCCCGTCGGTGCGCGAGCTGGCGGTGGCACTGAGCGTCAACACCCACACGGTGCTCAAAGCTTTGGAATACCTGCAGAAGCACGACATCATAGCCCCGCGTCGCGGCCTTGGCTACTTCCTGGCGCCGGATGCCCGGCAGCGTGTGAGCGCAGCACGCAAGGAGCAATTTTTTGAAGAAACACTTCCTGGCATAGCAAGCGAGATGCGGATGCTCGGGATAAGCATCGATGAACTTGTTGACGCACTCCGTAAATTGAAATAAAAATAACAGCTTTTTCAGAACCATAAGTGCCTGATGATTGTTTTGGTTAGAAAATGAACCAACACAACCATCAGGCTCTATGATTACCATTGTTTACGCCAATCCCAACCCCGACAGCTTCAATCACCATATACTTGAAGCCATCACAACCGAACTCACAGCCAACGGCCGCGACTACAATGTGATTGACCTCTATGCCGACCAGTTCAACCCCGTGCTGACAATGGCCGATATGGAGAAATCTTTTCACGGAAAGCCGTGCGATGACCTCACCGACCGCTATCAGAAAATGCTGCGCAACACCGGCAAGCTGATTCTCATATTCCCGATATGGTGGGGGATGATGCCGGCCATGATCAAAGGGTTTGTGGACAAAGTGTTCACCAAAGGTATAATCTACGACACCGCCCCTGAGGGAGCATTGCTGCCGATGCTCAGCATCGGGCCGTGCACCATCATCACCACCTCGCAGGAGGATAGCGCGGAGCTGGACACATTCTTCAACAGCGTATTCATCCCTCAGGTGCTGAACCCCGTCGGAATCAACCGTGTGACATGGCGCAACTGCGACCATGTAGAGAGCTCCGAACCCACTCACCGAAAGGCATTTGTGGACGAAATACTACTACAAGTGGCACAGTAACAGATTTTTACATTACTCAAAAATAAGGTTAAACAAGACGGCAGCGATTAAACCAAATCGCGCCGTTTTTGTCATATAGTCGTACATACAGAAAAAATAACTAAACAATAATAATTAAATATATTACTTTATGAAAAAG
>URCF01000023.1 GCA_900546365.1 uncultured Porphyromonadaceae bacterium
CACCGCCACACTCCACATCAACGCCGGAAAAAAAGAAAAGATATCCAAAGGCGACATCGTGGGCTTCCTCCTCGCCCACACTCCACTCACCGCAGCAGCAATCGGCAGCATCACCCTGCGCGACCACAACGCTCTTGTGGCTGTGGACAAATCCTTGGCCAACGACATCGTGCAGATGTGCGCACCCCACAAGCTCAAGGGGAAGAGAGTAAAAATCAGCCTTTTGCGCTGAAATGTACCACAAATGGCACATTTCGTCCCCAAGTGTGCCAATGGTTAAGTTAGTGTTAAAACACACTTTTTCACAAAACTTTGATTATTTTTGTGATGTACATTAACTGATGTTACTTATCAACTGACATTACTTATCTAACCATCATAGTTCAATATTATGCCAAAGATATTCGGAGCTGTCACCATCAATGAAGAGCGCTGCAAAGGTTGCGACCTGTGTGTTGTGGCGTGTCCGGTGGATGTCCTCTCCCTCCAGCCCAAGGAGGTTAATAATCGCGGCTACCACTACGCTTATGCCAAAAACGCCGACAAATGTATCGGCTGCGCCGCCTGCGCCACTGTTTGCCCCGACGGATGCATTGAAGTATATCGCGTGGTGGAAAAATAATCCCACAATAAAATCCATTCAATTCCAAAGATATGAACGAGGAGATAAAATTGATGAAGGGCAACGAAGCCATAGCACACGCTGCCATACGCTACGGCTGCGACGGCTACTTCGGCTACCCCATCACTCCACAGAGCGAAGTGCTCGAAACACTTGAAGCCCTGATGCCGTGGGAAACAACCGGCATGGTGGTGCTTCAGGCTGAAAGCGAAGTGGCATCCATCAACATGGTATATGGCGGTGCTTCCACAGGCAAAGCTGTCATGACCTCTTCCAGCAGCCCGGGCGTAAGCCTCATGCAGGAAGGTATAAGCTATATCGCCGCCGGCGAACTCCCGGCACTCATTGTCAACGTGATGCGCGGCGGACCGGGACTCGGCACCATCCACCCCTCGCAGAGCGACTATTTCCAGGCCACCAAAGGCGGCGGCCACGGCGATTACCACCTGATTGTGCTCGCGCCCGCCACCGTGCAGGAGATGGCCGACTTCGTGGGTCTCGGCTTTGACCTCGCTTTCAAATACCGCACCCCCGCCATGATTCTCGCCGACGGCATCGTGGGCCAGATGATGGAGAAAGTAGTGCTCCCGCCGGCCCGTCCGCGCCGCACCGACCGCGAGATTGCCGAGCAATGCCCCTGGGCCGTCACCGGATGCCCCGCCACCCGCAAGCCCAACGTGCTCACCACTCTCGAGCTCGACGATGACAAGATGGAGCTCAACAACGAGCGTTTCCAGCGCACCTATGCCGCCATCCGCGACGCCGAAGTGCGCTATGAAGAGCATTTCACCGACGATGCCGAATATCTGTTTGTAGCCTTCGGCTCTGTGGCCCGTATCTGCCTCAAGGCAATCGAGGAAGCACGCGCACAAGGCATCAAGGTGGGACTCATACGCCCCATCACACTCTGGCCGTTCCCCGAAAAAGCGATTGCCGACCTCAGCCGACGCGTCAAAGGCATGCTTGTGGTGGAGCTCAACGCCGGACAGATGGTGGAAGATGTGCGCCTCGCCGCCGAAAGCCGTGTGCCCATCCACCACTACGGACGAATGGGCGGCAACGTGCCCAACCCCCAGGAGGTACTCGACCAGATGCTCAAACTGTTTCCCGAAGCTAATCCTAACTCTTGACTCACATGAACCGCGAAGATATAATTTGCGACGCCAACCGCGTCTATACCAAACCCAAGCTACTCAACACCAACCATATGCACTACTGTCCCGGTTGCTCACACGGTGTGGTGCACAAACTTGTGGCAGAAGTGCTTGAAGAGATGGGAGCCGAGCATATCGCCATCGGCGTCGCACCGGTGGGATGCGCCGTATTTGCCTACAACTATATCGACATCGACTGGATTGAGGCCGCACACGGACGCGCTCCCGCTGTGGCCACCGCCGCACACCGCCTCAACCCCGACAAACTGGTATTCACATACCAGGGCGACGGCGACCTCGCAGCCATCG